>NZ_CP031229.1:0-653151 GCF_003351765.1 Ornithinimicrobium avium
GAGTGCGTCACGGAGCGGTGCCTGACCGACGGCGTGCCCGAGCGCGACGGCAGCCGGCGGATGTCCGAGCTGGAGGACGCCCTCGGCTTCCGGGTGCCGCGCGACGCGGCGGTGGGGGACCTGTCCATGCTCAGCCGCGTGCTGCTCCTCGTGCTCCTCGCCCAGCTGCGGCCCGCCGCCCTCACCGTCCTCGACGACCTCGACCACGACCTCTCCCCGGCCGACCAGGTGCTCGCCCTCGAGCACCTGGGGCGGCTGGCCCGCGCGGCCGGCGCGGTCGTCGTCACCTCGACCGTCGCCGCACCGGACCCGCTGCCCCCGGGCACCACGCTGCTCCGCCTGCCCTCGACCCGTCCGACCCCGGGAGACCTGCTGTGATCTTCTCGCCCGCCCGGCTTGGCCGCTACGAGCTGCGCCGCTTCCGGGGCCCGCTGCCCAAGCTGGCGCTGATCTTCGTGCTGCTCGTGCCGCTCCTCTACAGCGCCATCTACCTCTCGGCCAACTGGGACCCCTACGGCCGTCTCGACCGGCTGCCGGTCGCGATCGTCGACCTCGACCGCCCGGCGACCGTCGACGGACCCGACGGAGAGGAGCGCACCGTGCACGCCGGGCCGGACCTCGTGGACAGGCTCATGGAGGATCAGGCCTTCGACTGGCGGGCGACCGACGCCGAGGAGGCGGACGAGGGCCTCGCCGACGGCCGCTACTTCATGACGATGACGATCCCGGCCAGCTTCTCCGGTGACCTGGTCAGCGGGGCGACCCTCGACCCGGAGCGCGCCGAGATCTACCTGCGCCGGGACGACGCCAACGGCTTCGTCGTGGGGTCGATCACGAGCAAGGCACAGGACTCCGTCGCCCTCGCCGTCGACCAGGCGGCGGTCGACGCCTACTTCTCCGCGGTCTTCGCCAACCTGGACACGATCCGGTCCGGGATGGCGGACGCACGGGACGGCGCGAGCCGGCTCGCCGACGGCGCCTCAGCGGCGCACGACGGGGCCGGCCAGCTCGCCGGGGGCGCGGACGACGCCAGGACGGGGGCGGACGCCCTCGCCGACGGGGCCGAGGAGGCCAGCGCGGGAGCCTCCGAGCTCGCCTCCGGCGCCGGTCAGGTGTCGGACGGCGCCGTGACCGCAAGGGACGGGGCCCAGCAGCTCGACGCCGGCCTCGGCCAGCTCCTCGCGGGATCGTCCTCGCTCGCCGAGGGCGCGGACCAGGTCGCTGCCGGGACGTCCCAGCTGAGCGGCAAGGTGGTCCCCGTCCTCGACGTCGTCCTGGAGGAGCTCCCGGCCGTCCAGGACAGCGCGCGCACCATCACCAGCGACGTCGCGGCGCTGACCGAGGCCGTCTCCGGCGCCAGCGGCTCGGTCAGCACCGACCTCGCCAGCCTGGCCACCGACCTCGACCAGATCCAGCAGGACCACCCCGAGCTGGCGGACGACCCCACGTGGCAGCGGCTGGTCGGCACCGTCGGCACGGCCTCGGGCCGTGCCGAGGACGTGGCCGGCACGGCGGCGACCGTGGCCGGGACGGCCGTGGACATCGACGCCGCGGTGCAGAGCACCGGCGACCTGACCACCCGCGTCCAGCAGGCACGCGACGACCTCACGGCCCTCGACGAGGGCGCCCACCAGGTCGCGACCGGCGCCCACTCCCTGCACGACGGCGTCGCCGACGCCCGGAAAGGGAGCGCCACCCTGTACGCGGGGCTCGGCACGCTCGCGGACGGTGCCTCGCAGGTCGCGGACGGGGCCACCGCCCTCGACACGGGCGTGAGCCGGCTCGCCGACGGCGCGCACCAGCTCGACGACGGGCTGGGCGAGCTCGCCACGGGCGCCCACGACCTCGACGACGGGCTGGCGCGGGTCGACGACGGCGCCGCCGAGCTGGCCGACGGCCTGGCGGACGGCGTCGAGCGGCTCCCGGTCCTCACCCAGGACGAGCAGGACCGGGCGGCGCAGGTGCTCTCCTCGCCGGCGGACGTGCGCATGACCGTGGACCACCCGGCCACCTACTACGGCCGCGGCCTGGCCCCGATGTTCTTCGCGATCGCCCTGTGGGTCTTCGGCATCAGCGTCTTCCTCGTCGTCCGGCCCGTCGCGGGCCGGCTGCTCGCCGGGCGGGCCCACCCGCTGCGGCTCTCCCTCACCGCCTGGTACCCCGTCGCCGCCATCGCGGTGGCCGGCGGTCTCATCATGGTCGGGGTCGTCTGGGCCACGCTCGGCCTGGCCCCGGTGCGGCCCCTCTCGCTGCTGGCGCTCACCGTGTTCGGGGCCCTGTGCTTCTCCTCGATCGCCCACCTGCTCCGCACCGCGCTCGGCACGGTGGCCTCGGCCATCACGCTGGTCTGGCTGGTGCTGCAGCTGCCGACGTCGGGCGGCACCTACCCCGCCGAGCTCCTGCCGCCCTTCCTCGGCGCGATCGCGCCGGCGATGCCGATGACCTACCTCATCGACGCCTTCCGGGTCGTCATCTCCGGCGGGGAGACCGCGCGCCTGGTCACCGACGTCGTCGTGCTCGTCGTCATCACGGTGACCGCCGTCGCGCTGTGCGGGTTCGTGGTCCTGCGCCGGCAACGCTTCGCGATGAAGGACCTCCACCCGCCGCTCGTGGCGCCGTGAGCGGGCGCGGAGGCCTGCCGCGTCGCGGCGTGGCAGGCGGCGGAGCGCCGCGTCCTACACTCGGACCCATGCCCACCCGCTCCGTCGCCGTCGTCACCCTCGGCTGCACCCGCAACGAGGTCGACTCCGAGGAGCTGGCCGGCCGGCTCGCCGCCGGCGGCTGGACGCTCGTCGACGACGCCGCCGAGGCCGACGTCGCGGTCGTCAACACCTGCGGCTTCGTCGAGCAGGCCAAGAAGGACTCGATCGACGCGCTGCTGGAGGCCAACGACCTCAAGCGCACGGGCCGCACCCAGAAGGTTGTCGCCGTCGGCTGCATGGCCGAGCGCTACGGCGCCCAGCTCGCCGAGGAGCTCCCGGAGGCCGACGCGGTCCTGGGCTTCGACTCCTACACCGACATGTCCGCCCAGCTGCAGCGGATCCTGGAGGGCGAGCGGCCCGTCTCCCACGTCCCCAGGGACCGACGCACGCTGCTCCCGCTCGCCCCGAACGCACGGCATGCCGCCAGCGCGTCCGTCGCCCTCCCCGGCCACCAGCAGGAGGCCGCGCCGACCGTCCCGCTGGAGCAGGTCGCGCCGGCCTCCGGCCCGCGCGTGGTGCGCGCGCGCCTGGACGGGCGGCCCTGGGCGCCGCTGAAGATCGCCTCCGGGTGCGACCGGCGCTGCTCCTTCTGCGCGATCCCGATGTTCCGCGGCAGCTTCGTCTCCCGCGCGCCCGAGGAGATCCTCGCCGAGGCGCGCTGGCTGGCCGAGAGGGGCGTCAAGGAGGTCTTCCTCGTCAGCGAGAACACCACCTCCTACGGCAAGGACCTCGGCGACCTGCGGCTCGTCGACGCGCTGCTGCCGGCGCTGACGCAGGTCGAGGGGATCGAGCGGGTGCGGGTCTCCTACCTGCAGCCCGCGGAGGTCCGGCCCGACCTGCTCGACGCGATGGCGCGCACGCCGGGGGTGGCGCCCTACTTCGACATCTCCTTCCAGCACGCCAGCTCCCCGCTGCTGCGCCGGATGCGCCGGTTCGGCAGTCGTGAGTCCTTCTTGGCGCTGCTGGACCAGGTCCGCGAGCGGCTGCCGGAGGCGGGCGTGCGCACCAACGTCATCGTCGGCTTCCCCGGGGAGTCCGAGGACGACCTGGCCGAGCTGACGGACTTCCTGCAGGAGGCGCGCCTGGACGTGGTGGGCGTCTTCGGCTACTCCGACGAGGACGGCACCGAGGCCGAGGGGCTCGACGGCAAGCTGGACCCGGACACGATCCAGGAGCGGGTGGAGGACGTCTCCGCGCTCGTGGAGGAGCTGACCTCCCAGCGGGCGGAGGACCGGATCGGCACCGACGTCGAGGTGCTCCTCGAGGGCGAGGAGGACGGCCGCCTCGTCGGACGGGCGGGCCAGCAGGGCCCGGACGTCGACGGGGTCACCTACCTCGAGCTCCGGGACCCGGGTATGCCGTCTCCTGCCGTGGGTGACCTCGTCACCGCCCGGGTGGTGGGCACCGAGGGCGTCGACCTGCTCGCCGTGACCGGGCGCGCGTCGTGATCGGTCCGCACGACCCCGACGGCCCCGACGTCGTCGGTCCGGCCACGCACGCGCAGCCGTCGGCCTGGAACCTGCCCAACGCCCTGACCGTCCTGCGCATCCTGCTGGTCCCCGTCTTCGTCTGGCTGCTCATGCGGGACGGTGGCGCCGACGGCGCGGCCGGCGACCGGTGGTGGGCCACGGTCGTCTTCGTCGTCGCGACCGTCACCGACTGGGTGGACGGCGACCTGGCCAGGCGCCGGGGACTGGTGACCGCGTTCGGCAAGCTGATGGACCCGATCGCCGACAAGGCGCTCATGGGCTCGGCGCTGATCTGCCTGTCCCTGCTGGGCGAGCTGCCGTGGTGGGTGACGGTCGTGATCCTCGTGCGGGAGGTCGGGATCACCCTGATGCGCTTCGTCGTCATCCGGCGCGGGGTCATCCCGGCCAGCCGCGGCGGCAAGCTCAAGACCGTGCTCCAGGCGGTCGGGCTGATCCTCATGCTCGCACCGCTGGGCACGCTGCTGAACGCCGTGGGTCTGTGGGTGATGTACGCCGCGGTCTTCGTCACGGTGGTGACCGGGGTCGACTACCTGCGTCAGGCCTTCGGGCCGCGGCCGGCCGCGCCGTCGTGACCACGACCGCCGCCCGGGTCCTGGGGCTGCTCGGCGCGACGCGGGACACCCTCGCCGTTGCGGAGTCCCTCACCGGGGGCCTGGTCGCCGCTGCCCTCACCGACGTCGCCGGGTCCAGCGAGGTGCTGCTCGGCGGCGTGGTCGCCTACTCGCCGCAGGTGAAGATCTCGGTGCTGGGAGTGCCCGCCGCCGTGGTGGCCGAGCGCGGGGTCGTGTCGCGCGAGTGCGCCCTGGCGATGGCCGACGGGGCGCGCCGGCAGCTCGGGGCGGACTGGGCGGTGGCCACCACGGGGGTGGCCGGCCCCGGCCCCAGCGACGGCCATCCTGCCGGGACCGTGCACCTCGCGGTGGTCGGGGAATCGCGACGGGCCCACCGGGTGTTGAACCTCCACGGAGACCGGCAGGCGGTCCGCACCGCCACGGTGACGGCGGTGCTGGCCCTGCTCGAGGAGACAGTCCTCGACGCACGGTCAGGGCCGGGAGGTACGGTAGACATCTCGTCGCACGACGGGGACGGCCGAGCAGAGGAGGGTTGACCATGGTGCTGCTACGACGCGAGCTGGGCGACGTCCTGCGCGAGAGGCGGCAGGACCAGGGCCGCACGCTGCGCGAGGTCAGCTCGCAGGCCGCCTGCTCCCTGGGCTATCTCTCCGAGGTCGAGCGCGGCGAGAAGGAAGCCTCCTCCGAGCTGCTCGCCTCGATCTGCAAGGCGCTGGACGTGCCGCTCTCGGAGATGCTCTCCGACGTCGCTGACCGGGTCAACCTGGCCGAGGCCGCGGAGCAGCAGATGACCGCCGTCCTCACCGAGGGCCTGGCCCAGCCGCTGCGCCGCCCCCAGGTGCCGGACCGCCGGACGGTCGTCTCCGCCGCCTGATCCGTCGGACAGCGACGGCTGCGGGGCGCGGCCGTCGCGGTAGGCGTCCGTGAAGACCGCCCGTGACACGGGCGGGGTGGGCCGGTAGCCCTCGCCCAGCAGACAGTCGTACGCCGCCAGGGACTCGTCGTACAGCTGCGTCCCGACCAGCACCCACGTCGATCTTCACCCCACCGTCCTCCTGCACGGACGCGGCGAACCCCGAATCGGTCATGCAGGTAGCCATGCGCCTCATGTACTCGGCGAAACGTCATCCTGAGCAGTAGGCGAAGGTCCCTCCATCGGAGAGCGCACCGATGTGACCTGAGTAGTCGCTGGCAGTGGCCCTCCAATAGCCCCACTTTGCTCTCCCGCGCCGGATGGCCGCGCTCGTCGAGTCTGACCTGCCCGTGCAGGGGTCCGTCGGTGGAGGCGGTCCCACGGCAGGTCCGGCTTCTTCCGATGCACGGCGGCGAGGCCGGTCTTGACGTCCTCGGGGTCCACCAGCTCGGGCAGGGGGAGCAGCATCGGCCAGTCCCACTCGTCCTTGCGGCGGTCGGCGAAGGCAGCCGGGTCGACGCTGGTCCGCAGCCCCTCCAGCGGCCCGACGACGAAGTCGTCACCCGTCCGCGCCTTGAGCGCCGCCGTAGTCCGCCGAGGTTGGGGTCACCGTGGCCGTCGACGGCCAGGTAGCGCGTCGGCGCACGTCCACCTCGACGAAGTCGCGGGTACCGGGTCGGTAGAGGTGCGACAGGTCCTTCCTCAGGTCGATCCTCATCGTCGTCCTTGCCCCGGCCCCTCGGGCCGGTGCCCCAGCGGCTGCTGCGGAGCTCCGTCGTCGTGCGGCGCCAGACCGTCCTGGCACACCGGACAGTAGGCGAGCATCCGCTCCTGCGGGGCCGCCCCCACGACACCGGTGCGCACCGGCGTCCCGCACCGTCGGCACGGCAGCGCCCGCCGCCCGAACACCCACGTCTCCTCTCCCCGTCCGGCGCCCCCGGTGGTCAGCGGTCGCCCGTCGCGGCAGCCGCGCACCATCATCCGGCGCGTCCGGGTGAGCAGCGCCTCGAGCCGGTCGGGCCCCAGCCGGCCCGCGGGCGTCCACGGGTGGATGCCCTCGAGGAAGAGCGGCTCGCTGGCCCAGATCGTGCCGATGCCGGCGACGGTGCGCTGGTCGAGGAGAGCCTCGACCAGCGGCCGCGCCGGGTCGGCGAGCAGGTTGCCCACGGCCACCTCCAGGTCGAAGGCCGGGTCGAGCAGGTCGGGACCGAGGTGGCCGACGACGCGGTGCTCCTCGTCGGTGCGGACCAGGTCGAGCATGCCGAGCTGGTCGCCGACCGCGACCACCCCGGCCGTCCAGAGCAGGGCGCGGGTGGTGTGCCGGTGCGCGGCGGCATACCTCGCGGCGGCCGGGGCGACCCGCCACCTGCCGTCCATCCGCAGGTGCGAGTGCAGCGTGAGACCGCCCTCGAGACGGTGCAGCAGGTGCTTGCCCCGCGGCACGACCTCGAGCGTGCGCCGGCCGGACAGGTCGGCGGTCGCGAGGGTGGGCACCCTCAGGTCGCTGCCCTCCAGGACCGCGCCGGCGAGCCCGTCGTGCAGGCGCCGTGCCGTCCGCCAGACGGCGTCACCCTCGGGCACGCGTCAGGCCTGGGAGGTCAGGTCCACCTGGGTGACGCGATCCTGGGAGTGGTACTCCGCGTTGGGCACCATCGCCATCGCGGTCGAGATGCGGTTGGTCATGTTGAACATGCCGACGACCTGCACCGCCTCGAGGATCTCGTGGTCGTCCAGGCCCGCATCGCGCAGCGGCGCCAGGTCCTCGGGGGTCACCTCGGCGGGGTGGCTGGTGAGCTTCTCGGCGTAGGCCGCCAGCGCCGCCTCGCGCTCCGGCAGGTCGGCCTGGCGCCAGTTGACGCCGACCAGGTCGGAGGTGACCGGGTCGCCGCTGTAGTGCCGCAGCGCGGCGCCGTGCGAGACGGCGCAGTAGGTGCAGCGGTTGATGCCGCTGACCACGACCGCGATGAGCTCGCGCTCGGCGTTGCTGAGGTGGCCCTCCTTGTTGACCAGGAGGTTGAAGTAGTTCCACCACGCCTGGAACTGCTCGCCGTTGTAGGCCTGGGCCACGAAGACGTTGGGCACGAAGCCGAAGGCCTCGCGGGACTTCTCCCACAGCCGCCGCACCCCCTCGGGGACCTCGTCGGCGGTGGGCAGGGGCAGGGCGGAGATGGTGCGGTCGGCGTCGCTCATGAGGACACGGTATGCCGTGCCGCTCCTCCCCGGGACCGCCCGCCTCCGCGGGTGGGCAGGGAGACGAGGACCAGGCCCGCCACGACCACGGCCAGGCCCAGGACCGAGGTGGCCGAGAGGTGCTCGCGCAGCAGGAGGACGCCGAGGAGGGCGGCGGTCACCGGCTCGGCGAGGGACAGCGTCGCGACCGTGCGCGCCGACAGCCGCGCCAGTGCGTGCTGGAAAAGGACGTAGGCCAGCGCGGTGGCGACCACGCCGAGCCAGAGCACCGCCGCCAGCCCGCGGGCGGTGGTCACCCACGCGACGTCGACGAGGAAGAGGGTCGGGGCGAGCATCAGCGCACCGACGCCGAAGAAGCCGGCCATGACCGCCACGCCGGGGACGCCGCGCACGAGCAGCGAGCGCGCGGTGATCGTGTAGCCGGCGTAGGAGACGCCGGCCACGGCTGCGGCCGTCACGCCCAGGGCGTCCGCCCGACCGGCCGGCCCGGTGGCCCCGACCACGAGCATGGCGACGCCTGCGACGGCCACCGCGGTGGCGAACACCCAGCGGCGGTCGGGCCGTTCCCCGAGCACGATCGCGAGCAGGCCGGTGGCGACCGGGGCAAGGCCCAGGGCCACCACCGTGCCCACCGCGACGCCGGCACGGGAGACGCCGACGAAGAAGCCGGCCTGGTAGGTCGCCACGCAGAGCCCGCCGAGGAGCAGGACGGCCCACCCCGGCAGCGAGGGGCCGCCCGGAGGGAGGACGGGCACGGTGCCGGTCCGTGCCCGGGCGCTGACGGCGAGCAGGAGCAGGACGAGGGCGCCCAGAGAGACCCGCAGCGCCCCGACCGACAGGGGATCAGCGGCGTCGGGCCCGAGGGCCTGGGCCGTGCCCGTGGTGCCCCAGAGGCCGGCGGCGGCGACGGCGGCCAGGACAGCTGTGGTCGTCCGTCCGTGGGGCACCGGCACATTGTCCCCGAGCGAGGGCCTGGCGGACGCGCCGGCCCGCGGAGGACCTCGTCACGGTCGCAGCGGCTTGACCATGACCAGGGTCGGGCCGTCCCAGTCGAGACCGTCGACCTCCTGGAGGGGCAGGAAGCCGCGCGCCTCGTAGAAGGCGCGCGTGGCGGCATACCCCTCGTCCTCGAAGGAGGCGCCCACGGTCTTGACCTGGAGCACCTGCGCGCCGTCAGCGCGGAGGTCCTCCTCGAGCGCGTCGACCAGGGCGACCCCGACGACCCGGTCATCGACGCTGGCGAGGTAGCCGGGCAGCCGGGCCCCGGCGCGGACGTAGTGCTCGTTGGCCTCGGGGATGCCGAACCAGTCGGGCAGGGAGGCGAGGATGCGGCGCACCGCGCCGGGGTCGTTGCCACGGGTGACGGTGATCGTGCTGGTCATGCGGGTCCTTCCAGTAGCCGGGCAACCCGAGATCGAGCTCGGAGACGAGCAGGAGCGAGAGGTGGTTGGTCGGCTCGTCCAGGAGGAGCACGTCCGGCGGGTCGGCGAGGACGACGGCGAGAGGTGACGTGGAGCGGGGCGGCGGCACAACGGATATTCCGAGCTCGGTCGCGCGACGCGACAGGGCTGCGTCCATGGTGACGACCTGAGCCTCGAGCTGCTGCGCCGCCACGCAGCAGTCCGGCATGCCCAGCCGCGTGCTGGAACGCAGCCGCGCCAGGGGTTCTACGTCGGCGTCCTCGAGGGGCACCACCTCGATCGACAGCTCGGCGACGGTTCGGCCAGCTCCACGAGGAGCGGTAGTCCGCCGGGAACACGCCCCGCACGGACTCACGGTCCGCGTGGAGGAGCCGCCTTCGTCGCGCGGCCAGGGGTCAGTGCTGTCAGCCCCGAGCTGGTGGCTGCCCAGCACCGCCAGCCGCCCCAGCAGACGGGCCCGGGACGTCTCCTCGGGCCAGGCCGCTGCGCGGCGGCCAGAGCACGGGCGATCTCGTCGGTCTCAGTGACCATCACCCGGGGCCTCTCGGTCGGCATGTCATGAAGGCAACACCGGGTGTTGCACCCGCGGTGCTACCTCCGCAGCCGCAACCCCTGCGGCGCGGTGTGGAAACCGGCGGCGGTCAGGGCGGCCGCGAGCGGCGAGGCCGAGCCGAGGGCGGGCCCGCCGTCGATCCTGGCCACCGTCAGCCCGCCGAGCGCCCCGGACCGGACCGCGCCCGCCAGGGCGGACGCGACCGCCTCCCACCGCCCGTCGGGCTCGGCTTTCTCCGCCGGCCCCGTGCCGAAGGTGAGGGCGGTCCGACCGCCGCGCTCGAGGTAGAGCACGAGCGCACCGTCGACGAGGACCACCATCGCGCCGGCCTTGCGCCCGGGCCGGTGGGTGCTGCCCTCGTCCTCGGGCGGTCCCGGCCAGGCCACGCTCGCGCCGTAGGGGTTGGCCGGGTCGGTGGCGGCCAGCAGCACGACCTCCGGCCGGCGCCCCGGCGCGTCCCGGTCGCCGTCGAGCGCGCGCAGCCGGTCGATCGCCCCTGCCGTGCCGAACTGCGCGGCGCCCAGCCCCTCCACGACGTATCCGCGCCGCACGCGACCAGCCTCCTCGGCACCGGCGAGGACCCGGTAGACGCCGGCATACCCGCCCGCGATGCCCTCGGCGACGACAGACCCGCGGGTGAGCACGCCATACCTGTCCAGCAGCTGCTCGGCGGTGGCCAGCGCCCGCACCGTCGGGTCTTGCTCGAGCACCGGCAGCAGCGACCACCGGCCGACGGAGCCGGGCGGGCCCGACCGTGTGGGCATCGCCGGACGGGAGGGTCGGTTGCCGAGCGCCACACTGGTCCGTGACCACCGGCCGGTGCGCGGCGCGGCGCGCCTCGGCCGGTGCGCGGTGCGGCCACCGCCCAGCAGCCCCCGGACGGGCGCGAAGGTGTCGGCGCTGACGCGGCCGGCCCAGACCAGGTCCCACAGCGTCGTCAGCAGCGCCGGGTCGTCCGTGGAGCCGAGCGCGTCGGCGAGCGAGCGGAAGAGGTAGGCGCCGCCGGGGACGCGCCCGAGCAGCTCGAGCACCTGCTCGGCGGCCTCACCCCCGGTCGGCCCGGGCTCCGCCATGCTCAGGTATGCCGTGTCCGCCAGGTGGAGGGACACCCATCCGTCGTCGCCGGGGAGGCTGCCGTGCCCCTGCCAGAGCACCTCGCCGCCGGTCATCAGCGTATCGAGCATCGCGGGGGAGTAGTCGCGGACGCGTGCGGGCAGGACGAGGGACTCCACGGCCGAGGCGGGCATGCGGGCGCCGGCGAGCTGCTCGACGACGCGGACGACGCCGTCGACGCCCCGCAGCTGCTCGCCCCCGCCGGAGCCGAGGCCGGTCGCGCCCTGCCAGCGCGGCAGGAACCGGGCGTAGGCCTGCTGCGGCACCGGCTCGACCTCGCGGCGCAGCGCGGCGAGCGAGCGACGGCGCAGCAGCCGCAGCACCTCCGCGTCGCAGAGGTCCTCGTGGCCGGTGCCGTCCGGGACGAGCGCACCCTGCGCCATCCGCCCGGCGGACACCATCCGCCGGGTCGCGTCGCGCACCACGGCGGCGCCGAGCCCGAGCCGCGCGGCCAGCGCGTCGGGCGTGAACGGCCCGTGCGTGCGGGCGTAGCGGACGACGAGGTCGCCGAGCGGGTCCTCGACCCCCTCGAGGTAGGCGGCCGGGACCCCGACCGGGATCGCGGTGCCGAGCGCGTCGCGCAGCCGGGCAGCGTCCTGGGCGTCGGCCCAGCGGTCCTCGCCGGCGACGCGCACCTGGATCACGCGGCGGGAGGAGGCCAGGTCGGCCAGCCAGCCGCCGACGTCGGCCCGCGACTCGTCCTGGGTGCGCTGCTCCAGCTCGGTGGTCGTCAGCGGCCCGAGCACGCGGAGCAGGTCGAGCGCGTCCTGGGCGTCGCGCGCGGCCCGCTCCGGGGTCAGCCGCTGCAGCTCGCCCTCGGTGCGGGCGACCACCTCGGGGTCGAGCAGGTCGCGCAGCGAGGCTCCCTCGCCGCGCCCCAGCAGCTCGGCAAGCAGGGTGGGGTCGAGGGAGAGGGCGGCCGCCCGGCGCTCGGCCAGCGGCGAGTCGCCCTCGTAGAGGAACTGCGCCGTGTAGCCCATGAGCAGCGACCGCGCGAACGGCGACGGGCGGGTGGTCGCCACCGACGCGACCCGCACCTCGCGGGAGGCCACCCGCCGCATCAGGTCGGTCAGCGCGGCGACGTCGTAGACGTCCTGCACGCACTCGCGCACCGCCTCCAGCACGATCGGGAAGCTCGGGTAGCGCGCGGCGACCTCGAGCAGCTGGGCCGAGCGTTGCCGCTGCTGCCACAGCGGTTGGCGGCGGCCCGGGTTGCGGCGCGGCAGCAGCAGCGCCCGGGCCGCGCACTCGCGGAAGCGGGAGGCGAACAGCGCCGACCCGCCGATCTCGCCGGTAACCAGGTCGGCGACCTCATCCGGGTCGAGGGTGAGCAGCTCGACGATCTCGGCGTCCAGCCGGGCGTCGCCCCCGTCCGCCCCGTCGAGGTCGGGCAGGCGCAGCACGATGCCGTCGTCGGCGGCGAGCGCCTGCACGTCGGTGCCGTAGCGCTCGCGCATCCGCGCCGCCAGGCACAGCGCCCACGGCCCGTGCACCGGTCGGCCCCACGGCGAGTGGATCACCACGCGCCAGTCGCCGATCTCGTCGCGGAAGCGCTCGACCAGGACCGTCCGGTCGTCGGGCAGGTGGGCCGTGGCCTCGCGCTGCTCCTGCAGGTAGGTGACCAAGTTGTCGGCCGCCCATGCGTCCAGGCCGTTGTCGGCGAGAGTCCCCAGGGCGGCCTCGCGCGGCATACCTGCGGTCGCGCGGACGAAGGCGCCCAGCGCGGCGCCGAGCTCGGCCGGGCGCCCCTGCGCCTCGCCCTTCCAGAACGGCAGCCTCCCGACCTGCCCCGGCGCAGGGGTGACGAGCACCTGGTCGTGGGTGATGTCCTCGATCCGCCAGCTGGTCGTGCCGAGGGTGAAGACGTCGCCGACCCGCGACTCGTAGACCATCTCCTCGTCGAGCTCGCCGACCCGCCGGCCCGGGCCGTCGCCGGTGGCGAGCATCACGGCATACATCCCGCGGTCGGGGATCGTGCCGCCGGAGGTGAGCGCGAGCAGCTTCGCCCCGCGCCGCGTGGTGAGGGTGTCGGTGACGCGGTCCCAGTCGACGCGCGGGCGTAGGTCGGCGAAGTCCTCGCCCGGGTAGCGCCCGGCCAGCATGTCGAGCACGGCGTCGAACAGCGTCCGGGGGAGCGCGGCGAAGGACGCGCTGCGGCGCACGAGGTCGAAGAGGTCGGCGACCGCCCAGTCCTCCATCGCGACCATCGCCACGACCTGCTGGGCGAGCACGTCGAGCGGGTTGGTGGGGACGCGCAGTTCTTCGATCATCCCGGCGCGCATCCGGTCGACGACGACCGCGGTCTGGACGAGGTCGGCCCGGTGGGTGGGGAAGAAGACGCCCTCGCTGACGGCGCCGACCTGGTGCCCCGCGCGGCCGACACGCTGCAGGCCGGAGGCGACGCTCGGCGGGCTGGCGACCTGGACGACGAGGTCGACCGCGCCCATGTCGATGCCGAGCTCGAGGCTGCTGGTGGCGACGACGGCGGGCAGCTGCCCGGTCTTGAGCGCGTCCTCGATGACCGCCCGCTGCTCCTTGCTCACCGAGCCGTGGTGGGCGCGCGCGAGGTCGCGGGTCTGCGGTGCAGGTCCCGTCCCGTCGTCGCCCGCAGTCGCCTCGACCCGTTCCTCCCAGGTCTCGTTGAGGCGGGAGGTGAGGCGCTCGGCGACCCGGCGCGAGTTGGTGAAGACCAGCGTGGAGGTGTGCTCGGTGATGAGGTCGGCGACCCGACGCTCGACGTGCGGCCAGATCGAGACGCGCTCCTGCGGGTCCTGCGCGGGTGCCCAGGTGTCGTCCTCGCCGGGGGTGTGGGTCCCGCCGCCGTCGAGGTCGGGCAGCACGGGCCCCGGACCGGTCATCCAGTCGTCGGGCTCGACCTTGCGGTCCTTCGCGGTCGCCCGCTGTGCCGGTGCCGCGGCGCCGGTGGAGAGGCCGGGCTGCTCGGTGGCGCCGGGGTCGGACATGTCGGGGACCGGCACGACGACCTGCAGGTCCCACCGCTTGGTCGACTCCGGCTGCACCGTCGTGACCGGTCGGCCGCCGGCGAGGTAGCGCGCGACCTCCTCCACCGGGCGCACGGTCGCGGACAGACCGATCCGCTGGGCGGGACGCTCGAGCAGCGCGTCGAGGCGGTCGAGGGTGAGAGCCAGGTGGGCGCCGCGCTTGGTGCCGGCGACCGCGTGGACCTCGTCGACGATCACCGACTCGACACCGGTGAGGGCGGAGCGTGCCTGGGAGGTGAGCAGCAGGAAGAGCGACTCGGGGGTGGTGATGAGGATCTCGGCGCCGTCCCTGGCGAACGCGCGCCGTTCGGCGGCCGGGGTGTCGCCGGAGCGGACCGCGACCGAGACGTGCGGGGACGGCATACCGAGGCGGGTGGCGGCGTGGCCGATGCCGACGAGGGGGGAGCGCAGGTTGCGCTCGACGTCGACGGCGAGGGCCTTGAGCGGGGAGACGTAGAGGACGCGGCAGCGGCCCCGCTCCTCCGCGCCGTCCCCGTTGGCGGCCGGCTGAGTGGGCCCCGCGTGCCCCGCGACGATCCGGTCGATCGCCCACAGGAACGCCGACAGGGTCTTGCCGGAGCCGGTCGGGGCGACGACCAGCGTGTGCTCGCCGCGGCTGATGGCCTCCCAGGCGCCGGCCTGGGCAGCCGTCGGGCGGGGGAAGGACGCGTCGAACCACGCCCGCGTCGCGGGGGAGAAGCGGTCGAGGACCGCCACGGAAGGCTGGGTCAGGAGCGGTCGCCGGACTGCGGCACGAGCCGGCGGCGCTTGGTCAGGTCGGTCCGGTTGCCGTAGGCGCCGGTGACGGCGGGGTAGGTGGGCCGCTCCATGTCCCGCACCTCGTGGTGCTTGGTGATGTAGGTCGGGCGCCACACCTTCATCGCCACGAGCAGCTTCTGCCACCAGGCGAGGTCCTGCCGAGTGCTCACGCTTCCTCCAGTGATCGACGTCCGGGTCGGGGATCGTGCCTCATCCTCTCATCCGTCGGGGTCGGGACGCACGTCCGGTCGCGACGACGCGAGGAGGGGAGAAAATGCGTGGAGCACTGTCGGCTGCACGGCATACCCTGAACCACGCCATGCGCGACTTCCCACCCACCGTGACAGCCTGGACCCCGGGCTCCTCACGCGTACCCGACACCCGCAGCGCGGGTCGCTACCTGTGGTGGATCGTGCGCCAGCAGACCGACCTGATGCTGGCGGGCTGCCTGTGCAGCCTGCTGTGGATGCTGCCCACCGCCCTGACGCCGTGGGTGTTCGGGCGCGCCATCGACGAGGGGATCGTCCCGGGTGACCCGGGACGGATCGCGCTGTGGTCGCTCGTCCTGCTGCTGATCACGCTCGTCGGCGGCAGCAGCGGCGTCTTCTACCACACGGTCGTCGTGCGCTCCTGGCTCGTCGCCTCCTACGGGCAGACCCGCCTCGTCACGCACAAGACCGCCCGCCTGGGCCACGTGATGACCCGGCGCGCCCCGACCGGCGAGGTGCTCTCGGTCAGCGGCGGCGACGGGGAGCAGTTCGGCCACTTCGTCGAGATCGTCTCCCGGCTGGTCGGCAACGTCGTCGCGTATGCCGCGGTGGCGGTCATCGTGCTGCGCATCTCCGTGCCGCTCGGCCTGGTCGTACTGCTCGTCGCGCCGCTGCTCGTCGTCGTCTCCAGCGCCCTGCTGCGGCCGCTGTCCGCGGCACAGACCCGCGAACGATCCCGTGACTCCGAGCTCACCTCGATGGCGACCGACATCGTCGCCGGCCTGCGCATCCTGCGCGGCATCGGTGGCGAGGGGATCTTCGGGGACAACTACGCCCGGCAGTCCCAGCGGGTCCGCGCCGCCGGCGTGCAGGCCGGCGGCTGGGCCGCCCTCGTCGAGGCCGTCGGCGTGCTGCTCTCGGGTCTCTTCCTCGTCGCGCTGCTCGTCCTCGGCGTGCGTGCGGTGGGCCGGGGCGAGCTGCAGATCGGGCAGCTGGTGACCTTCCTGGGCTACGCCCTCTTCCTGGTCCAGCCGATCCGCGTCGTCTTCGAGGCCGCGCAGCAGATCACCCGCTCCTTCGTCTCCGCCCGCAAGACGATCGGCGTGCTGGGCACACCGGACCCCTGGCCGCAGCGCGAGCCGCAGGTCCTGGACCCCGACGCCGAGCTCGTCGACGAGGCGTCCGGGCTGCGCGTGCGCCCCGGTCTGCTCACGATGGTCGTCAGCGCGGTGCCGGACGACTCGGCCGCGCTGGCCGACCGGCTGGGCCGCTACCTTCCCGGCGCCGACACCGTCCCGCCGGCGGACGAGGAGGCCACCGGGCGCGACGCCCGCCGCTCCCGCCGTGAGCGCGAGCGGGTCCGCGCCCAGCTGGAGGCCCGCGACGCCGAACGGGCGACCCGGCCCTGGGGCGTGCGCCTGGGCGGCACCGACCTGGCGCAGGTGCCCCTGGAGCAGGTCCGCGACACGGTCCTCGTCAGCGACACGGGCTCCCACGTCTTCGCCGGGACTCTCCAGTCCGCGGTCGACCCGCACGGCCGGCTCAGCCGGCGCGAGGCCGAGGCCGCGCTGCGCGCCGCCGCGGCCGAGGACGTCTACGACATCCTCCCCGGCGGCTGGCAGGGCGTGCTCGACGAGCGCGGCCGCGGACTGTCCGGCGGCCAGCGGCAGCGCCTGGTCCTGACCAGGGCGCTCGCCGCCGACGCGCCGGTCCTCGTGCTGGTCGAGCCGACCTCCGCCGTCGACGCGCACACCGAGGCCACGATCGCCCAGCGGCTGCCCGGTCACCGGAGGGGACGGACCACGGTCGTCATGACGGCCTCGCCGCTGCTGCTGCACCACGCCGACGTGGTCGCCCTGCTCGAGGGTGGCCGGGTCGTGGCGAGCGGCACCCACCAGGAGCTCGCGCAGGTCCACGAGGGCTACCGCCGCACGGTGCTGCGCGGGGAGGCGGCTCCCGCCGCCCCGACCGACCCCGACGACCTGCCGCCGACCGCGGAGGAGCGGCACGCCATACCTGATCACCTGCCCGACGAGCGCGCCGAGGAGGTGACGCTGCCATGACCCCGACGTCCGCCCTCGACGCCGCCCGGGAGCGCGACTCCGCCCGCACCTGGCGCGAGGAGAGCGACACCAGCGCCGTCCCGGTGATCCCCGACGCCCTGCGCCCGCCCGCCCCCGGGACGGTCGGCCCGCGCGAGCGGCTTCGGCTGCTGCGGGAGCGCCACCGGCTGCGCCGCGACCGCGCCGTGGCGCATCTGGCCACCAGCCAGGACCCCGAGCGCGGCCTGCCCGTGGCGTCCTCGGCGACGGTCGTGGCCTACCTGCGCGGCCTGCTCGGGCAGCGCGCCACGATGGTCGTGCTCGTCACGCTGGCCAACGCGCTCGCCGCCGCGGCGGGGCTCGCCGTGCCCATGCTGCTCGGCCGTCTCGTCGACCAGGTCGTCGCGGCGGAGGGCCACCCGGGTCGTGCCGTCGTCGCCGACTTCGCGCTCGTCGTGGTGGCCGTGCTGGCGGCGCAGGCCGTCCTGACCTTCCTGGCCAAGTGGCTGGCCGCGGTCCTCGGTCAGGACGTGCTCGCCGAGGCGCGCGAGCACGTCGTCCGCGCCGTGCTCAAGCTGCCGCTGGGCAAGGTCGAGTCGGCCAGCACCGGCGACCTCGTCACCCGGGTCACCCGCGACGTCGGCTCGATGAGCGGCGCCGTGCGCTGGGCGCTGCCCGAGTTCATCATCGGCGTGGTCACGGTGCTGCTCACCGTCGTCGCGATGGTCGTCAACGCCTGGGCTCTGGCCGTGCCCACCCTGGTCACGGCGTCGCTGTCGCTGTGGCAGGTGCGCCGCTACCTGCAGCAGGCGCCGGCCGCCTACCTGCTCGAGGGTGCGACCTACTCGCGCATCAACTCCACCCTCACCGAGACGGTCGAGGGCGCGCGCACCGTGGAGGCCCTCGGGTTGCAGGAGCGCCGCCGGCAGGCGGCCGTCGACGACGTCGAGGTCAGCTCGCAGGCCGAGCGTTACGGGCTGGTCCTGCGCAACATCCTCTTCGCGATCATGGACATGGCGTTCTCCCTGCCGCGGGTCATCACGCTGGTCGTGGGCGCGCTGCTCTACGCCCGAGGCGCGGTGACGCTGGGGCAGATCACCGCGGCGATGCTCTACATCGAGACCTTCTACGGTCCTTTCGACCGGCTCGTCGGCACCATCGACCGCCTCCAGGTGGGGATCGCCTCGACGACCCGGCTCCTCGGCATCGCCCAGGTGCCGGCGGACCGGACGCCCGGCGACGCGCTGCCCACCGGCAGCGACCTGGTCGGCCGCGACCTGCGCTACGCCTACCGCGACGGGACCGACGTGCTGCACGGCATCGACCTCGAGCTGCGGCCGGGGGAGCGGCTGGCGATCGTCGGACCGTCCGGCTCGGGCAAGTCCACGCTCGGCCGGCTGCTGTCCGGCATCCATGCGCCGCGCACGGGATCTGCGTCGGTCGGCGGGGTCGAGCTCGTGGAGCTCCCGCTGGACGTGCTGCGCCGCCAGGTGGCCCTCGTCACCCAGGAGCACCACGTCTTCCGCGGGTCCGTGCGCGACAACGTCGTGCTCGCCCGGGAGGGATCACCCGACGCCGAGGTGTGGCGTGCGCTCGCCACCGTCGACGCGGCCGGGTGGGTCGGTGGTCTGCCCCAGGGCCTGGACACCGTCCTCGGCTCGGGCAACCACGTGCTGACGCCCGCGCAGGCCCAGCAGGTCGCGCTGGCCCGGCTGATCCTGGCCGACCCGCACACGCTGGTCCTGGACGAGGCGACCTCGCTCATCGACCCGCGCACGGCCCGTCACCTGGAGGGCTCGATGAACGCGCTGCTGACCAACCGCACGGTCGTGGCGATCGCGCACCGGCTGCACACCGCGCACGACGCCGACCGGATCGCGGTCGTGGAGGAGGGCCGCGTCGTCGAGCTCGGCAGCCATGACGAGCTGATGGCCGCCGACGGCGAGTACGCCGCGCTCTGGCGGGCCTGGACCAGCTAGGAGCGGGTCCCGGCCCGCCGCGCGAACGCTCGTGCAGGAATGCCGTGACACGGACGTACGCTGGCGTACCGCCGTGTCACGGGACCCGGGCGCTCAGTCGTGCTCGGTGGCCAGCCTGCCCAGCGTCTTGGGCCGCAGCCGGTCGTCGGCCTGGCGGCGCAGGCGGCGCGGGGTCAGGCCGTACTGCCGGTTGTAGCCCTCGACGATGGCCGCGCGCAGGGCCCGTGAGGTCGCGTACGGGTCCTCGGCGTCGTGCACGATCGTGTCCACCAGGCCCTGGGCCCGCAGGTCGTCGGCCGAGGCACGCATCGTCTCCAGGGTCATCCCGACCTGCTCGACGGTCGGGTTGGCCTCGGCATACAGGATCGTGGCGGTCGAGCGCGGCTCGGAGACGAAGCCGAGCGCGCTGTCGAGCATCACCGTGTGCCGTCCGAAGGGGGTCGTCGCCAGGCCGCCGCCGCTGCCCATCGCGCCGCTGATGATGGAGACGGTCGGCAGCGGGTGGGAGGCGGAGGTCTTGATGCTCTGCGCGATCGCACGGGACTGGCCGCGCCGCTCGGCCGCCATCGTCGGCAGCGCGCCGAGGGTGTCGGTGAAGAAGACGATCGGCAGCTCCCAGCGCTGGGCGGCCTGCATCATCCGCACGGCGTACTCGAAGTCCTCCGGACCCGGGTTGGCCGGCTTCTTGCCCACGTAGCCGCCGGAGAGCCGGTAGGAGGGCTGGTCGCCGATGACCATGAAGGTCTGCTCGCCGATCGTGCCGAGGCCGGCGACCACGTTGGGGTAGGTCTTCTCGTCCTCGAAGCGCACGTGGTTGTAGAACGGCACCGCCGAGTCGAAGACCGTCTGCAGGAAGAACTCCGTATCCAGCCGCCCCGCGCTGGCCGCGATCTCGTTGTAGCGGGCCATGAGGGCCTCGCGCAGCGCCATCTCCGTGCCCGGACGATCGCGGCGGGCGCGCGGGACCTGCACGGTCTGCTCGGGCACCTGATGGTCCCAGAGAGCGGCGGAGAACCCCTCCGGGCCCGCCGTCATCGCACGCCCGCCATCGACGACGTCGCTCGGACGGGTGGCGCCGGCGTCCTTCTCCGGGCGGATCTTGTTGACCGAGCGGTCGGCGGCGAAGATCCGGCCGAGGAAGGCGATGAGCTCGTCGACGTCCTTGACGAGGACGTCCACGTTGCGGTCGAGGAAGTTGGCCTCGGCGGACTGCATACCCTTGGGGACCTGCTTGCCCTCGAAGGTCTCGATGACGCGCGCGCCGGCGAACCCGTAGTCCGTCCCCTCCAGGGCGACCACGAGGTCGGCGACCGGGACCGCGCTCGCCGACATCCCGCCCCAGACCTGGCCGGCCAGCACGCAGATGTAGGGCCGGTTGGTGGTGTGCTGGAACTTGTTGGCGGCCGCCGCCATCCGCTGCATCTGGATCAGGCCGAGGACGTTCTCGTGCTGGCGCACCCCGGAGGAGGCGCCCATGCTCACCAGCGGGAGCTTCTCCCGGGCGGCCAGCTCGGCGGCCTGGACGAACTTCTCCCCGGCGACCTCGCCGAGAGAGCCGGCGAAGAAGGCCCAGTCGACGACGTAGACGACGGCGCGCTGGCCGTCGAAGTGGCCGATGCCGAACTTGGCGGACTCGGTCGCGCCGCTCTTGGCCTCGGCGTTGAGCAGCTTGTCCTTGTAGTGCTCGATGGTGTCGCCGACCCGGCGCTGCAGCCCGATGAGGTCGTCGACGACCCGCATGTGCCCGTGCCGCTCCTGCAGGTGCACCCGCCGCAGGAACTCCGTGATCGCGGTGTTGGGGTTGAGCTTGGGCCGGGCCTCGTAGAGCGCTGCCACCGTGCGGGGCACGACCGGCCGGCGGTCCAGCAGGTCGCGCGTCACGCCGCCGTCACCGGTGAGGTAGTCGGCCTCCCCGAAGGCGTCGTCATCGTCCCCGGCGCCGCTGGTCCCGGGGCGCTCGCGCGAGTCGGTCATTGCTGCAGGGTAACGCCTCGGATGCGGCCGCCAACCATCGCACGACGCGCCGCGGACCCGGATAATGCACGTCGTGGTGGCCGTCCTGCAGGGCTTCTGGCTGATCGCGGCGGTGATCGCGGTCGGCTGGCTGCTGGCGCACACCGGCATGTTCGGACGCACCGAGCAGCAGGTCCTGGCACGGCTCACCTTCTGGGTCGGCTCCCCGGCGCTGCTCTTCCTCGTCGTCGGGGACGCCGAGGTGGGCGTCATCTTCTCCGGGTTCCTGGTCGCGACGGTGTCGGGCGCGGTGGTGACGGGTGCGGCATACCTCCTCGTGGCCCGGCTGGTGCTGCGGCGGCCCGCGACCCACGCGCTCATGGGCGGGATGGGCGTGAGCTACGTCAACGCCAACAACCTCGGCCTGCCGATCGCGATCTACGTCCTCGGGGACGGGTCGTGGTCGGCGTCGATCATCCTCGTCCAGCTGCTCGTCCTGCAGCCGACGTGGCTGGCGGCCCTGGACGCCAGCCAGCAGGGGCGCGTGTCGCTGCGGAGGGTGCTGCGCTCGCCGGTCACCAACCCGCTGACGATCGGCAGCCTCCTGGGCCTGGGCGTCGCGCTGACCGGGATCGAGCTGCCCGGCGACGTCCGGGCGCCGATCGAGCTGATCGGGGGGCTGGCGATCCCGGGCATGCTGCTGGCGTTCGGGATCTCGATGCGGCTCTCCCCGGTGCCGAGGGGGAAGGGCAACCTCGCCGAGCTCGGCGTGGTCGTGCTGCTCAAGCTCGGGCTGATGCCGGCGGTCGCCGCCCTGGTGGCCGGTCCGGTTCTCGGGCTGCCCCACGACGCCGTGCTGGCCGCCGTCGTCATGTCCTCGCTGCCGACCGCCCAGAACGTGTTCATCCTCGCCGTGGCCTACGGGCGCGGGAGGACATCGCCCGCGACGCCGTGCTGGCCACGACCCTGCTGGCGATGCCCGCCATGCTGATCGTGGTCGCGCTCGCGGGAGGGGTATGAGGTCGGGCCCCTCGCCGAGTAGGGTGCGCGGGTGCGACTGAGCGAGTTCTGGGCCCTGATGGAGCAGGAGTTCGGGTCGGGGTATGCCGTGGTCGTCGCCCGCTCGCACGCCCTGGGGGCTCTCGACAGCCGGACGGCGGCCGAGGCGCTCGAGGGGGGCGTGCCGCCGCGGCAGGTGTGGCGCGCCGTGTGCGCCGACCTCGACGTGCCGGACGAGCACCACTACCTGCCCGATCCCAAGCGCAAGGACTGACGCGCGCCGTGCTGCTGGGGCGGACCGCCAGGTGACAGACGCGTCCCGCCGGGCCAGAGTGGGCACATGAGCGAGCACACGTCTTCGTCCACGCTGTCCGAGGCAGACCACCAGCTGGTCCGCCGGTCGGCCTTCGGCGCCATCGCCCTGGTGTCCCAGGCCGAGCCGGGCTTCTTCGCGACCTTCAAGGAGTCCATGGCCGGGTCCAGGGCGCTCCAGGAGGCGCCGGAGGATGTCAAGGAGCTGCTCGAGCAGGGTGGGTTCCCCAGGCCGCCGACCGGGACGCCGGAGGAGGTACGCGCCGAGGTGCTCGCCGACCTGCACCGGGTGATGCAGGTGCTGAACGCCAAGGCGCCCGGCCAGGCACGTGGCTTCCGGCAGGTGGTCCTGGCGGCGGCAGACAGGGTCGCCTCCGCGTCCGACGGGGTGGCTCCCGAGGAGATGGCGGTGATCGAGGAGATCCGCCACGCCCTCGACACCGGGATCGCCGGTGAGCCGTCCACCGGTGATTCGGCCGCGGACGCGCCGCGGTCGGACTCCTAGGCGCCGCCGCGTCGACGCGAGGCCGTCCCGCTGGCTGCCCCTGGGAGGCACCACATCTGCGAAATACGTTCGAGGCGTACGGCGCGTCGGGACAGGTGTGTCAGACAGGTGTTCTAGTCTGGTTTCTACGTCGAGGTGGTGGCTGGAGGCACTGGACCCCGCCGGGGGCGTGGGAGGAGGGCAGCATGTCGGACACCGAGCGGGGCGCGGGTGCGCTCAGCGCGGCCGAGGTCGTGCTGCAGGACGTGCTGGACTCCTTCGTGCCGGACGGGGCGGACGTGCGCTGGCTGGCGGGGCTGGGGATCTTCTGGGAGCCCGGACCGGCACCGGATGCGGCGCAGCGCGACCCGGCGGAGGACGTCCCGGCGGAGGACGACCCGGCGGAGGACGACCCGGCGGGGGATGCGGCGGTGCGGTTGCGGGCGGCCCTGGCCGAGGTCGGGGTGGAGCCGCAGGCGGTGGAGATGTTCGCCCTGGCCGCGCAGGCCGCCGGGGCGCTGGCCCGCGGTGAGGACCTGGCCAGGATCACCGGCGCCACCGCCGCCGGTCAGGGGGTCGACGGCACAGCCCTCGAGGGCGGGCGCGACCGCGCTGGCCGCGCCGCCTCCGGGGTGCTGGGCCTGGTCGAGGCGCTGACCTGGTTGGGCGCGCACCTGGACTCGGCCCTGGTCCGGGTGACCTCGGACCTGTCGGTGCGCAACGGACGGATCCTGCTGGACCGGCGCGGTGTGGAGGACCCCGGCGCACTGACGTCCGACCAGGCGAGGCGGTGGCGCTCGCGGACCAGGTCGGTCACCCGCCGGGAGATCGAGGCCGCCACCGGGTGGGGCACCGGAGAGGTGTCCGACCTGGTCGCGCTGGCCAACGCCCCGGCCGGCGTGGCCGAGCCGGTCTGCGCCTCGATGGCCGCCGGGGTCACGCCCTGGCGGCTGGCGCGGCGCTTCTTCCGGGAGATGGGCCACCAGGGGCACGCGGACGCCGCCGACGTGGCCGAGCACCTCTTCGGGACCGACCCCGAGCAGGTGTGCACCGACCGGCTCGACCCCGACGGGCACGTCAAGGACGGCCCGTGGGAGCACAGGGCGTTCTACCGGGCACTGGAGGGGGAAGCCACCAAGCTGGCCTCCCGCGACCCGCAGGCCGCGGCCGGGGCCAGGGCGAGGGCCCACGAGCGGCGCGACCTGCGCGTCAGCATCGATGCCGACGGCACGGGCACCATCCGCCTCACCGGCACCGCGGCCCAGGCCGCCGCGATCGCCGACCGGATGGAGAAGGCCGCCCGCGCGGCCCGCGCCGCCGGGGACGAGCGGCCCCTGTCCCAGCTGCGCGCCGACATCGCCCTGTCCCTGCTCATGCACTCCGTGCTCGACCTGCCCGGGGGCTTCCCGGAGGACTTCGAGGACCTGGTCGCCACCCGGTGGAGCGAGCAGATGAAGGCCGTCCTGCTGGCCCTGCCCAAGGCCGTCCTCAACGTCATCGTCCCCTTCGACGCGTTCGTCCACTCACCGACCAACCCCACCCTCACCACCCGGACCAGCGGCATCATCAACGCTGCGCCCGACGGTGCCGGCACCATCGGCAGCGCCCCCGGACGGAGCGACCCACCAGGCAGGTGCCCGAGCTGCGGACACCCGGCCTCGCGGGGCGAGGCGTTCCGACCACCCAAGGAACCGCCCGAGACACCAACCGCTGCCCGGTGCGTTCCGGAGGAGGTGCTGAGCGTCGGGATGGTCACCGGCGCCTTCCCGCAGTTCCTGACCGCGGACGCGGTGCGCGAGCTGGCCCTGTCCCCGGGCACGACCCTGTACCGGTTGCTGACCGACCCCGCCGACGGGCGCTGCGTCGAACGCTCGATCGCCTCCTACGCACCGGACGCCGCGATGCGCGCCCAGGTCCACGCCGCCGACGTGACCTGCCGGGCCCCCGGGTGCGACCGGCACGCCCCCTACACGCAGCTGGACCACGTTATCGCCTACAGCGCTGGCGGACCGACCAGCGAGGTGAACCTGCAGGACCTGCACACCGGCCACCACGACCCCAAGACCCAGGGCGAGTGGACCGCGGTCATGGACGCCAACCGTGACATCACCTGGCGCAGCCTGCTGGGCCGGATCTACCGCACCCGTTCCCACGACTACCGCCAGTACTCCACCCTGTTGCGCCAGGCGCTCGACCGCGTCGAGCAACACACCGAGGAGCTTCTCGCCGCCGACGCCCGAGCCCGCCAGGCGGCCCGCGACCAGGGCCGCCCGACGAGCAGCACCGACGCCCGCGGCCAGACCCGGGCCAGCGCCCCGATCACCCGCGAGCAGGCACTCGCCGACGCCGTGGACCGGGCCGTCTACCAGGCCCTGACCCACCGCCCACCGGCCCGACCGCTGCGCGGCGGGGAGGACTTCCCCGACGCCGACACCCACCCCGCCTACCTCGGCTGGGACATCGTCGACCTGACCCACACCCGCGATGACGGACGCCGACGCCCAGGGGCAGACCCGGACACCGCCCGCGCCGAACGAGAAGCCCAGCAGGCGGCCCAGACCGACCTGGACACACGCACCCGGCCCACCATGGGCGCCGGGCCAGACCCGCTCAGCGGGAGCACCGGGACACGGAGCGCGGGCACCGGGACACAAGGTGGCCAGCCGCGCACCGGCAGGACCACCCAGCCACCCGACCCGAACGACCAACCACCACCGTTCTGACCGAAGGGAGACCGCGGCCCGACCGTTGGACCGGCGCCCCGTCGAGCGGTCGCCGCGACGGAACGGCGCGACTGCTGTCCCGCCTCAGACGAGGTCGCGCTCGAGCAGCGTCTCGGCGAGCTGAACGGTGTTGAGCGCAGCTCCCTTACGGAGGTTGTCGTTGCTGACGAACATCACCAACCCACGTCCGTCCGGCACACTCTGGTCGACCCGGATCCGGCCGACGTAGGAGGCGTCCTTCCCAGCAGCGGTCAGCGGGGTGGGCAGGTCCGCCAGCTCGACGCCCGGAGCGTCCGCGAGCAGCTTCGTCGCCTGTTCAGGGGTGATCGGCCGCGCGAACTCCGCGTGCAGGGCCAGGCTGTGACCGGTGAAGACCGGGACCCTGACGCACGTCCCGGCCACGGCGAGCCCGGGGATCCCCAGGATCTTGCGCGACTCGGTGCGCAGCTTGACCTCCTCGGAGGTCTCCCCGTCCTCGACGAGGTCGCCGGCGAGCGCGACGACGTTGAAAGCGATCGGTGCCACGTAGGCCTCGGGCGCGGGGAGGGCGACCGCGGACCCGTCGTGCGCCAGATCCTCGATGCGGGAGTCGCCCTCCACGGCCTCGCGCACCTGCCCTCCCAGCTCGTCGACACCGGCGACGCCCGAGCCGGACACGGCCTGGTAGGTCGCCACGCGCAGCCGCTCGAGGCCGGCCTGCGCGTGCAGCGGAGCCAGCACCGGCATGGCGGCCATCGTGGTGCAGTTGGGGTTGGCGACGATGCGCGCGCCGCCGTCGCGGACCGCCAGCTGCAGGGCGTCGGGGTTGACCTCGCTGACGACCAGGGGCACGCGCTCGTCCATCCGCCAGGCGGAGGAGTTGTCGACGACCACGGCCCCGGCCTCGGCGAAGCGTGGCGCGTGGACTCGCGACGCCCCGCCGCCGGCGGAGAAGAGGGCCACGTCGATGCCGGAGAGGTCCGCGGTCTCGACGTCCTCGACCACGATCTGGCGAGGTGCGTCATACCCCTCGAGGCCGTTGACCGAGCCCTCCCAGGGCAGCTCGGAGCCCGCGGAGCGCGCCGAGGCGAAGTAGCGGATCGAAGCCACCGGGAAGGCGCGCTCGGAAAGGAGCGTGCGCAGCACCCCGCCGACCTGGCCCGTGGCGCCGACCACCGCCAGGTGCAGATGCCTGCCCGCGTATGCCGTCTCGTGCGTCATCGTGCTCATCGTCCTGTCCCGCCGTAGACCACGGCGTCCTCGTCGGCGTCCAGCTCGAACGCCGTGTGCACCGCCCTGACCGCATCCTCCAGGTCGACCTGGTCGCAGATCACCGAGATGCGGATCTCGGAGGTGCTGATCATCTCGATGTTGACCCCCGCGTCAGCCAGCGCGGCGAACAGCCGGGAGGCGACCGAGGGGTTGGACCGCATACCGGCGCCGATGAGCGACAGCTTGCCCACGTGGCTGGTGTAGAGGACGTCGGCGAAGCCCATCTCGTCCTGCAGCGCGCGGACGGCGGCCACGGTCGTGCGTCCGTCGGCCTCGGGAATCGTGAAGGAGATGTCCGAGGTGGCGGCGTCCGAGGTCGACACGTTCTGGACGATCATGTCGACGGACACCCCTGCGCGGGCGACGGCGCCGACGACGGCGGCGGCGGCGCCCGGCCGGTCGGGTATGCCGACAGCGGTCACCTTCCCCAGCGACCGGTCGTGCGCGATCCCGGAGATGATCGGTTCTTCCATGGTGTCCTCCGTCAGGGGTCGGCCGGTCAGGATCCGCGTGCCCTCCTGGTCGGAGAAGCTGCTGCGGACATGGAGCGGGACGTTGAACCTGCGCGCGTACTCGACGGCGCGAAGGTGCAGGATCTTGGCGCCGTGGGCGGCCATCTCGAGGGTCTCCTCGATGGTGAGCCGGGTGACGCGGCGGGCGCTGGGCACGATGCGCGGGTCGGCGGTGTAGAGCCCGTCGACGTCGGTGTAGATCTCGCAGACGTCGGCGTCGAGCGCTGCGGCCAGCGCGACCGCCGTCGTGTCGGAGCCGCCGCGGCCGAGGGTGGTCACGTCGTCGTCGGTGGAGATGCCCTGGAACCCGGCGACGATCGCGACGCTGCCCTCGTCCAGCGCCCGGCGCACGCGGGCCGGCTGCACGTCGAGCAGCCGGGCGCTGCCGTGGGCGGTGTCCGTGCGCATGCCAGCCATCCAGCCGGTGAAGCTCCGGGCCGGCACCCCGAGCTGCTGGACCGCCATCGCGAGCAGAGCCATCGACATGCGTTCCCCGGCGGAGAGGAGCATGTCCATCTCGCGCTCGGGCGGGACCCCCGGGGCGACCTGGGCGGCCAGGTCGAGCAGCTCGTCGGTGGTGTCTCCCATCGCCGACACCACGACGGCGACCTGGTCGCCGGCCTCACGGACAGCGACGACCCGACGGGCGACACGGGACATCGCCGCGGCGTCGCTGACCGACGAACCGCCGAACTTCATCACGAGCAGGGCCATGGAGCTTCCTGGTGGCAGGGCTTGGGTGGGCACGGGAGACGGCGGTGTCGGAAACCCCGGATGGCAGACCAGTGTAGGGGTGGCGGCAGACCCGGTTGACGTCGGGGAAGCGCGCCGGGGTGCGCAGACGATCCGCGACACGCCGAAACCTGCTCTCGCCTTCGTACAGGCTTTCGATCTACTGTTGTCCACATGGCGCCTCCCGCAGCGCCCGTCGTCCACAGCCTCCAGGTGGTCGACCGGGTCTGTCGGTGGCGGCGCCTAGCGTCTGATCGGACACGGAGACAGACGTCCTCGCAACGGGGGCGACGACCGGAGGTCGGTCGAAGGTAGGCGCGCCCATCACGAGACGAAGGAGCAGACGATGGCTCAGAGCAAGACAGCCCAGACGGCCGCGACACGGGGAGCGGCGGGCAGCGACAAGCTGCGGTCGCTCGATGCCGTCATGGCGCAGATCGAGAAGCAGCACGGCAAGGGCTCGATCATGCGGCTGGGGGACGAGGACCGGCCGCCGATCCAGGTGATCCCGACCGGGGCGATCGCGCTCGACGTCGCGCTCGGCGTCGGCGGTCTCCCGCGCGGTCGCGTGGTGGAGATCTACGGTCCGGAGTCCAGCGGCAAGACCACCGTCGCTCTGCACGCCGTCGCCAACGCCCAGCGTGCCGGCGGCATCGCCGCCTTCATCGACGCCGAGCACGCGCTCGACCCGGAGTACGCCAAGAATCTCGGGGTGGACACCGACGCGCTGCTGGTCAGCCAGCCGGACACGGGCGAGCAGGCGCTGGAGATCGCGGACATGCTGATCCGCTCCGGCGCGCTGGACATCGTCGTCATCGACTCGGTGGCGGCGCTGGTCCCGCGGGCGGAGATCGAGGGCGAGATGGGCGACAGCCACGTCGGTCTCCAGGCGCGACTGATGTCGCAGGCCCTGCGCAAGATCACCGGGGCGCTGAGCACGACCGGCACGACCGCGATCTTCATCAACCAGCTGCGCGAGAAGATCGGCGTCATGTTCGGCAGTCCGGAGACGACCACGGGCGGCAAGGCGCTGAAGTTCTACGCCTCGGTGCGCATCGACGTGCGCCGTATCGAGACGCTGAAGGACGGCACGGACGCGGTCGGCAACCGCACGCGCGCCAAGATCGTCAAGAACAAGGTGTCCCCGCCGTTCAAGCTGGCGGAGTTCGACATCCTCTACGGGCAGGGCATCTCCCGCGAGGGCGGGCTGATCGACATGGGCGTGGAGCACGGCTTCGTGCGCAAGTCCGGCGCCTGGTACACCTACGAGGGCGACCAGATGGGGCAGGGCAAGGAGAACGCCCGCCAGTTCCTCAAGGACAACCCCGACCTCGCCGACGAGATCGACAGCAAGATCAAGACCAAGCTCGGCATCGGCGTCCCCCGCCCTGCAGCCGCCGACGACCTCCCGGCCGGGGTGGACCCGGTCACCGGTGAGGTCTCGGTCGACTTCTGATGGCCGCCGACGCCGAGCGGCTGGACGCGGCGCGCGAAGCACTGGCGGCGGCGGAGGCCGCCGCCAGTGCCTCCGGGCTCCGGCCCGCCGAGGAGAAGCGACGAGGCGGACGAGAGCCGGACGGCGCAAGTTCAGGCGGCGGACCGCCGGGTAGGGGGCTCATCGGCGCTGGACGTCCCGGAGAGCCGGACCCGCACGACGTCGCCCGGCGTAGCGTGCTCCGTCAGCTGGCGATGGGGCCGCGCACGCGCAAGCAGCTGGAGGACAAGCTGCGCGACCGTGGCACGGCTCCCGACGTCGCGGCGCGGGTGCTCGACCGGATGGGCGAGGTCGGCCTGGTCGACGACGAGGCGTACGCCGAGATGTTCGTCCGCTCCCAGCAGGAGACCAAAGGGCTGGCCGCCAGTGCCCTGCGGCACGAGCTGCGCCGCAAGGGGGTCGCCGACGAGCTCGTCGACGCCGTGCTGGACGAGGTCGACCCCGAGCGCGAGAAGGACCAGGCGCGGGCTCTGGTCACGCGGCGGCTGCGGACCATGCGCGGCCTGGACCGGGAGGTCCAGACCCGCAGGCTGGCGGCCTACCTGGCCCGAAAGGGCTACGGCTCGTCGGTGTCCTACCAGGTGGTGCGCGAGGCGCTCGACTCCCTGCCCGAGCACAGCCGGGACTGAGCCCGCGACCGGCTGTGCCGGCCGGTCAGTGCTCGTCCTCGCGGATCGCCTCGCTGATGCGGTCGCGCAGCTGTGTGTACTCCGGGACCGAGCGCAGCTCGTCCAGCAGCAGCCGGTCGTAGTGCGAGGAGATCTGCACCGGCTGGTCCATCACGACACGGCCGGGGCGGGGCGACATCACGATGACCCGGTCGCCGAGGAAGACCGCCTCGTCGACCGAGTGCGTGATGAAGAAGATCGTCTTCTTCTTCTGCCGCGCGATCGTGAGCAGCTCGTTCTGCAGCCGGTGCCGGGTGATGGCGTCGAGGGCGCCGAACGGCTCGTCCATCAGGATGATGCCCGGGTCCGTGGCCAGGACCCGGGCGATCTGGCAGCGCTGCTGCATACCGCCGGAGAGCTCGTAGGGCTTGGCGTCCATGAACTTGACGAGCCCGACCAGGTCCAGCGCCTCCTCGGCCGCGGCGCGGCGTTCCGCCGCCGGCGTGCCGCGGAAGCGCAGGCCCAGCTCGACGTTCTTGCGGACGGTGAGCCAGGGGTAGAGGTTGGCCTGCTGGAAGACGACGCCGCGCTGGGCACCGGGGCCCCGCACCGGCTCCCCGCCGGCCAGGACCTGACCGCCGGTGGGCCGCAGGAAACCGGCGATCGCCTTGAGCAGCGTGGTCTTGCCGCACCCGGAGGGACCCACGACGCACACGAACTGGCCCGCCGGGATCTGCACCGAGGTGTCGGCCACCGCGTGCACGACCTCGCCGGCGTCGGTGATGTAGCGGTGGGAGAGGTGGTCCAGGGTGATCCCCACCCCGGAGGACACCGCTGCCTGCGATGGCTGCGGGGCGCCGCCCTGCGCCGGGACGCTCACTGTCCGACCTCCTCCAGGGCGGTGGAGTAGACGCCGTCGGCGTAGTGCTGGGGGTCGGCCACCTCGTCGATCTCGCCCTGCTCGGCCAGGAACGTGGCGGTCTCGGACAGCACGTCGGCCATCTCCTGGCCGCCGTAGTAGTCGGCCAGCTGCGTCTTGGCGTCGGGGTAGGTGTAGCCCTTGAACTGCTGGAGCACCTGGTCCGGCGTGATCCCGAGCTCGGCCGCGACCGGGACGGCGGCCTCCTGCGGGTGCTGCTGGATCTGGGTGCTCGCATAGTCCTGGATGCGGGTCCACATGACCATGAACGCGGGGTTGGCCTCGATGAAGTCCCGCTTGGCGATGGCCAGGTCGAAGGTGGCGAAGCCCAGGGCGGCGGCGTCGGCGTTGGACATGATGCGCGTGGCACCGTCGTCGAGCAGCTGGGTCAGGGTCGGCGCCCAGGTCCAGGCCGCGTCCACCTCGCCCCGGTCGAAGGCGGCGACGATCGCGTCGGGGGAGAGGTTGACCAGGTCCACCTGCCCGGTCATGCCCTCGTCGCCCAGCACCTTCAGCAGGGAGAAGTGCGCGGTCGAGGAGAACGGCACCGCCACCTTCTTGCCCTTCAGGCCGGCCAGGTCGGTGATGCTCGGGTCCTTGACGACCAGCGACTCCGCCTCACCGATGACGTCGAAGATGTAGACGGTCTGCACGTCGATGTCCAGGGGCGCCGACATCGCCTTGACCGAGGGGCTCGACCCCGCCAGGCCGATGTCGACCGAGTTGGAGCCGAAGCCCTGGATCGCCGCACCGCCGGACTCGAAGTTGATCCAGCTGATGTCCGCGTTCGGCATGCAGGCCTCCAGCAGGCCTTCCTGCTTCACCAGCAGGTCGCCGTTGGGGATGCTCTGGTAGTCGATCCGTACCGTGGTCTCGATGCTCTCATCGGGCTCGCCGACGGGGCAGTCCGAGGTCGCGGCCGTCGAGCCCCCGTCCCCGTCGCCGGCGTCCCCGGCGGGGGCCTCGGCCTTGCCCGCGCCGCACGCGGACAGCGCGGTCACGGAGGCCAGGAGGGCCGCCAGGGTCAGGGTCCGCGTGCGGCGGGTGCTGGTCCGGGTGGTCATGGGTGGTTCTCCTTGGTCGGTGTGCGATCGGTCTGGTGTGGTCGGGGGGAGGTGAGGTATGGCGTCGCGCGGGTGGGGGAGATGGTCGGGGTCAGGCCCTGCCCTGCCAGGGCACGAGAACCTCGCCCAGCCGCTTGATGGCGGAGTCCAGCGCGATAGCCGCCAGCCCGATGACGATGATGCAGGCGATCACCAACGGGGTGCGCAGCTGGACACCGGCCTGGTAGGCCAGGCCGCCGATGCCGGGCAGTCCGTTCTGCAGCTCGGCGGCGACCACCGTGGTCCAGGCGAAGCCGACCGCGATGCGCACGCCGTTGATGATGTCGGGCAGGGCTGAGGGCAGCACCACCTGGGTGGCGACCTGCAGCCGGCTGGCTCCCAGCGAGCGTGCCGCGTGGATCCGGTCCTCCCGGTTGTTGCGGATCCCGTTGATCGTCGCGATGACGATCGGCGGGAAGGCCGCCAGGAACAGCAGCCAGTACTTCGACAGGTCACCGATGCCGAACCACACGATGAGCAGTCCCAGGTAGCCCAGCGGCGGCAGCGAACGGATGAAGTTCAGGTAGGGCTCCACCGCCACCCGGACCCACCGGATGCTGCCCATCAGGAAGCCCACGACCGGACCCAGGACGACGGCCGCGCCCACCCCGACCGCCATCCGCTGCAGCGAGGCCAGCAGGTGGCCCCACAGGTAGTAACCCTGCTCCCCGCAGACGATCCGTTCGGAGTCGGCGCTGATCGGTCGGCACCGGTTGGCGTCGACGAAGGCGTCCCACACCGCGCCCGGACCGGGCAGGTAGAGGGGCCGCACCAGCTCGGCCCTGGCCACCGCCCACCACACCACCATCAGCACGGCGAAGACACCCACCTGCAGCCCGAGGGCGAAGGTGCGGTCCCAGCGGCGCCGGGAGCGGTGGTGCGTCGAGACAGCCCGGGAGCGTCGCTCCTCCTGCTCGGCGTCCAGCTCCGGCGGCGGCTGTGGGCTCAGTTCTGGATCTGCCGTCGAGATGGCAACGCCCTTCCGTTCTGCAACGTCGGTCGCCGGACAGAGTAGACCCCTCCGGTGGGTACCTGCCGCATCTCGGTCGGCCGGAGAAGGTCTCCGGCTACTCGTCCTCGTGGGGGACGGGCTCGTCGGAGGGCTGCCACTCGACCTCGGTCAGCTCGTCCGCGTCGTCGATGTCGACGTAGTGCATGGCCGACTCCTCGGCGGTGTCCCAGCTCGTGGCGGACCCCTCGTTGGCGACCATCTCGGCATCGATGTCCTCGGTCAGGCCCTCGTCCGGGGCGACGATGCGGCCCACCCGCCGCGGCGTGTCGTCCTCCTCGCGCAGCTGGGCCCGGATCTCCTCCACGTCGTCACCGCTCATCATGCCGTCGTCCTTCTCCCCGTCGTCCATAGCGTCCGACCACCCGGCCTCGTCGTGCGGGGCCCCGTAGGCCGTGTAGGGATCCGGCAGCTCCTGCCGGATGCGCTGGTCGATCGTCTCACCGTCGGCCTGCTCGCGCGCGGTGACGCCGAACGCGGTCGAGCCGTGGAACCGGTCGGGCGTCCGGTAGCCACGGTCCAGGGGGTCGCCGTCACCGTCCAGCGTGTCCGCCGAGGACAGCTGGTCCTCCGGGTCGACGCTGTAGACGCCGAGGTCGTCGCCGATGGTCTCGCGGTCGTTGGGGATCATCACCGTTCCCTTCGCTGGCCGGCCCTCGCCGGGTGCCTCCATCGTACGTCGGGGCTACCTGCGCGTGCGGGCTACCCTGGAGGGCGCGATGGACACCACGACCAAGACCTACGACGTGCGCACCCACGGGTGCCAGATGAACGTGCACGACTCCGAGCGGCTCGCCGGACTCCTCGAGACGGCCGGCTACGTCGACCTGGCCAGCGTGCCCGAGGGCGAGCGGCCCGACGTCGCCGATGTCGTCGTCTTCAACACCTGCGCCGTGCGGGAGAATGCCGCCAACAAGCTCTACGGCAACCTGGGCCAGCTGCGCCCCGCCAAGGAGAAGAACCCCGACCTGCAGATCGCGGTGGGCGGCTGCCTGGCCCAGAAGGACCGCTCGAGCATCGTCGAGCGCGCGCCCTGGGTCGACGTCGTCTTCGGCACCCACAACGTCGGCTCGCTGCCGGCGCTCCTGGACCGGGCCCGGCACAACAAGGCGGCCGAGGTGGAGATCCTGGAGTCCCTCGAGGTCTTCCCCTCCACCCTGCCGACCCGCCGCGACTCCGCATACTCGGCATGGGTGTCGATCTCGGTGGGCTGCAACAACACCTGCACCTTCTGCATCGTGCCCAGCCTGCGCGGCAAGGAGAAGGACCGCCGCCCCGGCGAGATCCTGGCCGAGGTCGAGGCGCTCGTCGCCCAGGGCGTGGTCGAGATCACCCTTCTGGGACAGAACGTCAACAGCTACGGCGTGGAGTTCGGCGACCGGCTCGCCTTCGGCAAGCTGCTGCGCGCGTGCGGCGAGGTCGAGGGCCTGGAGCGGGTGCGCTTCACCAGCCCGCACCCGGCCGCCTTCACCGACGACGTGATCACCGCGATGGCGCAGACGCCCAACGTCATGCCGAGCCTGCACATGCCGCTGCAGTCGGGCTCCGACCGCGTGCTGCGGGCGATGCGCCGCTCCTACCGCAGCGCGAAGTTCCTCGGGATCCTCGACCGCGTCCGCGAACAGATCCCGGGCGCCGCGATCACCACCGACCTCATCGTCGGCTTCCCGGGGGAGACGGAGGAGGACTTCCAGGACACCCTCGACGTGGTCCGCGCCTCGCGGTTCTCCAGCGCCTTCACCTTCCAGTACTCCATCCGCCCCGGCACCCCTGCGGCCGAGATGGACGGTCAGGTGCCCAAGGAGGTCGTCCAGGAGCGCTTCGAGCGGCTCATCGAGCTCCAGGAGGAGGTCTCCTGGGCCGGCAACCGCGAGCTCGAGGGCCGCGAGGTCGAGGTGCTGGTCGCGCCCGGCGAGGGCCGCAAGGACGCCGAGACCGAGCGCCTGTCCGGCCGTGCCCGGGACAACCGCCTCGTCCACGTCGCGGTGCGCGCCGGTGCCGACCGGCCCCGGCCCGGTGACGTCGTGACCGTGGCGGTCACGTACGGCGCACCGCACCACCTGATCGCCGACTCCGGCGTGCAGGGCGGGGTGTATGCCGTGCGCCGCACCCGCGGCGGCGACGCCTGGGAGGCGCTGCAGGAGGGGAGCGCCCCGGGTGCGACCCGCAAGCCCGCGGTGAGCCTGGGCATACCCACGGTCGGCGCGCCGCCGCGGCGCGAGGTGGCCGTGCCCGCCTGCGCGGTCGACTGAGCTGCGGACCGACGGTCAGGACCCGGGGCTGACGTCCGCGGGCCGAAGGGTCCCGCTGACAAGGACGGTGACCTGCCCGGTCTCGCCGACGTCGGAGTCGTAGGTCCTGGGCTGCCAGGTGCTCTTGCAGTCGAAGGTCAGCTCGCTGCGGTCGTCGGTCCACCGTCCCGGCAGGCCGCCCGTCCCGCCCGGCATCGCGAACCGGTCGCCGGGGCCCCCGAGCCAGAAGCGTCCCTCGACGGGGCAGCTCACGCTCCACATGACGGTGTCGGTGGATGTCTCGTCGGGGATGTCCGGCCTCCTGACCGTGGTCCGCCTCTCGATGGGGATCTCAGCCCGCAGCACCGGTCCGTCGGCGGTGAGGTCGATCCGCACGTAGTCGCTGCTGGTGACCGTCCAGCCGCCGTCCTCGCCCGTGCCCACGCCGACGCTGTCCGCGTCGATCTCCACGTCCGCCGACAGCTCCTGCGTCGTCGTCCGCGCTCCGATGCAGGGGTCTGCCGACGGGCCCACGCAGGCCTCGTACTCGTGCTCACCCACCATCGTCCACCGCGATCCTGCGTTCGGGTGGTAGTCCGGGCTGGTGGAGAGCTCGCCCGGGACCGGCTTGCCCACCGCGACGTGCAGGACGCCGCGCAGATGGGCCTGCGCCCGGTCCGGTACCGGGATCTGGTCCGGCGGGCTGTGGTAGTCGCCGGTGAGGCTGATCGTCACGTCCCCGGCGAGGCCGTCGCACCGCGGCTCCTTGGCGCGCTCGACCGTCAGCTGACCGGACGTGCTGTCGGCAGCGTCCAGGGAGGTGTTGGAGATGGCCAGCAGCAGCTCACCGCTCGCGCAGAGCGAGGTTCGGTCCAGGTCCACCGACTGGCGGTGGTAGCGGTGGTCCGCGCGCTCGGTGCGGACCAGCGCCGCCACGGACGGTTGCTCGCCGTCCGCGCGGGCCAGGTCCCCGGTGATCTCCACCGCCACGTCCTCGTCCTCGCTCCCAGGCAGCGAGACGCGCAGGTAGCGGTACCCGAGGCCGGGGATCGGGTCGTCGCCGAGGACCGACGCGAACTGCCCAGGTTCCAGGACGACCGTGGGCATGCCGGGAGTACTGCCGTCCGGGAAGTGCGGGTCGAGGCTCTCGAAGCGGGGGGTGATGGGATCGCCGGGGAGATCCGCGTTGAGCATGCGGACGACGAAGTCGGAGAAGATCGCGGAGACCGACGTGACGTCGTCGATCGCCGAGATCACCGCGCCGGGTTCGTCGCCGGAGGACTCCAGCGCGGTCCACGTCGTGAAGATCCACTCGGCACCGCGCTCCTGGTGCATGAAGAGGGGCCAGAGGTAGGCGGCGTACCGCTGCGTGCCGGGCACCTCCGCCACCAGCGACACCGCGCTGTCCTGGAGGTCTGAGAGCCATTCCTCGTGCACCGCGGCGGACCGTTCCGGGACGTAGAAGATCTCGGACCAGACCGCGCTGGCCTCGTCGAACCACCGGTCGGCCACGTTGGCGTGATGGGCGTACTGCAGGCTGTGGAACAGCTCGTGCACGACGTCGCGTTCTGCTGCCGTCGGATCCTCGAGCCAGGACGCGTTGAGCAGGATGTAGGCGCTCGTACCGCTCGCCGGTCGTGGGTCCGGACCGAACTCGCCGTCGAAGTCGTAGCCGCGGGACTGAAGGGTGATCCCGCCGGTGAGGGGGCTGTCGATGCGCTTCGGGGTGCAGGCCCCCACCAACGGACAGTCGCGCGCAGGGGCGAGCCAACCGGTCGGCAGGATGTAGATGTCGATGTCGGTGTCCGCGCGCTGCGCCGGGTCGGCGCCCGGTTGGTCGGGGATGGGCTCTCCCAGGCCCGCTGGCGCCGGGAGCATCATGTCAGGCGCATGCTCCTGCACGATCCGCGACACGGTCTGGATGGCCGTGTCGGCCGGTCCTGCCCCCTGGTCCTTGCAGGCCCAGACCCGGAAGGGCGTCGACCCGGCCGCCTCCCAGGTCCAGCCGTCAGCGCACCGGCGTCCGTCCTCGGAGCTGGTGTCCGCGCCGAGGTAGGCCGCGGACACCGTGCGGTGGCTCGCCACGGCGTTGCCGCCGACGGAGAAGGCGCTGGCCGGGTCGGTGGGCCTGAGCAGGAAGGGTTGGATCTGCGCGGCGACCTCCGCAGGCAGCTCCTCGAGCGTGTCGCGCAGCTGTCGGAACAGTCCCAGGTCGTGCGGCTCCGGCGCCCCTCGAAGGTCGTCAGGCAGCGCCGGATCACCGAACTGAGCCTGCACCCTGTGCAGCAGCGAGGTGGGCTCGTCGAGCTCGCCCGAGGCGACCGCGGCGGCGATCAGCTCTGAAGACGTCGGCCCGGCTTCCGCAGGGGTCGGGCCTGCGTCCGGGGCAGGATCGTCCGATGCCTGGGAGTCGCTCGCCGAGGGCGGCGCGTCCCCACCTGACGTGGTGCCGGAGCCTGGGTCGCAGCCCCCGAGGATGACCGCTGCCACCAGGGCGCAGGCCAGCCGTGCCCACAGTGCCTGAGCCGACCAGGCATGGCGCGACAATGTCATCACCTTCCGGTTCATCGCCCTCGGGGCGCGTGCCGATCATCGTTCCCGCCGCGGGTGCGGTGCCCGTGGGGCACCGGACGGGGCCTGCAGGCAGCATAGGGGAGGCGGAGGCGACGCGGCCGTGCTCCGGGACGCTCCTGGTGGGTCAGGACCGACGCGCGCGGCGCGCGCCGCGGGGGCGGCGCGGAAGGCTGGGCGGCCGGTGCTCGTCGTGCATCCGCGACAGGCGGTGGCGCGCCCGGCGGCGGAACGCGACGCGCACCCTGTAGCGGGCCCGCATCGCGGCCACCTCCGCCACGGCCGCCGGGCGGCGGTAGAACCGGTGCACCGAGAACGCGAGCAGACCGAGCCCGAGCACGCTGGACAGGATCATCGTGATCCCGACGGCCGGACCGCCGAACAGCCACAGCGCCTCGTGCACGGGCCACCAGTGCGGCCTCGGGGGCGAGGCCACCCAGAACACGCCGACGGCGGCCACGGACAGGGCGGCGAGCACCGACAGGGTGATGCGCAGCCAGCTCTGCGTGCCCTCGACCGCGGCCTGCCAGGCGCGGACCCGCACCGGCTCCAGCAAGCGGCGGGCCCACGGGTACTGCGTCGAGAGCAGGACCAGCCCGGCGAGGGTGAGGAGCAGGCCTGGCCCGGGCAGGAACAGCGCCAGGATCCCGAGCACGAGCACCGTCCAGCCGAGCGTCTCGAGCGCGAGGCGCTTGGCTGCGTGGGTCACAGCTCCCAAGCGTAGTGCCGTGCCCTGACGCTCCCCTGGACACCGACCGGGAAGGGGGAGGGCAGCGTCGCGGCCTACGATTGAGCACGTGGCCAGCACCGACCCCGTGACCCCGCGCCGCGACGCGACGACCGACCCCATACCCCGGGAGCGGACCGCCGGCCAGGTGGCGACGGTGCTCGTGGCATTCGAGGCGGTCGCGCTCGCCGGCATCGCGGCCTTCTACCTCTACGAGCTGCTGATCGGCGAGGGCACGGACCTGCTGATCATCATCATGTCGGTGGTGACGATCCTCGTCTTCGTGCTGGGCCTGTCCTACACCGCCAAGGGGCTGCGGGCCCGGCACCCGCGGGCGCAGGCCCCGGCCGTGGCGTTCAACTTCCTCATGGTGCCGCTCGGCATCGCGATGTTCCAGTTCGCGCCGTGGTGGCTGAGCACCGTCGTGCTCGTCGTCGCCGTCGCCACGATCGTCTCCGTCCTGCTCATGGGCCGGCTGGGCGGGGGAGGGCCACCTGTATAGGGGTGCAGCCTCCCCGCTGCACCAGGACCCCGCGCCCCGGCACCCTCCGGCCGTCGACCGGCAGGCGCACGCCCAGGACCGCGCCCTGACCGGGCTGGTCGGGCTGCAGCACGACCCCGGTCCGGTGCCGGGCAACCTCGACCACGAGGCCGCGGAAAAGACCTGAGCAGGCCGCGAGCTCCCCGCCGACGAGCAGGTCGCCGCCGGTGCGTGCCGACCAGCCCAGGACGAGGTCTTCGGTGCGGCTGCCGGCGAGGAGGTGTGCGTCGTCGACCACGACCGTCCCGGAGTGGTCCCGCAGCGCGGACTCGATGCGCTCGGCCCCGTGCGGGCCAGCGTCGTCGGCACCCACGTGCACCGGCGGCGGCGTCGCGTCGGGCGCAGATCCGGACGCGGTCCGGGAAGGGGGCGTCCCCGTCCGCCAGGCGGCGAGGGTCGCGAGCGTGCTGGAGACCCCGGACCCGGGAGGTCCCAGCACGAGCACCGAGCCGGCCGGGGGCCTCATCGGTGACGCGTCGTCACCGCCGACCGACCAGGCGCGGCCGCCGGCGAACGTGTCCGGCAGGCTCTCCAGCCGCGGGGGAGCGGGCCCGAGGGGTGGCTCCGAGTGAGCCTCGGTGAGTGCAGGTTCGCTGAGGGCCGACGTGGGGCCCGCCGCGGAGGCCGGCAGGAGGACCTGGGCGACGAGTCCGTCCCGGGTCCGCACGGCCCGTCCCGGGGGCTGGTCGGAGGGCACCTGGTGCCGGCGCAGCCCGGCCAGCAGGAGGTCCGCCGGGTCGTGCAGGTGCAGGGCCCACACCTCGGGGACCTCCGCGACGACCGGACCGGCGAGCAGGCTGCGGCCCCCGGTGAGCAGGACGACCACGCCGGCCCCCGGGCCGTCGCGCAGGATCCGCAGCAGGAGGTCGCGGACCTGCCCGCCCGCGACGTCTCGGTAGGCCTCGAGCAGGCGGTCCCAGCCGTCGACGACCAGGACCACCGGCGAGGAGCCGTCCTGACGCGCGCCGCTGCGCCGGTCGACGACCTGGGCCACGCGCTCGAGCACCCGCAGACCGTGGGCGGGGTCGTGCGGACCCACCCAGCCGCGCAGCCCCGGGTGGTCGACGACCTCCGTGCCCTCCAGGCCGCGTCCGAGGTCCACGACGTACAGCCAGCACGGCCCGGTCGCCGCCAGCAGCGACCTGACCGCGGTGGTACGGCCGGTCCGCGCGGCCCCCACCACAGCGACGTGCCCGCTCCCGTCCCAGACCAGACGCTCCCGGGCCTGCGTCTCCGGCCGGTCGGCCAGCGCCCAGGCGCCGGGCTCTGTGTCGCTGCCGACGTTCGGGGGCAGCGGAGGACGCCAGACGGTCAGCGGCCGCTCGCCGTCGTCCTCGGCGACCCGGGAGAGCAGCGAAGGCAGGTCACCGAGACCGCTCTCGGCGGTCGTCGGTGCAGCATGCAGCCGGCACCAGCCGGACCACGCGCCGGGAACGGCCTCGGCCACCTCTCCAGATGCCGGTGCCCGACCCGGGGCGGGAGGGGGTGCCGCCGGCACGACCTGCACGCGGCGGGGCGGTGCCGCCCCGGTGCGCAGCAGCGCCAGCCCGGGACGCCCCTCGGGCAGCTCTGCGGCGTCGGGCACCTCCAGGACGTCGAGGCTGTCGGCCCGGTCGCGCACCCGCAGAGCGATGCGCAGGTTGACGTTGGCGCGCAGGTCGGCCGAGACGACCCCGGCGGGACGCTGGGTCGCCAGCACCAGGTGCACGCCGAGGCTGCGGCCGACGGCGGCGAGGTGGACAAGCCCGTCGAGGAACTCGGGCAGCTCCTCGGCGAGGACGCGGAACTCGTCGATCACGACGACCAGCCGGGGCAGGTCCGGGTGCTCGCGCACGTCGCGCGCGCCGGCGGCGGCCAGCACCGTCTCGCGGCGGCGCAGCTCGGCGGTCAGTGAGACCAGGACGCGCTGGGCCAGGTGGGGGTCGAGGTCGGTGACCAGGCCGCAGCAGTGGGGGAGCGCCGCGCACTCCGCCAGGGACGACCCGCCCTTGTAGTCGACGAGGAGCAGGCTCAGCCGCGAGGGCCGGTTGCGCAGGGCCAGCGCGGTCACCAGGGTCCGGAGCAGCTCCGACTTGCCCGAGCCGGTGGTGCCGGCCACCAGCGCGTGGGGACCGTCGGCCGCCAGGTCGACGAGCGCGGGGGCCCCGGCCTCGTCGGTGCCCAGCGGGACCCGCAGGTCGGCCGTCCGGCCGGCCCACCCGGCGCGCACGCCGTCGCCGTCCCGCGGCCAGCGGACCAGGTCGCCCAGCGTCTCCGGCCGTAACCTCTCGGCCTCGCCCCGATCCTCGACGAGCGGCGCGAGCCCGCGCGCTACGTGCCTGGCCACCTGCAGCGGGACGAGCGTGGGCCGGAAGGTCAGGTCCGGCCGTCCAGGTTGCCGCAGTACACCCGTCCCGGGCGTGCTCACCACGACCTGCGGCACGCCGTCGGGCACGTCCCTCGCCCTCGTCCGGATCAGCAGGTCGGTGCCCCACACGAGGTTGGTCGAGGGTGCATCCGCGGGGCGGGGACGTGTGTGCGGCAGCCACGCGAGCAGGTCCCACTCCTCGCCGGGCGGGTCGGCGGGGTGGACGACGATCGCGAGTCGCGAGGGCGGGAGGGCCGTGGCCAGCTGCAGCAGCCAGCTGCGCGCCGCCGCCGCGGTCAGCGGGGGCGGACCCACCAGGGCAACCGGCGCGTCCAGCCGGAGCGTGACGGGGGCGGCCGGGTGGTCGAGGGACTCGCCGTCCAGGGTGACGCCCGAGGGAAGGGCGCCCTCGCCGACGACCACGCCGGGAGGCTCCTCGCCGCGCGACCACAGGGCCGTGGTCGGCCCGCCGTGCCAGGCCAGGGCGACCCCGAGCAGGCCGGGGTCGCGGTCGCGCAGCGACCGAAGGTCCCGGTGCAGCGCCCGCTCCTGGTCCACCTCGAGCTGCGCGAGCGCCCGCCCGTGCGCAACCACCGCCTGCCGAAGCCCCCGCCGGGACGAACGGCGTTCGCCCAGGTGGTGACCGAGCACCATCGCCGGAGCCATCAGCCCGAAGAGGAGCACCATGGGCATGCGCAGCAGCGCGGCGGCGGCGACCGAGGCGACGAGCGGGAGCGCCCACGACCAGGCCGACGGCGTCCGCAGCACCGGTTCCTGCGGCGGCGTCGGTGTCTCCAGCCCGACGGGCGCGGCCTCCCCGCGCGGGCGCGGCCACGGGCGCACCTGGACGCGGCCGTGGACCTCGTGGCCGTCCAGCGGCGGGAGCGGTTCGAGGACCAGCTCGAGCCGCGAGGAGCCGACGTGCAGCTCCGCTCCCGGCGGCCAGCTTGCGGCAGCCTCCCCCGCGGGGCCAGGCACCGCGACCGGACCGGTCTGCGGCCCGGCACCGTGGGGGAGCCCGTGCCAGACCAGCCCGTTGGTGGACCCCAGGTCCTCGACGAGGACCCCCTGCCGGTCCAGTCGGAGGCGCAGGTGGACCCGGGAGAGGGCGGGGTCCCCGACCACCAGGTCGCAGGTCGCGGCCCGACCGACGGTGACCCAGGTCCCCGGCCTGAGCTCGACCGACCCGCCCGCGTCGGGGCCCGCGACGACCACGAGCCGCGCCGCCGGCCGCAGCGGCGCGGGCGCGGGGGGACCCTCAGGCACGGCATACCCGTGCCTGAGGGGTTCTGAGGCGCGGGAGCCGGCGGGCGGCGGCAGGCCGAGCGCCTCGTGGGCGGCGCCGACGGTGGGCGCCGCGGAGGCGTCCAGCAGGACGTGCCGCAGCGCGCCGCCGTGCCGGACGGTGACCATCGATCTCATGGGCCCATCGTGGGACGCCCGGGCGGGGGGCCGCTGCACTTGTCCACAGGGCCCCCGCCGTCCCCAAGGATTGGTTCGGATTTGGTATGGGTTTGGCAAAGTCTCTGGACTCCGCCTGCGCGGCTTGGTCACATGGTGCGGCGGGGCCGGCTGGGCGGCCCCTCCAGGACCGCCGGACAGAGGGGGAGATGCTGCGTGCAGCCCACCGCGTTGCAGCTGCTCGAGGACGACGTGCGCGAGCTCGTGCGTCGTCGACGCCTCGACCCGGCGCGCGACGAGGTCGAGGTGCGCTCGCTGATCGGTGAGGTGCTCGACGACTACGACGAGCGCTCGCTGGTCGGCGGCCTGGTGCCGCTCACCGACCGCAAGGAGGCGCACCGGCTGCTGGTGGAGTCCGTGGCCGGCTTCGGCCCGCTGCAGGCCTATCTCGACGACCCGACCGTCGAGGAGATCTGGATCAACGAGCCCAGCAAGGTGTTCGTGGCGCGCCACGGACGGCCCGAGCTGACCCCGACCTTCCTCACCGAGCAGCAGGTCCACGACCTCGTCGAGCGGATGCTGCGCAGCTCGGGCCGGCGCGTCGACCTCAGCAGCCCCTTCGTCGACGCCTCGCTGCCCGACGGCAGCCGCCTGCACGTGACGATCCCGGACATCACCCGGCGGCACTGGGCGGTCAACATCCGCAAGTTCGTCGTCGCCGCCGACGACCTGTCCGACATGGTCCGCCTGGGCAGCCTCACCGACCACGCCGCCCGGTTCCTCGAGGCCGCCGTGGCCAGCGGCCTGAACATCCTGGTCGCCGGCGGGACCCAGGCGGGCAAGACCACCATGCTTAACTGCCTGGCGGCCGCGGTCCCCGCCCACGAACGGGTGGTGACCTGCGAGGAGGTCTTCGAGCTGCGCGTGAACCTCAGGGACGTCGCCTCCATGCAGTGCCGCCAGGCCAGCCTCGAGGGCACCGGCGAGGTGCCGCTGCGCCGCCTGGTCAAGGAGGCCCTGCGGATGCGCCCTGGCCGCATCATCGTCGGGGAGGTCCGCCAGGAGGAGAGTCTGGACCTCCTCATCGCCCTCAACAGCGGGCTGCCCGGGATGGCCACCGTGCACGCCAACAGCGCGCGCGAGGCGGTGACCAAGATGTGCACGCTGCCGCTGCTCGCCGGGCCCAACGTCTCCTCCAGCTTCGTCGTGCCCACCGTCGCCTCCTCGATCGACCTCGTGGTGCAGCTGGGCATGGACGCGGACGGGTCGCGACGGGTCCGCGAGGTCGTCGCCCTGCCTGGCCGGGTGGAGGGCGACGTGGTGGAGGTCGCCGACATCTTCGTCCACCGGGACGGCCGGCTGGAGCGGGCCGACGGCTACCCGCCGCACGCCGACCGCTTCGAGCGGTACGGTCACGACCTGCGCGAGCTGCTGGGGCGGGCCTGATGGCTGCAGCCCTGTGGGGTCTGGTCCTCGGCCTCGGGCTGGCCAGCATCTGGTGGTCGTTCTGGCCGCGCGAGCAGGCCGCGGTCCCGCGGTCCCGTCGGCGGCGCATCGACCGGCTGCACGACGAGATCGTCCTGGCCGGGATCCGCGGCCTGGGGGCGTGGACGCTGGTCGGCTTCGCCGCGACGCTCGCCGTGGTCGTGCTGCTCCTCGGGTATGCCGTGACGCAGGTGCTGCCGGTCAGCCTCTGCTTCGCGGTGATGGCCGGCTGGGCGCCCTTCGCGGTCGTGCGGGCCCGTGCGCGCAAGCGGCGCAGCCGGCTGCGGGACGTGTGGCCGGACGTCGTGGACCACGTGCTCTCCGCGGTCCGGGCGGGTCTGGCGCTGCCCGAGGCCCTGGTCCAGCTGGGGGAGCGGGGGCCGGAAGAGCTGCGCCCGCAGTTCCAGGAGTTCACCCACGACTACCGGGCCAGCGGCCGGTTCTCCGAGGCGCTCGACCTGCTCAAGGAGCGGCTCTCCGACCCGGTGGCCGACCGACTGGTCGAGGCGCTGCGCATCGCCCGGGACGTGGGAGGCGCCGACCTCGGCCGGGTGCTGCGTGCGCTGTCGACGTTCCTGCGGGAGGACGCCCGTGCCCGCGCCGAGCTGGAGGCGCGCCAGTCCTGGACGGTCAACGCCGCCCGGCTCGCGATGGCGGCACCGTGGGCGGTCCTGCTCCTCCTCGCCACCCGGGGCTCCACGCTCGAGGCCTACGGCACGCCCGGCGGCGTCGTCGTCCTGGCCATCGGCGCCGGTGTCACGGTCGCGGCCTACCGGTTGATGGTCACCCTCGGACGGCTCCCCGAGGAGCAGAGGGTGCTGCGGTGAGCGCGGCACAGTGGTGGGGCGCCGGGCTCGGCCTGATGCTGGCGAGCGGTCTGGTGCTGCTCGTCGGGGCGGTGCAGCGGGCCAGGCACGTCGACGTCACGATGCGGATCGAGCCCTACCTCGACCGGGTGCCCCAGCGCTCCTCCCTGCTGAGGACCGAGGACGGTGCAGGCTGGCAGCTGGCCGACCTGGTGCGTCCGCTGACCCACCGAGCCGGGTCGGTGCTGGACCAGGTGCTCGGAGGCACCGACTCGGTCCGCTCGCGCCTGCAGCGGGCCGGACTGGCTGCCGACGTCGAGGGATTCCGCGTGCAGCAGGTCCTCTGGGGCATCGCCGCCGCCGTCGTCATGGCGGCCCTCGGCTCGGTGCTGTGGTGGAGCCGGGGTGCGAGCGTGGTCGCCCTCGCCGTGCTCGTGGCCTGCGCCTTCGTCGGCGGCGCGGTGGCGAGGGACACCCTGCTCAGCACGGCGGCCAGCCGCCGGGAGCGGGTCATCATGGCGGAGTTCCCCGCTGTCGCCGAGCTGCTGGCCCTGTCGGTGACGGCCGGGGAGGGCACCGTGCAGGCGCTGGAGCGCGTGTCCCGGCTGTCCTCGGGCGAGCTCGCCGGTGAGCTGGAGCTGTGCCTGGCAGAGGCGCGCACCGGGGTGAGCCTGCCGGACGCGCTCGAGGCGCTCAGCCGGCGCACCGGGCTGGGCCCGATCGTGCGCTTCGTCGACGGTCTCGTCGTCGCCATCCAGCGCGGGACACCGCTGGGTGAGGTGCTGCGTGCCCAGGCTGCCGACGCCCGCGAGGCTGCCAGGCAGTCGCTCATCGAGGAGGGTGGACGGCGCGAGATCACCATGATGATCCCCGTCGTCTTCCTGGTCCTGCCCGTGACCGTCCTCTTCGCAGTCTTCCCGGGGGTGACGATGCTGCAGATCGCCCTCTGAACCGCTCACCGACGACCGACGACACGACACACCACGACACGAAGGGAACGCCCCATGCGTCGCCGCACCACCACGCCCACCCCCCGCCACCGTCACCCGTCCGGGACGGGCTACCTCTCCCGCGTCCGCGCCTGGTGCGACCAGCCCGAGCGCGGGGACGTCCCGGGCTGGGTCCTCATCACGATCATGACCGCCGGGCTCGTCGCCGCGCTGTGGCTGGTCGCCGAGCCGCTGCTCACCGGGATGTTCACCAGCGCGGTGTCCAGCGTCGGCGGGTGAGCCGCGCCGCCGGCCTCGACCGCGAGCGCGGGGCCGCCGTCTCGGAGTTCGCCATGCTGGCCGGGCTCGTGAGCGTGCTCGTCCTCGCGGCCGCCCAGCTCGCCCTGGCCCTGCACCTGCACAACACGGCGACGGCGCACGTCATCGAGGGCGCCCGCTACGGGGCGAGGGCCGACTCCAGCCCGGCTGCGGGGGCCGAGCGGGCCAGGACGCTGCTGGGGTCCAGCCTGCCCGGCACCGGTGGTGTCTCGGTGACCGCCGGCCGGACGGTGGTCGCCGGCATGGAGGTCGTGGAGGTGTCCGCCTCCCTCACCATGCCGGTCTTCGGCCCGTTCGGTCCGGCCGAGGCGATGACGGTCACCGGACAGGCCTACGCGGAGGACCAGTGAGGACGGGACTTCCGACCATGCGGCGAGGGCCGGCGGGGTGGTCCGAGCGGGGCTCGATGACCGTGGAGGTCGCCTTCCTCCTGGTCCTGCTGGTCGTCCCGCTGTTCTACCTCGTCGCGACCCTGGGCAGGGTGCAGGCCGGGGCGTATGCCGTCTCGGCCGCCTCCCGCGAGGCCGGTCGCGCGTTCGTCACCGCGACCGACCCGGCCTCGGCCCAGGTCCGTGCCCGGGCCGCCGCGGATCTCGTCCTGGACGCGCACGGGTTCGGTCCCGGCGACGGCACCTTCGAGCTCGCCTGCTCCGCCGACTGCCTCGCCCCGGGCAGCCAGGTGGCGGTCGAGGCCCGGGTCGAGGTGCCGCTGCCGCTGGTGCCCGACTTCATGCGCGGGCGCGTCCCCTCCTCCATCGGGCTGAGCGCCGAGCACCTGGAGACCGTCGACGAGTTCAGGCCGGCAGGATGAGAGGAGGCGGACCGGTGGCACGCGACGACGCCCTCGGGGACACCGAGTCGGGCCAGATCAGCATCCTGCTGGTCGGGATGGTGGCCCTCACCCTGATGATCGTCATGGGGATCGTGGGGGTCACCTCGGTCCAGCTGAGCCGGATCAACCTGCTCGACGCCGCCGACGCCGCGGCCCTGGACGCCAGCGACGCCCTGGCCGCCGAGCGCGCCTACGGGGAGGGTGTCGCCGGCGGGGTGCCGCTCACCGACGAGACGGTCCTGGCTGCCGCGACCGCGCACCTCGCGCAACGGGCGATGCCGACGCGGCTTTCCGGCTGGGAGGTCGCGCCGGGCACGGGGACCCCCGACGGGCGCACCGCGGTCGTCGCCGTGCGGGGCACCGCGCGGATCCCGGTGGTGAGCCCGGTGCTGGAGCAGCTCGGCGGCGGAGTGACGATCACGGTCACGTCCTCGGCCCGCAGCGACATCGTCCCGTGAGGCCGGCACGGGTTGCCCCGCGCCGGACCGCTGGGAGACTGGGCCCGTGCGCGACATCACGACCGAGATCTTCCAGGCCGTCCTCTTCGACAACGACGGCACGCTGACCGACTCCACGGCCGCGGTGGAGCGCTCCTGGGCCGCGTGGGCCGAGCACCACGAGGTTCCCCTCGAGCGGCTCGTGCGCTTCCACGGCGTGCCCAGCCGCAGCATCGTGCAGGCCGTCGTCGAGCCTCACGTGGACGTCGACCAGGCCACGGCCGACATCGACCGGCGCGAGCTGGAGGACCTCGAGGACGTCGTCGCCCTGCCCGGCGCGGTCGAGGCCATGGCGGCCGTGGGGGACCGGGCGGCGATCGTCACCTCGGCGGGCAGGGAGCTGGCCGAGCTCCGCCTCACCGCCGCCGGCCTGCGCGCACCCGAGGCGTTCGTCACGGCCGACGACATCACCCGCGGCAAGCCTGACCCCCAGCCCTATCTCATCGGTGCGGCCCGGCTCGGCGCGGACCCGCACCGCTGCCTGGTCGTGGAGGACGCTCCCGCCGGGGTGGCGTCGGGCCGCGCGGCCGGCGCGGCGACCCTGGCGCTCACCACGACCAGCCCGGCGGAGGACCTCGACGCCGACCTCGTCGTCGCCGACCTCTCGCAGGTCGTCTTCACCGAGGGGCCCGAGGGCATCCGGCTCCGCCTGCGCGCGCGGGAAGGCGCGCGGGAAGGGCGGGAAGGCTCGTCGGGCCGCTGACCTGCGTGGTGGGACAGCACGGCGAACTTACGGTACCGTAACCTACGCGACCGAAACCTACGCTCCCGTAGGTCCCCGATCCGGAAGTGACCCCCGCGCATGGCTGTTGCACACCCAGAGCACGTCCGCACCGCACGCTCAGCCCCCGAGCGCTCCCGACCCCTGGTCATCCAGGGTGGTATGGGGATCGCCGTCTCCGGCTGGCGGCTGGCCCACGAGGTCGCCAAGTCCGGCCATCTCGGCGTCGTCTCGGGCACCGCGATGGACGCGGTCCTCTCCCGCACGCTGCAGGACGGCGACCGGGGCGGGCACTACCGCCGTGCCATGGCCCGCTTCCCGAGCCAGGCCATGGCAGAGCGGGTCCTGGACAAGTACTTCATCGAGGGCGGCAAGGACCCCGACACCCCCTACAAGCCGATCCCCAAGCTGACGCTGGAGACCGCCCGGGCCGGCCAGGAGCTGGCCGTCGTGGGCAACTTCGCCGAGGTCTGGCTGGCCAAGGACGGGCTGGGGGAGGGCGGCGTCGTCGGCGTGAACTGCCTGGAGAAGGTGCAGATGGCCACGCCGACCGCGATCCTCGGGGCGATGCTCGCGGGCGTCGACTACGTGCTCATGGGCGCGGGCATCCCCCGGGAGATCCCGCAGCTGCTGCGCGACCTGAGCGCGGGGAAGGTGGGGCGGATCAGCGCCGACGTCGTCGGCGGGACGTCCCGCCACTACATCACCGTCGACCCCGTCGACCTGCTGGGCGAGGAGCTGCCGGTGATGGGCAAGCCGGACTTCCTGGCGATCGTCTCGGTCGACCAGCTGGCCTCCTACCTCTACCGCGACCCCGACATCCGCCCCGACGGCTTCGTGGTCGAGCGCCCCCCGGCCGGCGGGCACTCCGCACCCCCGCGCGGCAAGCTCCAGCTGGACGAGGCGGGCGAGCCGGTCTACGGCAGCCGCGACGAGGCCGACCTGCAGAAGGTGGCCGCCCTGGGCCTGCCGTTCTGGCTGGCCGGCGCCTACGGCACGCCCGAGCAGGTGGCCGAGGCCGTCCGCGCGGGTGCGGCGGGCGTCCAGGTCGGGACGGTCTTCGCGCTGTCCCACGACTCCGGGCTGGCCCCGGAGGCCCGCGCCCAGATGCTGGAGCGGCTGCGCACCGACGACCTCACCGTGCGCAACGACCCGCGCGCCAGCCCGACCGGCTTCCCGTTCAAGGTCGCCACGCTGGAGGGCACCGCGAGCCAGACCGAGGTCTACGAGGCCCGCCCCCGGCTGTGCGACCTGTCCTACCTGCGCCAGCCCTACGAGCGCGAGGACGGCACGGTCGGCTACCGCTGCGCCGCGGAGCCGGTGCACATGTACCTCAAGAAGGGCGGCACCCTGGAGGACACCGAGGGCCGCAAGTGCCTGTGCAACGGGCTGATGGCCAACATCGGGCTGGGCCAGCACCGCAAGGACGGCTACGTCGAGGACCTGCTCGTCACCCTCGGCCAGGACCTCGCCGGCGCCAAGGAGCTCATCCGCCGCTACGCGCAGGGCTGGCGGGCGGTCCACGCCCTGCAGTACCTCCAGGAGCGCCTGCCGGTCGTCCGGCTCGCCTCCGTCTGACCGACCCGCACCACGGACGCGGCCCACCGGGTCGCCGGTCCGGCGCGGCACGTCCCCCTCCCCCTTGTGGGACGGCTCTCTCGTCCGTATGGTGGGAGGACAGTCCCACGATGTGGTGGGATACGAGCGACGCACCAGGAAGGAAGTGGTGACGATGGCTCTCGAAGGCGCCAACGTCCCCTCGGTCGACCAGCGCGACCGGACGGTCCCGATCAACCTGCGCCAGTCCGGCCGCACGCCGGTGGAGCTGCTGATCTCCACCCGCATCCGCAAGTCGCCCTACTGGGAGCTGTCCCATCAGGCGGGGTGCTGGCGGGCGGAGGTCTACAACCGGATGTACCACCCGCGCGGCTACGTCCGCCCCGAGGACGGCGGCGCGATGGCGGAGTACGCCTCCCTCGTGCACGACGTGACCCTGTGGAACGTGGCCGTGGAGAGGCAGATCCAGGTCGTCGGCCCGGACGCCGAGGCCTTCGTCGACCGGGTCATCACCCGAGACGCGACCCGGATCTCGCCGATGCGGGCGCGCTACGTGATCCTGTGCAACGAGGACGGCGGCATCCTCAACGACCCGGTGCTGCTGCGGCTCTCCGCCGAGGAGTTCTGGTTCAGCTGCTCCGACTCCGACCTCCTGCTGTGGCTGCAGGGCGTCAACGTCGGTCTGGGCCACGACGTGCAGATCCGGGAGATCGACGTGTCCCCGGTCCAGGTCCAGGGCCCGCGCTCCGCCGACCTGATGGTCGACCTCGTCGGTGCCGAGGTGCTCGACGTGCCCTCCTACGGGCTGATGCAGGCTTCCGTGGCCGGGCTGGACGTCGTCGTCTCGCAGACCGGCTTCAGCGGCGAGAAGGGCTACGAGATCTACCTGCGGGACGCCACGCTGCACGCCGAGCGGCTGTGGCAGGCCGTCCTGGACGCGGGCGAGCGCCACGGGCTGCAGGTCATCGCTCCCGCGCACCACCGGCGCGTCGCGGCCGGCATCCTGTCCTGGGGCCAGGACATGGACGTCGAGACGCTGCCCTTCCAGGTCAACCTGGGCTACCAGGTGCCCAAGGAGGGGGAGAAGGCGGGCGACTACATCGGCAGGCAGCGGCTGGAGGAGGTGCGCGCCGAGCTCGAGGCGGGCGGCACGCCCTACACCCACCAGCTGGTGGGCATGCGGCTCGGAGGCCGGCCGATCACCGACTACGCCCCGGACTTCTGGCTGATCTCCGGGGGCCCGGAGGACGACCCGGACGGCTACGTCACCTCGCCCTGGTGGTCCCCGGAGCTGGAGACGAACATCGCGATGGGTTTCGTGCCGGTGGACCGGGCCGGTCCGGGCACCAGGCTGTGGGTGCACCTGCCGGAGGACTACGCCGAGACCCCGGGGGTCCCGGTGCCGGCCGAGGTGGTGGAGATGCCGTTCCGCCCCTCGGTCAACCCGAACACGCGCGAGGCCCTGCGCGAGCGCGCGACCGACGCCTCCTGAGCGAACCGGGCGGGGCGCCGCGGGCTACTCGCCGACCTGACCGTCGACCGACTCGCACGCGAGCGCGCCACCGACGTCTCCCACGTCGTGCGCAGCTCCTCGGGCCCGTCGGCCACCGCCGAGCTCCACTCCCAGCTCTCGTCCGCGGCCCAGTCGACACCGGCCCACGGGTCCGGCTCCGGCTGCCCCGCGGCGGTCTGCGTGAACCAGTAGTCCTCCACCCAGGCGAGGTGCTTGACCAGCCCGGCGAGCGTCATACCCGTGGGGTGGAGCCGGGCGCGCAGACCCTCCTCGCCCAGTCCCCGCGTCTTCCACGCCAGCGTCGCGCGCTGGAAGTCCAGGAAGCCCAGCAGCGTCGCCGCCTCGCCGGCCACGAACGGTGGCTCCGGCCGCCCGTGCTCGTCGGTGATGGTCTCGTCGCTGGGCGTGGGGTGCATCTCGGCGAGGCTACGGGAAGCGGTAGGCAGTGTCTCCTGCGGTCGGTCCGGTCGACCGACGACCACGGCGCAGGGGCGGCCCAGGGCGGTCGCGTACCCTTGATCCTCGTGGCCGTGGACTTCGAGAACGAGATCAAGCACCTGCGCACGACGATGGGGTCCGTGCGCGAGGTGACCGACCTGGGGCGCCTGGAGAGCCAGATCAGCGAGCTGGAGACGAAGGTCTCGGCGCCCGACCTGTGGGACGACCAGGAGGTGGCCCAGCAGGTGACCTCCGCGCTGTCCCGGGCCAAGGCCGAGCACGACCGGGTGACGGGCATGGACACGCGGGTCGACGACCTGGAGGCCCTCGTCGAGCTGGGCACCGAGGAGAACGACGCGGAGACGCTGGTCGAGGCCGAGAAGGAGCTGGGCAGGGTCAGGCGCGCCGTCGAGCAGCTCGAGGTGCGAACCCTGCTCAACGGCGAGTACGACGAGCGCGAGGCGGTCGTGACGATCCGTGCGGGGGCCGGGGGCGTGGACGCGGCCGACTTCGCCGAGATGCTCATGCGGATGTACCTGCGCTGGGCCGAGCGCCACGGCTACCCGACGGCGGTGCTGGACACCTCCTACGCGGAGGAGGCCGGGCTGAAGTCGGCCACCTTCGAGGTCAAGGCGCCCTACGCCTTCGGCCACCTCGCCGTCGAGGCCGGCACCCACCGTCTGGTGCGGATCAGCCCGTTCGACAACCAGGGGCGGCGCCAGACCAGCTTCGCCGCGGTCGAGGTCGTCCCGCTCATCGAGAGCACCGACTCCATCGAGATCCCCGAGAACGACCTCAAGATCGACGTCTTCCGCAGCTCCGGCCCCGGCGGCCAGTCGGTCAATACCACCGACTCCGCGGTCCGGATGACCCACCTGCCGACCGGGACGGTCGTCTCGATGCAGAACGAGAAGTCCCAGATCCAGAACCGCGCCGCCGCTCTGCGCGTCCTCCAGTCGCGACTGCTGCTGCTGAAGAAGGCGGAGGAGGACGCCGCGCGCAAGGAGATGGCCGGCGACGTCAAGGCCAGCTGGGGCGAGCAGATGCGCTCCTACGTCCTGCACCCCTACCAGATGGTCAAGGACCTGCGCACCAACCACGAGGTCGGCTCCACCAGCGCGGTCCTCGACGGTGAGATCGACGACTTCATCGAGGCGGGGATCCGGTGGAAGCGCGCGCGGGAGAAGTCGGAGGACCGGGCGTGACGGCGTCCCCGACGGACGGGCAGCAGGGGTATGCCGAGCTCGTCGCCGGGCTCCGGGGCACCGTCTCGGCGGGGACGACCCTCGACCTCGCCTGGCGCCGCGCCCAGCTCGGCGCGCTGCGCCGCCTCGTCACGGAGAACCACGACGCGCTGACCGCGGCGGTGTCGGCCGACGTCGGCAAACCCGACCTGGAGGTCCACCTCACCGAGCTGTCCTTGGTCGTGCAGGAGATCGACACGCTGCTCGACGGCCTCGAGGCCTGGACCGCGCCCCGTCCCGTGGCCCTGCCCGCCACCTACCTGCCCGGGACCGCGCAGGTCCAGCTCCAGCCCAAGGGCGTGGTGCTCGTCATCGGACCCTGGAACTACCCGGTGCAGCTGCTCCTGGCACCGGTCGCCGGGGCGCTCGCGGCCGGCAACACGGTCGTGGTCAAGCCCAGCGAGGTCACGCCGACGGTCGCCGCGCTCCTGGCCGAGCTGCTGCCCCGCTACCTCGGTGCCGACGTCGCCGCGGTGGTGACCGGGGGCGTGCCCGAGACGACCGCCCTGCTGAGGGAGCGCTTCGACCACGTCTTCTTCACCGGGTCCGGCCGTGTGGGACGCATCGTGATGAAGGCTGCCGCCGAGCACCTCACGCCCGTGACCCTGGAGCTCGGCGGCCGGTCACCGGCCTTCGTGGACGGCACGGTCGACATCGAGGCCGTCGCCCGGCGGATCGCCTGGGGCAAGTTCACCAACGCCGGACAGACGTGCGTGGCACCCGACCACGTCCTGGTCACGCGCGAGGTCCGCGAGGAGCTGCTGGCGGCGCTGGGGCGCGCGATCACCTCCTTCTTCGGACCGGACCCGCGGCGGAGCCGGGACTTCGGGCGGATCGTGAACGCCGAGCACCACGCCCGGCTCGTCTCGCTGCTGGGTTCCTCCGGCGGACGGGTGGTCCTCGGCGGGCAGCACGACGTCGAGGACCGCTTCTACCTCGCGCCGACGGCCGTCGTCGACGTGCCGGCGGACGCGGACCTGCTCAGCGAGGAGATCTTCGGGCCGGTGCTGCCCGTCGTGACCGTCGCCGACGCGCGGGAGGCCATCGAGGTCGTCGGGGCCGGCGAGCGACCACTGGCTCTCTACGTCTTCTCCGAGGACGAGCAGACCCGCGCCGCGTTCGGGGCGCGCACGGTGAGCGGCGGGCTGGCCTACGGCTCCCCGCTGCTGCACCTCACGGTGCCCGGCCTGCCCTTCGGCGGCGTGGGTGCCTCGGGCATCGGCCGCTACCTGGGCCAGGCCTCGGTCGAGGAGTTCAGCCACCACCGCTCGGTGCTGTCCAAGCCGCTCCGTCCGGACACGCTGCGCCTGGTCTACCCGCCCTATCCGGGGTGGAAGCGCCCCCTCGTCCGCCGGTTGATGGCTCCGCTCGGACGGGGAGCACTCACCACGGAGGTGCCGTCCCGAGCCCTCGTGGCCGGCGCCCGGTTCGCGCGGCGGCTGCGCCGGGCCGGGTGAGCCGCACGGCCCGTCCCGGGCAGGGACGGGCCGCGCCGCTCAGCATGTCTTGAGGAGGTCGGTCAGGCGGCCGGCTGCTCCTTGGTCGGCAGCGGACCCTGCGGGTGCGGCTTGCCGGACTTGCCGGCGCTGCGCTCGCCGTTGACCGCGGAGGTGTCCTGGGCCAGCGACAGGGTGGCGTGGGCGATGGCCTTGGACATGATCTCCAGCGCCTCCATGCTCACGTTGTCGATGTCGTCGGCAGGCGCGTGGTAGTTCGGGTCGTAGGTGATGCCCTCGGTCCCGCCGAACAACGCGACCTCCTCCGGCGTCTTGGTGCCGTCGGCCCCGGTGAAGAGGCCGGAGGCCGGGATGCCGTCCTCGGTCGCCGCGGAGCCCTCCGGCACCTGGACCGGCGCCTCGTAGGTGGACTCGTCGGCGTCGTAGACGCCGATGACGTAGTTGGGCGAGGCCACCATGTCGAAGTTGAGGTAGGTCGCGATGTCGTCGAGCTCCTCGGCGTCGTTGGCGTAGAGGTCCTCGACGTAGTGCCACGAGCCGAGGAGGCCGTGCTCCTCGGCGCCCCACCAGGCGAAGCGCACCTGGTTGTTGAGCTTGTTGACCCCGGCCAGCTGGACCGCCGTCTCCAGGATGGCGGCCGACCCCGACCCGTTGTCGTTGATGCCGGGCCCGTCCTCGACGCTGTCCAGGTGCGCGCCGAGCATGACGACGTTGTCGGTGCGGCCCTGCGCCGTCTCGGCCAGGACGTTGAAGGTCTCGACCTCCTCCAGGGAGGTCTCGATGACCAGGTCGGCCTCGACCGTCCCGGACGCCATCGCCGTCAGGAGGGCCTGGCCGGCGGCCTGGCTGATGCCGGTCGTGGGCACCGCGTTGAGCGACTTGGCGGAGAAGGCGCAGTTGCCGCGGCTGATGAGCGCGATGCTGCCGTCCGGGAAGCCTTCCCAGTCCTCGGCCGCGCAGCCCTGGGCTCCCGCCGGAGCGGCCAGCGGTGCCGTCACGGTGCCGCTCGGGCTGTACTCCATGACGATCGTGCTCACCGCGCCCGCGCCCGTGGACAGCTCGCCGATGAGCACGCGGAAGAGCTCGAAGGAGAAGTGCTGCCGCTGCGTCTCGTAGCCGGCCGCGGCCAGGGTGGACTCGACGTAGTCGGCGCTGGCCTCGTAGCCGGAGGTGCCGGCCGCGCGGTTGCCGTCGTGGGCGTCGGCGATCCCCTGGAAGGCCTCCAGGTGGTCCATGACCGCGTCCGCGGTCACGGCGGCCGTGATCTTCTTGCTGTTGTTCGGGTTGCCGTTGTTGCCGGGCTTGGCCAGGGCCGGCGAGCCCAGGGACTTGATCAAGTCTTGACCCAACCCTTGACCGCGCTTGACCTGACCCGGCCGGGTCCCCCCAGCGGGTCAGGGGCCGAGCACGCGCTCCAGGTAGGCGTTGGCCAGCACCCGGTCCGGGTCGAGGCGGTCGCGCAGCGCCAGGAAGTCGCCCATCCTCGGGTAGAGCCCGGCGAGCGTCTCGTGGTCCAGGTCGTGCATCTTGCCCCAGTGCGGGCGGCCGCCGTGCGCCATGGCCACGTCGCGCACGGCCGCGAAGTAGTCGGCCGGGTCCTCCCGGTGGTAGCGGTGGGCGTCGACGTAGCCGGTGCGCCGCCCGGAGGCGGTGGACAGCCACAGGTCGTCCGCCGCGGCCGCGCGGAACTCCAGCGGGAAGCTGATCCGCCAGCCCCGCCTGCCGATCAACGAGGCCAGCTCGCGCTGCACGGCGGGGACGGCCTCCAGGGGCACCGCCCACTCGGTCTCGTGGAAGCGGACCCGCCTCGAGGTCGCGAACACCCGGTCCGAGCGGTCGGTGAACTCGCGGCGGGCCATCAGCCGCGCGGACACGCGGTTGACGGTCGGGACCACGGCCGGGACCCGGGCGGCGAGCCGGCAGGTCGCGGCGAACGGCCCCGTTGGCCAGGAGCGTGTCGTCGACCAGGCGTTGACGCCTGGACAGCGGGGCGAGCGCGGCGTCGGCAGGCAGGCGCGTGTTGACCTTGGTCGCCGCCAGGCCGGTGTGCGGGAACCAGTAGAACTCCAGGTGGTCCTCGGTCCCGCACCGCTCGACGAACGTCTCCAGCACGTGCTCCAGCGGCTCCGGACGCTCGACCGCGCGCAGCGAGAAGGCTGCGTCGAGCTGCAGGGTCACCGCGGTGACGACGCCGAGCGCGCCCAGACCGACGACCGCGCCGGCGAGCTGCGGATCGTCCTCGGTCAGCACGCGGACCTCGCCGGTGCCGTCGACGAGGGTGAGGCCGACGACCTGGGTGGCCAGGCCGCCGAGGCCGACGCCGGTGCCGTGGGTCCCGGTCGACACGGCACCGGAGATGCTCTGCCGGTCGATGTCGCCGAGGTTGGTCATGGCCAGCCCGAGAGGAGCCAGGAGGTCGGGTATGGAGTGCAGGCGCGTCCCGGCTGCGAGGCTCACCCGGCGGCGGGCCGGGTCGGTGGCGAGCAGACCCTGCAGGCCGGTGAGGTCGACCTGCACGTCCGGTGCCTGCGCGACCGCGGAGAAGGAGTGGCCCGAGCCCACCGGCTTGACCCGCAGACCCTCGTCGCGGGCTCGGCGGACGACCTCGACCACCTCCCCCTCGGACCGGGGACGCTCGACGCGGACCGGCTGTGCCGTGACCGATCCGGCCCAGTTGCTCCAGGTGGTCTGCCGGGTGATGGCGGTCGTGCTCACAGGAAGACCTTTCCCTCGCCGCGGTAGGTCGGGACGACGTCCTCGACCTCGGTCCTGGTCTGTCCTCCGACGAGACGGGAAGGGACCACGACGAGGTCGTCGGTGTGCTCGGACAGCTCGCCGGCCTTCGCGTGGCGCCACCAGGTGAGGTCGCCGACCCGCAGGTCGCGGGCGCCGGGTCCGCGCAGCGGGGTCTGCACCTCGCCGGCGCCCTCGTTGGGGACGAGCGAGACCTCCGGCGGCCACACCGGGACCGGCACGCGGTCCTGCCCCGCGGGGCCGGAGGCGATCCAGCCACCGCCGAGCACCGTCGCGACCCCGGGCCCGGGACGTCGCACGACGGGCAGCGCGAAGGCGGCGGCAGGGGCGGGGGAGAAGCTGCGGTAGCGGTCGAAGAGCGTCGGCCCGAACAGACCGCTGCCGGCGGCCACCTCGGTGACGCTGGGGTCCTGGCGCGTCAGGTGCACCGATCCGGTGCCGCCGCCGTTGACGAACTCGAGCTCACCGCCTCCCTCCCGCACGACCTGGCGCACCGCCGCCACCATGGCGGTCCTCCGGGCGAGCACGTCCTGCCACGAGGCGGCCTGGAGCCGGCGGACGAGGAGCGTGCGCGCGTCGGCGCCCGCCGCCCTCGCCCGCGCGCCCCGACCGCCGCTCCCCACGGTCGCGTCGCCCACCCCGGCCAGCTGCGCCTCGTAGCCCATGAGCCCGACGAGCCGGAAGCCGGGACGGGCGAGGACCTGCCGCGCCAGGGCGGCGGCCTGGGCGGCCGTCGAGACGGGGGAGCGGTAGACGCCGACCCGGCCGGTCAGCCGCCCGGCCCGGGGTGGCTCGTAGGAGAGGTCGAGGTCGACCGCGACCCGCACCTCGGGCCTGCCCGAGGGGTGGGCGACGGCGTCGACGAGGTCGAGGTGGTCGACGGAGTCGATCATCAGCGTCACCCTCCGGCAGGCCTCGTCGTCGGCGAGCAGCGCACGCAGAGCCACCCGGTCCGCGGTGGGGTAGCCGAGCACGACGTCGTCGCACCACCCGGCCGCCCACACGGCCTCCTCGAGCGTGTAGGCGAGCACCCCGGCATACCCGGGCAGTGCGAGCAGGGCCTCCACGACGGGACGGGAGCGGACCGACTTGGTGGCGACCCGCACGGGCGTGCCGCCGGCGCGCCGCAGGAGGTCCGCCGCGTTGCTCTCCAGGGCCGCCGCGTCCAGGGTGACGACGGGTGCGGGCCGGTCCGCCACGGCGGAGGAGAGGGCCGGCCAGTAGGACGAGGGGTGCGCCCAGGGGCCGCGGGTGTCGGTCGTCGGCAGCGTCAGGAGCACGGACCGACTCTAGGCCACGGTGCTTGGTCACAGGTGCCACATCCGTTACCGTGAGTCACGGCCGTCACCCCTGTCCCCGGAGAAAATCGCGTCCGCATGATCACACTCGAGCAGGTCAGCCTGCGCTACGCCAAGGGGGACCCCTGGGCGCTGCGGGAGGCGGACCTCGACGTCACGCGCGGGGAGTTCTGCTTCGTCGTCGGCCCGTCCGGCTCGGGCAAGAGCTCGCTGCTGCGCCTGGTCAACCTCGAGCAGCAGCCGACGCAGGGACGGGTCCTGGTGGCCGGGCACGACCTGGGGGAGCTGCCGCACCGGCGCGTCCACCTGCTGCGCCGCCAGATCGGCGTCGTCTTCCAGGACTTCCGCCTGCTGACCGGACGCACCGTGGCGCAGAACGTCGCCTACGTGCTCCAGGTGCTGGGCGTGCGCAGCCACGAGATCCGCCAGCGGGTCCCCGAGACGCTCGCGCTCGTCGGGCTGCAGGACAAGGGTCGGCGGCTGCCGCACGAGCTCTCCGGCGGCGAGCAGCAGCGGGTGGCGATCGCGCGCGCGATGGTCAACAAGCCGCCCATCCTGCTCGCCGACGAGCCGACCGGCAACCTGGACCCGGACACCAGCGCCGAGATCGTGGCGATCCTGGACCGGATCAACCGGGCCGGGACCACCGTGCTCATGGCCACGCACGACACGACGATCGTCGACCAGTTCCGCAAGCGCGTGGTGCAGCTGCACGAGGGCCGCGTGGTCCGCGACCAGGCCGAGGGCGGCTACCGGGAGGTGGTCGCGCCGTGAGGCCGGGCTTCCTCCTGGGCGAGGTCGCCAACGGGCTGCGCCGCAACGCCTCCATGGTCGTCTCCGTCGTCCTGGTGACGATGGTCTCCCTCTTCTTCCTCGGCGTCGGGCTGCTCGCCCAGGCGCAGGTGAGCACGGCCAAGGGCTACTGGTACGACAAGGTCCAGGTCTCGATCTTCCTGTGCACCCCCGACAGCGTCGACGTCGCCTCCTGCGCCGGCGGCGGCGTGTCCCAGGACCAGCGCGACCAGATCGCCGCCGACCTCGACGGGCTCAAGCCCCTCGTCACCGAGTACTTCTACGAGTCCAACGACGAGGCCTACGAGCGCTTCCGCGAGCAGTTCCGCAACTCACCGGTGCTGGACTCCATACCCCAGGAGGCGATCCCGGAGTCCTTCCGGGTCAACCTGTCCGACCCGAGCAAGTACGAGGTCATCCGGGCCGCCTTCGAGAACGCCCCCGGCGTGGAGAGCGTGGAGGACCAGCGCGAGGTCGTGGACAAGCTCTTCACCTTCCTCGGGGTTCTCAGCGTGGGGGCGCTCGCGCTCGCGGTGGCCATGGTCGTCTGCGCGGTGCTGCTCATCTCGACCACGATCCGGCTCACCGCGTGGACCCGGCGCCGGGAGACCGCGATCAAGCGGATGGTCGGCGCGTCGGCCTTCTCGATCCGGCTGCCGTTCGTCCTGGAGACCGTCGTGGCCACGCTGGTCGGCGCCGGGCTCGCCGTCGGGCTGCTGTGGGCCACCGTGCGCTACGGCATCACCGGGTTCCTCTCCGAGCTGCTGGCGGGGGACAGCGGCCTGATCAGCCTGGTCGGCCCGCACGACCTGTGGTTGATCACCCCGTTCCTGGCCGGAGGAGCTCTCCTGCTGGCCGTCGTCACCGCCTGGTTGGCGCTGCACCGCCACGTGAGGGTATGAGGAGAGTCACCATGAGCAAGCACGTCACCACCTCCCGGGGCAGGCGGCTCCGCCGCCGCCTCCACGGGGCGCTCGCCCTGACCCTGGCGGGGGCCCTCCTCGGCGGGCCGGCGCTCGCCGACGACCTGCACGACATCCGCGACCGGATCCGCAAGGTCGAGCAGCAGCAGGACCGGGCCAAGGACGACCGCAGCGCCGCCACGCAGCAGGCCGGGCAGCTGGGCGACGAGCTCGAGCACACCAGCGCCGAGCTGGTGGCCGCGGACGAGCGGCTCCGGGAGACCACCGCCAAGGTCGCGGACGCGCGGGTGGCCCTCGGCGAGGCCGAGGCCGACCTGGCCGACGCCGAGGCCGAGGCCCGCCGGATCGAGGCCGAGCTGGCCGTCGCCCGTGCCAACGAGGCGCAGATCGAGGAGTCGCTGGCCGCCAACGAGGACGCCCAGGCGGAGAGCCGCTCCACGATCGGGGCCATCGCGCGGGACAGCTACAAGCAGGGCGGGCTCGGCTCGCTGGCGACCACCCTCGAGCTGCTCTCCGGGGAGTCCGACGCGGTCGAGCAGATGGCGATGGCGCGCACCGTGCTGCGGGTCCAGGACCAGCAGATCCTCGCGCTGTCGGTGCAGCAGGCGCAGGCGGTGGCCGAGCAGGACCGGCTCGCCGGCGTCCGCCGCGACATCGACTACCTGCTGGCCAGGGCGGAGGCCAACGTCGTCGCCAAGGAGCAGGCGCGCCAGGCGGCCGAGGAGGCGAAGTCCGCCCTGGAGGCGCTCGAGGCGCAGCAGGCGCAGGACAAGGCCGCCCTGGAGAAGGAGAAGGCCAAGGTCGAGAAGGCCCTGGCCGCCGAGCAGCGACGCGCGGACGACCTCACCGCCCAGCTGCGCAGCCTGGCCAGCAAGAAGCACGGGCTCAAGGCCCAGGAGCAGGTCGAGGTGGACCGGATCGCCCGCGAGAAGGCGGCCGCCGAGGCGGCGGCGGAGGCGCGCCTCCGCGCGGAGGCGCGGCGCCGAGCGGAGGAGGCCGCCGCGCGGCAGCAGGCTGCCGAGGAGGCCGCCCGTCAGCGGGCTGCCGAGCGCGAGGCACAGCGGCAGCGGGAGGCGGCCGCCGAGGCCCAGCGCCGCAGCGACCAGGCCGCCGCGGACGAGGCGAACCGGCGCGCCGCTGCCGCGGACGCCGAGGCGCGACGGGCCCAGGACGCCGCCGCGGACGCCAAGGCCCGCGAGGACGCGCAGGAGCGGGCCCGTCGTCAGGAGGCTGTCCAGGAGCGCGCGCAGGCCCAGCAGGTGTCCTCCTCTGGCTACCTCAGCCAGCCGATGCCGGGAGGGATCACCAGCGAGTTCGGGATGCGCCTGCACCCGATCCTGGGCATCTACGTCCTGCACTCCGGCATCGACTTCGGTGCTGCCTGCGGCACGCCGGTCGCGGCCGCCGCGGACGGCGTCGTCTGGGCCACGCCCTACGACGACAGCCGCGGCAACCACGTGATCGTCGACCACGGGGTGCAGCGGGGCGTCAACCTCACCACGGCATACCTGCACCTGAGCAGCTTCGCGGTTTCGCCGGGCCAGTCGGTCGCGCGCGGGCAGGTCATCGGCTACGAGGGCACCACCGGGTCCTCGACCGGCTGCCACCTGCACTTCGAGACCCGCGAGAACGGCACCCCGGTCAACCCGCGCAACTGGCTCTGAGCCGATAACCCGCTGGGCCTTGGCCCGGTCACCGCCTAGGATGGGCCGGTCATGCCCAAGGAAACCGGCCGCAAGGTCATCGCCAACAACAAGAAGGCCCGGCACGAGTACCTCATCGAGGACACCGTCGAGGCCGGCCTGGTGCTGTCCGGGACCGAGGTGAAGTCGCTGCGGCACGGACGCGCCTCCCTCGCGGAGGGGTATGTCGTGGAGTACGGCGGCGAGCTGTGGCTGGAGAACGTGCACATCCCCGAGTACTCCCAGGGCACCTGGACCAACCATGCCGCGCGGCGGCGGCGCAAGCTGCTGCTGCACCGGGAGCAGATCGACAAGCTGGTGGTCAAGGTCGAGCAGGCCGGGCACACGATCGTGCCGCTCTCGCTCTACTTCAAGGACGGGCGGGCCAAGGTCGAGATCGCGCTGGCCAAGGGCAAGAAGCTGCACGACAAGCGGCAGACCCTGCGCGAGCGTCAGGATCGCCGCGAGGCGGAGCGCGCCATGTCGGCGCACCTCAAGCGGCACGGCTGAGCGGTGTCAGGAGGGTCGCGGCCCCGGACGTTCTGCGGTTGCCTGGGCACGCCGGCCGGTGCAGGGTGGACGCGTACGTCATACCCCCCGTGAAGGAGACCCGTGACCACCGCACGCGAGATCATGACCGCCGACCCCCACACGCTCCGCGAGGACCAGACCCTCGTCGAGGCTGCCCGGCTCATGCGCGACCAGGGCATCGGTGCGGTACCGGTCGTCGCCGCCGACGGTTCGCTGGTCGGCATCGTCACCGACCGTGACATCGCGATCCGCGGCGTGGCGGACGGCGGCGACCTCACCTCCATGAGCATCGGGGGCCTGGCCCAGGGGATCGTCTCGACCGTGGGCCCGGAGGAGGACATCAACCGGATCGTGGACACCATGGGCGGGCAGCAGGTCAAGCGCCTACCGGTGATGGAGGGCGGCAACCTGGTGGGCATCATCAGCGAGGCCGACCTCGCGCGGCATGTCGCTGACGACCACGTGGTGCACTTCGTGCAGATGGTCTACGGGCGCGGCTGAGCCGGCCTGGACCTCCTGCGCCGCCCGGCGGGTGGGCCGTCGGGAATCGGTGTGCACAGGTCCGCGTTGGACCGTCTAGACTGGACGTTCCGCCGCCAGGGCGGGATCTTGACAACTGCACAGCGTGAGACACCCCCATGGGGGTGATCGGTTTCGACGTCGTACGGCATTTCAGGGGAAGCGGGTCGAGGAGGCAAGGTCATCTCGTCAACGCTCCTTGCGAAACCAATAGCTGCCAATTCCAAGCGCAGCGACTTCGCCCTCGCCGCCTGAGCGAGCCACGAAGTCTGTCAGCCTGAGCTAGTTCTCGACTCAGTGTCTGGCATCAGCTAGAGAACTTGCTCCGCCGTCAGGTCACCGGACGGCGGGGGACTCCTAACGTGACTGGGCCTGTCAGGGAACGTGTGCGCGCGAGCCCTGGGGCCGAGAAAATCCGTAGCGCACTGCACCCGGAGAAGCCCTGATCTACTTGCGACGGACGCGGGTTCGATTCCCGCCACCTCCACGAATGTGTCTCACGCTGTGCTGGTTATCCCACGTCAGCCCCCGGATTCCGCGTAACTACGCGGAATCCGGGGGCTTCGTCGCGTGGGCGCGTGTGAGCAGATGTAGGCTCGACAGAGCATCTGATTTGTCACAGGCTTGTCACGCGGTCCGGGCTGGTGGCGATCTTGTCCATGGACCCTTCGGTCGGACCGTCGGTTGCGAAGAGCCGGTCTACATGGGACAGTTGTCTCACCAGTCAATGAAGACGTTTGGAGATCAAGGGGCTGATTTCATGGTGGCAACCCTCATTCTAGTCGTCCGCCTGAGTGTTGGCACACTTCTGCTGATTGCGCTAGTCGGAAAAGTGTTGGACTTGCGTGGTGCTATCAAGCAACTTTCCGCGTATAGATTGCTGCCTGCTCGAACCTCGAAGACCGCCTTGGCGATTCTTTTGGCGACGGAGCTGACATTGGGAACGCTTCTCATCATGGGATATCGGGAATCTCTGACCATGGTGCTGACTGGTTTGACCTTCGCCAGTTTCGCCGCCGTAATGTATGTCACACTCAAGCGGGGCCTGGTCGTGGAGTGCGGGTGCATGGGCCGGCTTAGCAGTTCGCAAGTCAGCTGGCCGCTGATTTTGCGCAACGTAGTTATCGCGGTCGCGCTCATCGCCTTGCCGATGGCGGGTCAAACATTGAGAGCAGAACTGTTTTCGGTGAAAGCATACGACGCAGCCGCGTTGCTGTTGCCGATCATCGCCTCCGGCATCTTTGCGAGGCGACTTCACAAAGTTCCCCAACCTATCTTGCCCACATGATTCACACACCATGGAAGGAACATCATGACGCTCACAAGACGCCTCTTTGTCAAGGGTGGTGCCGCGGCAAGTTTCGGCACGTTTCTCTTTGGACTTTTCCCAGAGGTGGGGAAGGCTCGGAGTGGCCTGCGCTCCACGGCGTTCTAGGAAGCGCCGGTAATCACACTGGTGCGCGAGAGCGACGACTTCGCCGCAGTAGCTGCCCAGTACCCACAGTATCGGTTCGATTGGGCAAGCGCCGAAGCTCTCAGCACCGACGCATACGCCTGGGTCCACGTTGGAGCAACTCATGGTCGGGCACAAGGAGTCTATGTCCGAGCCCTGGTGGATGTGACCAGAGGACGGATTGCTTTCGTGCAACACACCACCTTCAAGAAGCGTGGTTTAGACCGCCTCGTCGAAATCCGCTTTGGCGAAAGTGAGATTGCATGGACTGGCGTCCTTGATCCGGAAGGGAATCTCCGCCCGGCAAAGGGGTCCGAAGACCCCAAGGTCCTACTTGAGCAGAACCCTGCCACGGCAGGCCTGAATACCACTACGCCAACTACAGGCTTCTCAACGTTGGGGTGGTGCGAGGACGTAATCAGCAATGTATGCCAAATCTCGGCCGGTCTCGATAGCGCTATTGCTTGTGCTATGCTCGGGAGCCTTACTGGCCCATGGACGGGGCTGGGCTGCGGCGTAGTCTTGGTCCTGATCTCTTGGTGGGGTTGCCGTAGGGCAACAAGGATCATTTGCGGTTGATCACATGGAAGGAGATGCCGTGAACAGACGACGGTGGCCACTCCACTATGTTCTAGAGTGGTCCACTGCTGGTGTCGCATTAGGTGGGCTTCTGATCGTTGCGATCGCCCTCATTGCCGACAGGCCGGACTTTCTGCTCTCCGGAATTCGGTTCGCAGGAGTGGGGCTGGTTGGATTCGTCGTTGCCAAGATCGCGAATTACAGTCACCGCAAGGAGCAGGGACCGTCGCACCCATCCTGAGTTAATAGCGTTTTCTAGTTTGCCTGAATAGCCATTGCGATTTGTGCCTCTCTCCCTGAGTTCCGCAGCTAATCGGTGATCTGGGGCACGGCCAGAGGTAAACGGGGTCTTCAACTTTGAGCGTGGTGCCGGGTGTTCACGCCGCGATCGGTCGGGGCGCGTAGCCAATGATGCGGCATCGGTAGTTGTCATGGTTGCGGTACCCACGTCCGACTCTCTTGATCGTCTTGGCGGTCAGGTTCGCCGCCTCGGTGCGCGCGTTCGTGACCCTGCTGCGGCAGAAGGTGAGCAGCTCGCGCCGCCACGCTCGCAGGGTGCGCATGAGGCTGGCCGGCTCGGGCAGTCGGGTGGCGCGCACGGCGCTGGCCAGGCGCGCCCAGTGCCGCTGGAAGGAGGCGGTGTCCCGGGCGGCGAGGAGCTGGCGCACGTGCTCCTTGATGCCCCAGGCCACGGCCAGCTCGATGTCCTGGGCGAGGATCTCCTGCAGCCTGGACCGTTGCCGGAGGGTCAGCCGGTCGCCGGCGCAGGTGAGCAGCTTGCGGTACTTCCACGGTGTGTCGGTGGCGCGGCCGCGGCGCTCGTGCAGCTCCCAGACCCGGCGGCGGCGGACCTTGGTGCCCATGTCGTTGGCCAGCCGGACCACGTGCCAGTGGTCCACGCTCACCTTCGCCCTGGGCAGCGCCGTGCGGACGCCGGCGCGGAACTCGCTGCTCATGTCGAGGGCGACGATCTGCACACGCTTGCGCCACCACCGCGGCCTCGCCGCCAACCACTTCCGCACGGTCGCACCACGACGGCCGTCGACCACATCCAGGATGGAGCCGTCGTCCAGGTCGGTGAACACGATGGACCACGGCTCGACCCGCTTCACCGCGTGGGAGTCGGGGTCGCGCAGGTAGCGCACGGTCCGGAACCGGTGCTCGTCGATCCCCAGGTGCGCCACGTGCCGACGGTCGACACCGCTGTCCAGGTCCAAGGTGCTCGTGAGCATCCGCATCACCGTCGGCCAGGCCAGGGCGACCTCGTCGGCGACGCGAGAGACGGCGCGCGGCTCGGCACGACACGCGGTGATCACCTGCTCGGTCAGGCGGGTCGTCACCCGTGCCCGGCTTGGTAGCTGGTCGGTCTCCTCGGTGAAGGAGCGCCGAGGACATAGTTCTTCGATGCAGGCGTAGCGGCGTTTTCGGACGACGTCCAGTCGCTCACCGCCGCAGGGCACGTCCTTGACGTGCTGCAGGGGCCGGGCCTGCACCCGGCAGGAGAACACCCCGCACGCCGGGCACGCGCCCTCGCAGGTGATCGTCTCCACGATCACCTGCCTGGGTCGGTCGCCGACAGCAGGGCTGGCCGAGACGACCCGGTAGCCGGGCAGGTTGAACAGGATCGACGCCGCATCGACGTCGAACGTAGGCTTGTGCACGCTCGCGGTCCTCGCTCTCTGGGATGTCTTGACAACACCCATGCTGGCGCAGGGCCGCGAGCCCTACGTCAGGGCCCCACCACGCTCAAAGTTGAAGAGCCGCCATCGGTCCCTGCGACCGCCCGCACGATGTCGGCCAGAGCGGTTCACATGAACGCTCCAGCCGGACCTGGTCGGGCGCGTCGTCGGGACGGTTCGCGCCCTCCTGCCGCGAGTCGCTCCTGGGCGTCGAAGCCGTGCCAAGCAGGAGCGGCCATCACCAGCCCCGTCCGTTCTCTGGCGGTGCGGAGGAAACGTGGTGGTCGAAGGGCAGGCGTGGTGGTGTGGGCCTCGACCCGAAGCGTCGCGGTCAGGGAGAAGGTCGATGCGGGGACCTGCTCATCGGTGGTGTCTGCGGATGGTCAGGGCGACGCCTGCCCAGACGAGCAATGATCAGAACCTGTGGATGGCCCTCGGCGGGGTGACGTGCAAGTGGCGTACCTCCCGAGCAAGATCTGAAAGCCCATAGAAGTTCTGATCGGGGTCGGCGTTGGCGCGCCGGCTCGGGAAGGTACGCCCATGCTCAAGGTAGTCCAGGAGAGCATCGAGTCCAACGTCGACGCGACCGCTGGGGGTGGGTCGCTGCTGGATGAGATCGTCCGTGACGGTGCTCGGCAGATGCTCGCCGCGGCGTTGCAGGCCGAGGTCGCCGCCTACGTCGAGCGGTACGCCGAGGAGGTCGATGAGCACGGCCACCGGCTCGTGGTCCGCAACGGCTACCACCAACCGCGGGAGGTGAGCACCGCCGCTGGTGCGGTCCCGGTGCGCCAGCCGCGGGTCAACGACCGGCGGGTGGATGAGGCCACCGGTGAGCGCAAGCGGTTCGCCTCGGCGATTCTGCCCGCGTGGGCCCGCAAGAGCCCGCAGCTGGCCGAGGTGCTGCCGTTGCTGTACCTGCACGGCCTGTCCTCCAGCGACTTCGCCCCGGCGCTGACCCAGTTCCTCGGCACCGCCTCGGGGCTGTCGGCCAAGACGATCACCCGGCTGACCGAGCAGTGGCAAGCCGAGGCCGCCGCGTTCAACAAGCGGTCGCTGGCCGGCACCGACTACGTGTACGTGTGGGTCGACGGGATCCACCTCAAGGTCCGCCTGACCCAGGACAAGGTCTGCCTGCTGGTCATGGTCGGCGTCCGCGCCGACGGCACCAAGGAGCTCGTCGCGCTCGAGGACGGGCACCGCGAGTCCACCGAGTCCTGGGCCGACCTGCTGCGCTCGTGCAAGCGCCGCGGCATGGCCGCCCCGGTCCTGGCGGTCGGTGACGGGGCGCTGGGGTTCTGGCGTGCGCTGCGCGACGTCTTCCCCGAGACCGCTGAGCAGCGGTGCTGGTGGCACAAGATCGGCAACGTGCTCGCCGCGCTGCCCAAGTCGGTGCACAAGGACGCCAAGGCGGCGCTGGCCGAGATCTACCAGGCGCAGGACCGCGAACACGCCCAGGCCGCGGCGCAGGCGTTCGCGGCCGCCTACGGGACCAAGTGGCCCAAGGCGGCCGCGAAGATCACCGACGACCTCGACGTCCTGCTCGCGTTCTACGACTTCCCGGACGAGCACTGGGTGCACCTGCGCACGACCAACCCCATCGAGTCAACCTTCGCCACCGTCCGGCTCCGTCAGCGGGTCACCAAGGGCCCCGGCTCGCGCGCCGCGGGCATCGCCATGGCGTTCAAGCTCATCGAGTCCGCGCAACGACGCTGGCGCGCGGTCAACGCCCCCCACCTCGTGGCCCTCGTCCGCGCCGGCGCCACCTTCGAGAAGGGCAAGCTCGTAGAACGACCCGAGGAATCAGGAGACCACCAACACGTCGCGTGACACGCCGATCCACAGGTCTTGACAATTACTCTGCCCAGACGGCGGTCATGAGGAATCCGTTGTAGGGCATCACGAGCATGATCGGCAGGAAGAGGGCGACGGCCGCTCCGGTCCACCATGGCCACACCCGTCGGGTGCCGAGCACACCGGCCGCGATCATGCCGACGAAGATCGGCACGACTGCCAGGACGAAGAGCCATCCGGGTGGTTCGACGCCCACGAGCGGCACGGCGAGCATGGTGGCGCCGCCGATGGTCAGACCGATGGGGGCCAGCAGCCAGAGCAGGCGCCGCCACCCGCCGACAGGGGTGAGTGCCATGAGGCAGAGGGCGCCGGCGAGGAAGGCCAGCCCGGTCGTGACTTCGGAGGCGGCGCCGGCGCCACGGGTGTGGTCGGCGGGCGTGGCCGGGTCGCCCACCAGTCCGACGACGCCGGTTCCAAGCAGGCACAGCGCCGCCGCGGCTGCGGCGCCTCGCGCAAGAGGGAGGCGGGTGGTGGTCGCGGTGCGAGGCTGAAGGGTGACTGTCATGGGTCAACGGTGCGGGGGCTGCGCGTCGGCCGCCTCCCTCCTACGGCCCTGACACCTCTCTCTCGCGGCAGAGGTCCGGGGGACGTGTTGCTACTACGATCGGCCGCATGTCCGGGCGCACGGCCCTCTGGCGACGCGATCTCCTCCTCGCGGCGGGGGTGACGGCTGTGGCCGAGCTCGAGCTCGTGCTGGTCACGCTCGGTTCGGGAGTGCCGGCCGGTGCCGTGCTGGCCACCCTGGTCACCCTTCCTGCCTTGACCTTGCGCCGTGTCAGGCCACTGCTCGCCGCCGCCGTGGCGGCGCTCGGCTTCGCCCTGGCGATGAGCACCGGTGAGCAGGTGGGCGTCGCTACGCCTTTCCTGGCGTTGTTGTTCCTGCTGGCCTCGCTCGGGTGGTATGCGGCCCTTCGGCCCGGACTTGCCGGGACGGGACTGGTCCTCGCGGGCGGGCTCGGCCCGCAGCTGGCGACCCGGTCGACGACCGCAGCCGACGCCGTCGTCAACTCGGTGCTGATCCTCGGCACGTGGGCCGTGGCGCATGCACTGCGCCGGACCACGGACCGCCGCGTCTGCGCAGAGCTGGCCGCTGACCGCGCCGCGCACCAAGCGGTCGTGGCCGAACGCGCTCGGATCGCTCGGGACCTGCACGACTCCATGGCGCACGCACTCACCCTCATCACGCTGCAGGCCGGCGGCGCCCGCGAGCGCGCGACCGAACCTGTGACCCGCGACCTGCTCAGCGGCCTGGAGACCACAGCACGCGGGGCACTGGACGACCTGCACCGGCTCCTGCGGCTCGGGGGGAACGTGGGTGACGAGGCGCTCGGCGTGGCCGCCCTGCCTGACCTCGTCACCACGGTCGGTAGCCCTGACCTCGACGTCCGTCTTCAGGTCGACCTCCCCGAGGCGGTCCCGGCGACCGTGTCCACGACGATCTATCGCGTCGTGCAGGAGGGACTCACGACGTCGTCCGGCACAGCGAGGCCACGTGCGCGCGTGTCGAGGTGAAGCAGGAGCGGCCAGGCAGGGTGCTGATCGTCGTTGAGAACAACGGTCGTGCACGTGCCTCGCAGGTGCAAGGATCGGGGACCGGCCTGGGCGGGCTCCAGGAACGGGTCGGGCTCCTCGGTGGAGTGGTCCAGTACGGCCCGCGCGGCGACGAGGCCGGCGGCGATGTTGACGAGGGTTGGCGGGTGGAGGCACGCATCCCATGGGCGATGAGGTGAACCTGGTGCGGCTGATCGTGGCCGACGACGAACCGCTCGTGCGACAGGGCCTGCGGCTCGTCCTCGAGCGTCACCCAGGGATCGTGGTCCTCGCTGAGGCCGAAGACGGCGTGCAGGCGTTCGCCCTGGTCCGAGAACACCGCCCAGACCTGGTGCTGCTGGACGTGCGTATGCCGCGCCTGGACGGCATCGGCGCCGCACGCCGCATCATGGCTGACCCGGCCCTGCGAGCTACGCGCACGCTCATCCTCACCACCTTCGCCGACGACGAGCTGCTGCTGGACGCCGTGCGCGCGGGGGCGTGCGGCTACCTGCTCAAGAGCATGCCACCAGAGGACATCCGAGCCGCTGTGCGATCCGCCTCCTCCGGCCAGACGGCGGTCGCTCCGGCACTGGTCGACCGGCTCCTGCGCGAGCAGGCACGACGTCGCGTCCCGCACTCGAAGCTCCTGGACCGGCTCACCCCTCGGGAGACGCAGGTGTTGCGGCAAGTCGCAGCCGGCCGGTCCAACGGCGAGATCGCCGCCGCGCTCTAGCTGGGCGAGGGCACGGTCAAGACGCACGTCGCCTCGCTGCTGCGAAAGCTGCAGGTGCGCGACCGCACACAAGCAGCGATCGCCGCCTACCAGCTCGGTCTCGTCTCTCCCGGCGGAACCTCTGAGGCCCCCCCGCACCTGGGCACTGACTGAAGCATCCGGGCCCCTGGGGCTGCTGCACGGATGGGTATGACGGGCGCCTGGAGAAACCGCGCACCTCGACACGGGGTGAGCGCGTGCCGAGCGTGCTCGCCGAGCGGCAAAGGCGCGGTACGCTGGGGGAGTCCCAGCTGGAGTCGTCGCGGCGGGACAGGTCCGAGGCGTCGATCTCGTCGAGATCCGCTGGACTGCTGGCCCCCGGGGACGCCTGCAGCACAGGCCGCCCGGACGTCCATCGCCCGGTCGCGGGCGCGGGGCGGGCCCGGCCCCTGGCCGGTGCATGACCGATCTCTGCCGAGGAGGACTTCGTGGCTCGAGGAGCCCAGCGTCACAGGGGTGCACGTTCGCGCCCGCAGCGGCGACCGCGCCATGACAACGACGGCATCATCCCGGTGCTCGCCAAGGTCGTCCGCGAGGTCGAGTCCGCGGTCCAGCACGGTCGCGCCTCGTCGTCGACCCGGACCAGCTTCCAGGTGGTGGCCCTCCTCATGCGCGAGGAACGTGCCAGGGTCAGGGCGGAGGAAGCGACGCCCGCGGCCCGGCGTGCCGAGGAGCTCAAGCGCCTCGACGGCATCGCCACCATCCTCGCGACGACGGCCGCGCGTGACACCACCCTGCTCGGGCTGCTCGGTGAGGACGCCGTCATCTCCGAGCGCGCACGGTCCCTGCGCCGCGAGCTGCTCGAGGCGGCGGGCATCGAGGTGCCGGACGAGCCGGACGAGCTGGCCGGACCGGTCGGGCGGTCCACGCCGGAGGAGACCCCCGGAGCCGAGGAGCGCGGCGTGGTGCCACAGTCGGTGGCCTCGCGGCAGCTGGCCAACCCGTTCCTTCCACCGGACTACTCCGTCGCCGCCAAGCGCACCGCCAAGCCTCGCCGGCTCGCCGGTTGGGAGCTCATCCAGCCGCTGCTGAGGGCTTTCGAGGACGGTGGCGCGCTGTCGTGCATGGACCTGCCGTCACCGGCGACCACGCGCGTCGTCGGCGGGCGTGAGCTCATGCCGCACCAGGCCGGCCTGGTCGCCGCCGCGGCGGCGGGCCACCGGACGTTCCTGCTCGCCGACGAGCCGGGCCTGGGCAAGACGGCACAGGCGCTGCTCGCCGCGCAGGTGGCGGACGCCTACCCGTTGCTCGTCGTCGTACCCAACGTCGTGAAGAGGAACTGGGCGCACGAGGCGGAGCTGTGGACACCGGACCACCCCGCGACGGTGGTCTACGGCGACGGCGACACGATCGACGGCTTCGCCGACATCATCATCGTCAACTACGAGGTGCTCGACCGGCACGTGGGCTGGCTGCGGGAACTGGGTCTGCGCGGGATGGTCGTCGACGAGGCGCACTACATCAAGAACAGGAAGTCGCAGCGGTCCCAGCACGTGCTGCAGCTCTCCGAGCGCATCCGCGCGCGGACCGCCGAGCCGCTGCTGATGGCGCTCACCGGCACACCGCTGATCAACGACATCGAGGACTTCACGGCGATCTGGCAGTTCCTGGGCTGGATCGACGAGAGCAAGCCCGTGGGCGAGCTGATGGCGGCGCTGGAGGAGATCGGCCTGACGCCGGGCGACCGCGGCTTCTCCGCCGCGGCCCGTGCCGCCGTCGTCGACCGCGGCATCGTCCGACGACGCAAGGTCGACGTGGCGGCCGACCTGCCCGCCCGGCGGGTGGCCGACGTCCCCGTCGAGATCGACGGCGAGGCCGGCCGGTCCATCCGGGCCGCGGAGCAGCGGCTCGCCCGTCGTCTCCTCGCGCGCTACGAGCGCGCTCTGGAGCTGCGCGACGTCGTGGAGGGCGAGGGTGTCGACCACGCCCTCGTGCGCCAGGTGGCGGCGCGGGAACGGGCGAACAAGACCGCGAAGTCCTCGGAGGAGAACGTCTTCGGCGTGATGCGGCGCATCGGCCAGGCCAAGGCCGGTCTCGCCGCCGACTACGCCGCCCAGCTCGCCCGCAGCGCCGGCAAGGTCGTCTTCTTCGCCAAGCACATCGACGTCATGGACGCGGCCGAGGAGACCTTCACCAGGCGGGGCATCCGCTTCGCCTCCATCCGGGGCGGCCAGACGTCCTCGGTCCGGCAGAAGAACATCGAGGCGTTCACCGGGGATCCGGACGTCGCCGTCGCCGTGTGCTCGTTGACGGCCGCCGGCGTGGGCATCAACCTCCAGGTCGCCTCCAACATGGTGCTCGCGGAGCTGTCCTGGACGGACGCCGAGCAGACCCAGGCCATCGACCGTGTCCACCGCATCGGCCAGGACGAGCCGGTCACCGCGTGGCGGATCGTCGCCGCACGCACCCTCGACACCAGGATCGCCGAGCTCATCGACAGCAAGGCCGGGCTGGCCGCCCGGGCGCTCGACGGGGCCGACGAGGACGTCGCCGACTCCTCCGACGTGCAGCTCGAGGCGCTCGTCACGCTGCTCGAGGACGCCCTGGAGGAGAGGGTCAGCAGCCGGGCCTCCTGACCCCTCCCACGACGAGGCCCCCACCTGCTCGCGCAGGTGGGGGCCGACCTCGTGGGTGACCGGCTCGGCTCAGGCCTGCTGGGTCTGCTGCTCGGCCATCCTGGCGCGCACGTCGTCCATGTCCAGGTTCTTGACCTGGTCGATCACGGACTCGAGGTCGCGCGCGGGGAGGGCGCCGGCCTGACGGAAGACGAGGACGCCGTCCTTGAAGGCCATGATCGTCGGGATCGAGGTGATCTGCGCACCGGCGGCGAGGGCCTGCTGGGCCTCGGTGTCCACCTTGGCGAAGACGACGTCCTCGTGCGTCCCGGCGGCCTTCTCGTAGACCGGGGCGAACATCTTGCAGGGGCCGCACCAGTCGGCCCACCAGTCGACCAGCACGATGTCGTTGCCGGTGACGGTCTCCTCGAAGGTGTCGGTGGTCAGGTTCACGGTGCTCATGCCGGCGTCAACGCGCCCCGGTGCGGATCTCTTCCGTGATCCGGGCCACGCCCGGGCGACCACCTGCCTCGGCGACGCGCACGGCATACCGGAGAATGGGGCGCATGAGCCCCGCGCCGTCCGTGTCCAACTCCATCACCGTGCGCCTCGAGCTGCCCGCCCGGGTGACCGCCGTCAGCGAGATCACCACCGCGGTGGCCGACGTGGGGGGAATGGTGACGGCGGTCGACATCAGCGAGTCGGGCACCGAGCGCCTCCAGGCCGACCTGACCATCGCCACCTCCGGCACCGACCACGCCGCCGAGGTGGTCGAGGCGATCAGCACGGTGGACGGCGTGGAGATCGGCCGCGTCAGCGACCGCACCTTCCTGGCTCACCTGGGCGGCAAGCTCGAGGTCAAGTCACGGTTGCCGATCCGCAACCGTGACGACCTGTCGCTGGTCTACACCCCGGGCGTGGCCAAGATCTGCCAGGCCATCGCCGAGAACCCGGCGGACGCGCGCAGCCTGACGATCAAGCGCAACACCGTCGCGGTCGTCACCGACGGCACCGCCGTCCTCGGGCTGGGCAACATCGGCCCGCTCGCGGCCCTGCCGGTGATGGAGGGCAAGGCCGCGCTGTTCAAGCGGTTCGCCGACATCGACGCCTTCCCGATCTGCCTCGACGCCCACGACGCCGACGAGATCGTGCGCATCGTCAAGGCGCTGGCACCGGGGTTCGCGGGCATCAACCTGGAGGACATCTCGGCCCCGCGCTGCTTCTACATCGAGGCCCGGCTGCGGGAGGAGCTGGACATCCCGGTCTTCCACGACGACCAGCACGGGACCGCGATCGTCGCGCTCGCAGCGCTGAAGAACGCGCTGCGCGTGGTCGGCAAGGAGCTGGACGACGTCAAGATCGTCATGTCAGGGGCAGGCGCGGCCGGGTCGGCGATCATCCGGCTCCTGCTCAAGGCCGGGGCGCGCGACCTCGTCGTCGCGGACGTCGACGGCATCATCCACGCGCGGCGTCCGGACGTGGCCAGCGGCGCCAACGGCAACCTCGCGTGGATCGCGAGCCAGACCAACCTCGCCCTGGAGACCGGCTCGCTCAAGGACGCGCTCGTGGGCGCCGACGTCTTCATCGGCGTCTCCGCCGGCAACATCCTGACCGGCGAGGACGTCGCTCAGATGAACGAGGACGCGATCGTCTTCGCGATGGCCAACCCGGTCCCCGAGGTCGACCCGGTCGAGGCCGGGCGGCACGCGACCGTGGTCGCCACGGGGCGCAGCGACTTCGCCAACCAGATCAACAACGTGCTGGTCTTCCCCGGCGTCTTCCGCGGGCTGCTGGACGCCCAGAGCGGTCACGTCGACGACGACATGCTCCTGGCCGCGGCCTCGGCCCTGGCGGACGTGGTGCACGCCGATGAGCTCAACCCCACCTACATCATCCCCAGCGTCTTCAACCCCGAGGCGACCAAGGCGGTGGCCAGGGCGGTGGAGGCCGCCGCGCGTGCTGCGCAGGAGAAGACCCTCTGACCGGCCGAGGAGCGTCACCGGGCACGGACCCTCCGGAGGCGGTGGAGGGGGACGGCGGCACGCTGCGCCTGCTCGGCTGGCTCGCGCTCGTCGTGGCGGTGGTCCTGCAGGTGGCAGGCCTCTACTCCCAGGGCACCCCGCAGCCGGGCGGCGTCCCGGGGCTGGACAAGGTCGCCCACCTCGTGGCGTTCGCCGTGCCGGCCGCGCTGGCGAGGCTCCTCGGTGTCCGGTGGGTCCTGGTGGCGCTGGTCGCCCACGCCCTCGTCAGCGAGCCGCTCCAGCACCAGGTCGCGCCGCACCGTCAGCTGGACGCGCTCGACACCGTGGCCGACCTCGTGGGGATCGGGGCCGGGTGGTTGTTCGGTGGCGCGCTCGTGTCCCGGTCCAGGGCACGTCCCGTGGCGCGCTCCCGAGACGGTCGGTCATGATGGGTGGATGACGGATCACGGCGGAGGGCGGGACGGCGACGTGACCGGACGGCTGCTCGTCGCGACGCCGCTGACCGGCGACGTCTTCGAGCGCTCCGTGGTCCTCGTCCTGCATCACGACGAGGACGGCGCCCACGGCCTGGTCCTCAACCGGCCGCTGGACGCCGCGGTCAGCGTGGTGCTGCCCGACTGGCAGCCGTTCGTCACCGCACCCGGGGTGCTCTTCCAGGGAGGACCGGTCGGCAAGGACACGGCGATGGGGCTGGTCAGCGTGCCCGGGCACGGCAAGGAGGACTCCCCGCTCGGCACCCAGCTCCTCTTCGGCGGCCTCGGGCTGGTCGACCTCGATGCCCCCGCCCCGCTCGTGGTGCCCGAGCTGGCCGCCTTCCGCATCTTCGTGGGCTACGCCGGCTGGTCCGCGGGCCAGCTGGACGCCGAGATCGCGCAGGGCGCCTGGTTCGTCCTGCCGCGCGAGCCGCGCGACCCCTTCCACGACGGCACCGACGACCTGTGGCGCGAGGTCCTCCTGCGCCAGCGCAGCAGCCTGTCGCTGGTGACGACCTGGACGGGCCACCCCGAGCGCAACTAGGTCCGGTCCCGCGCCGGCTGCCTACACTGGTGGTATGTCGATTGTCCGCATGTCCGACCAGCCGCTCGACGCACCGGAGGCTCCGGGCGACCCGCAGACCCAGACCGCGCTGCTCGAGCGCGAGGACACCCGGGTCGAGCACGACCTGTCTGAGCCGGGCGACCACGAGCGCTTCTCGCACTACGTGCGCAAGGAGAAGATCCTCGAGAGCGCGATGAGCGGCAACCCCGTCATCGCGCTGTGCGGCAAGGTCTGGGTGCCCGGACGCGACCCCCAGAAGTTCCCCGTCTGCCCGATGTGCAAGGAGATCTACGAGGGCCTGCGCGCCCCGCAGGACGGTGGCGACGGGGCTTCCGGAGGCCCCGGCCAGGGCGGCGGCGCACAGGACTGAGCCTCCCGGAGGGGCGGTGCGGCACGCCGGCCCGCCCGGGCGGGGAGGGTCGGCGGGGCGACCTACACTGGTCCGGCCATGTCGACGTCTGCTGCCTCCAACCTCTCACCCGCCTACCCGGAGCGCGCAGCCTGGGGGACCGCCGGAAAGCTGAGGGCCTGGCAGGCGTCCGCGCTGGAGCGCTACCTGACCGAGCGGCCGCGTGACTTCCTCGCGGTCGCCACGCCCGGCGCCGGGAAGACCACCTTCGCGCTGCGGGTGGCGACCGAGCTGCTCGACCGGGGTGAGGTGCAGCGGGTCACGGTCGTGGCGCCGACCGAGCACCTCAAGGTGCAGTGGGCCGACGCCGCGGCCAAGGTCGGCATCCGCATCGACCCCCGTTTCGTCAACGGCCAGGGTCGGCACGGCACGGACTTCGACGGCATCGCGGTGACCTACGCGGGCGTGGCGAGCAAGCCGCTGCTGCACCGGGCGCGCGCCGAGGCGGCCCGGACCCTGGTCATCCTCGACGAGGTCCACCACGGCGGCGACGCGCTGTCGTGGGGCGAGGCGGTCCGGGACGCCTTCGAGCCGGCCGCCCGCCGGCTGTCGCTGACCGGGACCCCGTTCCGCTCGGACACCGCGGCGATCCCGTTCGTCCGCTACGAGATGGACGAGGAGGGCGTCCTGCGCTCCTCGGCCGACTACACCTACGGGTATGCCGAGGCGCTGCGGGACGGGGTCGTGCGCCCCGTGCTCTTCCTCTCCTACGGCGGGACGATGCGCTGGCGCACCAGGGTCGGCGACGAGCTCGAGGCACGCCTGGGCGAGCAGCTGACCAAGGACGTGACCAAGCAGGCCTGGCGGACCGCGCTCGACCCGGCGGGGGACTGGGTGCCCAGCGTGCTGCGCGCGGCCGACAAGCGGCTGGCCGAGGTGCGCAGGCACGTGGAGGACGCCGGTGGCCTCGTCATCGCCTCCGACCAGGTCTCGGCACGGGCCTACGCCCGGCAGCTGCACGAGCTCACCGGGGAGGAGCCCACCGTGGTGCTCTCCGACGACGCGGGCGCCTCGAGCAGGATCGAGGAGTTCGCCGCCGGCACCTCGCGCTGGATGGTCGCGGTGCGGATGGTCTCCGAAGGTGTCGACGTGCCCCGCCTGTGCGTCGGCGTCTACGCGACCTCGACCTCGACGCCGCTCTTTTTCGCCCAGGCCGTCGGTCGCTTCGTGCGCGCCCGACGCCGCGGGGAGACCGCCTCGGTCTTCCTGCCCAACGTCGCGCTCCTGCTCGCCCACGCCGGATCGATGGAGGTCGAGCGTGACCACGCGCTCAACCGCAAGGCCGCCGACGAGGAGGACCAGCTGTGGTCCGAGGAGGACGGACTGCTCGCCGCGGCCAGCACCACGGAGTCCGCCTCGGGTGAGCTTGAGGGCAGCTACGAGGCGCTGGGCTCGGACGCGGAGTTCGACCACGTGCTCTTCGACGCCGAGCAGTTCGGCCTGGGCGGGATGCCCGGGTCGCAGGACGAGGAGGAGTTCCTCGGCCTCCCCGGGCTCCTCGAGCCCGACCAGGTCGCCCACGTCCTGCGGGAGCGGCAGAAGAAGCAGGTTCGCCGCGGAGGAGGCCGCGAGCGCGCCCAGGCCGTCTCGGCCCACCGGGCGCTGGCCGAGCACCGCAAGGAGCTCAACAAGCTGGTCTCCGCCTACGCCCAGAAGAAGGGCCAGCCGCACGCGGTCGTGCACGCCGAGCTGCGGCGCACCTGCGGCGGCCCCGAGCTGGCGACCGCGTCGTCGGAGCAGGTCCAGGCGCGCATCGAGCGCATCCGCAACTGGTTCGTCGGCCGGCGCTGAGCTGCACAGGCGGTGCGCCGCCCGGGTAACCTGCAGCGGTGGCTGCCCGACCGGAGACCGCGCAGACCCTGGACCGCGGACTGCTGGTCCTGCAGGCCCTGGGCGCCCCGAGGAACGTGCACGGCCTGAGCATGAGCGAGCTGGCCGAGCGGCTCGGTCTGGCGCGCACGGTGGTCTACCGGCTGGTGACCACGCTCGAGGCGCGAGGGTTCGTCAGTCGCGGCGAGGACGGCCGCGTCCGGCTGGGGCTGGGGGTGGCGCGGTTGCAGTATGCCGTCCGTCCCGTCCTGGTCGAGGTGGCGCGACCGGTGCTGCACGAGCTCGCGGAGCAGTCGGGGGCGACGGCGCACCTCACCCTCGCCGACGGCGAGCACGCCGTCGCGCTGCTCGTCGTGGAGCCGACCTGGACCGACTTCCACGTCGCCTACCGCGTCGGTAGCCGTCACCCGCTGGAGCGCGGCGCCGCCGGGAGAGCGATCCTCGAGGGTCGACGCGGCACGCTCGACGGCGCGACGACCACCACCGGGGAGCTGCAGCTCGGCGCTCACGGGGTGGCCGCCGCCGTGCCCGGCGTCCCCGGGCTGGAGGCGTCGGTCGGGGTGGTCACCATGGGCCCGCCCCCGCCGGTGGAGGAACTGGTGCTGGCCGCAGCTTTACGCCTGGGCCGTCTGCTGGCGGGGCCGGCGACCGGCTAGGATGACGCGCACCGCCTTACGCGAGCCCCGGGCCGGGGCGACCCCACGACGGAGGTCCGTGTGCCCCAGGACGCAGCCGGCTCGTTGAGCCGCTACGCCGACCTTGTCCGCCTGCTCCTGCGCTACGGCCGGTCCGACCTCGTCACCGGCAGCGGCCTGGGCGACGTCGAGCCCAGCACCGCGAGCGCAGGGGCGGGAGACCCGGCGACCGCCGAGGCGTTCGCCGCGGACCTGGAGCGCATGGGACCGACGTGGATCAAGCTCGGACAGCTGCTGTCGACCCGGCACGACCTGCTTCCGCCGGCCTACACCGAGGCGCTGACCCGCCTGCAGGACGATGTCGAGCCCTTCGACGGGGACGTCGCGGTGGCGATCGTCGAGGAGGAGCTCGGGGCGCAGCTGCGGCACCTCTTCTGCGAGTTCGACCGTGAGCCGATGGCCGCTGCCTCCCTCGGCCAGGTGCACAGGGCCCGGACCCGCAGCGGAAGGGACGTCGTCGTCAAGGTGCAGCGACCCGGGGTCCGGGAGACAGTGGCCCAGGACATGGAGGTGTTGACGCGGATCGCGGCGGCGGCCGACCGGCATACCGAGCTGGGGCGTCGCTACGGCACCACGGACCTGCTGCAGCAGTTCCGCCGCTCGCTGACCGGCGAGCTCGACTACGTCCAGGAGGCGCGCAACCTGGAGGCCTTCGGCGAGATGACCGAGGAGTACGACCACCTGTTCGTGCCCCGGCCGCTCCCGGACTACACGACCAGTCGCGTGCTCACCATGGAGCGGGTCGAGGGCCGCAAGGTGACCGACATCGGCGAGCTCGGGATGCTGTCGGTCGACGGGGAGGCCATCAGCGAGGAGCTCTTCCGGGCCTACCTGCGGATGATCCTGGACGAGGGTGTCCTGCACGCCGACCCGCATCCGGGCAACATGATCCTCACCGAGGACGGGCGCCTCGCGCTGATCGACCTCGGCATGGTCGCGAGCGTGCCGCGCCGCGTGCAGGACGCGGTCATCAAGCTGCTCCTGGCGATCTCCGACGGGGACGGCGAGGAGGCCGCGCGGGTGCTGGCCGAGATGGGGCACCCGCTGGAGGACCACGACGCCGCCCGGTTCCGCGACGACGTCAGCCACCTGGTCTCCGCCGCGGTCTCGGCCGGCGGCGACCTCGACGTGGGCGGGGTGATGGTGGAGCTCTCGCGTCTGTCCGGGGCCCACGGGCTGCGGCCACCGCCGGAGATGGCGATGATCGGCAAGGCCCTGCTCAACCTCGACCGGGCCACCAGGCACCTCGACCCTGACTTCACGCCCTCGCAGGCCGTCCGCGCCAACCTCGACCAGCTCCTGCGCAGGGGGCTGAGCACGAGTCCGGGGTCGCTCCTGGCCGGGGCGATGGAGGCCAAGGACTTCGCTGCACAGCTGCCGCGGCGGGCCAACCGCCTGCTCGACGCGCTCGGCGACGGCGAGCTCACCCTGAGGGTGGACGCGTTCGACGAGGAGCGACTGCTTCGGGTGGTCCAGCACCTGACGACCCGCCTCGTGGTGGGTCTGGTCCTGTCGGCCATCATCGTCGGCGCCGCACTGACGATGCGGGTGAAGAGCGACCTCACGCTCCTGGGCTACCCGGCGGTCTCCATCGTGTTCTTCCTCCTGGCCGCGGTCGGTGGGCTCATCCTGGTCGTCTCGGTCGTCTTCACCGATCGGCGGGACGCGCGCCGCCGCACTGACGATGCGGGAGCGGCGGGCGGCGACGGGTGGCCCCGAGCACCTGTGCACGCGTAGCGTCGTGCCCATGTCGAGGAGCCGTTCCGTCCTGCTCGCGGCCGTGCTGACCAGCGTGCTGTCGGCCGGCTGCACGATGGACCCGACCGAGCCCGCCCCGACGTCGACGGACGCCTCCGCCGCCACGACGGAGCCGGGGCAGACCCACGCCCCCGCGTCCTCCGCAGCCACCTCCACCTCCGCCCCGACCTCCAGCGCGCCAGCCTCGGCGAGCGCGCCGACCTCGGGCGCGCCCGGCTGCGTGGAGCAGGTCGCCGAGGAGCTCACGCCGGGCCAGCGGGCCGGCCAGCTGGTCATGGTCGCCCTCCAGGTCGGCAGCGCCCCGTCCAGCCTCGCCCCGGTCGTCCAGGACGGCCACGTCGGCAACATCCTCTACCTGGGCGGGTGGACGGGCAGCATCCAGGACATCGCCGCCGCGTCAGCCACCGTGCAGGCCCTGGCGACGCGGGACGCGACCGGCGGGATCGGCCTGCTGGTGGCGGCCGATCAGGAGGGCGGCGAGGTCCAGCAGCTGCGCGGCCCGGGGTTCTCGACCATTCCCACCGCCCTGGTCCAGGCCACCCTCGGTGCGGAGGAGCTGACGCGCGAGGCCACGGTCTGGGGAGAGCAGCTGGTCGCCGCCGGTATCAACCTCAACCTCGCGCCGGTCGCCGACGTCGTGCCCGCGGAGCTGGGCACGAGCAACGGCCCCGTCGGCCGGTGGGGCCGGGAGTACGGCCACGACCCGCAGACCGTCGCCGCCGGGATCGTCCCCTTCATCCACGGGATGCAGCAGGCCGGCGTCGCGACCTCCGTCAAGCACTTCCCCGGCATCGGCCGGATCACCGGGAACCCCGACTTCACCACCGACGGGCTGGTCGACGACGTGCTCACCGCGGACGACCCCTACCTCGACGCCTTCAGCGCCGGGATCGAGGCAGGCGCCAGCACGGTCATGGTCAGCTCGGCGCTCTACCCCAGGATCGACCCCGACCACCCGGCGATGTTCTCCCCGGCGATCATCGACGGGTTGCTGCGGCGGCAGCTGGGCTACGACGGCGTCGTCATCTCCGACGACGTCAACGCGGCCGCAGTCCGCGGCCTGACCGGGGTGCGGCCGGCGACCGACCTCGTGGCTGCCGGAGGAGACGTCGTGCTCACCGGTGACACCGCCTCCGGCGCCCGGATGGTCGAGCAGGTCGCCGACCTGGCCCGGACGGACCCCGCCTTCGCCGCCAAGGTGGACGCCTCGCTGCTCAGGGTCCTGGAGCTCAAGGACTCGCTGGGGCTCCTGCCCTGCAGCTGAGACCGGCCGGCAGGGCGCCCGGGGCCGGGCCCCAGCCGCACCCCCGGGCTACGTCGCTGGAGCCTGGGTCTGCTGAGCGCGCCCGAGCAGTGGTCGCGTGCGGTAGGCCACCCTCGTCGACAGGCAGATCACCGTGGAGGACCGCTCCACCAGCGGGTGTGCCACCACCTCGTCGATCACCCGCTGCAGGTCGGGGTTGTCGCGCGCGACGACCCGGATCATGAGGTCCCCGGAGCCGGTGATCGTGTGGGCCTCGAGCACCTCGGGTATGCCGCTCACGTGCGCCACCACAGGTCCGCCGCCGGTGCCCTGGCGGATCTCCAGGGTGCAGAAGGCCGTCACCGGATAGCCCAGGTGCGCCGGGTCCACCTGCGGGGCGAAGCTGCGGATCACCCCGCGGGCCACCAGCTTGTCCAGCCGGCTCTGCACGGTGCCGCGGGCCACGCCCAGCCGGCGCGAGGCGCCGAGCACCCCGACCGCAGGGTCCTCCTCGAGGAGTGCCAGGAGCCGGGCGTCCAGGTCGTCGATCACGGGGGCCATGGACAAAGTGTGCACTATCCGGCTGCTGAGCCAAGACAGTCTGCGCAGGCTGCTCACCGCCGGGGGGCGAGCTTGCGCCGCCTACCCCTCGAGGGACAGTCTCGGAGGATGACCGACACCGCCGTCCACCTCACCGACCAGGAGCGGGACGCCGAGCTCGAGCTCGACCAGCTCAAGCAGCTCGTCGGCCTCGTGCCCTACGACCAGACCACCGACGTCTTCCCCGTCACCGGCTGGGACGCCATCGTCTTCGCCGTCGGCAACGCCACCCAGGCCGCCCACTTCTACCAGTCGGCGTTCGGGATGGAGCTCGTGGGCTACTCCGGACCGGAGACCGGCAACCGCGACCACAAGGCCTACGTCCTCAAGAGCGGCTCCATCAAGTTCGTCCTCAAGGGCGGCGTCGACCCGGACAGCACGCTGCACGACCACGTGCGCCGGCACGGCGACGGCGTCGTCGACATCGCCCTCGAGGTGCCCGACGTGGACCGCTGCATCGAGCACGCCCGCTCCATCGGTGCGACCGTCCTGCAGGAGGCGGAGGACCTGGAGGACGAGCACGGCAAGGTCCGGGCGGCGGCGATCGCGACCTACGGAGAGACCCGCCACACCCTGGTCCAGCGCGAGGGGGAGGGCTACGGCTACAGCGGGCCCTACCTGCCCGGCTACGTCGCGAAGACCTCCGACTACGTCAAGCGCGACAGCGAGCCCAGGCGGCTCTTCCAGGCGCTGGACCACGTCGTCGGCAACGTCGAGCTCGGTCGGATGGACGAGTGGGTCGAGTTCTACAACAAGGTCATGGGCTTCGTGAACATGGCCGAGTTCATCGGCGACGACATCGCCACCGACTACTCGGCGCTGATGTCCAAGGTCGTGGCCAACGGCAACCACCGGGTGAAGTTCCCGCTCAACGAGCCGGCGGTGGCCAAGAAGAAGTCGCAGATCGACGAGTACCTCGAGTTCTACCGGGGCGCCGGCGCCCAGCACCTCGCCCTGGCCACCAACGACATCCTCGCCACCGTGGACCACATGCGCGCCAACGGCATCGAGTTCCTCGACACCCCGGACTCCTACTACGAGGACCCCGAGCTGCGCGAGCGGATCGGCCAGGTCCGGGTGCCCATCGAGGAGCTGCAGAAGCGGGGCATCCTGGTCGACCGCGACGAGGACGGCTACCTGTTGCAGATCTTCACCCGCAACGTCCAGGACCGCCCGACGGTCTTCTTCGAGCTCATCGAGCGGCACGGCTCGCTCGGCTTCGGGAAGGGCAACTTCAAGGCCCTCTTCGAGGCGATCGAGCGCGAGCAGGACAAGCGCGGCAACCTCTGAGGCCGGACCTCCCCTGACAGCGGGCGGCATCCCTCGACGACGAGGTGTGCCGCCCGCCTTCGGCGCGCGCACCGGTTCAGGATCCCCGCACGCCCGCGACGCGTCAGGCACGGGACGGGGGAGCCGAGGCAGACAGGATGCCGTGCACTGGTCGGGGACCTGGGTGGGACGTGCGAGAGTTGGGCCCATGAGTCAGCAAGCAGGGTGGTACGACGACCCGGAGAACGCAGACAACCTTCGCTACTGGGACGGGGTCCAGTGGACGGACCACAAGAGCCCCAAGCGCAAACCCGGCCTCGACCAGGCCGGGAAGGCCGCGCAGGCCGGCTGGGGCGCCGCGCCCGGCCAGCAGGGCCAGCAGAGCCAGGGCGGGCACGGGGGTGTGCACCAGGGCTACGGTCAGCAGGGTCACGGTCAGCAGGGCCACGGCCAGCAGGGCGGCCACGATCCCTCCAACCCCTACGCAGGCGGGACCCAACCGCCCTTCCAGGGGCAGCAGTGGCAGTCGATGCCCGGAGGCCATCAGCTCCAGGGCCTACCCGTCCCGACCACGCCCGACGGTCAGCCGCTGGCCGGCTGGTGGCACCGGGTCGCTGCCCGCATCATCGACGGGGTCATCATCCTCGCCGTCGGCCTCGCGCTGCTCCCCGTGCTGGCGCCCGGCTACTGGAGCGGGCTGATGGACTTCGCGATGTCGCAGGACGACCCCTTCGCGCCGCTGCCCGCCGACCTGGTCGCGCTGCAGCTGCGGTGGACCCTCGGGGTCGGGGTGCTCGGGCTGGCCTACGAGATCATCATGGTGACGATGGTCGGCGGCACCCTCGGCAAGCTGGCCACGGGGCTGCGCATCCGGCTGCGCGAGGAGCCGGGCAAGATCGGCTGGGTGCCCTCGCTGCTGCGCGCGCTGGTCTACCAGGGCGTGGGGATCGTCTCCCAGCTGAGCACCGTCCTGGGCTTCCTCGCGCTCTTCCCGGTGCTGGACGTGCTCTGGCCGCTGTGGGACTCCAAGAAGCAGGCCATCCACGACAAGGCGGCCAGGACCAACGTCGTGCGGAACCGCTGAGGACGACGCAGGCCCCGGGACTCAGGCCAGGGTGACGCCCGCCGCGCGCAGCTCCTCCAGCGCGGCCTGCGCGGTGTCCGGCGCGACCCCGGCGACCAGGTCGAGCAGCACGGTCGTGCCGAAGCCCTTCCGGACCGCGTCCAGGGCCGTGGCGCGCACGCAGTGGTCGGTGGCGATGCCGACGACGTCCACCTCGCGCACCTCCCGCTCGCGCAGCCACTCCGCCAGGCCGGTGCGCCGGCCGGGCTCCTCGGTCGCGCCCTCGAAACCGCTGTAGGCGGCCTCGTGCTCACCCTTGCGGAACACCGCCTGGACGTGTCCGAGGGCAGGAGCCAGCTCGGCGCGGAACGCCGCCCCCGGCGTGCCCGCCCGGCAGTGCACCGGCCAGGAGGTGCGGTAGTCCGGCTCCGCGGACCAGTGGTCGCCCGGGTCGATGTGCCAGTCGGCGGTCGCCACCACGGTCGAGTAGTCCTGCCCGTGGGCGCGCAGGTGCTCACCGACACCGGCGGCGACCGCGGTCCCGCCCTCGACGGCCAGCGCGCCGCCCTCGCAGAAGTCGTTCTGCACGTCGACGATGATCAGTGCCCGGCTCATGGTCAGCTCCAGTCGTCCAGGTAGGTGGTGGGGATCGCCGGGTCGCCGTGGGACAGGCGCAGCGCCCGGCTCGGCAGCTCGGCGCGCGCCATGGCGTGGTGCTCACGGGCCGAGGGTGCGTCGGTGGGCGCGACGACCTGGCCCCGCTTGATGAGGCGCACGAGCAGCTCGCGGTCGTCGCCGTCGTCCTGCGGCCGCTCGTCGATGCCGATGATCTCGGCCTGGGCGACCCCGTCAGGACGGCGGCGCCGCAGCGCGAACTTGCGACCGCCCACCGACGCCTTGTCCTTGCTGGCCTTGGCCACGCCCTCCATGACGCCGGCCGAGCCCTGCCGGCTCACCAGCTTGTAGACCATGCCGGCGGCCGGGTGCCCGGACCCGGTGACCACGCTGGTGCCCACCCCGTAGCGGTCCACCGGCGCGGCCTGCAGCGCGGCGATCGCGTGCTCGTCCAGGTCGGAGGTCACCACGATCCTGGTGCCGGTCGCGCCGAGCCGGTCCAGCTGGGCGCGGACCTCGTGGGCCTGCCCGACCAGGTCGCCGGAGTCCAGCCGGACGGAGCCCAGCCGCGGCCCCGCGAGCTCGACCGCCACCTCGACGGCCCCGCTCACGTCGTAGGTGTCGACGAGCAGCGTCGTGCCCGGCCCCAGGCTGGCCAGCTGGTTGGCGAAGGCGTCGCGCTCGGCGTCGTGCAGCAGCGTGTAGGAGTGGGCGGCGGTCCCCGCGGTCGGTATGCCGTGCCGCCGCCCCGCCTCCAGGTTGGACGTCGACCCGAAGCCGGCGATGTAGGCCGCGCGCGCCGCGGCGACCGCGGACTCCTCGTGAGTGCGCCGCGAGCCCATCTCGATGCACGGGCGGTCGCCCGCGGCGGCGGTCATCCGGGAGGCGGCGGAGGCCACCGCAGAGTCGTGGTTGAGGATCGAGAGCACCAGCGTCTCCAGGACCACGCCCTCGGCGAAGGTCGACTCGACCACCAGCAGCGGGGAGCCGGGGAAGTAGACCTCACCCTCGGCATACCCCCAGACGTCGCCCGAGAAGCGGTAGTCCGCGAGCCAGCCCAGCGTGCGCCCGTCGACGACCTGTCGCTCCCTGAGGAAAGCCAGCTCGTCCTCACCGAAGCGGAAGTCGCGCAGCGCCTCCAGGATCCGGCCGGTGCCGGCCACGACGCCGTAGCGCCGCCCGTCGGGCAGTCTCCGGGCGAACGCCTCGAAGACGCAGGGCCGGTCCGCGTGCCCGCTGGCGAGGGCAGCCTGGATCATCGTCAGCTCGTAGTGGTCCGTCAGCAGGGCGGTGCTCCCGTTCACGTCGACCAGCCTAGTGCGGGCTGCCTAGAGTGGACCTCGTGCCCGTCGACGTCCCGCAGCCTCCCGCGCCACCCGCCGGCCCGCAGACCACGCCCGAGCGGAAGAGCTCGGTCGCCGTCCTCGACCGGCCGGCGGCCGACACGCCCTGGGTGACCCTCGTGTGGAACGACCCGGTCAACCTCATGTCCTACGTGACCTGGGTCTTCCAGACGCACTTCGGCTACCCGCTCGCCCGCGCCGAGGCCCTGATGATGGACGTGCACACCAAGGGCCGGGCGGTCGTCTCCACCGGCACGCGGGAGACCTGCGAGGCCGACACCGAGGCGATGCACGGCTACGGGCTGTGGGCCACCTTCCAGAAGGACGACTGAGGGATGGCCTCCCCCTTCCGTCGTGAGGGCCAGCGGCTCGTGGCCACCTTCGAGGCCGAGGAGATCGAGGTCGTCGCCCACGTGCTGGAGCTGACCCGCGCCTTCGTCGCGCCCGAACGGCCCGACAGCGGCGACCCGTTCCTGGACCTGGTGGAGGGCCTCGGCGACGAGGTCGACCCCGAGGAGCCCAGCGACCCCGCCCTCGCCCGCCTGCTCCCGCCAGCCTCCCGCGAGGACGCCGAGCAGGCCGCCGAGTTCCGCCGGCTGACCGAGCACGGGCTGCGCCGGCGCAAGGCGGCCACGATCAGCACCGCGCTCGGCGCGCTGGCGCAGGCCGAGCCGCCGGTGCTCGACATCGACCTGGACCAGGGCCGGGCCCTGGCGATCGCCCTCACCGATGCCCGCCTCATCCTCGGCGAACGGCTCGGCCTGCGCACCGACGAGGACTCCGAGCGGCTGCACGAGGAGCTCTCGGCGATGCTCGCCGGGGAGCTCGAGGTCGACCCGGGCACGGCGCAGAAGATGGCCTACTACGACTTCCTCTCCTGGCTGCAGGAGTCGGTCACCGCCGCCCTGATGGCCCGCTGAGCGGCCAGTATCCTAAGGGCCACCATGACGACTCACCCTGCCCCCGCCTCCCCGACCGAGCACGCCGAGGTCACCGGCGCCGACGTGCGGGTCCGCTTCGCGCCCAGCCCGACCGGCACCCCGCACGTGGGCCTGGCGCGCACCGCCCTGTTCAACTGGGCCTTCGCGCGCCATCACGGCGGCACGCTGGTCTTCCGCATCGAGGACACCGACGCGGCCCGCGACAGCCAGGAGTCCATGGACCTGCTCGTCGAGGCCCTCGAGTGGCTCGGCATCGACTACGACGAGGGCCCGGGCGTGGGCGGTCCCTACGGCCCCTACCGGCAGAGCGAGCGGCGGGAGCACCACGACGAGGTCGCCCGCCGGCTGCTCGAGGAGGGCCTGGCCTACGAGTCGTTCTCCACGCCCGAGGAGGTCGAGGCACGGCACCGGGCCGCGGGCCGCGACCCCAAGCTCGGCTACGACAACCACGACCGCGACCTCACCGAGCAGGAGCGTGCGGCATACCGTGCGCAGGGGCGTGACCCGGTGCTGCGTCTGCGGATGCCCGAGGAGGACATCACCTTCCACGACCTGGTCCGCGGCGAGGTCACCTTCCGCGCCGGCTCGGTGCCCGACTTCGTCATCGTCCGCGGCAACGGCCAGCCGCTCTACACGCTGGTCAACCCGGTGGACGACGCGATGATGCGGATCACCCACGTCGTGCGCGGCGAGGACCTGCTCTCCTCCACGCCGCGCCAGGTCGCGCTCCACCGCGCCCTGGTGCAGCTCGGGGTGGCCGAGCGGGTGCCGACCTTCGCGCACCTGCCGCTGGTCCTGGGAGAGGGCAGCAAGAAGCTGTCCAAGCGCGACCCGCAGTCCAACCTCTTCCTGCACCGCGAGCGGGGCTTCGTGCGCGAGGGCATGGTCAACTACCTGGCCCTGCTGGGCTGGGCGATCGGGCCGGACCGGGACGTCTTCTCCCCCGAGGAGCTGGTCCGCGCCTTCGAGCTGCGCGACGTCAACCCCAACCCGGCGCGGTGGGACCAGAAGAAGGCCGAGGCGATCAACGCCGACCACATCCGCCTGCTGCCGCTGGCGGAGTTCACCTCCCGGCTGCTGCCGGTGCTGCGCGAGGCCGGCGTGCTCGGACCGCAGAGCGGCATGGGGGAGCTGGCCCGGCTCAAGGCCGTGGCCGAGCTGATCCAGACCCGCGTCCAGGTCCTCTCCGAGGCCGTCCCGCTGGTGGCACCCTTCTACCTGCGCGGGGCCGAGCTGCCGATCGCCGCCGACGCGCGCGCCCAGCTCAAGGACGACGCCGGCGCCGTGCTGGGCGCCGCCCTCGCGGCGCTCGAGCCGCTCTCCGGTGCCCTGCCCCAGCCGCTGGGGGACGGCGTGGAGTGGACGGCCGGGCGCATCGAGACGGTGCTCCGAGAGGCACTCGTGGAGGGTATGGGGCTCAAGCCCCGGTTCGCCTTCGGTCCGCTGCGCACGGCCGTGTCCGGCCAGCGGGTCAGCCCGCCCCTGTTCGAGTCCATGGAGATCCTGGGCAAGCACGAGACGATGGAGCGGCTGCGCCGCCTCCGCACGGAGCTGTGATGACCCGCGGCGGCGGGCTGGCGCGCGTGCTGCCGCCGCCGGACGGGGTCGGGGGCGTGCTGCTCGACGTCGACGACACCCTCGTCGGCACCCGGGCGGCGATGGTGCGCGCCGGACGTGCCGCCGCACGCGTGGTGTGGCCGGACGCCGCCCCCTGGCGCGTGGACCGGGCGGGGGAGCGCTACCGCGAGGACCCCGAGGGCCACTTCCGTGCCTTCACCCGCGGTGAGCACGCCTTCGAGGAGATGCGGGCGCGGCGGGTCGAGGACGTCGCGCGGTGGCTGGGGCAGGAGCCGGCCGGTAGCGACCTGGACAGGTGGACCCCCGCCTTCGACCGGGCCTTCGCCGAGGCGCTGCACGTCTTCGACGACGTGGTCGAGGTCCTGGAGACCTGCCGGGAGCGCGGCTGGCGCACGGCGCTGCTCACCAACTCCTCGGCGGCCTACACCCGCGACAAGCTCGAGCTGGCGGGCCTGACGCGGGCGGTGGCCGAGCTCACGGCCGGCGTGGTCACCAAGGACACGCTGGGGATCGGCAAGCCCGCGCCGCGGGTCTTCCACCACGGCTGCCGGCTGATGGGCCTGGAGCCCGGGCAGGTGGTCTACGTCGGCGACGAGCTGGACGTGGACACCTGCGGCGCCCTCGCGGCCGGCCTCGGGGCTGCGTGGCTGCGACGTCCCGGCTACGCCCGCGAGGAGGGGCACCTGTCCCACGCGGCCTCGCACGGGCTGCACCCTGCGGGGACGCTGACCGAGGTGATCGACGCGCTCGCCGGGACCAGGACCGCCGACCACCCGGGATTTGGGTCCGGAGCGGTCTCAGGGTAAGGTTTCTCCTCGGTTCACCGGCTGCGGGACACCGCTCCGGAGATACCCCTTGGGGTATGGTGTAATTGGCAGCACGACTGATTCTGGTTCAGTTAGTCTAGGTTCGAGTCCTGGTACCCCAGCGCGAGTCTCCGCCCGTCCCGCACGGGTGGTGGATTTCGTGGAGAGTCTGCCGATCAGGTATGGTCTCTCCTCGGCGCAGAGCGCGCCAGCCGCACGGCCCCGTTGTGTAGTGGCCTAGCACGCCGCCCTCTCAAGGCGGTAGCGCGGGTTCGAATCCCGTCGGGGCTACGCCGTGACCAGGCCCCCACCACGTATCCCGTGGTGGGGGCCTCGTGCTGTCCCGGGGTAGCGTGTCGCACGAGGGCCCACGACCTCGGAGCAGGAGGACGCAGCGTGAACAAGAACGACCTCGTCGAGGCGCTGGCACCCCGGCTGGGCGGCCGCGCGGAGGCGGCCCTGGCGGTCGAGTCCTTCGTCGACGTCGTGCTGCGCGAGGTGGCCGCGGGCGGCCAGGTCGGCATCACCGGTTTCGGCACCTTCGAGCGCGTCGAGCGCGCGCCACGGACCGGCCGCAACCCGCACACGGGTGACGCCGTGCCGATCGCGGCCGTCAGCCGTCCGCGGTTCCGCCCGGGCAGCTACTTCACGGCCGTCGTGGCCGACCCCGACCAGCTGCCGGCGTCCGGCCTGGCCGGAGCGCGCGTGGGCAGCCCGGGGCCGGCCGGGTACGACGCGGACACCGCGGAGCGTCTCGCCGGGACCGGGTCAGGTGCCGGAGGCGGCGGCGTGCCCACCAGCATCCGCCGGTCCGCGCCGCCCTCGGAGGAGGCCCACGACGAGGACCCCGGCCCGCCGCGCCGGGCCCGGCCGCGCACCTCCGGCACGCCGGCCTCGGTCCGGGCCGACCGCTCCGAGCACGGCGGGCAGGAACGGGAGGGAACCGGCCACGAGCCAGCACTCGGCGGTCGGCTCATGCTCGGCGGGGAGGACATCACACGCAGCATGATCCGGGCCAAGAAGGCCGAGCTGGCCCGCGCCAAGGACGACCTGCTGGCAGACCTCCCGGCCCGGGGCAAGAAGGGCGGCAAGAAGAGGAAGAAGGGCAAGAAGAAGGGCGGCGGGTCGGCCGGCTGACGCCGGGCGGCTCAGGCCTGCGCCCCGACCAGCAGGGCGCAGGCCCCCAGGACGAGAGCCGCCGCGCACGCCAGCCAGAAGAGGGCCACCCACGCCATGGCCGGCACCCCGGTGAGAGCGGCGAGCTGGTCGGCGTCCGTGCCACGCCCGCCGCGCCGCCTCGCCCGCTGCAGCTCGACCACGGACCGCGGCGCGGCCAGCAGGAGGGTCCACACCACCAGGTGTGCCGCGCCGCCCACCACCTCGGCGGGGGCCCACCAGGACAGGGCAGCGACGACGGCGCCCGTGACGAGCACCACCCAGAGCCCGAACAGGTTGCGCACGAGCACCAGCAGCACCGCGCAGGTGAGGACGATCGCCCACAGCAGGCCGGCGGCATACCCGGCCCCGAGGAGCAGCGCGCCCAGCGCCCCGGCCAGCGCCGGTGCGGGATAGCCCGCCAGCAGCGTGGCTACCATCCCCGGGCCCCGCGGGCGCCCGCGGGAGAGGGTCAGCCCGGAGGCGTCGGCGTGCAGGCGGACGCCCCCGACGCGGCGCCCGGCGAGGGCGGCGACGAGGACGTGGCCGGCCTCGTGCAGCAGCGTCACCAGGTGGCGCACCAGGAGGTAGCCGCGGGGGCTGGCGGCGACGAGGAGGGCGACGGCCCCGAGCACGAGGGTCGCCTGCCAGGGCAGCGGCACCTGCGTGGTCGTCACGCGCTCCCAGAGCTGGGTCACGGTCCCGGGCCGCGGCCGGTCAGCGGATCGTCTCGCCGGCGCCGATGCCGACGATCCACAGCCGGGTCAGCCGGGCGCCGGGAGCCTCGGGGTCGGCGGGCTCGACCTCGACCGACACGCGCTGGCCCAGCCGCAGCAGCCGCAGGCCGCTGGCCGCGAAGACCTCGGGGGCGAAGGGCAGCAGCCGCCCGCTGTCCAGCAGGACCGTCCCGTTGCCGGACGCCGGGTCGAAGGTGTGCACGCTGGCCTGCATACCGGTCACTCTAGGTGGCCCGTCCGAGGGCGAGCAGGGTGTGCCGTCCGACGCCGAGGGCCACGGCCTCGCGCAGGTCCGCCACGACGTCGACGTCGCGGCGCACCCGCGGCAGGGCGAGGTCGAGGAGGTGGGCGTCCTGGGCGTGCCGGGCCGCCGAGCCGGCACCGAAGCGGGGGACCGGCGGAGCCGCCGTCGAGGTGAGCAGCACCGTGCCGGTCCCGTCGGCGTCGGGCACCACGGCCCTGGGGTACCGCGCGCAGGCCCGGAGCGCGGCCCGCAGGTCCGCGGCGCGCAGGGCGGGCAGGTCGCCGAGCAGGGCCGCCCAGCCGATCCGACCCGGCTGCTGCGCGGGACCGGGGTGGGACTCCCACCCGGCCAGCACCGCCGCGTCCAGCCCCCGCCCGGGGTCCGGGGCGACGTGCGCGCCCAGCTCCAGCGCGGCGGCACGGACGACGGGGTCGGAGGTGACCACGGTCAGGTGGTCCCCACCCACTGCCGCGCAGGCCGCCTCCAGGGTGTCGCGGGCGACCGCCCGGGCCAGCACCGGCCGGCTGAGCGGGTGCGGGGCGGCCAGGCGGGTCTTGGCCCGGTCGGCCTCCTTGACCGGGACCACCAGGTGCCACCGGACGTCGGTCGCGCGGCCGTGCACGTCGTTGCTCACCCGGGCATCCTCGCCCACCGACCGGGGTGGATGACAAGATGAGCAGGTGAGCCGCCAGCCCCTGCACGACAAGATCCCGTGGTCCTACCACGGGGTGATCGGCACCGTCCGGCCCCTGCTGATGGGCATCACCCGCCGCGAGTGGTCCGGCGGGGAGCACATCCCGCGCACCGGCGGTTTCATCGTCGCGAGCAACCACTACTCCGAGGTGGACCCCCTGACCCTGGCCCACTTCGTCGTCGACCAGGGGCGCGCGCCCTTCTTCCTGGCCAAGTCCTCGCTCTTCGAGGTCCCCGTGCTCGGGGGCGCGTTGCGGCACCTGGGCCAGGTCCCGGTCTACCGGGAGACCTCGCGGGCCGGCGACGCGCTCGAGGCGGCCCGCGACGCGCTCGCCGCGGGCAGGTGCATCGGGGTCATGCCCGAGGGCACCCTCACCCGCGACCCCGACATGTGGCCGATGCGCGGTCGGCCCGGCGTCGCCCGGCTGGCGCTGTCGACCGGCGCCCCGGTGATCCCGGTCGGGCAGTGGGGAGCCCAGGCGATCCTGGACCGCTACGCCCGTCGCCCCGGCAACATCCTCCGCAGGCCCGTGCAGCAGGTCAGGGCCGGCCCGCCGGTGGACCTGTCCGACCTGCACGGCCAGGACCACGACACCCGGACGCTCATCGAGGCGACCGCCCGGATCATGGCGGCCATCACCGCGCTCGTCGCCGAGCTGCGCGGTCAGACCCCGCCGGAGAAGCCCTACGTCCCCACCGCCTCCGAGCTGCACCGGCGGCCCCGACCCGGGCGGGAGGGGCACCCGTGACCCGGGCCGCGGTCTTCGGCGCAGGCAGCTGGGGCACGGCTTTCGCCCAGGTCCTCGCCGACGCAGGGGCGCAGCGGGTGACGATCTGGGCGCGCCGGGAGGAGGTGGCCCGCTCCATCCGGGAGGACCACCGCAACCCCGACTACCTGCCGGACGTGGAGCTGGCCCCGCAGGTGGGCGCGACCACCGACCCGGAGCAGGCCGCACGGCACGCGGACCTGGTCGTGCTGGCCGTGCCTTCCCAGAGCCTGCGCGAGAACCTCGCCGCCTGGGGGGACGTGCTGGCGCAGGACGCCCTGGTGGTCTCCCTCATGAAGGGGATCGAGCTGGGGACCGGGCTGCGGATGAGCGAGGTGATCGAGGCGGCCGGGACCGACCGGGGCCGCATCGTCGTGGTCACCGGACCCAACCTCAGCCGCGAGATCGCCGAGCGCCAGCCGGCCGCCGCCGTGGTCGCGTGCACCGAGCGCGCGGCCGCAGAGCGGGTCGCCGGCCTCGTCGCCGCGCCCTACTTCCGGCCCTACACCCAGACCGACGTGGTCGGTGCCGAGATCGGCGGAGCGGTCAAGAACGTCATCGCGATCGCCGTGGGCATGGCCGAAGGGCTGGGCTACGGCGACAACACCAAGTCCTCGCTGATCACCAGGGGCCTGGCCGAGATCGCGCGGCTCGGCCAGGCGCTGGGCGCGGAGCCGTCGACGCTGCGCGGCCTGGCGGGGGTGGGCGACCTCATCGCCACCTGCATGTCCCCGCTGTCACGCAACCACCGCGTGGGCGTCGCGCTCGGCCAGGGCAGCACCGTCGCCGAGCTGATGAGCGTGCCGCACCAGACCGCCGAGGGGCTCAAGTCGTGCCGGTCCGTGGTGGAGCTGGCGGGCCGCCACGGCGTCGACATGCCGATCTGCCAGGGCGTGACCGCCGTCGTGGACGGCAAGGCCACTCCCGAGCAGCTGACCGGGGCGCTGATGTCCCGGGCCCGCAAGCACGAGCTCGCCTGACGGCGGGTCACTGCCCCGGCCGGCAGTCCGCTGGCACTAGGCTCGGGGCCGATGGACAGCCAGCCCGCGCAGCCCGACCGCCCCGTCGACCCGGCGGTCGCCGCGACGCGCCCCAGGGTCGCCCTCGTCTTCGGCGGTCGCTCCGAGGAGCACGCGATCTCCTGCGCCACCGCGGCCAGCGTGCTGCGGGCGATCGACCGCGACCGGTATGACGTGCTGCCGGTCGGCATCACGCGCGAGGGACGCTGGGTGCTGGCCGAGGACGACCCCGCCGCGCTGGAGATCCGGGAGGGCCGGCTCCCCGCCGTGGTCGACACGGGGCGTGCCGTCGTCGTGCCGCTCGGCGGCAAGGACCGGGTGCTGCGCGTGGTGGAGCCGGACGGGTCCACCACCGCGCTGGGCGAGGTCGACGTCGTCTTCCCGCTCCTGCACGGCCCCTACGGGGAGGACGGCACGATCCAGGGACTGCTGGAGATGGCCGACATCCGCTACGTCGGCTGCGGCGTGCTCGCCTCGGCGGTGATGATGGACAAGCACGTGATGAAGGTGCTCTTCGCCTCCGCGGGTCTGCCGGTGGGGCCGTTCACCGTCATCACCGACCTGGACTGGCGGCGGGACCGGGCCGCCTGCCTGGACGCCGCCAACGCCCTGCGCCTGCCCGTGTTCGTCAAGCCGGCGAGGGCGGGCTCGTCGGTGGGCGTGGTGAAGGTCGACCACCCCGACGAGCTCGAGGCCGCCGTGGACAAGGCCCGTCAGCACGACCCCAAGGTCGTCGTCGAGCAGGAGATCGTCGGCCGCGAGGTCGAGTGCGGAGTCCTCCAGGGGCGCGGCACCGACCGCCCCCGCATCAGCGAGCCGGGGGAGGTCACCGTCGTCGGCGGCCACGAGTTCTACGACTTCGAGGCCAAGTACCTCGACGAGGGCAACGTGCGGATCACCGCCCCGGCGCAGGTCAGCCAGGCGGTGCGGTCCCGGATGCGGGAGATCGCCACCACCGCCTTCGAGGTGGCCGGCTGCGAGGGCCTGGCCAGGGTCGACTGCTTCGTCACCCAGGACGACGAGGTGATCATCAACGAGATCAACACCATGCCCGGCTTCACGCCCTTCTCCATGTACCCGCTGGTGTGGGCGGCCTCCGGCATGACCTACCCCGAGCTGGTGGACGAGCTCGTGCAGCTCGGCCTCGAGCGCCCCCTCGGCCTGCGCTGAGCCGGGCCGGCCCGGTCCGTGACCGGCGCTCAGCCCGTCACGGACGAGCAGTGACCCAGCGTCTGCTCCACCTGGTCGGCCGCCCCGGTGAAGGCCGGCAACCACAGCGGCGCCGTGTCGTAGGAGTCCGGCACGAGCACCTCGATCGCGGGGGAGCGCCCGTAGGTGGTGAACATCGTCCCGTCGTCCAGCTCGGTGGCGACCCAGTCGACGCCGTTGATGTCCAGGCACTGGTCGGTGGTGGGACCGGGTGGCTGCTTTCCGCACCGGGCCACGATCGCCGGATCGCCCCAGGCGGCGACGCCGGCGGACTGCACGGCCGTGACCCGGGGGGTGAGGCCGCCGACGGTCTGCGGCCAGTGGGCCGCGACCGCCCGGCACGCGGGGGAGTCGGCCGCGCCGAAGGGCACCGCCCTGACCGGCGGCTCGCCGCAGCCGGCGAGGACCACCGCGGGCAGCAGCAGGAGTGCCGGGCTCAGAACTCGACGACGGTGCACGTGGTGGTGCGGGTGATGCGGGGGACGGCCTGGACCCGGGCGATGACCTCACGGCCCAGGGCCTGCACGGTCGGGGACTCGACCACGACGATCACGTCGTAGGGCCCGGCCACGTCCTCGGCGGACAGGACGCCGGGGAGCTGGCGCACGGCACGGGTGACGTCGGCAGAGGCGCCGACCTCGGTCTGGACGAGGATGTAGGCCTTGATCACGTCGCACCTCCTGGGCGGGGTCTGCCCAGAGGCTACCGTGCGGGGGTGGACGTTGAGGAGGAAGCGGCGATGACCGACGACGGGACGACGCTCGCGGGCCGGGGGGAGGCGGGCCTGCTGGGTGACGTGCTCGCGGCATACCGGGACCTGCCGACCGACGGGGTGCTGGTGGGACCGGGGGACGACACGGCCCTCCTGGCCGTCCGTCGGGGTGCGGTGCTGGCCACGACGGATACCGTCGTGCGCGACCGGGACTGGCGCGACGAGTGGTCCTCGGCGCAGGACGTCGGGATCAAGGTCGTCACCCAGAACCTCGCCGACCTGGCCGCCATGGGCGGCCGGGGCACCGGTCTCCTCGTGGCGCTGGCGGCCCCGCCGACCCTGCCGATGGACTGGGCACGCGGCCTGAGCGAGGGTATCGCGACCGCGGCCGGCATGGCAGGGGTCCCGGTCCTCGGCGGCGACGTGTCCTCGACGGCGTCGGACGCGGTGATGGTCGCCGTCACCGCGCTCGGCGAGCTCGCGGACGGCGTCCAGGAGCCGGTGCTGCGCGGAGGCGTCCGCCCGGGGGACGTCCTGGCCGTGTCCGGGCCGCTGGGGAGGTCGGGGGCCGGGCTGGCGCTGCTGGAGGGCGGTGCGTCGGTCGGCCGGGACGAGCAGGAACGACGGCTGCTGGACCACCATCGGCGCCCCGTCGTGGACCTGGAGCAGGGACCGGTGGCGGCACGCGCGGGGGCGACCGCGATGATCGACGTGTCGGACGGTCTCGTGCGGGACAGCGACCGTGTCGCCCGCGCCGGGGGAGTCACGCTGGTGCTCGACCGGGGCGCGCTGGAGAGGTTGGCGGCGCAGCTGGTCCCGGCGCTGCCCGCCTCAGGGGCCCTGCGCCAGGTGCTCGCCGGGGGCGAGGAGCACGAGCTGCTGGCCACCTTCCCGGCGGCCTCCGCCGTGCCGGCGGGGTGGACCGTCCTGGGGCAGGCGGTCGCGGCGGATGGCGCAGACGGCCCGCCGGGGGTGCGGCTGGACGGGTCGCGGCTGGACCCTGCGACGGGGGGTTGGGACCACTTCGGCGGCTGAAGCCCGGCCGGTCCCTGAAGACGCACAAGAGCCGACGCGCACCACCTGGGTGCGGTCGGCTCGGGTGCTGCTCGGGCCGGGTCGGGCCCGGGACCGGGTCAGCGGGTGACCTTGCCTGCCTTGAGGCAGGAGGTGCACACGTTGAGGCGCTTCGGGGTCGCCCCCACCATGGCGCGCACGCGCTGGATGTTCGGGTTCCAGCGGCGCTTGGTGCGGCGGTGGGAGTGCGAGATGCTGTGACCGAAGCTCGGTCCCTTGCCGCAGACGTCGCAAGTGGCAGCCACGGTGTTCTCCTGGTGTCGGTCCGGTGGTGGTCTGGTGCTGCAGGACCGGGCATACGTGTCGCGACCGGTCACGGGCAACCTCGTCAGCGTACCGGAACGCGCGGGATGCTCCCAAATCTGGACCTTCTCGCCGACGTCCTGTGGAGGGCGCTCGGAGGCGGCGGCCGCTGCGGATAGGTTGGGCACGTGTCTCATCCCGGCCTCGACCTGGTCGCCGCCCGACGTTGGGCGATGACCTCACGTCTCATGCTCGCGGGGGCGCGGGAGCGGATCGACGACCTCAACGTGTTCCCGGTCGCCGACGGGGACACCGGCACCAACATGTATCTCACCATCGACGGCTCGTTGGACTTCGTGCGCGGCCAGTTCGCCCTGGGTGCGGGCACCGACCGGCTCGACGAGGGCCTGGCGCTGATCGCCCGCGGGATGCTGCTCTCGGCCCGCGGCAACTCCGGCGTGATCCTCGCCCAGCTGACCCGTGGCCTGTCCGACGCGGTCGGCCCCGAGGTGCAGGTCGCCGGACCGGAGGAGCTGGCGGTGGCGTTCGAGACCGCGGCCCGCACCGCCTGGGACGCGGTCGCCTCACCGGTCGAGGGCACGATCCTCTCGGTGGCGCGGGCGGCGGCGCAGAGCGCCCGCGCTGCGGTCGACCGGGGTCGCCCGCTGCACTCGGAGGAAGGCGAGATCGACGTGCTGGACGTCGTCAGCGAGGCGCTCGAGGGAGCCCGCGAGGCCCTCGCGCGCACCCCGGAGCAGCTGCCCGAGCTGCGCCACGCGGGCGTCGTCGACGCGGGCGGCGCAGGGCTCGTCCTGGTGGTGGAGGCGTTGCAGGCCGTGCTGGAGGACCGGCCCCAGCGAAGGACGGCCGAGCTGCCCACGTGGTGGGAGGTCGGGGCCGGGGAGGACCGCCGCCCCGCAGCGGGCCGCGCCGGGCCCGACGGGGGGAGCGTGGAGGTGATGTTCCTGCTCACCGGCAGCGACGAGGGGCGGGCCGGGAGGCTGAGGGCCCACCTGGTCCGGCTGGGCACCTCGGTCGCCGTGGCCGGCGGACCGCACGACTACCAGGTCCACGTGCACCTCGACGACCCGAGGCTCGCCGTCGAGGCGGGCGCCCTGGCCGGCGTGGTCGAGGACGTGCGGATGACCTCCCTGAAGGACGGCAGCGCGCTCGCGCCGCTGCCCGGACCGGCCGCACCCTGCGAGGCGCTCCGGGAAGCCCTGAGCTCCCGCGCGACCGACGGGGATCCCGACGGCACGGACGGCGGCCCCGGCGCGGCGGAGGCACGGCCCGCGCTGGCCGTGGTCGCCTGCGGGCTCGGGGCGGGCGTCGAGCGGCTCCTCGCGGCCGGCGGTGCCCAGGTGGTCCCCTCCGGGCCGCGCCACCGCGCCTCGGCGGGCCAGCTGCTCGCCGCGATCTGGGCCTGCGACACCCCGCGGGTGGCGCTGCTGCCCAACGACGCCGACACCGTCATGGTCGCGATGGCCGCAGCCGACGCCGCTGCGCGCGAGGGCGTCGTGGTCGACGTCGTGCCCAGCCGCACCCTCGTGCAGGGCCTCGCCGCGCTGGCCGTTCTCGACCTGGCGGCGGAGCCGGAGGACGCGGTGGCGGCGATGTCCGAGGCCGCCGCCGCGGTGCGCCCGGGTGCGCTGACGCAGGCCGAGCGCCCCGCGGAGACGCCGGTGGGTCACGTCGCCCCCGGCCAGTGGATCGGGATCGTGGACCACACGATCGTCGCCGTCGGCACCGACCTGCCCGCTGTCGCCACCCGGCTGCTGGACCTGCTCTGGCACGACGACGCGGAGATCGTCACGGTCCTGCGGGGCGGCGGCGCGCAGCCCGGGGAGCTGGACCAGGTGCTGGAGGACCTGCTCCTGCGTCGCCCGGGGGTCGAGGTGGACACGATCGACGGGGGACAGCCGACCTACCCCTACCTGCTGGGGGTCGAGTGACCGGCCTGGACCTGGACTCCCGACTGCGCACGATCGTCGGCGCCGGCGCCAAGCGACTGGAGACCGCGCGCGGCCTCACCACGGTGCGCGACATGCTCGACTTCCTGCCGCGCACCTACCTCGACCCCGCCCGGCCGACCGCGTTCACCCACCTGCCGCACGGTGAGGACGTCGTCGTGGTCGGCACCGTACGCTCGGCCACGACCCGCTCCATGAAGACCCGGCGCGGCCGGATCCTGGTGGTCGACCTCGAGGACGACTCCGGCGGCGGCACCCTGCAGCTCACCTTCTTCAAGCCGTTCGGTCACCAGGACCGGCTCGTGCCCGGGGCACGGGTGGTCGCCTCCGGCCAGATCGGCACCTACGGGCGCCAGCTCCAGCTCACCCACCCCGACTACGCCGTGCTCGACGGCGGAGCCGGTCCGTCCTCCGCGGGGTCGTCCTCCGGGGGGTGGCTGCTGGGCGGCCTGGTCCCGGTCTACCCGGCCACGGCCAAGCTCTCGCCGATCGTCCACGGTGACCTGCTCGACCTGGTCCTGCACGCCCTCGTCGAGCTGCCCGACCCGCTGCCGGAGCAGGTGCGCGCCGCGCACGACCTGCCGGGCCTGCTCGAGGCCTACCATCTCGTGCACCGCCCGCAGAGCGTCGCGGACCACCGCCGGGGCCGGTGGCGGCTGAAGTTCCAGGAGGCCTTCGTCATCCAGGCGGCCCTGGCGCAGGCCCGGCTGGCCAGCGACGCCGTGCCGGCGGTGCCGCGCGAGCCCGTCGAGGGGGGCCTGGTCGACGCGCTCCTGGAGCGGCTGCCCTTCGACCTCACCCAGGGCCAGCACGTCGTCCTCGGCGAGCTGCGCAGCGACCTGTCGCGCCCCGTCCCGATGAACCGCCTCCTGCAGGGCGAGGTCGGCTCCGGCAAAACCGTCCTGGCGCTGCTGGCGATGCTCGCGGTCGTCGACGCCGGTGGCCAGGCGGCGATGCTGGCCCCCACCGAGGTCCTCGCCGCCCAGCACCACCGGGCGATCACGGCCATGCTCGGACCGATCGCCGAGGGCGGGATGCTCGGAGGTATGGAGGGGGGCACCCGGGTGGCGCTGCTCACCGGCAGCCAGTCGACCGCCGAGCGCCGGGCCAACCTGCTGGCGGCCGCCTCCGGGGCGGCGGGGATCGTCGTGGGCACGCACGCCCTCATCCAGGAGCACGTCCAGCTCGCCGAGCTCGGCCTCGTCGTGGTCGACGAGCAGCACCGCTTCGGCGTCGAGCAGCGCGACGCCCTGCGGGCCAAGGCGGACGCCGCGCCGCACGTGCTGGTGATGACCGCGACCCCGATCCCGCGCACCGTCGCCATGACCGTCTACGGCGACATGACCATCTCGACCCTGCGCGAGCTGCCGCGAGGACGCCAGCCGATCACCACGCACGTGGTCACCGGAGACAAGCCGCGCTGGCTGGAGCGGACCTGGCAGCGGGTGGCCGAGGAGGCCCGCGGGGGCGGCCAGGTCTACGTCGTCTGCCCACGGATCGGGGAGGAGACCGACCCCGACCTGCCCGGCGCGGACACCGTCGGGCCGGGCGGGCCCACCGCGCCGGAGCAGCAGGCAGGCGCACCGGCCGCCGGGGAGGAGGGGGGTGCAGGAGCCACGGACGACCCGACGGGGGGTGAGGAGCTCGGGCCGGCCGAGGAGGGGCCCCAGCTGCACGGGGTGCACCAGGTGGCGCGCGCGCTGCGCGCGCTGCCCAGCACGGCCGACCTGCGGATCGAGACGCTCCACGGACGGATGAGCGGGGAGGAGAAGGACACGGTCATGCGCGCCTTCGCCACCGGGGCGGTCGACGTGCTGGTCTCCACGACGGTCATCGAGGTGGGTGTCGACGTCGCGGACGCCACGACGATGGTGGTGCTCGACGCCGACCGGTTCGGCATCTCCCAGCTGCACCAGCTGCGGGGACGCGTGGGTCGCGGCGGGCGGCCGGGGCTGTGCCTGCTGGTCACCCAGGGCGGGTCGGGGGACGCCGGTGCGGTCGAGCGCCTGGACCAGGTCGCCTCGACGACCGACGGCTTCGAGCTGGCCCGCCTCGACCTGGAGACCCGCCGCGAGGGCGACGTGCTGGGCGCCACCCAGAGCGGTGGCCGCAGCGGGCTGCGCTTCCTGCGCCTGGCCCGCGACGAGGAGCTGATCGTCGCGGCCCACGAGGCGGCCTGGGCGACCGTCGAGTCCGATCCGGACCTGGCCGGGCACCCGGCCCTGCGGCGCGAGCTGGCGCTGCTCGACGCCGAGCGGGCCGCCTTCCTGGAGAGGGGCTGAGGCCGGTGACGCGCATCATCGCCGGCAGGTTGGGCGGCCGTACCATCGCGACCCCGCGCGGGGCGGCCACCCGGCCGACGACCGAGCGCGTCCGGGAGGCGCTGTTCTCGCGCGTGGCGGCGCTCGTCGACCTCGACGGTGCCCGGGTGCTGGACCTCTACGCCGGCTCCGGCGCCCTGGGTCTGGAGTCGCTCTCCCGGGGGGCCGCGCAGCTGCTGGCCGTGGAGAAGCACCGCCCGACGGCGGCGCTGGCCGAGCGCAACGCCCGGACCCTCGGCCTGGACGGGTCCGTCCAGGTGCAGGCCGCGCCGGTGGAGCGGGTGCTGCGCGGCGGTCCCGGCGCGGGAGGCGCGGAGGACGCCTACGACCTCGTCCTGCTCGACCCGCCCTACCCGCTGGACGAGGACGGCCTCGCCACGGTGCTCGCCCTCCTGGTCGACCACGGCTGGCTCGCTCCAGACGCCCTGGTGGTCGTCGAGCGCAGCGTCCGCTCACCCGAGCCGAGGTGGCCGGCAGGCCTGGCCCCCCTGGGGTCTCGCTCCTACGGCGAGACCGCGCTGCACCTGGCGGAGCCGGCACCTCATACCCCCCTGTGACGCGCGGACCGGTCCGGCGCGACGGGAGCGGGCCGGGATGCCACGATCTGGGCATGCCTGACTTCCCGATCCCACGACCCGTGTCCGGAGACGTCGTCGACCTCATCCTCCAGGACCACCGGCTGTTCGAGTCCCTCATGCGCGAGATGCGCGACAGCACGGCCGACCGGGCGGCGGCGCGCGAGGCGTTCGCCGACGTGCTCGTGGCGCACGGCGAGGCGGAGGAGCACGAGGTCTACCCCCGCCTGGAGAGGAGGACCGAGGACGTCGACGCCGAGGAGGTGCACCACGGCGAGCACGAGCACGCGCAGATCAACGAGGCGCTGCTGGCCCTGCTGGAGTGCCGGGGCACCGACACCCAGAAGTTCGACGACGCGGTGGAGAAGATGAACGAGGTCCTCCAGCACCACGTCACCGAGGAGGAGCTGACGATCCTCAACCCCGCGCGGGAGGAGGTCGGCGAGGAGGAGCGCGCCACGCTCGGCGAGGCGTTCCTGCGGGCCCGGAGCGAGCAGCTGGACCAGCGCCCCGGGTCGGAGGACAACGTGCGCAGGCTCGTGGAGGAGGCGCACGAGAAGGGTCTGCTCCCGGCGCAGGAGGAGGGCGGGTCCTGACCGCACGGTGACGGGCACGGCTAGGCTCACGGGGTATGACCCCGCCCACCCGCCGCTGCGTGTGCCCCGGCTCGTTCGACCCCGTGACCAACGGGCACCTGGACGTGGTGGAGCGCGCCACGACGATCTTCGAGGAGGTCGTCGTCGCGGTCCTGCACAACCCGGCCAAGCAGGGCACCTTCCCGGTCGAGCAGCGCCTGGAGCTGATCCGTGGCTCGCTGCCGGAGGACCTGGCCGGGCGGGTGCGGGTGGAGGCGTTCGCCGACCGGCTGCTCGTCGACGTCTGCCTGGAGGTGGACGCGGGAGCGGTGGTCAAGGGGCTGCGCGGCGGCACGGACTTCGCCTACGAGCTGCCGATGGCCAGGATGAACAGGCACCTCACCGGTGTCGAGACCGTCTTCCTGCCCGGCGACCCCGGCCTGGAGCACGTCTCCAGCTCCCTGGTCAAGGAGGTCCACCGCTACGGCGGCGACGTGACCGGTCTGGTGCCGGCCCAGGTGCTGGAGGCGCTGCGCTCGCTGGACCGGGTTTGAGTCCGGGGCACCTGCTCGGATAGGCTGGTGCGTCGGTTTGTGTCCGTGCAGTCTCGCCCTGGACAGGACCGTCACCGCAACCGTCACGAGTGCACGAGGGACAGACGAATCATGGCTGCTCACGAGCAGGAGGGCCCCTGGGTGGTCGACACCCGGGAGCTCGTCCGGCGACCGGGCGCCATGCGCGAGCTGTCCCGCACCGTCACGGCGCCCGAGCGCATCGGCACCGACGTCGTCGCGGTCCAGGTCGGCCAGCCGGTCGAGCTGGACCTGCGGATGGAGTCGGTCGTCGAGGGCGTCCTGGTCACGGGGACGGTCACGGCCACGGCGAGCGGGATGTGCGTGCGGTGCCTGGAGGACCTCGAGGTTGACCTCGAGGTCGGTCTGCAGGAGCTGTTCGCCTATCCCGAGCGTGCGGCGCATCACCACAAGGTGACCGCGCCGCCGTCCCGCAAGGGCGGCGGCAAGGACACCGAGACCGACGAGGACGAGCAGCATGTCCTCGACGGCGACCTGATGGACCTCGAGGAGGTCGTCAGGGACGCCGTCGTGACCGCGCTGCCGTTCCAGCCGGTGTGCCGGGACGACTGTCCGGGTCTGTGCTCCGAGTGCGGGGCACGCCTGGCCGACGACCCGGACCACCACCACGACGTGATCGACCCCAGGTGGTCGGCGCTGTCCGCGATGGGCACGCCGACCGACGACGAGACGAAGAAGAGGAACTGACGTGGCCGTCCCGAAGCGGAAGATGTCGCGCTCCAACACCCGGAGCCGTCGCTCCAACTGGAAGGCGGCGCCGATCGCGCTGTCGACCTGCCCGCAGTGCGGCTCCGTGCGCACCCCGCACCAGGCCTGCACCACCTGCGGCACCTACGCCGGCCGCCACTACGTGGCCGCCGAGCGCACCGAGCACCAGGACTGAGCGCACCCCCCGCGTATGCGCCCCGCCGCCGAGCTCAACGACTACCTCGCGGAGGTCGTCGGCGAACGCTGCGACGAGGCGCTGCTGCAGCGTGCCCTGACGCACCGGTCCTACTCCTACGAGCACGACGGGCTGCCGCACAACGAGCGGCTCGAGTTCCTGGGGGACTCCGTGCTGGGGATCGTCGTCACCGACACGCTCTACCGCGCGCACCCCGACCTGCCCGAGGGCAGGCTGGCCAAGCTGCGTGCCGCGGTCGTCAACTCCAGGGCGCTGGCAGAGGTCGCCCGGGTCATCGACCTGGGCGACTTCGTGCTGCTCGGCAAGGGCGAGGAGACCACCGGGGGACGGGGCAAGGCCTCCATCCTGGCGGACACGACCGAGGCGGTCATCGGCTGCGTCTACCTCTGCGGGGGCATGCCCGCCGCCGACACCTTCGTGCACCACCTGCTCGACCCGCTCATGCGCCGCAGCGCCGCGCTGGGCGCCGCGCTCGACTGGAAGACCAGCCTGCAGGAGGCGGCCTCGACCGGTGAGCTCGGGCCGCCGGTCTACCAGGTGACCTCCGAGGGGCCCGACCACGACAAGTTCTTCACCGCCCACGCCCTCGTCGACGGCGAGGTGCTCGGCACCGGGACGGGCCGCTCCAAGAAGGGGGCAGAGCAGCGGGCCGCCGAGGCGGCCTGGCACGTGCTCACCGAGCGCGCCGCGCGGGTGGCCGAGGTCGACCCGACGGCGGGCCCGCCGAAGGACGGCGTGGCGGCCGGGGACGACGGGTCGGACGACAGGACCGTCGAGGACGAGAGCGTGGAGGACGGGACCGGCCTCCCGGTGGCGGGTGCCTGAGCTTCCCGAGGTCGAGGTCGTCCGCCGCGGCCTGGTCGACCACGTGGTCGGCCGCACCGTCGAGCGGGCCCGGCTGACCGGCGTGCGCGTCGCGCGTCGGCACGTCGCCGGGCCCGAGGACCTCGCCGCCCGCGTCACCGGGGCGAAGGTGGTCGCCGCCGACCGCCGCGGCAAGTACCTGTGGATGGTCCTCCAGCCGCCCCACGACGACCCGCAGGCCCTGGTCGTGCACCTCGGCATGAGCGGCCAGCTCCTCGTCGAGGCCGCCGGCGCGCCGCCCGAGAAGCACCTGCACGCGACCTTCGACCTCGCCGACGGCGGCACCCAGCTGCGCTTCGTCGACCAGCGCACGTTCGGCGGGCTGGCGCTCGCCCCGCTCCGGCCCGACCGGTATGCCGTGCCCGGGGCGCACGGGCACGGCATACCGGAGCCGGTCGTGCACATCGCGCCGGACCCGCTCGAGCCGGCCTTCGACCGGGCCGCCACCGTCCGGCGGATCAAGGCCAGGGACAGCGAGGTCAAGCGGGTGCTGCTGGACCAGGGCGTGGTCAGCGGGGTGGGCAACATCTACGCCGACGAGGCGCTGTGGCGCGCCGGCGTGCACGGCTCTCGCAGCGGGTCCGCCCTCACCCGGCCGGCCATCGGCCGGCTGCTCGACCACGCCGCGGAGGTCATGCGCGAGGCGCTGGACCAGGGCGGGACGAGCTTCGACGCGCTCTACGTCAACGTCAACGGGGCCAGCGGCTACTTCGACCGGGCGCTGGCGGTCTACGGGCAGACGGGGCGGCCCTGCCCGCGGTGCGGCACGACCGTGGTCCGGCAGGAGTTCATGAACCGCTCCTCGCACTTCTGCCCGCGCTGCCAGCCCCGCCCGCGGCGGCACCGGGCCGGCTGAGGGCCCTGGTCTGCCGGGGCTGCCGGCCTCACGCGCGCCGGAGCTCCTCCTCCTGCGGGTAGCGCACCCCGAGCTCGTGGCGCACGCTCTCCAGCACCGTCATCACCGCGACCGACGCCTCGTGGGGCACCAGCGGCGACTCGACCAGGCCCTCGCGCAGGCAGCGGTGGACCTCCTGGACCTGGTGCACGAAGCCGCGCCGCTCGCCGGTCACCTGCTCGGGGCCGTCGCCGGCGCGGTGCACCGTGAAGGACTCGGGGTCGTTGACCGGTCCGTGGACCTCGATCCAGCCGCCGGTGCCGCGCACGACCGTGCGCGAGGCGCCGTGGCTCTGGGAGTCGCACAGCACCTGGACCAGGACGCCGTCCTCGCTGCGCCACTGCAGCCCGACCTGGTCGTCGGCACCCGTGGGCACGGTGCTGCCGATGACCTGCACGTCGGTCGGGTGGCCGGCGAGCAGGTGCGCGAGCGTGACCGGGTAGACGCCGAGATCCATGAGGGCGCCGCCGCCGTTGGCGAGGTCGAAGAGGCGGTGCGACTCGTCATACCCGAACGGCACCGTGAACGCGGCGAAGACCGACCGGACCTGCCCCAGCTCGCCGGAGCGCACGCGGCCCAGCAGCTCGCGCACCAGCGGCAGGCAGCGGGTCCACATCGCCTCCATCGCGAACAGGCCCCGGGCCCGGGCGCGGTCCAGCACCGCCTCGGTGTCGCGGACGGTGAGCGTGATCGGCTTCTCGACGAGGACGTGCTTGCCGGCCGCGAGGCAGTCCAGCGCCTGCGCCGCGTGGTGGGGGTGGGTCGAGGAGATGTAGACGACGTCCACCCCGTCGTCGGCGAGCAGCTCGGCGTAGCTGCCCCAGGCGCGCGGGACGCCGTGCTCGTCGGCGAAGGCCTGCGCCCGGGCGCCGTCGCGGGCCGCGACCGCGACCACCTCGCCGCCGGAGGTCGAGGCGACCGCACGGACGAGGGCGGGGGCGATCGACCCGGCGCCGAGCAGCCCCCAGCGCACCGGTCGGTCGACGATGGGCGGGTATGCCGTGCTCACCCTCCCACCGTAGCCTCGCGGGTATGGAGCGCGCACTGGTCTTCGTCCGCGGCCGCGTCCAGGGTGTCGGATTCCGCTGGTGGACACGGGCGCGGGCCCTGGAGCTCGGTCTGGTCGGGCACGCCCGCAACCTGGCGGACGGGCGGGTGGAGGTGCTCGCCCAGGGTGAGGAGGCGGACGTCGAGGCGCTCGTCGACCTGCTCCGCGAGGACCCGTCCACGCGCTCCAGGCCCGGTCGGGTGGACGCCGTCGTCGTCCAGCGGCACGCGCCGCGGCCCGGGCTGACCGGCTTCGTCGAGCGCTGAGGGGTCGACGGGGGTGGCGCCGGTTGCCGGGGAACGGCATACCTCGCGGGTAGTGTGGCGCCCACCAAGCCACCGTCGCCGACCGTGAGAAGCCAGCCCGCGTGTACGTCAAGAGCCTGACCCTCAAGGGGTTCAAGTCGTTCGCCTCCGCGACGACCATGCGCCTGGAGCCCGGCATCACCTGCATCGTGGGGCCCAACGGCTCGGGCAAGTCCAACGTCGTCGACGCGCTCGCCTGGGTGATGGGGGAGCAGGGGGCCAAGAGCCTGCGCGGCGGCAAGATGGAGGACGTCATCTTCGCCGGCACCTCGGGCCGCCCGCCGCTGGGCCGCGCCGAGGTGTCGATGACGATCGACAACACCGACGGGGCGCTGCCGATCGACTACACCGAGGTGACGATCACCCGGACGATGTTCCGCTCCGGCGGCTCGGAGTACGCGATCAACGGGACCGGCTGCCGGCTGCTGGACGTCCAGGAGCTGCTCTCCGACTCCGGCATCGGCCGGGAGATGCACGTCATCGTCGGCCAGGGGCAGCTGGACGCGGTGCTGCGGGCCACGCCGGAGGAGCGGCGCGGCTTCATCGAGGAGGCCGCGGGCGTCCTGAAGCACCGCAAGCGCAAGGAGCGCGCGCTGCGCAAGCTGGACACGATGGAGGGCAACCTCACCCGGCTGACCGACCTCGTCACCGAGATCCGCCGCCAGCTCGGGCCGCTGGGCCGCCAGGCGGAGACCGCCCGGCGGGCTGCGACGATCCAGGCCGAGGTGCGCGACGCCCGGCTGCGGATCCTGGCCGACGACCTCGTCCAGCTGACCAGCACCCTGGAGCAGGAGATCGCCGACGAGCAGGCGCTGGTCCGCCGGAGGGCCGCCGTGCAGGAGGGCGTGGAGGCCGCCGAGGCCATGGTGCTGGAGCTGGAGCGCGAGCGCGCCGAGGCCAGCCCGGCGCTGACCGAGGTGCAGGACCGGTGGTACTCCCTGTCCTCATCCCTCGAGCGCCTGCGCGCCCTGCGCGACCTGTCCGCCGAGCGGGTGCGGCTCCTGGGCGCCGAGGAGGAGGAGCTGCGGGGCCAGGAACACGGGGGGTCCGGTGACCACCGCGGCGGCGACCCCGAGCAGCTGCGCGCCCGGGCCGAGCAGGTCCGGGCCGAGGAGACCGCGCTGCTCACCCGCGTCGCCGACCTCTCCCGGGCGCTGGAGGAGGCCGCGGAGGAGCGGGGCGCCGCCGAGGCCGCCCACGCCGAGGAGCAGTCGCGGCTCCAGCGCCTCGCCCGCGCCGCCGCCGACCGTCGGGAGGGGCTGGCGCGGCTCGCCGGCCAGGTCGCGGCCAAGCGCTCGCGGATCGAGGCCGGTGAGGGCGAGATCGAGCGCCTGCGCGCCGCCGCCGCGTCGGTGGACGAGCGCGCCGGCGCCGCCGAGCAGGACTTCGCCGCGCTGGAGAGCACCGTCCTGGACGTCGAGGACGGCGAGGAGGGCCTGGACGCCGAGCACGAGAGCGCCGAGGCGGCCCGGACCGCGGCCGAGGAGCAGGTCGCCTCGCTGACCGAGGAGCTGCGCTCGGCGCAGGCCGAGCAGGGCACGCTCCAGGCGCGCGTCGAGGCGCTCTCGCTGAGCCTGCGCCGCACCGACGGCGCGAGCGCGCTGCTGGGCGCGGACACGGTGGGCGGCGTGCGGGGCACGCTGGCCGACCGGCTGCGCGTCGAGCCCGGCCGGGAGGCCGCGGTCGCCGCCGCCCTGGGCTGGGCGGGGGAGGCGCTCGTCGTCGACGGGCTGGAGCCCGCCCGCCGGGCGCTGGGCTGGCTGCGCGAGCAGGACCAGGGCCGTGCCGGGCTGCTCGTGCCCGACGCCGCGCCCGAGGTCGACCGCTCGGGCTGGCCGTCCCTGCCCGGGTATGCCGGGTGGGCCGCCGACGCGGTCGGCACCGACGACGCCGGGCTGGCCCACGCCGTGACCGGGCTGCTGGCCCGCGTCGCGCTCGTCGGGTCCGAGGACGACGCGCTCCGCCTGCTGCACGAGGTCGACGGCGTCACGGTCGTCACCGAGCAGGGCGACGTCTACGGGCCCGGCTGGGCGCGCGGCGGGTCGAGCGCGGCGCCCAGCCTGCTCGAGCTGCAGTCCGCGCTCGACGAGGCGCGCGCAGGGATCGACGGGGCCTCCGCCCGGGCCGAGCGGGCGACGTTCGCGCTGCGGACCGCCCGGGAGGCGCTGGAGCAGGCCGAGGAGCGCGAGGACGCCGCCCTCGAGGCCCTGCACGACTCCGACGCCCGGATGACCGCGGTCGCCGAGCAGCTGGCCCAGCTGGGGCAGGTCATGCGCTCGGCCCGCGCCGAGCACGAGCGCACGTCCTCGGCGATCACCACCGCCGAGCAGGGGCTGGAGGCCACCCGCGCCGAGCTGGCCGAGCTGGAGCAGCGTCTCACCGACGCCGAGTCGGTCGCCGCCGAGAGCGGGGAGACGACCGAGCCGGACACCGACGAGCGGGAGCGGCTGGCCGAGGCGGCCGCCCGCGCCCGCAGCGCCGAGACCGAGGCCCGGCTGGCGCTGCGCACCCAGGAGGAGCGGGCCCGGGCGCTCGCCGGACGGGCCGACGGCCTCGAGGCGGCGGCCCGCAACGAGCTCGCTGCCCGCGAGCGCGCGGCCCGGCGCCGCGCCCGCCGGGCCGAGGAGCGCCGCACCGCGGAGGCGGTCGGGAGCGCAGCGGCATACCTCGTCGAGCGGGTGGGGCACCTGGTGGCGCAGGCGGAGCAGGAGCGGGAGGTCGCCCGCGCGCGGCAGGCCGAGCGCGACCAGCAGCTGGCCGCGGCCCGGTCCCGGGCCCAGGAGCTGGCCGCCGAGCTGCGCGACCTGACCGACTCCGTGCACGCCGACGAGATCGCCCGCGCCGAGCAGCGGCTGCGGATCGAGGCGCTCCAGACCCGTGCGGTCGAGGAGCTCGGCGTCGACCCGGCGACCCTGGTCGAGGAGTACGGCCCGCACCGGCTCATCCCGCACATCGCCGGGCCAGACGACCCCGCCGACGAGGCGGAGCGGCCCGAGCCGGCGCCGTTCGTGCGCGAGGTGCAGGACAAGCGGCTGCGGGCGGCCGAGCGCCGGCTGGCCCAGCTGGGGCGGGTCAACCCCCTGGCGCTGGAGGAGTTCGCGGCGCTGGAGGAACGCCATACCTTCCTGGCCGAGCAGGTCGAGGACCTGCGTCGCTCCAAGGCGGACCTGCTGGAGATCGTCAAGGAGGTCGACGAGCGGGTCGAGCAGGTCTTCACCCAGGCCTTCCACGACACGGCCGAGCAGTTCGAGCGGGTGTTCTCCCGGTTGTTCCCCGGTGGCGAGGGGCGGATCACGCTGACCGACCCCGACGACATGCTCACCACCGGCATCGAGGTCGAGGCGCGGCCGCCGGGCAAGAAGATCAAGCGGCTCTCGCTGCTCTCCGGCGGCGAGCGGTCGCTGACGGCGGTGGCGCTGCTGGTGGCGATCTTCAAGGCACGGCCGAGCCCGTTCTACATCATGGACGAGGTCGAGGCGGCGCTGGACGACACCAACCTGGGCCGGCTGATCACGCTCTTCGAGGAGCTGCGCGACTCCAGCCAGCTCATCGTCATCACCCACCAGAAGCGCACGATGGAGGTCGCCGACGCGCTCTACGGCGTCTCGATGCAGGGCGACGGCGTGACGACGGTGGTGAGCCAGCGGGTCAAGGACGTGACGCCGCAGGGCGCGGCCGGACCGGTCACCGCGGGGAGTGCCGTGCCGGACCCCGAGGACGGTGCCGGCATCGCGGAGGCTTCGGACGCTGCCGCGGGCGCGGAGATGGACCGCAGTCCCGAGCAGGCGCGCGCGTGAGCCGGGGTGGACCGTCCCTGCTGAGAGACACGCCGTCGGGCGATTCGTGGTTGGCCCTGCGCTCTTGCCACACTGGTCCCATGCTCGCCCTCTTCCTTGCCATCCTCTTCTGCGTCGCCGTCGGTCTGGGCATCGTCGGCTACGTGCTCCTCGAGGCCCGGCGCGAGGGTCGTGGCGAGTTCTGGACCGCCGAGGGCGAGGAGCTGATCGCCGGGGCGCGCCGTACCACCGACAAGGTGCGGCACCGCGGCGAGCGGCTCGGGCGCTCCGCCGCCGAGCGCACCCGCGACCTGGCCGCCCGGCTTCCGGAGAGGGGCGCCGATCGCCGCAGCAGCGGTGACGTGGCCGATGCCGGGCCCGCGGGCGACGAGCCGCAGGCCGAAGCCACGGTGGTCGCCGAGCGCGACGGCCAGGACGGCTACCGCGCCGCGAGCTGACTCTTCGGACCGCACGCGTCCTGCGCGTCGCGTCCCGCCGAACCTTCTTCTTCCTCCTTCCCTCATCGGGTCCGACCGACGACCGGGGTGCGCAGCCGTGGTGGAGCGGCGCACCGCCAGGTCGGCCCTAACCGCCACCGTCTGGGAGACTTGCCCTCGTGGGACCGATCGATCAGCTCTGGGAGATCCTGACTCTCGTCACCGTCGTCGTCCTGGGCGGCCTGGCCGTCCTGGTGGCGCTGTTCCGCGGCGGCGGGAGGTCGGGACCCAAGTCCGCTCCCCGCCCGCCACGGGTGGACCGCACCGAGGCCTCGGGCGACGTCCTGGCTCCCGGACGTACCTCCGAGGAGGAGGTCGAGAACCGCGGTGGCGGCGTCGCCGTCGAGCCGGAGGCGCCGACCGAGCCGGAGGTTCCCTCGCTCGAGCGGCCGGAGTCGGCCCGCGGGCGGCTCCAGCGGCTACGGGCACGCCTGGCGCGGTCCAACTCGGCGATCGGCAACGTCCTGCTCGGGCTGCTCTCCCGAGGCGGGCTGGACGAGGGCGACTGGGAGGACGTGGAGGACACGCTCCTGGCCTCCGACCTCGGTGTCGAGGCGACGCAGGAGCTCGTCGACTCGCTGCGCACGCAGGTCAAGGTCGACGGCACCACCGACCCCGACCAGGTCCGCCGGTGGCTGCACGACGACCTGCTCCGGCTGGTAGACCCGACCATGGATCGGCGCATCGCGGCCAGCCGCGAGGACGGGCATCCCGCCGTCATCCTCGTCGTCGGCGTCAACGGCACCGGCAAGACCACGACCGTCGGCAAGCTGGGACGGGTGCTCGTGGCCGAGGACAAGGACGTGCTCTTCGGCGCGGCCGACACCTTCCGTGCTGCGGCCGCCGAGCAGCTGACCACCTGGGGCGAGCGGGTCGGTGTCCCGACCGTGCGTTCCCACCAGGAGGGCGCCGACCCCGCGTCGGTGGCCTACGAGGCGGTCAAGGGTGGCATCGAGCTGGAGTCGGACGTGGTGATCATCGACACCGCCGGCCGGCTGCACACCAAGCGTGGCCTGATGGACGAGCTGGGCAAGATCAAGCGCGTCGTCGAGAAGCTGGCACCGGTGGGCGAGGTGCTGCTCGTCCTGGACGCCACCACCGGGCAGAACGGCATGCGCCAGGCTGAGGAGTTCGCCAAGCAGGTCGCGATCACCGGCATCGTGCTGACCAAGCTGGACGGCACCGCCAAGGGCGGCATCGTGGTCAACGTCCAGCGCAAGCTCGGCGTCCCGGTCAAGCTCATCGGACTGGGCGAGGGCCCGGACGACCTGGCGCCCTTCGACCCGGAGGCGTTCGTCGGGGCCATCGTCGGCTGACAGGCCCGCGAGGACACGAGCGAGGGACGAGCGAGGCCCGGAGCGGGTCGCGGAAGCCGACCGGAGGAGTCGTCGGCTGACAGGCCCGCGAGGACACGAGCGAGGGACGAGCGAGGCCCGGAGCGGGTCGCGGAAGCCGACCGGAGGAGTCGTCGGCTGACAGGCCCGCGAGGACACGAGCGAGGGACGAGCGAGGCCCGGAGCGGGTCGCGGAAGCCGATTGGAGGAGTCGTCGGCTGACAGGCCCGCGAGAACCCTCGTGCGGAAATGCCGTGACCCGGCGGTACTCCCGCGTACGTCCGTGTCACGGCATTCCTGCACGTCGGTTCGCCGGTGGCCCCGGGTCGTCGCTCAGTCGCCGCCGTGCCCCGCGCGCCGCACGCTGACGGGGGCGTTGCGAGGCTCGGACGGGTCACCGAGGGCCCAGGCGATCGCGCCGGTGCCCACACGACCCAGCGGGCCGGCCACCGCGCGCAGCGCCACGGGGTCGAGGGCCCCGAGCCGGCCGGGCAGCCCCAGGCCGAGCATCTTGCGGGCGTAGTCCGGCAGCATGTCGATCGCGCCGGCCGCCAGCAGCCAGAACCCCGGCCTGGCCACCACCGGCAGCGGCGGCTCGCGCAGCAGGAAACGCACGACGTCCAGCGCGCCCGGCGTGGTCTCCAGCTCTGGACGGTATGCCGCGAGCTGGCTCCCCAGCTCGGCCACCGTCCGCGGCGGGTCCAGGACGCCGAGCCGGCCGGCGACGTAGGAGGCCTGGTCGACGTAGGTGTCGGCCTCGGCGGGGGTCAGCGGTGTGCGGGAGTAGCGCTGGTGGCCGGTCAGGAAGCTGTCGATCTCGGCGACGTGCACCCAGGCCAGCAGGTGCGGGTCGGTGGCCGAGTAGGCCCGCCCCTGCCGGTCGGTGCCGGTCACGGTCTCGTGGACCCGGTTGATCCGGTCGATGAGCCGCTCGGCCGCCTTGACCGGCCCGAAGGTCGTCATCGCGATGAACTCGCTGGTGCGCTGCAGCCGGCCCCACGGGTCGTCCCGGTAGCCCGAGTGCTCCCCGACCCCGGCCATCGCCAACGGGTGGAGCGACTGTAGGAGCAGGGCGCGGATGCCCCCGGCATACATGCCTGCATGGCCCTGCACCCGGCAGATGGGGTCGTCGGGGGCGAAGCGGCGCTCGCCCGGGGCCAGCCAGATGGCGTGCGCCCTGCGCTCGGCGTCCGGGCCCGCCACCCGGTCGCGCAGGGAGCGGGACAGACGGCGGCGGACGGCGGAGACCGGGGCGTTCATCTGCTCAACGTATCCTTGCCGGGTGTTCACCAGTCTCTCCGACCGTCTGACGCTGACCTTCAAGAACCTCAAGCGCAAGGGCACCGTCACAGAGTCCGACGTCAACGCGACGATCCGCGACATCCGGATCGCGCTCCTCGACGCCGACGTCGCGCTCCCCGTCGTCAAGCAGTTCACCGGGAGCGTGCGCGAACGCGCCCTCGGTGCCGAGGTGCACCAGGCGCTCAACCCTGCCCAGCAGGTCGTCAAGATCGTCAACGAGGAGCTCGTCGGGATCCTCGGCGGCCAGACCCGTCGCCTCCAGCTGGCCAAGAACCCGCCGACGGTGATCATGCTCGCCGGCCTGCAGGGCTCGGGCAAGACGACCTTCGCGGGCAAGCTCGCGCACCTGCTCAAGGGCCAGGGCCACACGCCGATGCTCGTCGCGGCCGACCTGCAGAGGCCCAACGCGGTCACCCAGCTGGAGGTCGTCGGCGAGCGGGCCGGCGTCCCGGTCTTCGCCCCGGAGCGCGGCAACGTCTTCGGCCACGACGCCGCGCTGGAGTCGGGGGAGGGGACCCGCTCCTTCGGCGACCCGGTCGACGTCGCCGTCGACGGCGTCGAGGAGGCCCGGCGCAGGGGCAACGACATCCTCATCATCGACACCGCCGGCCGGCTCGCGGTCGACGTGGAGCTCATGCGCCAGGCGCACGACATCCGGGTCGAGACCGACGCCGACGAGGTGCTCTTCGTCATCGACGCGATGATCGGCCAGGCCGCGGTGGAGACGGCCAAGGCCTTCGCCGACGGCGTGGGGATCACCGGCTCGGTGCTCACCAAGCTGGACGGCGACGCCCGCGGTGGTGCCGCACTGTCGGTGGCCAGCGTGACCGGCAGGCCGATCATGTACGCCTCCACCGGCGAGGGCGTCAAGGACGTCGAGCTCTTCCACCCCGACCGGATGGCCTCGCGCATCCTGGACATGGGCGACGTCCTGACGCTCATCGAGCAGGCCGAGCAGGCCTTCGACCAGGTGCAGGCGCGGGAGATGACCCGCAAGTTCCTCGCCGACGAGGACTTCACCTTCGACGACTTCCTCGAGCAGATGGCCGCGATCAAGCGGATGGGCTCGCTGAAGCAGATGCTCGGCATGATGCCCGGTATGCAGGGCATGCGTGCCCAGCTCGACGCCCTGGACGAGCGGGAGTTCGACCGGGTCGAGGCCATGGTCCGCTCGATGACCCCCTTCGAGCGCAACCACCCCAAGCAGATCAACGGCTCGCGCCGGGCACGCATCGCCCGCGGCTCGGGGGTCTCGCCCAGCGAGGTCAACCAGCTGCTCGAGCGCTTCGGCGAGGCGCAGAAGATGATGCGCCAGCTCAAGAAGGGCGGCGGCATCCCCGGGATGCCCGGGATGCCGGGCATGGGTGGCCCCGGCGGCGGCAGGCGCGGCAGGCCGGCCCCGAAGAAGAAGGGCAGGTCCGGCAACCCGGCCAAGCGCGCCCAGCAGGAGCGCGAGGCGGCCCAAAAGGCGGAGTCGGCGCGGCAGTCCTCGCTGGAGAACGCCTTCGGCGCCGGTGCGCTGGGCCAGCCCGGGGCGGACGGAGGCGACGCCGGGGAGCTCTCCGGCCTCAAGCTGCCCGCCGGCTTCGAGAAGTTCCTCAAGGAGGACGGCAAGAACTAGCGGGGAACACCGCACATCCTCGGGTTGTTGACGCGTCAACTGACCATCCGAGGAGAGGAACCGACATGACCGTCGAGCTGGGGCTGGACACCTTCGGCGACATCACGCTCACCGACGACGGGACGCCGCAGACCGGCGCCCGGGTGATCCGCGACCTCGTCGAGCAGGCGGTGCTGGCCGACCAGGTCGGGATCGACTCCTTCGGGGTGGGGGAGCACCACCGCTCCGACTTCGCGGTGAGCGCCCCCGACGTCGTCCTCGCGGGCATGGCGACGCGCACCGAGCGCATCCTGCTCGGCTCCGCCGTCACCGTCCTCAGCTCGGACGACCCGGTCCGCGTCTTCGAACGCTTCTCCACCGTCGACGCGCTGAGCGACGGTCGCGCCGAGGTGGTCCTGGGCCGTGGCTCGTTCACCGAGTCCTTCCCGCTGTTCGGCTTCGACCTACGGGACTACGAGACGCTCTTCGCCGAGAAGCTGGACCTGTTCACCCGGGTGCTGGACGAGGGCCCGGTGTCCTGGGAGGGCACGATCCGACCGCCGCTGGTCGACCAGGAGGTCTGGCCCAAGACCGGGTCCGGGCGGCTGAGCACCTGGATCGCGGTCGGCGGGTCCCCGCAGAGCGTGGTGCGGGCGGCGTCCTACCGGATCCCGCTGATGCTCGCGATCATCGGCGGTCCGGCGCAGCGCTTCGTGCCGTTCGCCGACCTCTACCGGCGGCTGCTCGAGGAGAGCGGTGCGCCGCGGCTGCCCGTCGCCGTCCACTCGCCCGGCCACGTCGCCGCGACCGACGAGCTGGCGCGCGAGCAGCTCTACCCGCACTTCAAGGTCAACCGCGACCGGATCGGCGCGGAGCGCGGCTGGGGGCCGGTCGGCCTGGACGAGTACCACGGCGAGATCACCCACGGCTCGCTCTACGTCGGCTCCCCGGAGACCGTCGCGCAGAAGATCGCGGCGACCGTGCGGGCGCTGAAGCTGGACCGCTTCGACCTGAAGTACGCCAACGGGCCGATGCCGCACAGCCAGCTGATGAGCTCGATCGAGCTCTACGGCACGCAGGTGCTCCCGCGCGTGCGCGAGCTGCTCGCGGAGGCCTGAGCCGACAGGACGCTGTCGGTGGTGCGTGCCAGAGTGCCGGTATGACGTCGCACCCGCACTGCTCGATCGTCCCGCCCTACCTGCTGCTCCGGCTGGCGCAGGCCGAGCCCTCGCTCGCCGAGGCGGTGCGGTTCGCGCTGCGCGACAGCATGACGGTGCGGCAGCGGCGCGAGCTGACCGCGACCCGCTGGCCACAGGGCCGTCGCCCGAGCGGCGGTCAGGCCATCGTCGCGTGGCCCCTGCAGAGCCGTGCGCAGAGCGCGCCGGCGCCGACCGAGCGCGCCGTGCCCGCGGACGCCACCCCGCAGCGCTCGGTGCACGACGCGCAGCACGGCACCACGCTGCCGGGGGTGCTCGTCCGCGAGGAGGGAGGGCAGGCCAGCGGGGACACCGCCGTGGACCAGGCCTACGACGGGCTGGGAGCCACCTGGCACCTGCTCGCGGAGGTCTTCGGCCGAGACTCCCTCGACGGTCAGGGTCTGCCGCTGGTGGGGAGCGTGCACTACGCCCAGAGCTACGACAACGCCTTCTGGGACGGCGAACAGATGGTCTTCGGCGACGGTGACGGGATCTACTTCAACGGCTTCACCCAGAGTGTGGACGTGATCGGCCACGAGCTCGCGCACGGCCTGACCCAGTACACCGCCGGCCTGACCTACGTCGGCCAGTCCGGGGCGCTCAACGAGTCCGCCTCCGACGTGTGGGGCTCGATGGTGCGCCAGCGCGTGCTCGGCCAGACCGCCGAGGAGGCCGACTGGCTCATCGGCGTCGGCGTCTTCACCGACAAGGTGCAGGGCGTCGCGCTGCGCTCGATGGCGGCGCCGGGCACGGCCTACGACGACCCGGTGCTCGGCAAGGACCCGCAGCCGGCGACCATGGCCGGCTACGTCGTGCTTCCCCACGACGCTGACAACGACAACGGCGGCGTGCACATCAACTCCGGCATCCCCAACCACGCCTTCTACCTGTTCGCCACGGCGCTGGGCGGACACTCGTGGGAGCGGGCCGGGCAGGTCTGGTACGACACCATGACCACCCGGGGTCTGGTGCCCCGGGACGTCAGCTTCGCCGGGTTCGCCGCCGCGACCCTCGTCTCGGCCACCACGAGGTATGGAGAAGGCTCCGAGGTCGAGTCCGCGCTGCGGTCCGCCTGGGACCAGGTCGGTGTGGATCCGGCCGACGCCGTTCCGCCGGCACCGCCCGCCGCGGGGGGCCCGCCGGAGCCGCCGGCGTGGCCGTGAGCGACCCGTCGCGACGCAGCTTCACCCGCGACGAGCTGGCTTCCTTCCGCGGCGCGCAGGTGCCGGACCTGCTGGCGACGGACGGCGGCACGCCGCTGAGGCTGCTCTTCGTCGGCATCAACCCCGGCCTGTGGACGGCCGCGACGCAGACCCACTTCGCCCACCCGGGCAACCGGTTCTACCCGGCGCTGCTGACGGCCGGCGTCATCGACCGGCGCGTGGACCCCTCCGCGGGCATGACCGACGACGACCGTGCCCACCTGCGCGGTCGCGGGATCGGGATCACCAACCTGGTCCGGCGGGCCACGGCCCGCGCCGACGAGCTGACCGCGGCCGAGCTGCGCGAGGGAGGGGAGCGCCTGCGCGAGACGGTGCGCCGAGCGCGGCCGGGCGTGGTCGCGGTGGCCGGCATCACGGCATACCGGAGCGCGTTCGGCGTGCGCGGTGCGGTGGCGGGCGAGCAGCCCGAGCCGTTCGAGGGGGCCAGGCTGTGGGTGGTGCCGAACCCGAGCGGGCTCAACGCCCACGAGACCGTCGCCACGCTCGCCGACGCCTACGCCGGGCCGGCGCGTGCCGCTGGCGTGCTGGCCTGATCAGGCGCCGCGGGCGAGGGATCCGGGGACCTTCCGTGGTGGTCCACAGGAGTCGAGCGTGCAGGACGGTGCGGCTTCCACTGCTGGACGCTGCCCACAGGGACGAAGCCGTGCCGCAGGAAGAAGCGCAGCGAGCGGGCGTTCCCCGGGGTGACCGAGGCGACGACGACGTCACCGGGCGGCACGAGGGCCAGCACGCCGTGGAGGAGCTCGTCGGCGGCGTCGTCCGCATCGTGCAGGCCGACCTCGGGCAGCCCGCCGACGCCTCGCGACAGCGTGGCCAGGGAGGTGCTGGAGCGGTCCGGCAGGCCGTGCACCCGGACGTCGTCGCGCCACTGCGCAGCGTGCCGGGCGCGCTCGGTGGAGGCCAGGTCGGGGCGTGCCACGAGCCGGCCTCCACCACCGGTACCGCGTCCGAGGAGCAGGACGTCCAGCACGCCGACCTTGCCGGCACCGACCAGCGCGAGCGTGGTCCGCGGGTCGTGCGCACCGCCGTAGCCGTGCACGCCCAGACCCACCAGCCTCCCGTCGTCCACGTCCTCGGCCACGACCATCACCGCGTGACCCGTGAAGGCGACCGCCGCCTCGACCCCGGGCCGCCAGGGCGCGGCGCGGGAGAACCCGCCGTCGGTCTGCGGGAAGCGGCCGTCCGCGGCCCGGCGCAGCAGCTGCGCCAGGTCGACGCGGGCGACGGGCGGGTGCGGGGCGGCGGCCACGTCGGGAGTCTACGAGCCGCCACGCGCGTCGGCCGATAGCCTGGCAGGACCGCAAACCCCCCGCGAGGAGGCGAGATGAGCGCACCGGCGCTGCACATCCGTGGACAGGTCCTGGTCGGCCCCGAGGAGGTGCTCGAGGAGCTGTGGGTGATCGACGGGGTCGTCAGCCTCACCCGGCCGACCGTCGGGCAGGTCGAGACCGTCGAGGGGTATGCCGTGCCCGGCCTGGTCGACGCGCACTGTCACGTCGGGCTCGAGGCGCACGGCGCGGTCGACCCGGCCCGCGCCGAGGAGCACGCGCTCGCCGACCGCGACGCCGGGGCGCTGCTGCTGCGCGACGCCGGCAGCCCGGCCGACACCCGCTGGGTGCAGGAGCGGGAGGACCTGCCGCGGCTCATCCGGGCCGGGCGGCACATCGCGCGGACACGGCGCTACCTGCGCAACTTCGCCTGGGAGATCGAGCCGGAGGACCTCGTCGAGTACGTCCGGCAGGAGGCACGGGCCGGCGACGGGTGGGTCAAACTGGTCGGCGACTGGATCGACCGGGAGACCGGCGACCTGGGCACCTGCTGGCCGGTGGACGTGCTCACCGACGCGATCGCGGCCGCGCACGAGGAGGGCGCCCGGGTGACCGCCCACTGCTTCGGGGAGCAGTCGCTGGAGGACTTCGCGGCTGCCGGCACGGACTGCATCGAGCACGCCACCGGCCTGACCGACGACACCATCGACACCTTCGCCCGGCAGGACATCGCGATCGTCCCGACCCTGGTCAACATCGACAACTTCCCGGCGTTCGCCGAGGCCGGCCGGGGCAAGTTCGCGACCTACGCCGACCACATGATGGAGCTCTACGAGCGTCGCTACCAGACGGTGGCGAAGGCGCGGGAGGCAGGCGTGCGGGTCTACGTGGGCACCGACGCCGGGGGCCAGCTGCCGCACGGGCTGGTCGCTCACGAGGTGGAGGCCCTGACGCGCGCAGGTATGTCGAACCTCGAGGCGATCGGCGCCGCCACCTGGGACGCACGGGTCTGGCTGGGCCGGCCCGGCATCGCCGAGGGGGAGTCGGCCGACCTCGTCGTCTACCGGGACGACCCGCGCGAGGACGTGCGCACCATGGCCGACCCCTACCGCGTCATCCTGCGCGGGCACAGCCACGAGCGCTCCGGCGCCCGCGGCTGAGGCGCGGCCGGGCCCCTCAGGCCGCGGCGGCGGTGTGCTCCCTGAGCGTCAGCAGCACCTCGTAGGCCAGCACCGACAGGAAGGCCGGCGGCTCTTCCGCCACGACCGCGCCGCGCAGCAGCGTGACCGCGTGCTGGAGCAGGTCGTCCCGGGCGCCGCGCCGGCGCAGCAGGGCGATCTCGTCCTCCAGCATCCGGTCCAGCAGCCGGGTCGACATCGTGGGGCCCTCGGCGAAGCGCTTGCCGTGCGCCATCCACTGCCACAGCTGCATCCGGGCCAGCTCGACCGTGCCGAAGTCCTCGATGTGGCCGGAGATGACGGCCGTGCCCTCACCGGCGAGCCACCCGGTGAGGTAGGCCAGCGAGGACCGCAGCGCGGTCCGCATACCGGTGAGGGTGGCGCTGCCGGCCAGCGTCCCCACGTCGCGCAGGGCCAGCGGGTCGACCGGCACGTCGACGGAGGGGTCCGCGGGGTGCCGGGGCGCGGTGGAGGCACCGGCACGCTCGTCGCGGGCCTCGAAGGGCGCGCGCACCACCGGCACCAGGGCCGGGTGCAGGGCCCAGGCGCCGTCGAAACCCTGGGAGGCCTCGCGCGACTTGTCACGGGTGATCCGGGCGTGCGTCATGGCGACCGACTCGTCGAAGGGGCCGCTCGCCGACAGCGAGATCGGACCGCCGAGCGCCTGGACGCCGCGCCGGTGGCAGGTGCGCACGATGACCTCGGTGTAGGTGCGCAGGAAGCGGGTGTTCATCGTGAAGCCGTCCAGGTCGGGCAGCCCGCACTCGGTCCGGTGCCCGTAGGCCCGCAGGTAGGAGAAGACGTAGTCCCACCGGCCGGCGGTCAGCCCGGTCACCCGCTCGCGCAGCGCGTGGACGATCTCCTCCAGCTGGTATGCCGCCTGGACGGTCTCGACCAGCACGCTCACCTTCGTCGATCCCACGGGCAGGTCGAGCGCCGTCTCGGCCCGGGCGAGGAGCCCCTCCCACCAGAGGGCCTCCTGCCACGACTCCAGCTTGGGCAGGTAGAGGTAGGGACCGCTGCCGTTGTCGATCAGACGGCGGCCGCTGCGGGCCAGGAAGAGGAAGACGTCGACGACGGAGGCGCTGGCCGGGGCGCCGTCGACGACCACGTGAGCCTCGGGCAGGTGGAGCCCCCGCGGGCGCACCATGAGCGTGGGCACGCGCGGCGCGGCGTCGCCGGTCCGGGTGGCGGCGACCTCCTCGATGACCCGGTGGGCGGCCAGCAGCCGGGCCGGGGTCGGGACCAGCATGTCCTCGAGGTCGGCGACCCAGACGTCGGTCCCGACCGCCATCGCGGCCTTGGCGGCCTCGGCCGTCGCCGGGGTGGCCAGCTCGACGAGCCGGTGGGTGAGGTCGGCCGGCGGGGGTGTCACCTGCCACGTCGTGTCCTCGCGGATCGAGCGGGTCTCCTCGAGCTGGGCCAGGTCGGCCCCGTCGCGCACCCGGCGCGCCAGCTCCTTGCGTGCCGCGAGGAGCGTGTGCCGCTCTTCTCGCGTGGCGCGCTCCAGGGCGTCGAGGGCCGCCTGGCCCTCCTCGTCGAGCAGGTGGGTGACATAGCTGCTGGAACTGTTCACGGGTCCATCCTCCCTGTGCGGGCCGACGGTTGTCGACGGGGTGCCCGGTGTTGGCGCCGGCGGGTCAGTGGTGGAACTGCTGGGCCTCGGTGGAGCCGGACAGCGCCGTGGTCGAGGAGTCGGGGTTGACCGCGGTGCTCACCGCGTCGAAGTAGCCGGTGCCGACCTCCGCCTGGTGGCGCACCGCGGTGTAGCCGCGGTCGGCGTCGGCGAACTCGGCCTCCTGCAGTTCGACGTAGGCCGTCATGCCGCTGCGGGAGTACTCGTGCGCCAGGTGGAACATGCCGTGGTTGAGCGAGTGGAAGCCGGCCAGCGTGATGAACTGGAAGGCGTAGCCCAGGTCGCCCAGGCGGTCCTGGAACTCGGCGATCTCCTGGTCGGACAGCGCCGCCTTCCAGTTGAAGGAGGGGCTGCAGTTGTAGGCCAGCTTCTGGTCCGGGAAGTCCTTGTGCAGCTCCTGCGCGAACTCGCGCGCCAGGCCGAGGTCGGGGGTGCCGGTCTCGACCCAGATGAGGTCGGCGTAGGGCGCGTAGGCCTTGGCCCGGGCCAGCACCGGCTCGATGCCGTTGCGGACCCGGTAGAAGCCCTCGGAGGTGCGCTCGCCGGTGGTGAACGGCTGGTCGATCTCGTCGACGTCGCTGGTCAGCAGGTCCGCGGCGAGGGCGTCGGTGCGGGCGATGACGAGCGAGGGCACGCCGAGGACGTCGGCGGCCAGGCGCGCGGAGTTCAGGGTGCGCACGTGCTGTCCGGTGGGGACCAGGACCTTGCCGCCCAGGTGGCCGCACTTCTTCTCCGAGGCCAGCTGGTCCTCCCAGTGCACGCCGGCGGCGCCGGCGGCGATCATCGACTTCATCAGCTCGAAGGCGTTGAGCGGCCCGCCGAAGCCGGCCTCGGCGTCGGCGACGATCGGCGCGAACCAGTCGATAGGGTCGACGTCTCCGTCCTGCTCCATCCAGGCGATCTGATCGGCGCGCTTGAGGGCGTTGTTGATCCGGCGGACCACGGCGGGGACGGAGTTGGCCGGGTAGAGGCTCTGGTCGGGGTAGGTCTCGCCGGCCAGGTTGGCGTCGGCGGCGACCTGCCAGCCGGACAGGTAGATGGCCTCCAGCCCGCCCTTGACCATCTGGACGGCCTGGTTGCCGGTCAGCGCGCCCAGGGCGCGGACGAAGGACTTCGTCTGGATGGCCTCCCAGAGACGCTCGGCGCCGCGCCGGGCCAGGGTGTGCTCCTCGACCACCGAGCCACGCAGCCGGATCACGTCCTCGGCGGAGTAGCGGCGCTGGACACCTGCCCAACGAGGATTGTCGGCCCACTCCTGCTCGAGCTCGACGGCCAGCCCGGCCGGGGTGAGCTGGGTGGTGTCGGTCCGTGGCGTCGTGGTCGTCGTCATCGGGGTGTCCCTTCCGTGGCGGTGTCAACAGGTCTGTGTTGACAACACTGGGGCACGGGCACGGGACCAGGACGTCCATAGGGGTGTCAAGAACCAGCGTTCTTTCGCTATCGTGCAGGGATGACGATCGTCCACGACCGCGTCCTGCCGTTCGCCCCCTCACCGCACCTGGAGGGGACCTCCGCCCCGTCGACGGGCGGGGACGACTCGGTCGCGCTGGGCCGCCGGCTGCGCCACCACCGTCGGGAGGCGGGTCTGACCCTCGCCGAGCTGGGGGTGAAGGTGGGGCTGTCCGCCTCCGCGCTCTCGCTCATGGAGAACGGTCGACGAGAGCCCCGGGTGTCCACGCTCGGGGCCGTGGCCGCCGCGCTCGGGGTGGAGGTGCAGCAGCTGCTCAGCGGCGCCCCGCCCAGCCGGCGGGCCGCCCTCGAGGTCCGCTGGGAGCGCGCGCAGCGCTCGCCCGGCTTCGAGAGCCTCGGGGTCCCCGAGGTGCGGGTCGGCGCCGGCCTGCCCGACGACGCGCTGGAGGCCCTGGTCGGGCTCTACGAGAGCGTCGTGGGACTGCAGCAGCAGCGCGCGGCCACGCCGGAGTTCGCCCGCGCGGCCAACGCCGAGCTGCGGCGCCTGATGCGCGAGGCCGACAACTACTTCCCCGAGATCGAGGCGCGTGCCGCCGACCTCGTCCGTGCCGTCGGCCAGGGCGCCGGGCCGGTGACCCGCGAGGCCGTCAACCGGATCGCCCGCCACGTGGGCTTCGAGGTCCGGACGGTGGCCGACCTGCCCGCCTCGACGCGGACGGTCACCGACCTGGAGCACCGGCGGATCTACGTCCCGGTGCGCAGCGGGCACGACCTGCGCGCCACCGCGCTGCAGGCGCTCGGCCACGTGGTGCTCGAGCACGAGGCGCCCCGCGACTACGCCGAGTTCCTGGCCCAGCGGATCGAGATCAACTACTTCGCCGCGGCGGTCCTGCTGCCCGAGGCCACCGCGGTGCCCTTCCTGCAGCGGGCCAAGGAGGAGCGTGACATCGCCCTGGAGGACCTGCGCGACGCCTACGCGGTCTCCTACGAGACCGCGGCCCACCGCTTCTGCAACCTGGCCACCCGGCACCTGGAGCTGCCCGTGCACTTCATGCGCACCAGCTCCGACGGTGTCATCTACAAGGCCTACGAGAACGACGGCGTGCGCTTCCCGATGGACGCCACCGGCGCGATCGAGGGGGCCCGGGTCTGCCGTGCGTGGACGGCCCGGGTCGTCTTCGAGCAGCCGGTGGGTGACGTCTACCACCAGTACACCGACACCGGGCGCGGCACCTACTGGTGCACGGCGGTGGTCGAGCAGACCCCCGCCGGGCGGTTCTCGGTGAGCGTCGGCGTGCCCTTCGACCAGGTCCGCTGGATGCGCGGACGCGACACGACGCAGCGGCGGGCCTCGCGCTGCCCCGACCCCCGCTGCTGCACGCAGCCGCCGCCGGACCTGGCCCGGCGCTGGCAGGACAAGGTCTGGCCCAGCGCCCGGGCTCACTCCCACCTGCTCGCCGTCATGCCGCCGGGGGTCTTCCCCGGCGTGGACGACACCGAGGTGCTCCGCTTCGTCGCCGACCACGCACCCGCCGACCCCGCACCCGCCGACCCCGCCGACGCCGGACCGAGCTAGCCGCCCGCGCCGACGACGGGTTGGGGCACGCGGTCAGGTCTGGCACAATGGAGCGCTGTACCCGTCCGGCTCCAGGCTGGACCGGACGCCTACACACCGGACCACGACTCCCCGCACCGACCCGTGTGCGGTCTCGCCGTGCCCACCACACAGAAACAGGAGACACCACTCTCGTGGCAGTCAAGATTCGTCTCAAGCGCATGGGCAAGATCCGTGCACCGTTCTACCGCGTCGTCGTCATGGACTCGCGCACCAAGCGCAACGGCCGGGCGATCGAGGAGATCGGCAAGTACCACCCGACCGAGGAGCCCTCGCTCATCGAGATCGACTCCGAGCGTGCGCAGTACTGGCTCGGCGTCGGCGCGCAGCCGACCGAGCAGGTCGCCGCGCTGCTGAAGATCACCGGTGACTGGCAGACGTTCAAGGGCGAGCCGGGCGCCGAGGGCACCCTGAAGGTCAAGGAGCCCAGGCCGGACAGGAAGGCCCTCTACGAGGCGGCCCTGGCCGCGGCCGGCGGTGCCGACGGCGACGACAGCGGCGCCACCACCAGGCGCAAGGCCACCAAGAAGACCGAGTCCAAGAAGGCCGACAAGGCCGCGGAGAAGACCGAGGACGAGGCTGCCGACAAGGGCGAGGACAAGGTCGCCCAGGAGGCTCCCGCCGAGGCCGTCGCCGAGGAGACCGCCCCGGCCGCCGACACCGAGGGCTCGGCCGCGTCCAGCTCCGGCGAGGAGGCCAAGGACACCGAGGCCGCCGAGGGCACCGTCACCGAGGGTGCCGAGGCCGAGAAGTCCGAGGGCTGACCATGCTCGAGGAGGCCCTGGAGCACCTGGTCAAGGGCATCGTCGACCACGACGGCGACGTGCAGGTGCGCACCAAGGGTGCGCGCCACGGCGACATCCTCGAGGTCCGCGTGCACCCCGACGACCTGGGCCGTGTGATCGGGCGCCGCGGACGCACCGCCAGCGCGCTGCGCACCGTCGTCGGCGCGCTGGCCGGCGGCCAGAAGGTCCGGGTCGACATCGTCGACACCGACCGGCTGCGCTGAGACCGAGCCCGACCTGAGCCACCGCACGGCCCGCCCGGCGCACCACGCGCCCGGCGGGCCGTGCTGCGTCCCCGGCACCACCGCATACCCCTCGTCGTCCAGCCACCCGGAGGAGAGCATGACCACCCCGACCCAGCCCGAGGGCTTCGTCGTCGCCCGCGTCGGCAAGCCGCACGGGCTGCGCGGCGAGGTGACCGTGCAGACGCACACGGACGACCCGGAGGGACGGTTCGTGCCCGGTGCCTCCTTCCCGACCGAGCCGGCCGCGTGCGGTCCGCTCGTGCTGCGCAGCGTGCGCGTGCACCAGGGCATCTACCTGCTCGGTTTCGAGGGGCACCCGGACCGGACCGCCGCCGAGGCGCTGCGCGGCACCCGGCTGCTCGTCACCGACGAGGACGACGTGGACCAGGACGACGACGGCTGGCGCGAGGAGGACCTGCTCGGCCTCGAGGTGGTGCTCGTGGACGGTTCCCGGGTCGGAGAGGTGAGCGCGCTGCACCTGCGGGAGGTGCAGGACCTGCTGGAGGTGCGCCTGCCCGACGGTCGCGAGGTGCTCGTGCCGTTCGTCGAGGAGATCGTGCCCGAGGTCGACGAGGAGGCCCGTCGCGTGGTCATCGACCCGCCGGCCGGTCTGCTGGAGCTGGGGGAGTAGGCCGTGGTCCTGCGCATCGACGTCGTCACGATCTTCCCGGACTACCTCGCGCCGCTGCAGCTCTCGCTCATCGGCAGGGCGCAGCGCGACGGCCTGCTCGGGGTGCACGTGCACGACCTGCGGGACTGGACCCACGACCGGCACCGCACCGTCGACGACACGCCCTACGGCGGGGGAGCGGGCATGGTCATGCGCCCCGAGCCGTGGGGGGAGGCGCTGGACGAGGTATGCGGCTCGCTGCCCGGGCGGACCCCGCACCTCGTCTTCCCCGGACCGGGCGGCGACCTGTTCACCCAGCAGACCGCCCGTGAGCTGGCGACGCAGGAGGACTGGTTGATCTTCGCGTGCGGGCGCTACGAGGGGATCGACGAGCGCGTCTACGAGGAGTTCGCGGCGCGCTACCGGCTGTCCGTGCTGAGCCTGGGGGACTACGTGCTCAACGGCGGCGAGGTGGCGGTGCTCGCCATGACCGAGGCGGTCGCGCGCCTGGTCCCCGGCGTGATCGGCAACGCCGAGTCGCTGGTGGAGGAGTCGCACACCGGCGGGCTGCTGGAGTATCCCGTCTACACCAAGCCCCCGCAGTGGCGAGGGCGCAAAGTGCCCGACGTGCTGCTGTCCGGCCACCACGGGCAGATCGCGGCGTGGCGGCACGAGCAGCGGCTCGAGCGCACGGCTTCGCGGCGGCCCGACCTGATGGGCGGCCGGGACGGGCGGACCTAGTGGAGCGTGTCGTTAGTTCCTAAACGGTTGGTGATTTGGGAAGATGGGGCATGGCGAATCGTGCTGCTCCGGCGCTGACGTTGCGTGAGGGTGATCGAGGGGAGCTGGAGCGGTTGCACCGCTCGACTGCTGCTCGTGCTGGTGAGGTGCTGCGGGCGCGGATCGTGCTGGCGGCCGCGGACGGGGAGGCGAACGAGCGGATCGCCCAGCGGCTGGAGACGTCGAAGGCGACGGTGCTGAAGTGGCGGGGCCGGTACCAGGCCAAGGGGTTGGCCGGCCTGTCGGACGAGGCGAGGTCGGGGCGGCCGCGGACGGTGGATCACGCGCGGATCGTGTCGGTGACCCTGGCGCCGCCGAGGAAGTACGGGGTGACGCACTGGTCGACGCGGCTGCTGGCCCGGCACCTGGGGATCGGGAACAGGACCGTCGCGACGGCGTGGCGCGAGTACGGGGTGCAGCCGTGGCGGGCCGAGACGTTCAAGTTCTCCACCGACCGGGAGCTGGTGGCGAAGGTCACCGACGTGGTTGGGCTCCACCTGGCGCCGCCGGAGAACGCGATCGTGCTGTGCGTGGACGAGAAGTCCCAGATCCAGGCGCTGGACCGTACCGCGCCGATGCTGCCGATGCAGCCCGGGCTGCCCGAGCGGCGCACCCATGACTACAAGCGGCACGGCACCTCTACGCTGTTTGCCGCGCTGGAGATCGCCACCGGCAAGGTCACCGGGGCGTGCAAGCCGCGACACCGCCACCAGGAGTTCCTCGCCTTTCTCAAGCAGGTCGCCAGGGCCTATCCGGACACCGGGGATGGGACCGAGCTGCACCTGGTGATGGACAACTACGCCGCGCACAAGAAGGCCGAGGTGCGGGACTGGCTCGCGGCCAACCCACGGATCCAGGTCCACTTCACCCCGACCTCCGGTTCCTGGCTCAACCTGGTCGAGGTCTGGTTCGGGATCATCGAGCGCCAGGCCATCCACCGCGGCAGCTTCGGCTCGGTCAAGGACCTGAACGCCAAGATCCGCGCCTTCATCAACGGCTGGAACGACCGCTGTCATCCCTTCGTGTGGACCAAGACCGCGGACGAGATCCTCAAGAATGCCAACCGTCAGCCAACTTTAAACACGGGGCACTAGTCGCGCCTTCTGAGCAGGCGTGCGATCGCGCGGGTCGCCAGGAGGACCGTCAGGAAGGACGCCGCGACCACCGAGGAACCGAAGGCCGCTGCCCGATCCGCTGACGAGCCAGGCGCCGGCGACCCAGACCAGGCCGGTCGCCAGGATCTGGGCTGCCCGGTGCTCGACGGCGCTCACGCCCGTGGACCGGCGCCTGCTCCAGCCGGCGGCGGCAAGCACCCGCGCCGCCGCCGCCGGGAGGCGGCCCCGGACCCCAGGGCCCGGAGATACTACTGGATGCCGCCCCCCACCGCCGCGACCACCAGGCGCCCCAGCAGCACGGGCTGCGCTGCCCGCGCGACGACCTGGCCCAGGCTCGTGATGGTGACCTGCTCGCGTCTGGAACAGGATGACCGCGTCGGTGGCAACCGCCACGGCAAGAACTGCGGTGCCGACGGCCTTCACCTCGATGATTCACGGCGGTGATGTGGGGTCCTGAGTTCGTGTCGCGGTCCGCGCCGGGTGGCCGCGGTGGCGGTGGGCAGGGTCGGGGCCCGATCCGCTCGGGTGGGCGCCGGGTTCCACTGCTCGGGTGTGCTGGGGTGGTGGGTGGACAAGGACACTGTCGTCAGGCCGGGTGCAGTGCGCGGAGGCGGTCGAACGCGTCGGCGAGGTGGGTGGCCCAGGCCCATCCGGTGGGGATCTTCAGCACCCGTTTCCTGGCGTGGCGCACGTATCGGGCTGGTGCGGACAGCAGCCGGAACCGCAGGGCCTTGGGCTCGGCGACGGCGAGGTCATCCTCCAGGGCGAGCAGCCGCAGCCAGGCCAGCACGGTGACGGCGTGGGCGGCCAGGTGCAGCCAGGCACTGTTGCGGTCGTAGGAGGTCGAGGGAAGCCGGGTGGCCCCGCAGGCCTTGAGCTCCTTGATCCGGTCCTCCACGTGCGCCTGGGTGCGGTGCCGGACGTCCAGGTGCTGGACCTGACCGGTGGGCGTGTTCGTGGCGAACGCGCCGTAGCGCCAGTTCGGGTCCTGCCCCAGCTGCGCCTGCTCCCCGGGTGAGCGCGGAGTGCGGCGGGCGAAGATCCGCATGTCGCCCGGCCACCCCGACAGCAGGTCACCGGTGTGACTGTGTCGTAGGAGCCCGGTCAGCTCCACGACCTGCGCGTGCTCCTCGGCCCCACCGGTCGCGGTCAGCCCCGCTGACCAGTCACCCTCGCCGGTAGCCTCGATCGCGGACCGGGTGCGGGCATCGACGGGCCACCCGATGGAGTACTCCACCCCTCGCCCGCGTCGCCCGTGCTGACCAGCGGTGTTCAGGGCGTCCAGGTGCTCGACGAGGCCGTGGGAGGCACCGGCCCCGTCCACGCTCACCAGCACCTCGCGGCGGTGCGCCGCGGGCACCTGGGCCAGCGCCGCGTCCAGCACCTTCACGTGGTCGGCGGCGGTGAACGAGCCGGCCGACCCGACCCGGTTCATCATCGCCAGGTTCTCGCCCGTGTTCGAGCACCACGCGGTGAGGGGGTGGAAGCCGAACCCCTTGTAGTTCGCCTCCGCGCCCTCCTTGGCCGAGGCGGCCGCGATCACCGTCGCGTCCAGACGGATCACCAGCACCGGCACGTCCTCACCCCGGCCCGGGCGGGTCAGGTCCTTGCCGGCGACCCGAACCGCGGGCAGCCTCCCGTGCCGGGCCACGATCTGCTCCCAGGCGCGGGAGCGGACCTTGGCGGTGGCCCGCGCCAACGCCCGCCCGGCCAGCCCGTCCTCACCGAGTCGGTCGGCGTACTCACCCAGCACCCGCAGCACCGTGGTGTCGCTGGCCCCACCGGCCGGGCCGAACAGCTCGACCTGGGCGGTCATCGCCTCCACGTCGCTCAGGCACCGCGCCCCGGACGCCAACGCGGCGACCGTGTCCGTGACCGCCCGGCCACGGTCCCGGCCCGGGCGGAAGCCACGCCGGGCGAGCACGTCCCGGAACGCGCCCGTGAGCCCGACCCGGTCGGCCAGCAGCCGGGGCAGCACCACCCCCGCGTGCGCCACCGTCCCAGCGCCTTCCGCCTTCACCAGCAGGCTCTTCGACCAGGCTGCCTCAGCAGCAGCCGTCCCGCTTGTACGCTTCACCTTGAGGGTGTCCCTTCCCGGGTATGAATCCAGATCTAGACAATCCGTATTCTCCCAGGTCAGGGACACCCTCACCCCCGCGACACGCTACTTACCGGCCCTGCCCGACTCCCCTAGTGAATACTCCAGGTTCAGGCCCGCCATAACGTGCTCGGTAGCTATCAGGAAGCACTTCATGCATGGCCCTGTCCCGGCATCGTCCCGGCAGCAGTTCGATGCTTGACTCCGTCCGGAGGAAACCGGTAGTCTCGCGCCAACGTGCGCGGCAGCGTAGCCAGCACACAACAAGATCGGGGGCCTCGTCATGGAGGTATCACGAAATGCTCGATTCGTCGCCTGGATTAGCGCCGTGGTTGTCTCGGCCGCTTCGGCCTTGACCACGCTCCCAGTGGCCTTTGCAGCTTCTAACATCGATGTGGCGTTCGACTCAAACGGGGCGTTGGTCGTGTCCGAGAACGGCGTCAGCCTCCAGATGACCGTCATGGAAGAGTCGGACAACACCCTGGTAATCTCGACTGGGTCAACCTCCTCTGGCGCCCTGGTTGAAAGCGTGGTCTACTTGGTGCCGGACCCTGACCCTGCACCTACCGCGCCGACCATGACGAGTGGCGATTATACTGACGGTGTGGTCGCGTTTACTGAAGAGCCGGACGTCGTGACCCCTGACCAGTACGGGGAGGAATTTTATTCCCCCGCAGAATACGACTCTGAGACGCTGATTCCCTTAGTTGGTGAGGTGAGCACGGGTGCTGAGGTGATTATCGTCAGCGGGGTGCTGCCCGTGGGTGGTGACGGCGGCGGCGGAGGAGGAGGGACTTTGCCAGTCGAGCCGCCCGTCGTGGAAGTATTCAAGGATGGTCAGCACGCCGGCGCCTTGGATGCGAAGGGAACGTTCAGGGACAACGACGTGGTGCCAAGTCACTCATACACCTACGAGTTGGTAGGCGAAGACGGAGCCGTCATTGTTCAGGCTGGTGCCTACCAGAGCCAGGCAGTTACCAGTGGGGCCCTTCGGAACGACCGGATCTGGTTCAACTACAAGACCTTCATCCCCAACGAGAGGGTGTCGGTGTTTTCTGGCTCGGTGTGTCGCCCCTGGTGGACCGTCGGGAAGATCTACTTTGCGGGCGACGACCGTTCGTGGAGTGCGACTTCAAGCCGGTACCGGACTCGAGCGCAGGTAAAGGCTGACTTCACGTCGAGCTCGAGGGGTGTTTATCTAAACAAGTGGGTTTCGAGTACGAAGAGATACAAAGATGCAACTAGCACCAAGGTGGTCGCCTCCGCTACGGCGAGTAGCAAGAACATCAAGTTGAGCAATGTAAAAATGGGCACTAGCTCCGCTTCGTACCGCCTCAAGCACGACGTCGCGAACCCGCTTTGCTACGCCGCGGGCGGCATCTGGTACCAAGTCGATGCCACAGTGTGGAGGAATGGAACGGCCAGTTTCTATGGGCATCATTTGTTGGCGCCGAACCATGAGGCGTACGTGGTTGGCAGCCAGGGAGGCTCATACCAGACAGTAGCAAGACGTGCCCTCAGGAGTTTCGTGTGCCTGAATGTGGACTGCGGGACAGGGGCGTGGAGCAAATCTTTCAGCAAATCCGTAGCATGAAGTTGCCGGCGCGGACCGCGGCCTCGATTGTCCGTGGCCTGATCCTCATCCTCGTCATCGGTGGTATCTGGATCGCCCCATTGGCGGTGAGTCGGTTCCCAGACCCAGGGGACGTTCTTGGCGCGACAGTGCTCCTTGGCCTCGCCGCGGCAGCTGTGCTGTCCTGGGGGGTCGCTTCGAGCAGATTGAGCCAGGCTGGCCGGGTGATGTACGTAATTGTGTCCGGACTGACCATCTTCATAGGGCTTTTTATCGCCGTGCCGTTGACTGGGTGGTGGCAACTGCCGATCGGCTCGACCGGGTTCATTATTTTCGCATTTCCGGCCTGGTCCTGCATGGTTCTCTTCTTTGCTATGGCGATGGAGGCTAGGTCTGCGCGTCGGGCCAGGAGGTCCAGCGAGAAGATCGCCAGTTGACGGGAAACCGGTCTGATCCAGCACGATGAACCGGAGTGCAGTGCCAGATCAGACGCGCGCGAACGAGTCCGCAACGTACCCCTGGAGGTAGAGCACCGCGGTGAGGTCGCCGTGGTTGACGCGGACGGCGCACTGCTGCGCCACGGCGGGCTTGGCGTGCAGCGCCACCCCGGTGCCGGCCAGTCGTAGCATGCCGAGGTCGTTGGCGCCGTCGCCGACCGCGACCGCGTCCGCAGGAGTCAGGCCGAGACGGGCGGTCATCTCCCGCAGCACGGCGACCTTGGCCTCGCGGCCCACGACCGGCTCGACCACCCGCCCGGTGAACCGCTCCCCGTCGACGGCCAGCGTGTTGGCGCGGTGCTCGTCGAAGCCGAGGGCGCCGGCGACCGCCTGGGTGAACGGGGTGAACCCGCCCGAGACGAGCGCCGTGTAGCCGCCGTGCGCCCGCATCGTCGCGACCAGCTGCGGGCCGCCGGGGGCGAAGGTGATCCGCTCGGCCAGCACCGTGTCCACGACGGAGGTCGCTAGCCCCTCCAGCAGGGCCACCCGGGCGCGCAGCGACTCCACGAAGTCGAGCTCGCCGTCCATCGCGCGCGCCGTGATCGCGGCCACCTGCGCGCCGACCCCGGAGTGCGCCGCGAGCTCGTCAATGCACTCCTGCTCGATCATCGTGGAGTCCATGTCCGCCAGGAGGAGCTGCTTGCGCCGGCCCTCCGCGGGCTGGACGACCAAATCGAAGCCCCTCTCCTGCCAGCGCTCCCACACCTCCCACAGGTCCGTCGGCACGTCTGGCAGGTCGGCCTCGAGCGCGACGCCGGCGGAGAGCCAGCGCGGGTCGCGCGCGCCCCAGGCCCGGGCCAGCTCCTCGACGGCCGCGTCGGTGAGGTCCGCGCGCTGGGGGGCCGCGAGGAGGGTGAGGGTGTGCACGCGGTGATCGTAGGCGGTGCCGCCGACTTGGTCGCGGGGCGCCGGGTCTGGCAGACTTGACCCTTGCGTCCCGGCACCGTGCCACCACCTCGCACCCCTGCCACAGGGGGAGCCGTGCGAGCGGAACGGAGCCGGAGAGACGGCATACCGACAGCGTGCCCGACCCGGGCACCAGACCGCCGTGGGTGACCTGTGGCAGCCACGACCAGGAGACGACCATGCACAAGCTCGACGCGCTGGACAGCGCCAGCCTGCGGACCGACATCCCGGACTTCCGCGCTGGCGACACCGTCAACATCCACGTGAAGGTCATCGAGGGCAGCCGCTCCCGTGTCCAGATCTTCAAGGGCGTCGTGATCCGCCGCCACGGCGGGGGGATCGGCGAGACCTACACCGTGCGCAAGGTCTCCTTCGGGGTCGGCGTGGAGCGCACCTTCCCGCTGCACTCCCCGAACGTGGAGAAGATCGAGATCGTCAGCCGCGGCGTCGTGCGTCGCGCCAAGCTCTACTACCTGCGCGACCTGCGCGGCAAGGCCGCCCGCATCCGCGAGCGCCGCGAGACCGTGCCGACCTCGGGCAAGGCCGCCGAGCAGGCCCCGGCGCCGGCTGAGCAGGCCTGAGCCGGCACCACATACCCGGGCGATCCCCCGTCGGAGAAGGTTCCGGCGGGGGATCGTCGTTTCTCCCAGCCCCCGGCGCTAGGGTCGGTGGGTCTGCGGACGAGAGGACAGGACGGCACGTGAGCGACCCGAGCAGGGACGAGGTGCTCCCCGAGGAGCAGGACGGGCAGCACCAACGGCAGGGCCGCGGGGACGACGGGCGCCGGCGCGGTCGGCTGTGGCCCGCACTGCGCGAGATCGCGATGATCACCGTGACCGCGCTGGTCATCTCCTTCGTCATCAAGTCCTTCGTCGCGCAGGCCTTCTGGATCCCGTCGGGGTCCATGGAGGACACGCTCGTCTACGGCGACCGGGTGATGGTGAGCAAGATCCAGGCCGGGCCGATGAAGGTCGAGCGCGGCGACATCGCCGTCTTCGAGGACCCGGGCAGCTGGCTCGGACCGATGCCGCAGAAGGACCGCGGCCCGGTGGTGGGCGCCGTCCTCGACGTGCTGGAGTTCGTCGGTGTCGTGCCGGTCGCTCACGGCAACCACCTGATCAAGCGGGTCATCGGTGTCGGCGGCGACCATGTCGCCTGCTGCGACGAGGAGGGGCGGCTGACGGTCAACGGCGAGCCGCTCGACGAGCCCTACCTCTACCCGGGCGACGACCCGAGCGACATCCCGTTCGACATCACCGTGCCCGACGACAGCATCTGGGTGATGGGTGACCACCGCTCCAACTCCAGCGACTCGCGGATGCACGACGACGGGACCGGCGCGACCGGCTCGGTGCCGCGCGACCACGTCGTCGGCCAGGCGTTCGTGCTGCTCTTCCCGCTGGACCGGATCACCTGGTTCTCCATCCCGCAGACTTTCGACGACGTCCCTGCCGCGGGGTCGACGTGACCGTGCGCGTCACCCGCACGACGACCCTCCGCCAGGGCCCGGGCCGGCCCAGCCTGCGCGTGGAGCGGACGCTCCAGCGCGAGGGGTATGCCGTGCTCGTCGGGATGGACGAGGTCGGCCGCGGGGCGCTCGCGGGTCCGGTCTCGGTCGGGGTGTGCGCGATCGACGCGACGTGCCGGTCCGCGCCGGCGGGGGTGCGCGACAGCAAGCTGCTGAGCCCGGCGGCGCGGGAGTCGCTGGTCCCGCGGATCCGGCGGTGGAGCCTGGCCCACGCGGTCGGGCACGCCTCCCCGGCGGAGATCGACGAGCTGGGCATCATGGCCGCGCTGCGGCTCGCGGGGGAGCGGGCGCTGGCGCAGCTGGACCTCGTCCCGGACCTGGTCCTGCTGGACGGCAACCACGACTGGCTCACCGACCCGGCGCGGGTGGGCCTGCTGGGGCTGCTGGACGGCCCTGCGCCCGGCCCGCCGGTGCGCACGATGATCAAGGCCGACCTGCGGTGCTCCTCGGTCGCGGCGGCCTCCGTCCTGGCCAAGGTCGAGCGCGACGCGATGGTGGTGGCGCGCTCGCCGGAGCATCCGGCCTACGGTTGGGAGCACAACAAGGGCTACGCAGCGCCGGAGCACCAGGAGGCCCTCCGGGTGCACGGGCCGACCTCCTACCACCGGAGGAGCTGGCGGCTGGCGGGCACCGTCGAGGAAGGGAGCGTGCCGTGAGCGCCGAGGACCTGGAGAGGTACGAGACCGACATGGAGCTCGCGCTGTACCGCGAGTATCGCGACGTCGTCGGGCTCTTCTCGCACGTCGTGGAGACCGAGCGGCGGTTCTACCTGGCCAACGAGGTGGATGTGCAGGTGCGCACCGGCGGCGGGGAGACGTGGTTCGAGGTGACGATGAGCGACGCGTGGGTGTGGGACGTCTACCGTCCGGCCCGGTTCGTGAAGAAGGCGCGTGTCATCACCTTCAAGGACGTCAACGTCGAGGAGCTGGCCAAGAGCGACCTCGAGATCCCCAAGGACGGCCCCTTCGGCGGGTAGCGCGCCGCCCGCCGTCGTCCACATCCTGCTCGCCCGGCCTCCGCTGTCCACAGCGCGGGGCCGGTGTCTTGTCCGGGGCCCTCCCGCGTCGTTGGCTGGGGCGATCCGAGGACGACGAGGAGGAGGGGACATGGTTGCTGGGGGTATGCCGTGGCGCCGGGCGCGCGACGTGGGCGACCGGGGCGAGGACCTCGCCCTGGCGCACCTGGAGGCGCTGGGCTGGGTGGTGGTCGAGCGCAACTGGCGGTGCCGGCTCGGGGAGATCGACCTGGTGCTGCGCGACCCGGACGGGCTGCTCGTCTTCTGCGAGGTCAAGACGCGCCGGTCCGACCGGTGCGGGCTGCCCGTGGAGGCGGTCGGCCGCGACAAGGCCAGGCGGCTGCGGACCCTGGCGTGGGCCTGGCTGCAGGAGCGCGGGGTGCGCGCCCCGCGGTTCCGCATCGACCTGGTGGGCGTGCTCTGGCTGCCCGGGCAGGAGCCGCGGGTCGACCACCTCGAGGCGGTGGCCTGATGGGTTTTGGACGCACGCGCGGGCTCACGCTGTCCGGGGTCGAAGGGCGCGTGGTCACCGTCGAGGCCCAGTGCAGCGGCGGCGTCCCGGTCTTCGTGATGAGCGGTCTGGCCGACAGCGCCTGCCGGCAGGCCACCGACCGGGTGCGTCCCGCCATCCGCAACCTGGGCATCACGCTGACCGCGGGACGCTGGACGGTCAACCTCTCGCCCGCAGGTCTGCCCAAGACGGGCAGCGGCCTGGACCTGGCGGTCGCAACGGCCCTGCTCGCCGCCGACGGACATCTGGACGGAGGGCAGATCGACCAGGTCGCCCACCTCGGGGAGGTCGGGCTGGACGGCACCATCCGCCCCGTCGCCGGGACCCTGCCGATGGTGGCCGCCGCCGCCGCGGACGGGGTGCGCGAGGTGATGGTCTGCCCGGTGTCCGCCCCGGAGGCCGCGCTCGTGGCAGGGGTCCGGGTGCTGCCGGTGCACACGCTCGCGCAGGTTCGCGAGTTCTACGAGGCCCGCGCCGCGGGGACGGACCCCGTGCTGCCCCGTCCGGTCGCCCCACCGGTCGACCCGCCGCCGGCCCCGGACCTCGCCGACGTCGTCGGGCAGGCGGTGGCGCGCTCGGCCCTCGAGCTGGCCGCAGCGGGCGGGCACAACCTCATGCTGGTGGGGCCGCCCGGGGCGGGCAAGACGATGCTCGCGCAGCGTCTCCCCGGGATCCTGCCGCCGCTGGGGCAGGAGGACGCGCTCGCCGTGACCGCGGTCCACTCGGTGCTGGGACTGCTGCCCTCGGGCGGCGTGCTGCTGCGGCACGCGCCCTTCGTCGCCCCGCACCACGGAGCCTCGATGGCCTCGGTGATCGGCGGCGGCAGCGGGGTGGTGCGCCCGGGCGCCGTGTCCCGCGCTCATCGGGGCGTGCTCTTCCTGGACGAGGCGCCGGAGTTCCGTCGGGACGTGCTGGACGGCCTGCGTCAGCCCCTGGAGTCCGGCGAGGTCGTGATCGCCCGCGCCGACCGGCACGTGCGTCTCCCGGCCCGCTTCCAGCTGGTGCTCGCCGCCAACCCGTGCCCCTGCGGGGGATCCGGCGGGTGCTCGTGCGCGCCGCTTCACCGGCAGCGCTACCTCTCCCGGCTCTCCGGGCCGCTGCTGGACCGCGTCGACATCAAGGTGGCGGTCAGCGCGGTCGCCCGGGCCGACCTTCGGGCCGGCCCCGGCGAGCCGTCGGCGCGTGTCGCCGAACGGGTGCGTGGGGCCCGCGAGCGTCAGGCGCGGCGCTGGGCCGACCATCCTTGGTCGCTGAACTCCGACGTCCCGGGGGCCGCTCTGCGGGAGGGCAGGTGGCGGCTGCCCGACCGGGACCGGCGGCCGCTGGACGAGTCGCTCGACCTGGGTCTGATCACCCTGCGCGGGCTCGACCGGTGCCTGCGCGTGGCGTGGACGCTCGCGGACCTCGAGGGCGTCGACGCCCCGCGCTACCCGCACGTCGCGCACGCCCTGATGATGCGCGAGGCCCAGGGGGTGAAGGCGGCATGACCGAGCTGCTGCGACCGCTGACCGACCGTGCGGCCCGGCTGCTGCTGTCCCGGGTCGCCGAACCGTACGACGAGAAGGTCCAGGAGCTCGTGGCCGCGCACGGCGTCGCCGACCTCGTCGGCTACGCCATCCGAGACGGCCGCACGCCGGAGGGTGACCGGCTCGACCGCCTCCGCTCCCGGCTGCCGACGGCGCGGGACGTGGACGAGCGGCAGATCTGCGGCTCGCTCGGTGCCCGCGTCCTGGTGCCCGGCGACGAGGAGTGGCCCACGGGGCTGGACGACCTGCAGCACCCGCCGTGGTGCCTCTGGGTCAGAGGGCCCCTCGGCGTGCCGGAGGCGACGGTCCGCAGCGTGGCGATGGTGGGCTCGCGCGCCAGCACGGCCTACGGCGACGAGGTGACCGCACGGATGGCCTACGGCCTAGTCGAGCGGGGGTTCACCACCGTCTCCGGTGCCGCGTACGGGATCGACGCCGCGGCGCACCGCGCGACCCTCCGCGCGGACGGGCTCACCGTGGCGGTGCTCGCCGGCGGGATCGACGTCCCCTACCCACGCGCCAACACCGACCTGCTGGTGGCGATCGCCCGTACGGGGGCCGTGGTCAGCGAGACGCCGCCCGGGGGAGCGCCGGCCAGGATGCGGTTCCTGGCCCGCAACCGGATCATCGCCGCACTCACCCCGGGCACGGTCGTGGTGGAGGCCAACCTGCGCTCGGGCGCGCGCAGCACCGCCAGGGAGGCGCGTGACCTCGGCCGGCACGTCATGGCCGTCCCCGGGCCGGTGACGAGCGCGATGTCGTCGGGGTGCCACGAGGAGATCCGGCTCGGCAGCACGCTGGTCACCGACGCGGCGGAGGTGGCCGACCTCGTCGGCCGCATCGGGGAGGACATGGCGCCGGTCAAGCGCGGCGAGGACCGGCCCGAGGACTCCCTCGAGCCGGAGACGAGGCGGGTGTGGCAGTGGCTGCGCCCCAGGGCCTCCACGAGCGTCGACGAGCTGATGATCCGGTCCGGCCTGGACCTCGGCGAGGTGCTCGTCGCCCTCGCCGAGCTGGAGCAGCTCGGCCTGGCCGACCACCTGCTCGACGGGTGGAAGAGGGCGGGTGGACGACGATGACCCGGGGGACGCTACCGTCGGGCCGACGATCGGCAGGTCAGGTCGCCAGGCGCCTCCTGTCCGCCGTCCTCGGGCCGGTGCTCCTCTCCCTGCTGCTGGCCCCCGGTGCCGCGGTCGCCGAGCTGTCGCCGGACCGTGCGTCGTCCGCCCGGGTGGTCGTGGAGGACCGCGTCGCGCACGTCGTGGAGGGCCTGGGAGCGCCGGTGGACGGGAGCGTGCTGTCGACGGTGCTCGGTGTGCGGGATCCGGCACCGAGGTCGCGGTTCGGTGCCGGCGGTGGGGACCGCACGGAGACGTCGGCGTGGGGCTGGCCGCTCGCCGGCCACCCCGCCGTCGTGCGCCGGTTCGACCCGCCGCAGGAGCGCTGGTCGGCGGGACACCGGGGGATCGACCTCGCCGGCCTCGTGGGCGAGCCCGTCCTCTCCGTCGACGCGGGGGTGGTGGCCTTCAGCGGAGTCGTGGCCGGCGTCGGGGTGGTCTCGGTCGACCATGCCAGCGGCCTGCGGAGCACCTACCAGCCCGTGACCGACCGCGTGGCGCGCGGGACCCGGCTCGGCCGCGGGGACCGCCTGGGAGCGCTGGACGAGGGAGGCCATTGCGTCCTGCGGGACTGCCTGCACCTTGGTGCCCGGCGGGGACGCCACCACTACGTCGACCCCGAGCCGCTGCTGCGCCCGGTCACGCTCTCGCTGCTGCCGGTCCCGCCTGAGGGGCGCTGACCCGCCCGGCACCACGGGTCGGACCGTGCCACGGCGCAGCCGACCCACGGACAGCCGGGAGCGTGGTTCCATGTCCTCATGACGGACGACGAGCACGGTTCCCGCGTCGTGTCGGCCAGCCGCGAGGTGGCCGCGCCGGCGGAGCAGGTCTTCGAGCTGATCGCCGACCCGGCGCGGCAACCCCAGTGGGACGGCAACGACAACCTTGGCTCCAGCGCCGAGGGCCACCGCGTCAGGGCGGTCGGCGACAGCTTCGTGACCGAGCTGAAGAGCGGAAAGCTGCGGGAGAACCACGTCGTGGAGTTCGAGGAGGGCCGGTTGATCGCGTGGCGCCCCTCGGAGGTCGGCTCGCAGCCCTTCGGCCACCTGTGGCGGTGGGAGCTTAAGCCGACGCCGGACGGGACCACCCGGGTGACGCACACGTACGACTGGACGCAGCTGACCGACCGGTCACGGTTCGAACGGGCGAGGTCCACCACGGCGGAGCGGCTGTCCGCATCGCTGGACCGCCTCGCCGCGCTGGTCGAGGGTCAGCACGGGGCCTGAGGGACCCGCGGCCCGTCGGGGCCTTCAGCGTGCTGTCAGGTCAGTGGGTGGGCCTCGGTGTCGCTGTTTCGCCCGGCGTGCACGATGGGCCCCTACCTGGGCAGACATGGGCGTTCGCGCGATCGTGCACGCCGGGCGAAGCACGGCGGGTGGCTCCGGCCCGGCGATCGCACCCGGCGGCAGCCGGTCACGGGGCCCGGAGGACGCGGTGGTGGTCTCTGTCCCGGTGCCGGCTGGGCGGCGCGCTCAGGCCCTGGGGTGGGCCTGCTCGTAGGCGGCCCTCAGCCGGTCCACCGAGACGTGCGTGTAGATCTGGGTGGTGGCCAGGCTGCTGTGCCCCAGCAGCTCCTGCACGGTGCGCAGGTCTGCCCCGCCCTCGAGGAGGTGGGTGGCCGCGCTGTGCCGCAGCCCGTGCGGTCCCAGGTGCGGCGCGTCGGGCAGGTGCTCCAGCAGCCGCTGCAGGGCCGAGCGCACCTGCCGCTGGTCGACCCGGCGACCCCGCCTGCCGAGGAAGAGCGCGGGGCCGGACTCGGCAGTGACCAGCTGCGGGCGCGCGGTGCGCAACCACGTCGCGAGAGCGTCCGCGGCCGGGGAGCCGAAGGGCACGATGCGCTCCTTGTCGCCCTTGCCGAGCACCCGGGCGGTGCCGACGGACAGGTCGACGTCGTCGACGTCCAGCCCCGTCAGCTCCCCGACGCGCATGCCCGAGGCGTAGAGCAGCTCCAGCGCGGCCCGGTCCCGCACGGCCACCGGGTCGGCGTCGTCGGTGGCCACGGCCGCCAGGTCCATCAGCTCGGCGGCCTGGCCCTGGCGCAGCACGCCGGGCAGGTGCTTGTCCCGACCGGGGGCGACGAGCCGCACGGACGGGTCCCGGGGGAGCCGGCCGGTGCGCACGGCCCAGCGGAAGAAGGTGCGCGCGGCGGCGGCCCTCCTCGAGACCGTGGACCGGGTCACCCCGGCGTCGCCCTGCGAGGCGAGCCAGCTGCGCAGCTCGGCCAGCCGCACGTCGCTCAGCCCCTGGACCCCCTGCGCCTCCAGGTGGGACAGCAGCGAGCGCAGGTCGCCGACGTAGGCCCGCACGGTGTTGGCCGAGCGGCCCTTCTCGACCAGCAGGTGCTGCTCGAAGGCGACCAGCGTCTCCGTGTCCGCGCTCACGGGGCTGCCCCTCCCGCAGGGCTCCACGAGGCCCTCTCCACTCGGGTCCCCGCCATCCGGTCGTGCAGCCCGCGTCCGCCGATCAGCGCCGGCGCGGCGCACGCGGCCGCGAGCACGAGAGACAGCACGGTGAGGGTGATCGCGGCGGCCGTCTGCACCTCGAAGATGGCTCGGGTCACGCCCAGGTGGGCGATCTCCCAGGGGAGCGCCTTGACGATGTTGCGCAGCCAGACCTGCCCGGTGCCTGCCCGCCCGCCGGATGCGTCCACCACGACCAGTCCAGCCCACCGCTTGCCCAGCGTGGCCCGTCGGCGCGACGACTCCGTCACGGACAGGTAGACGACGAACGGCACGACGGTGGCCAGCGTGATCAGCAGGTCGGCGACGAGCAGCTGTCGTCCCGAAGGGGCCGCCGGGGCATCGCCGGTGAGCAGCGGCCGCGTCAGCAGACCGACGAGGGCGAGGAGGCCCAGCCACGCGGCCACCACGAACCAGTCACCCAGCCAGGAGCGCACCCGCGCGACAGGAGCCGGGCGCCAGGTGGTGACGGGGGGAGCGGACGGCATACCGCTTAGGCTGTCACGCCCGTGCGAGCCCGTGGAGGCGGCGCGCCGCCTCCCGGAGCACCTCCTCCCGCTTGCAGAAGGCGAAGCGCACCAGGGAGGCGACCGGCTCCGGCTCCTGCACGAAGACCGAGACGGGGACGCCGACCACGCCCACCTCCTCGGGCAGCCGGCGGCAGAAGTCCACCGCGTCGGTGACCCCGTGCGGCGCGAAGTCGGCGATCACGAAGTAGGTGCCCTGGCACGGCGAGACCGGCACCCCGACGTCGGTGAGCGCCTCGACCAGCACGTCCCTCCTGGCCTGCAGGTCGCTCGCCAGACCCGCGAAGAACTCGTCCGGCATGCGCAGTCCGTGGGCGGTGGCGGGCTGCACGTGGCTCACGCCCACGAAGGTGAGGAACTGCTTGACCGCCGCCACCGCGTCGACGAGCTCCGCCGGCCCGGTGACCCAGCCGGTCTTCCAGCCGGTGAAGGAGAAGGTCTTGCCCACCGAGGAGATCGTCAGCGTCCGCTCGGCCATGCCGGGCAGCGTCGCGACCGGGACGTGCTGCAGCCCGTCGAAGACGAGATGCTCGTAGACCTCGTCGGCGACGACCACCAGGTCGTGCTCCCGGGCCACCTGCGCGACCTGCTCCAGCTCCGCGCGGGAGAAGACCTTGCCCGTCGGGTTGTGCGGCGTGTTGAGCAGCAGGACGCGCGTCCGGTCGCTCACCGCGGCGCGCAGCGCGGCGACGTCCAGCGCCAGGTCGGGGAAGCGCAGCGGGACGGTGCGCAGCACGCCGCCGGCCATCGCCACGCACGCCGCGTAGGAGTCGTAGTAGGGCTCGACCATCACCACCTCGTCGCCCGGCTCCACCAGCGCGATCAGGCTGGCGGCGATCGCCTCGGTCGCCCCCACCGTCACCAGGACCTGGGTCTGCGGGTCCAGGGGTATGCCGTAGAAGCGCTCCTGGTGCTCGGCCACCGCCTCCCGCAGCACCGGGAGCCCGCGTGCGGGGGCGTACTGGTTGAGCCCCTCGTGCAGGCCGCGTGCCGCGATCTCGACCATCGCGGCCGGACCGTCGGTGTCGGGGAAGCCCTGCCCGAGGTTGACGGCGTCGAAGCGGAGGGCCCGCTGCGTCATCTCTGCGAAGACGGTGGTGCCGAAGGGCTGCAGGCGGGCGACGAGCGGTGAGGTCATGCCCGCCACCGTAGCGAGCCGCCCGCTGCGGCGATTCGGTCGGGGAGCCCGGCTGCCGTAGGATGATGCGCACGTGCGGTGTGTCCTGCCCCGGCACCTCCGAGGCGAGGCACCTGCACGAATTTCGCGCCCGGGCATGGTCGAGCACGCTCGACGTCGTCCCTCGCGGTCCCGTCACCACCGGTGCCGGGTGGGGGGCGTCCCCGGGCCAGGAACCAACTGCACCTGCAACAGAAAGCGAGACCACGGCATGGCCGTCGTCACCATGCGCCAGCTCCTCGAGAGCGGCGTCCACTTCGGGCACCAGACCCGTCGCTGGAACCCCAAGATGAAGCGCTTCATCATGACCGAGCGCAACGGCATCTACATCATCGACCTGCAGCAGTCGCTGACCTTCCTCAACGAGGCCTACGACTTCGTCAAGCAGACCGTCGCCCACGGCGGCTCCATCCTCTTCGTCGGCACCAAGAAGCAGGCGCAGGAGTCGATCGCCGAGCAGGCCACCCGCGTGGGGATGCCCTACGTCAACCACCGCTGGCTGGGCGGCATGCTCACCAACTTCCAGACCGTCTCCAAGCGCCTGGCGCGCATGAAGGAGCTCGAGGAGGTCGACTTCGACGACGTGGCCGGCAGTGGCCGCACGAAGAAGGAGCTGCTCATGATGCGTCGTGAGTTCGTCAAGCTCCAGAAGGAGCTCGGTGGCATCCGCGACATGCAGAGGGTGCCCTCGGCCGTGTGGATCGTCGACACCAAGAAGGAGCACCTGGCGGTCACCGAGGCGCGCAAGCTCGGCCTGCCGGTCGTGGCGATCCTCGACACCAACTGCGACCCGGACGAGGTCGACTACAAGATTCCCGGCAACGACGACGCCATCCGCTCGGTCACGTTGCTGACCCGCGTCGTGGCCGACGCCGTGGCCGACGGCCTGATGTCCCGCTCCGGCGGCGGCTCCACCGACGGCGAGACCGCCGAGAACGAGCCGATGGCCGAGTGGGAGCGCGAGCTGCTCGCCGGTGCCGAGGCGGCCGCTGCCGCCGCGCCCGAGGCCGAAGAGGCCCCGGCGCAGGACGACGCCCCGGTCGAGACCCCGGCCGCCGCGAGCCCCGAGGCTCCGGTCGCCGAGACTGCCGAGGCTCCGGTCGCCGAGACTGCCGAGGCCCCGGTCGCCGAGACCCCCGAGGCGACCGCCGAGGAGACCCAGGCCGAGGCCCAGGAGGCGGTGGCCGGGCAGGCTCCCGCCACCGACGCCCAGCAGTCCTGACCACCGCGACGCACACCTACCTCCAGAAGGAGCGAGACAGCACACATGGCGAACTACACCGCCGCTGACATCAAGACCCTGCGCGAGAACACCGGCGCCGGGATGATGGACGTCAAGAAGGCCCTCGACGAGGCCGACGGCGACCTGGGCAAGGCCACCGAGATCCTGCGGGTCAAGGGCCTGAAGGGCGTGACCAAGCGCGAGGGCCGTTCGGCCTCCAACGGCCTGGTCCGCACCCAGGTCGACGGTGGCGTCGGCACGATGGTCGAGATCAACTGCGAGACCGACTTCGTGGCCAAGAACCCCAAGTTCGGCGAGCTGGCCGACCGGATCCTGGCTCAGGCCGTGGCGGTCGAGGCCGCCGACGCCGAGGCGCTGCTGGCCTCCGAGCTCGACGGCACGACGGTCAAGGACGTCCTCGACGACGCCAACGCCACCCTCGGCGAGAAGATCGAGGTCCGGCGCGTGGCCCGCCTCACCGGTGAGCGGGTCGTGTCCTACCTGCACAAGACCATGCCCGACCTGCCCGCGCAGATCGGCGTCCTCGTCGCCACCACCGGCGGCGACGAGCAGGTCGCCCGGGACATCGCGATGCACGTCGCCGCGTTCTCGCCCTCGGTCCTCACCCGCGAGGACATCGACGCCCAGACCGTGGAGAACGAGCGTCGCATCGCCGAGGAGACCGCCCGTGAGGAGGGCAAGCCCGAGCAGGCCCTGCCCAAGATCGTCGAGGGTCGCGTCAACGGCTTCTTCAAGGAGAACGTGCTGGTCGACCAGCCGTTCGCCAAGGACGCCAAGAAGACCGTGGCGCAGGTCGCCAAGGAGGCCGGAGCCGAGGTCACCGGGTTCGCCCGGTTCAAGGTCGGCGTCTGACCGCATCCTGGTCACCTGGTCCGAGGGCCCGTCGCAGCAGCGCTGCGGCGGGCCCTCAGCGTGGCCGGGGCAGCTTGGTGGCGACCACCTGCCGCTCGTCGAGCACCTCGCGGCGGAAGCGGTAGAGCCGCGCCGGCCGGCCCCCGGTCCGGCCGTCGGTGCCGCCCGTCGGCTCGACGAGGTCCTGCTGGGTCACCAGCCGTCGGAAGTTCTGCTTGTGCAGCGCCTGTCCCGCCAGGGCTTCCACGGCGGACTGCAGCTGGCCCAGGGTGAAGGTGTCGGGCACCAGCTCGAAGACGACGGGGTGGTACTGGATCTTGGCGCGCAGCCGGGCCAGGCCGGTGGACAGGATGCGCCGGTGGTCCCCGTCCATGCGCACGCCCGGGACCTCCCCGGGGTCCGCACCGCCCTCCGGGAGCAGGCCCGCCTCGTACAACAGCTCGTAGCGCTGCAGGACCAGCTCGGAGGACCAGGCCCTTCCCCCGAGCCCGAGGCACACCGCGGTCCGCAGGCCGCGCCGCGCACGCTCCTCGTGGTCCGCGCCGGCCGCGGACCACTCCTGCAGGCGCGGGGTGAGGACGTCGGCCACCAGCCCCGGGCCGTCGGCGCCGGGGCGGTGGTCCTCCCAGGGGAAGTAGGAGTACCAGTCGCGCCACTCCGCCCCGGGGGTGCCCACCAGGAAGGTCAGGCCGAGGTAGGAGACCGAGACGACGCGACCGCCGGAGCGGGACCGGTCGGGGTCGGCGAAGGTGTAGAGCTGCTCGACGTAGCCGAGCCGGTGCCCGGTCTGCTGCTCCACCCACGCGCTCAGGCCCGCCTGCATGGAACGGTGCTCGTCGTGCAGCGGCCCGGCCGGCAGGCGTCGACCACCGCCGGCCGTCAGGACGACCGGACGGTCCGCCGTCACCGCGGTCACGACCGCCACGAGCTCGGTCGCCGCACGCTCCTGGGTCATCCGCCCATGATGCCCCGGGCGCCCTACTGTGCCGGCCAGGCCCCGGGGTGTGGCAGGATCGGACGACCGCCCTTGCACCCACCCGGAGGTAGCTCCCGCATGTCGACGCCCGGCCCTGCGACCGTCCCCACCCCGACCTCGCCCGCCGCGCGTGAGGAGCCGCACAGCTCCCGGCGGGTGCTGCTCAAGCTCTCGGGGGAGGCCTTCGGCGGTGGCAAGGTCGGGCTGGACCCCGAGGTCGTGCGAACCCTCGCCAAGCAGATCGCGGCCGGTCAGCGCAGCGGCGTCGAGGTCGCCGTCGTCATGGGCGGCGGCAACTTCTTCCGCGGCGCCGAGCTCCAGCAGCGCGGCATGGAGCGGGCCCGCGCCGACTACATGGGCATGCTGGGCACCGTCATGAACTGCCTGGCCCTGCAGGACTTCCTCGAGAAGGAGGGCGTGGACACCCGCGTCCAGACCGCGATCACGATGGGGCAGGTCGCCGAGCCCTACATCCCCCGCAAGGCCATCCGCCACCTGGAGAAGGGCCGGGTCGTCATCTTCGGCGCCGGGGCGGGCATGCCCTACTTCTCCACCGACACCGTCTCGGCCCAGCGCGCGCTGGAGATCAAGTGCGACACGGTCCTGATGAGCAAGCACGGCGTCGACGGCGTCTACACCGCAGACCCGCGCACCGACGACTCCGCGGTCCGCCTCGACCAGCTGACCTTCTCGCAGGCCCTCGCGGGCAACCTGCGGGTGGTCGACGCCGCGGCGTTCAGCCTCTGCATGGACAACGACCTGCCCATGCTCGTCTTCGGCATCGACGGCGAGGACGCCATCACCCGGGCGATCAAGGGTGAGAAGATCGGCACACTGGTCACCGCGGGCTAAAGGCCCGCCCTAGCACGCACGACGCGACGAAGGAAGCGAGCAGCGATGTCCGAGGTCATCGAGTTGGCCCTCATGGAGGGCGAGGAAAAGATGGAGAAGGCGCTGGAGGTGGCGCGCGAGGACATGTCCTCGATCCGCACCGGCCGGGCCCACCCGGGGATGTTCGCCAAGATCCTCGTGGACTACTACGGGGCGCCGACGCCGCTGCAGCAGCTGGCCTCCTTCACGGTCCAGGACGCCCGCACGCTGCTGATCACGCCCTATGACAAGGGCGCGATGAGCTCCATCGAGAAGGGTCTGCGCGACTCCGACATGGGCGCCAACCCCAGCAACGACGGCAACGCGATCCGGATCGTGATCCCGCAGCTGACCGAGGAGCGTCGCAAGGAGTACATCAAGCTCGCCCACAGCAAGGGCGAGGACGCCAAGGTCACCATCCGGCACCTGCGTCGGCAGGCCAAGGACACCATCGACCGGGCCGTCAAGGACGGCGAGGTCGGCGAGGACGAGGGCACCCGCGCGGAGAAGGAGCTGGAAGCGCTCACCAGGAGGCACGTCGAGGCCGTCGACGAGATCCTCAAGGCCAAGGAGACCGAGCTGCTCGAGGTCTGAGGGCACCCGACCCCCTACCTCGCACACTCGACGCCGCACACATGCACGACACGACGGGAGAGCCGCCCCGGACCCGGCGCGAGCACCGGGCGCGCCGGGCCTCGGCGCCCGCGCCGAGGACACCCGGCCGGGCGGGGCGCAACCTGCCGGCAGCCATCGTCGTCGGCCTGCTGCTCATCGGGCTGGTCATCGCAAGCCTGCTCCTCTACCCGCCGCTGTTCGTGCTGCTGGTGACCGCGGTGGCCGCCATCGGGATCTGGGAGCTGGACCAGGCGCTGCGCGTCTCCCGGGTCCGTCCGCCGCTCGCGCCGATGCTGCTGGGCGCGGCGCTGGTCCCGCTGGCCTACCTGGGCGGGACACGCGGTCTGGCGGTGGGATTCGTCGCGGCCGCCGCCCTCGTCCTGCTGTGGCGCTCGGTCGGGGCCGCCAAGGGCGCGCTGCGCGACGTCGGCGGGGGAGTCTTCGTCATCGCCTACGTGCCGCTGCTCGCCGCGATCACCCCGCTCATGCTGGTGGAGGACCAGGGGGCTCTGCGCGTGCTCACCTACGTCCTTGTCACCGTCGCCAGCGACACCGGGGGGTATGCCGTGGGCGTCAACCTCGGGCGCACCCCGATGGCCCCGTCGCTGTCGCCGAAGAAGTCCTGGGAGGGTTTCGCCGGCTCGGTGGGCGCCAGCGCGGTGATCGGGCTGCTCGCGGTGGTCTTCCTGCTCGGCGGCCCCTGGTGGGCCGGGCTGCTGCTCGGGGCGGTCGCCGCGAGCTTCGCGACCGTCGGCGACCTTGCGGAGTCGGCGATCAAGCGGGACATCGGGATCAAGGACATGGGCAGCCTGCTGCCCGGCCACGGCGGGGTGATGGACCGTCTGGACTCGTTGCTGGTCACGGCGCCGGTCTGCTGGGCGCTCATGCATCTGTTCGTCTGAGGAGATGACGCCGGTGGCCGCGGAGGATGGGAGACTGGTGGGGATGACCACCGAGCTGCCCACCCCGACCGCCGCCCGCCCCGAGCCTGGCCGGCTGACCTTCAGCGCGCCCCGCAGGGGCAAGGCGCCCGCGCACCTGGCCGATCTCGACACCGCCGGCCGCAAGGCCTGGGCCAAGGAGCTCGGGGTGCCCGGCTTCCGCGCCGACCAGGTGTCGCGCCACTACTTCGAGCGGCTCGTGACCGACCCCGAGCAGATGACCGACCTGCCGCGCGAGGGCCGCGAGGAGCTGGTCTCCACCCTCCTGCCGGCGCTGCTGACGCCGATCCGCACGCTCTCGGCGGACGAGGGCGCCACCCTCAAGCAGGTGCACCGGCTGCACGACGGGGCGATGGTGGAGTCGGTGCTCATGCGCTACCCGGGCCGAGTCACGATGTGCATCTCCAGCCAGGCCGGCTGCGGCATGAACTGCCCGTTCTGCGCCACCGGCCAGCAGGGCCTGACCCGCAACCTGTCGACCGCAGAGATCGTCGAGCAGGTCGTCGCCGCCGCGCGGGCCATGCGGCACGGCGAGCTGCACGCCGGCACCGCGGTCGAGCACGGGGACGACGGTGCCGGCACGCCGGGGCACCCCGAGGGCAGCACCGAGGAGAGCGTCCGGGCGGCCCTCCATGTCAGCAACGTCGTCTTCATGGGCATGGGGGAGGCCCTGGCCAACTACAAGCAGGCGATCGGGGCGATCCGCCGCCTCGTGGACCCCTCGCCCGCCGGCCTGGGCATGTCGGCCCGCGGGGTCACGATGTCGACGGTGGGCCTGGTGCCGGCGATCGACAAGCTGGCCGCGGAGGGGATCCCGGTCACGCTCGCGCTGAGCCTGCACGCCCCCGACGACGAGCTGCGCGACGAGCTGGTGCCGATCAACACCCGCTGGAAGGTCGACGAGGCCCTCGACGCCGCGCGCCGCTACTTCGACGCGACCGGACGGCGGGTCTCGATCGAGTACGCCCTCATCCGGGACATCAACGACCACGCCTGGCGGGCCGACCTGCTCGGGGAGAAGCTCAACGCCCGCGGCCGCGGCTGGGTGCACGTCAACCCCATCCCGCTCAACCCCACGCCGGGGTCGAAGTGGACCGCCTCGCGCCGGGGCGTGGAGCAGCAGTTCGTCGAGCGGCTGCGCGCGCACGGCATCCCGACCACCGTGCGGGACACCCGCGGCTCGGAGATCGACGGCGCCTGCGGGCAGCTGGCGGCCGTCACCGCCTGACGCTGACCGGCCGGGTCAGGGGATCATCGGCCAGTCGCGCGGCGGGTCCTCGCCGACCCGCCCGTCGATCGCCTCGCGCAGCAGGTCCATGTGGCCGGTGTGCCGGCCGTACTCCTCGATGAGGTCGTGCAGGTGCCGGCGCACGCCCGGCCGGGCGCCCTCGAACTCCAGGTGGCCGTCCTGGTCCAGCCCGCCGTCCTGCACGACCTGCGCCAGCCGCTGGCGCGACCTGCCGACCGCGGCGGCCCAGATCTGGTAGACGTCCTCGGCGCTCTCGTCCGGGTCGACGGTGAACTGCCAGCGGGCGACGTCGTCCTCGGGGACCATCGACCAGGTCTCGGGCCGCTGCCCGAGGATCCGCCAGGCGAAGACGTCGTCCTCGCAGACCGCCAGGTGCTTGAGCAGCCCCCCGATGCTGAGCCGTGAGCTGGGGACGGGACGCGCGCGCAGCTGCTCGGCGTCCAGGCCGTCGGCCTTCCACCGGAAGGTGGCGCGCAGCCGCTCCAGGGTTCCGGTCAGGTGCTCGACGTCGGTGCCGGCGAGCGGGGGCTCCCAGGCTGGGTCGGTCATGGTGTCGCCTCCGTGGTCAGGGGTGTGCCGTGCTCCCGACGCTAGTCCCGGGCACCGACGGAGGTCATCACCCGGGGAGCCTGTCGCGGACGGGTCCGGTCCGCAGCCTCGGGGCGCGGTCACCGCTCCACGCTCAGCCCCCGGCGACCACCGCGGCGGCCTCGTCGACGGTGTCCACCAGGAAGAGGGCCTTGCGCATCCGCCGGTCCTCGCCGAGGGCCTGCAGCAGCCCCCAGACGGGCAGCTCCTCGGTCCAGTGCCGACGGCCGACGAGCACGACCGGCGTCAGCGGCCGGTCGGTCGCGTCGACCTCGTAGTAGAGGCGCGTGGCCATCTGGAAGATCTCCTGCACGGTGCCGGCCGCGCCGGGCAGCACGACGAGCCCGTCGCGGGAGTGCGCGAGCAGCAGGTCCTCGCGCAGCGCGTTGGAGAAGAACTTGGCGACCAGCTGGGCGAAGGCGTTCGGCGGCTCGTGGCCGTAGTACCAGGTCGGGATCCCCAGGCTGCGCAGCCGGCCCGGCCACTCGCCGGGCGCGTCCCGGCGCAGCGCGAGCGCGGACTCGGCCCACGCGCCGATGTTCGGCGCGAAGTCCGGCACCCTCGCCAGGTCCTCGAGGGCGTCCGCCAGCACGACCTCGTCCGGCGCCCACGCGCCGAGGTTGGCAGCCTCCATCGCGCCCGGTCCGCCACCGGTGAGGACGACCGCCCCGGTGCCGGCGACCCGGTGGCCGAGCAGCGCAGCCGCCGCGAACCCCTCGGACCCGCGGCGCAGGGCGTGGCCGCCCATCACCCCGACGACCCTGCGGCCCTCGACCCGGGAGCTGAGGGCGTCGGACATGGCGTCGTCGTGGATCGCGCGCAGCACCGTGACGTAGGCGTCGTGGCGCACCTCGGCGTCCGCGAACCAGCGGTAGGCCCGGGCGTCCACGGTCGAGGCGTAGCCCTCCTCCTCCAGCCCGGCGTAGAGCTCCTGGGGGGTGTAGAGCCGCGCCCGGTAGGGATCCACCGGGGCGTGCGGGAGGGCAGGGAAGATGATCGCCCCGTGCTCGCGCAGGTGCTCCTGGACCTCCTCGTCGAGCACGCCGCCCAGGACGACGAGGTCGCTGAGGTCGTCGCGGGCGAGCAGCAGGTCGCGGTCGGCCGAGAGGTCCAGCCCCTGCAGCCGCAGCGCGTGCAGCGGTTCGGGCGCGCGCAGCAGCCGCGCCCAGGTCGTCCGGTCCTCGACCTCGCGCGGCGGGCCGCTGGCGAGGGTCTGCGCCCGGGGGTAGCGGACCTCCGGCAGCGAGCGTCCCCCGACCGGCGCAGCGGAGACGCGGGCGCTGACGGGTCGCTGGCTGTGCTCCATACCCCCGAACCCTATGCAGCCGCCCGACGTGCCGTCCCCGCCGCCCGTCGACGGAGGCGGTCCGCCGGTCGACGCGGAGCGCGCTCCGCCGGACGCGGCCCGGCCCCACGGTGTTGACTGGGCCCATGAGCGACGACGCGAGACAGGGCTACCGCGACACGGTCGCGGCGAGCGTGACCGATCCGGCCGGCTTCTGGGGGGAGGCCGCCGGCCTCGTGGACTGGGTCAGGGCGCCGCGCCAGGTGCTCGACGACAGCCGCCCGCCCTTCTACCGCTGGTATCCCGACGGGAGGCTCAACGTCTGCTTCAACGCCCTGGACCGCCACGTCGTGCACGGCCGGGCCGACCAGGCCGCGCTCGTCTACGACAGCCCGGTCACCGGGACCGGGCGCACCTACACCTACGCCGAGCTGCTGGACCTCGTGGCGCGCTTTGCCGGCGTGCTGCGCGACCTGGGCGTGGGCAAGGGCGACCGGGTCGTGATCTACCTGCCGATGATCCCCGAGGCCGTCGTCGCGATGCTGGCGTGCGCGCGGATCGGCGCGGTCCACTCGGTGGTCTTCGGCGGCTTCGCGCCCGCCGAGCTCGCCGCCCGCATCGAGGATGCCCGGCCCAAGGTCGTCGTCTCCGCCTCGTGCGGCGTCGAGCCCTCGCGCGTGGTCGCCTACAAGCCGATGCTGGACGAGGCGGTGCGTCGCTCGGAGCACAAGCCGGACCACTGCGTCATCGTCCAGCGCGAGCAGCTCCAGGCCGAGATGGGCGAGCGCGACCTGGACTGGGCGCAGCTGATGCACCCCGACGCGGTCGCCCCCGCCGCCTGCGTGCCGGTCGGGGCGACCGACCCGCTCTACGTGCTCTACACCTCCGGCACCACCGGCAGGCCCAAGGGGATCGTCCGCGACAGCGGGGGGTATGCCGTCGCGCTGAGCTGGTCGATGACCAACCTGTTCGGCGTGCAGCCGGGGGAGACGTGGTTCTGCGCCTCGGACGTGGGCTGGGTGGTGGGGCACTCCTACATCGTCTACGCGCCGCTGCTCGCCGGCGCCACGACGGTCCTCTTCGAGGGCAAGCCGGTCGGGACGCCGGACGCCGGCACCTACTGGCGGATCGTGGAGGAGCACGACGTCGTCGCGATGTTCTCCGCACCGACCGCGATCCGCGCCGTCAAGAAGCAGGACCCCAGGGGCGAGCTGATCGAGGCGCACGACCTCTCCTCGCTGCGCACGCTCTTCCTGGCCGGGGAGCGGCTCGACCCGGACACCTGGCAGTGGGCCACCGACCGGCTCGGGATCCCGGTCGTGGACAACTGGTGGCAGACCGAGACCGGCTGGCCGATCGCGACCAACCCGGTCGGGATCACGCTGTTCGACCTCAAGCCGGGCAGCCCGACGCTGCCGACGGTCGGCTACGACGTGCAGGTGCTCGACGAGCGCGGCGAGCAGGTGCCGGCCGGGACCGAGGGTGCGATCTGCATCCGGCTGCCCCTGCCGCCCGGCACCCTGCCGACCCTGTGGGAGGACGACGAGCGCTACGTCTCCTCCTACCTGTCCGCCTACGACGGCTACTACCTGACCGGTGACGGAGGCTACGTCGACGAGGACGGCTACCTCTACGTCATGGGTCGCACCGACGACGTCCTCAACGTCGCCGGGCACCGGCTCTCGACCGGGTCGCTGGAGGAGGCGCTCGCCGGCCACCCGGCGGTGGCCGAGTGCGCGGTCATCGGCGTGCGGGACGCGCTCAAGGGCCAGGTGCCGCGCGCGCTCGTCGTGCTCAAGGCCGACGTGGACCTGGACGCCGGAGCGATCGCCGCCCTGGAGGCCGAGCTCGTGCAGCGGGTCCGCGACGAGGTGGGCGCCGTCGCCGCGCTGCGCCGGGTCGACGTGGTCGAGGCGCTGCCCAAGACGCGGTCGGGCAAGATCCTGCGCAGGACGATGCGCCAGATCGCCGACGGCCAGGAGGCGCAGGTGCCCTCCACGATCGAGGACCGGGGGGTGCTGGACGCGCTGGAGCCGGTGCTGCGCGGCGAGGAGTAGCCGCCGGGCGCGCTCGGCGGTGGCGTGCCTTCCTGTGGATAACTCGGCGGCCGGCACCGGCGTTCTTCCTATCCTGCTGCTCAGGCCCGGACCAGAGGGGACCGGCGCGGGAGGGAGGCGGAAGCGATGGGGCGTGCGGTGCAGGTGGACCCGGTCCTGCTGGGCGCCGGTGCGCGGCGGCTCGCCAGGGCGGCGAGCACGCTGGACACGCTGTCCTGCCGGCTGGCGGTGCTGGGCGGCTGCGCCGGGCAGGCCGCCGGTGCTCCGGCGGTGGCCGGTGCGCTCGAGGGCACCGGTCGTGATCTGGCCCGGGGGCTGGCGGCGGGCGCCGAGGCAGTAGCCCGGCTCGCGGCGTCCACCGGTGCGGCCGGGCAGGGCTACAGCGCGACCGAGGAGGCGCTGACCGGTTGCTGGGGTGCGCCCGAGGGTGAGGGGCGGGTCCTGCGATGAGCTCGGTCCTCGCCTGCGACCCCGAGGAGCTGGAGGCCACGGCGCGCACGCTGCGTCAGCTCGCCGCCGAGCTCGACACGGTCGCCGCCGAGGTCGCCTCGGCGACCGTGCAGGACTGGAGCGGACTGGCAGCGATCGAGCAGGGCGCCCGCCGCGGCGAGGCGGGCGACCTCCTCCGGTCCTTCACCCCGCAGGTCGAGGACGTGGCGGCAGCCATCTCGCGGGTGGCGGTGGCAGCCCGCGAGGAGGGGGCGCTGGTGAGGCACCACGCGCGGCTCGGTGAGGACGCCGCGCTGGAGCGGGCCAGGCTGCTGGCCCTCGGTGCCCCGACGGACCCGGTGGCGGCGGTGCGGTGGGAAGCGCGGCTGGAGGAGCTCGGCTCGTCGCAGCGGTGGCACGAGAGCCTCGTCGCCCAGGCCCAGGAGCGCTTCGACCAGGTCCAGCAGGCGGTCGCGGTCGTGCTGGACAGGATCCGGGCGGCGACGCCCGAGCACCTGCGCGACCTGGCGCTGCTGGTGGCGACGACGGACCAGGCCGTCAACCTGGCCAAGGACGGCAGGGCACTCACCGCGTCGGCGACGACGGGGTACCGGTTGCGCAGGGTCCGCGGGCGGTCCGCCGAGCGGACCCTGCACCAGATGCAGCAGCGCATCGAGCGCAACGTGGCACGGCTCAGGCTCAGTCCTCCGGGATGGGTGTCGAAGATCCCCGGCGTGGGCACCGCGCTGGGGGCCGTCGGCAAGGCGGTCCCGGTCCTGGTGGTGCTCGACGCGGGGAAGGGGGTCCTCGACGGCGGGGGATACCGCGGCTGGCGGGGCGGCGTCACCCGCGTCCTGGCCGTCGGCGCCGTGGTCGGGACGGGCGTGGCCGTGCTCGTCGCCGCCCCGGCGGCCGCCGCGGTCGGCCTCGGTGCGGCTGCCACCTATCAGGCCTGGACGATCGGCAACGCGGTCTACGACAACAGGAGGGAGATCGGGCAGGCCCTGGCGCGGACCTGGAGGCGGGGGAGCCGAGGAGTCTCGCAGTTCCGGCGGAGGGCGGCCGACCGGCTCGCCACGCTGCGGGGCGAGGACAGGAGTTGGGCCGGCGGGCCCCGGCCGCAGCCCGCCGCTCCCGGCAGGGTCCCCGTCGGGGTGTCGGCGTGAGCAGCACGACGGTCGACCCGGCGCACTGGTCGGCCCTGAGCGTCGTGCTGACCGACACCGAGCTCGACGTCCTGGAGCGAGCCATCGAGCGCGAGGAAGGAACAGCCGCGGAGGACCCGGACGAGCTCGACGGGCCCGCCCTGGAGGAGGCCGTGCGCTCCCTCACCCTGCGCGGCGTCCTGGGCCCGGACGGCTGTCTCGGCGACGACCTGCTCGGGGTCTGGCTCGACGCCGTGCTGTCCACCCGGCTCGCCGCCGGGCTGGTCCTGCGCGTCCACCGGACGGTGGCGGGGCCGGTCGGGGACGGCCTGGGCGCAGACCTGACGGACGACCCGCACGCCCGGCACGGCGAACGGCTGGTCCACCTCGCCGCCGGTGCGGCGTGCGTGGAGGACGCGATGCCGGGCGGGGTCCAGCTGGCACTGGCCGAGCCCGATCAGGTGGTGTCCGCGGTGGTGGCGGTCTGCGTCCCCGAGAACGCCGCCGCCGGTACGGGCCCGTCCTTCACCCACGCACCGGCGGGCCTCACCCGGCCGACCGTCGACCTGGCCGACGCCCTCGGGCGTCCGACCAGCCTGGTGCGGCTGGAGGCAGGCGTCCCGGAGCACGCGGCTGCGGCCACCGGCGGGGACCGGCCGCCGCTGCCCCCGCCGTCATGCCACCTCGTCGCGCTCGGCCCGCGCGGCTGCTGGGCGGCCGACCTGCCGCCGGACGGCACGCGGGCCGAGGTCGAGTTCCGTCCCGTCGGGCCCGGGTGGGTGGAGGACTGGGTCCGCGCCCGCGCGGCTCCCTTCGCCGGGCAGGGCACAATGGCGGGGTGAGGCAGCGCTCCGTGACCATCCTCGGGTCGACCGGGTCCATCGGGACCCAGGCGATCCAGGTCGTCCGTGCGCACCCGGACCGCTTCCGCGTGCGGGCCCTGGCCGCCGGCGGGTCGGACGTGCGGCTGCTGGCCCGGCAGGCGGTGGCCCTCGACGTCGCGCAGGTCGCGCTGGCCCGGGACGAGGCCGCCACCCGCGCCGCGCTCGAGGACGCCCTCGTCGAGGAGGCCGCGGCGGCCGGGCGCACGGCATACCGTCCCGAGGTGCTGACCGGCCCCGAGGCCGCGACGACGGTCGCGGGGAACGGGGTCGACGTGGTGCTCAACGGGATCACCGGCAGCATCGGGCTGCGGCCCACCCTGGCCGCGCTCGCGGCCGGCAGCACGCTCGCGCTGGCCAACAAGGAGTCCCTCATCGTCGGCGGACCGATCGTGCGGGCCGCCGCGGCACCCGGGCAGATCGTGCCGGTCGACTCCGAGCACAGCGCGATCGCCCAGAGCCTGCGCGGCGGCCGGCGCGGGGAGGTCCGCCGCCTCGTGCTCACCGCCAGCGGTGGTCCGTTCCGCGGCCGCAGCCGCGCCGAGCTGGAGCAGGTCACGCCGCAGGAGGCGCTGCGCCACCCCAACTTCGCGATGGGCAGGGTCATCACGACCAACTCGGCGACGCTGGTCAACAAGGGGCTGGAGGTCATCGAGGCGCACCTGCTCTTCGACGTCGACATCGACGACATCGACGTCGTCGTGCACCCCCAGCAGCAGATCCACTCGATGGTCGAGTTCCACGACGGCTCCACGATCGCGCAGCTGGGCCCGCCCCGGATGCTCGTGCCGATCGGACTGGGCCTGTCCTGGCCGGAGCGCCTCGAGGACGTCGACGAGCCGTGCGACTGGAGCCGGGCCAGCACCTGGGAGTTCCACCCGCTGGACCACGAGGCCTTCCCGGCCGTGCGGCTCGCCGAACGGGTCGGCCGTGAGGGCGGGACCTTCCCGGCCGTCTACAACGCCGCCAACGAGGAGGCCGTCGAGGCCTTCCACGACCGGCGCCTGCCCTTCACCGGCATCGTCGACGTCGTCGAGCGGGTCGTCGACGAGCATGCCTGCGGGAACCGAACCGGCGCCCCGGAGGTTGAACTCACCGTGGACCGGGTGCTCGCCGCGGACGCCTGGGCCCGCCGGGCGGCGGCCGACCGGATCGCCGCCACGCACGACCTCAAGGAGCTCTCCCGGTGATGTACCTGCTCGGTGTCCTCGTGATCGCCCTGGGCATCGCGGTCTCGATCGCGCTGCACGAGATCGGCCACCTGATCCCGGCCAAGAAGTTCGGGGTCAAGACCACCCAGTACATGGTCGGCTTCGGTCCCACCGTGTGGTCGATGCGCCGCGGCGAGACCGAGTACGGCGTCAAGGCGGTCCCGCTCGGTGGCTACGTGCGGATGATCGGGATGTTCCCGCCGCGCCCGGGTGACGGCGGGCTGCTGCGGCGCAGCTCCTCCAACCCCTTCCACCAGATGATCGAGCAGGCGCGCGAGGACTCCCTGGACGAGGTCGAGCCCGGCGACGAGGACCGCGTGTTCTACCGGCTGGCGGTCTGGAAGCGCCTGGTCATCATGTCCGGCGGGCCGCTGATGAACCTGGTCATCGCCGCGGTCCTGGTCACCCTGCTGCTCACCGTCCACGGTGTCGGCGCGCTGACCCCCACCGTCTCGCACGTGGCCGCCTGCGCCAACGCGGACGTCGCGAACGACGACTGCGCCGGCCAGGACCCGTCCCCGGCACTCGCCGCGGGCCTGGAGGAGGGCGACACCATCATCGCCGTCGACGGGCAGCCGGTCTCCAGCTGGGCCGAGACGACCTACGCGATCCAGAGCTCCGGGGAGCGCGCCACGTTCCTGGTGGAGCGGGACGGGCAGCGCAAGAGCCTCACCGCCGACCTCGTGCTGCGCGAGCGCCCGCTCGTCAACGCCGACGGCACGCCGCGCCTGGACGCGGACGGCCAGCAGGTATGGGGTGAGGCCGGCTTCCTCGGCGCCTCACCGACGTTCGTCTACCAGCCGCAGCCGATCAGCGCGGTGCCCGGCTTCGTGGGGGACATGTTCACCCAGACCGCGCGCGTCGTGTTCACCCTGCCGCAGCGGATGGTCGACGTCGCGCAGGCCGCCTTCGGCAGCGAGGAGCGGGACGCGAACGGTCCGATGTCGGTGGTGGGCGTAGGTCGCGTGGCCGGCGACGTCGCGGAGGGGGGTCTCGGCGTCGTGACGAACTCCCTCGCGGACCGGATGTGGATCCTGCTCTCTCTGGTCGCCTCGCTGAACATGGCGCTGTTCGTCTTCAACCTGGTGCCGCTGCTGCCGCTGGACGGCGGACACATCGCCGGGGCGCTGTGGGAGGGGCTGAAGAAGGGCTGGGCCCGCCTGCGCGGGCTCCCCACGCCCGGACCGGTGGACACCGCCGCCGCGCTGCCGCTGGCCTACGCGGTGGCGATCGGGCTGCTCGGCATGACGGCCCTGCTGGTCTACGCCGACATCGTCGACCCGATCCGCCTCGGCTGATCCCCAGCCTCGCCTGAGAGAATGCCGTCCATGACCCCTGGCAACCCCGTCGCGCTCGGCCTGCCGACCCCGCCTCCGCCCGTGCTCGCCCCGCGCCGCAAGAGCCGCAAGATCCGCGTCGGCAAGGTCGAGGTCGGCGGCGACGCACCGATCTCGGTGCAGTCCATGACCACGACGCCGACGACCGACATCAACGCCACCCTGCAGCAGATCGCCGAGCTCACCGCTGCCGGCTGCGACATCGTGCGGGTCGCCTGCCCGAGCCAGGACGACGCCGAGGCGCTGCCGGCCATCGCGCGCAAGTCCCAGATCCCGGTGATCGCCGACATCCACTTCCAGCCGCGCTACGTCTTCGCCGCGATCGACGCCGGCTGCGCGGCGGTCCGCGTCAACCCCGGCAACATCCGCAGGTTCGACGACCAGGTCAAGCAGATCGCCGCGGCCGCCAAGGACGCCGGGGTGTCGCTGCGGATCGGCGTCAACGCGGGCTCCCTCGACAAGCGGCTGCTGGAGAAGTACGGCAGGCCGACCGCCGAGGCGCTGGTGGAGTCCGCGGTGTGGGAGGCCGGCCTGTTCGAGGAGCACGACTTCCACGACTTCAAGATCTCGGTCAAGCACAACGACCCTGTCGTCATGGTCCGCGCCTACGAGCTGCTCGCCGAGCGCGGGGACTGGCCGCTGCACCTGGGCGTCACCGAGGCCGGTCCCGCGTTCCAGGGCACGATCAAGTCCTCGGTGGCCTTCGGCGCGCTGCTCTCCGAGGGCATCGGCGACACCATCCGGGTCTCCCTGTCCGCGCCGCCGGTGGAGGAGGTCAAGGTGGGCAACCAGATCCTGCAGAGCCTCAACCTGCGACCCCGCAAGCTGGAGATCGTCTCCTGCCCGTCCTGCGGGCGTGCGCAGGTCGACGTCTACACCCTGGCCGACCAGGTGACCGCCGGGCTGGAGGGACTGGAGGTGCCGCTGCGCGTCGCGGTCATGGGGTGCGTGGTCAACGGGCCCGGAGAGGCCCGCGAGGCGGACCTGGGCGTGGCCTCCGGCAACGGGAAGGGCCAGATCTTCGTCAAGGGCGAGGTCATCAAGACCGTGCCCGAGTCGCAGATCGTGGAGACCCTGATCGAGGAGGCCATGCGGATCGCCGAGGAGATGGAGGCCGCCGGGCAGGCAGGACAGGGTGCGCCTGACGTCAGCGTGGGGTGAGCGCACCCGGTAACGTCTGACCATGGCAGCGGAACCGGTCAGCCCCGAGACGGTGCGCAGCGCCACCTGGGACGAGGCGTGCGCCGCCTACTACCTGCTGGACCGCCCCGATCTGTCGGTCGTGCAGGAGCTGCTGCCGCCGGGGACGTCCACGCGCACGCACGCCCACGACCGCTCGCGGCAGTTCTTTCACGTGCTGCGCGGCGAGGCCACGATGACCGTGGGGCCGCGCACCCACACGCTGCCGGCCGGATCGGGCATCGAGGTGGGCCCCCGTGTGCGTCATCGCGTGCGCAACAACGGCGAGGAGGACCTCGAGGTGCTCGTGATCTCCTCACCGCGGGTCTCGGGCAATCCCCACGCCCGTCGCGCCCGGTCCCAGCAGCGGGACCGCAGCAAGCTGGTCGTCGGTTCCTACGTGCGCAGGACGCGCCCCCGCGACCTGGAGGCGGTGGCCGAGGTCGAGGATGCCAACGACACCCGTCAGTGGGTCGGTGAGGGGGGCATCGACTGGCACAAGCAGGTCCTGCAGGACGCCGACATGGAGCACTGGGTGCTCGTCGACCATCTCGACCGCGTCTGCGCCTTCGGCATCCTGGCCGGGCTGAGCGAGCCGGGCGCGGTCGAGCTGCGGCGGATGATCGTCGCCCCGGAGGGACGCCGCCAGGGCCTGGGGCGCCTGCTGCTGCGCCACCTGCTCGAACAGGCCCTGGCCCGCCCGCAGGTGACGCGCGTGTGGCTCGACGTCGGTGCCGACAACGTGCGGGCCCGCAACCTCTACCGCAGCTTCGGTTTCGTGCACAAGGAGGCGCCCCCCGGTGCGATCCTGCTGGAGAACGGCATGTACATGGAGTGGTCGGCCGAGCGTCACTGAGCGGGGTCGCGGTCACGCGAGATCGTCCACGCCTGCCCGCGCTACGACGCGGGACGCGCCCGTGCTGCCTAGGCTTGGGGGATGACGGCGCCCGGATTCCTCCCGACCCGCCAGCTCGTCCTGGTGGACCTGCTGGGGCTCATGCTCGCCACGCGCCCGGGGGAGCGCGCGGTCGTCGCCGTGGACGGCCCCGCCGGCGTGGGCAAGACACGCCTGGTGGGCGAGCTGGTCGCGATCGCCCCGCACGTGGCCGGCCGCGAGGTGCTCAGCGTCTCCGTCGACGGCTTCCACCACCCCCGGGCCAGGCGCGACGCCGACGGGAGGACCGCGCAGACCCACTACAGGGACGCCTTCGACTACGACGCGCTGCGCCGGCGGGTCCTGCGGCCCTTCCGGGCCGGCCGGGAGATCGTGACCGCCGTGCACGACGTCGCCACCGACCACGCGGTGCAGCCCGACCCGATCGAGCCGGGCGAGGACGCGCTGCTGATCGTGGAGGGCGTGTTCCTGCGCCGGCCCGAGCTGCGGGGAGAGTGGGACGCGACCTGTCTGGTCACCGCGTCGTCCGCGGGGACGCCTCCCTGCGGCGACGCCGGGCTGCTCAGCAGCGCCGCCGGCGACGAGGGTCCCCACCACCTCTCCGACGAGCGCTCCGCCGGCGCCCAGCGTCTCTACCAGCAGCAGGCGCGGCTGTGGCAGCCCACGTGGATCGTCGACAACAGCGACCTGCAGCGGCCCGAGCTGATCGTCCCCGACCCCGAGGAACCGCAGTGGTTCGACGAGGCGTCGCAGGCCTGAGCCGGCCGGTCAGTCCTTGGCCCCCCCGTCCGAGGCCTGCTCGGCGACGGCCTCCTCGACGGCCTCGGTGTCGTCGTCGACCCAGTCGAAGGTGCGGGTGACCGCCTTCTTCCACTGCCGGAAGAGCCGGGCGCGCTCGTGCTCCGGCATCTGCGGGCTCCACCGCCGGCCCTCGCGCCAGTTGTCCACGACGTCCTGCTGGCTCCAGAACCCGACCGCGATGCCGGCGGCGTAGGCGGCTCCCAGGGCTGTGGTCTCGGCCACCTCGGGGCGGACCACGTCGACGCCCAGCATGTCGGCCTGGAACTGCATGAGCGTGTCGTTGGCGACCATCCCGCCGTCCACGCGCAGCTCTGCCAGCTCCACGCCGGAGTCCGCCTCCATGGCCTCGGCCACCTCTCTGGTCTGGTATGCCGTGGCCTCCAGGGCGGCCCGGGCCAGGTGCTCCTTGGTCACGTAACGGGTCAGGCCGACGATGGCGCCCCGGGCGTCGTCGCGCCAGTAGGGCGCGAAGAGCCCGGAGAAGGCGGGGACGACGTAGCAGCCGCCGTTGTCCTCCACCCGGCTCGCCAGCTCCTCGACCTGCGCGGCGTCGTCGATGATCCCGAGGTTGTCGCGCAGCCACTGCACGAGCGAGCCGGTCACCGCGATCGACCCTTCGAGGGCATACACGGGGTCCTGCTCGCCGAGCTGGTAGCAGACCGTGGTGAGCAGTCCGTGGTCGCTGGCCACGATCTCGCCGCCGGTGTTGAGCAGCAGGAAGTTGCCGGTGCCGTAGGTGTTCTTCGACATCCCCCGCTCGAAGCAGGCCTGACCGAAGGTGGCGGCCTGCTGGTCGCCGAGGACGCCGGCGATCGGGACGCCCAGCTTGCTGCTCTCCCCGTAGACCTCCGAGGAGCTGCGGATCTGCGGAAGCATCGACATGGGCACCCCGATGGCCCCGGCGACCTCCTCCGACCAGGACAACGTCCGCAGGTCCATGAGCATCGTCCGCGAGGCGTTCGTGACGTCGGTGACGTGCACGCCCCCGTCGGGGCCGCCGGTGAGGTTCCACACCAGCCACGAGTCCGTGGTGCCGAAGAGCAGGTCGCCGGCGTCCGCGCGCTCCCGCGCCCCGTCGACGTTGTCCAGGATCCATCGGATCTTCGGCCCGGAGAAGTACGTGGCCAGGGGCAGCCCGCACACCTCGCGGAAGCGGTCGGCCCCCTCGTCACCGCCGAGCTCGGCGACGAGCCGGTCGGTGCGCGTGTCCTGCCAGACGATCGCGTGGTGGACCGGCTCTCCGGTGGTCCGGTCCCACACGACGGTGGTCTCCCGCTGGTTGGTGATGCCGATCGCCGCCAGGTCGTGGCCGCCGAGGTGGGCGCGACCCAGCGCCTGGCCGATCACCTCGGTGGTGTTCCGCCAGATCTGCGCCGCGTCATGCTCCACCCACCCGGCCCTGGGGAAGATCTGCTCGTGCTCCTTCTGCGCCACCGACCGCACCGTGCCGTCGTGCGCGAAGACCATCGCCCTCGTGCTCGTCGTGCCCTGGTCGATCGCGAGCACGTGGCGCGCCCGGTCCCGTGCCTGGTCGTTCACGGCGCCTCCACCTGCTCACCGGCCAGCACCCGGTCGCGCGCCGCCACGGCGCTCTCGTCGTCCGGCTCCAGCGCTGCGGCCTCGTCGGCGAGCACCCTGCGCTCGTAGGCCCGGACCTCGGCGGCCTCACGCTCCTCGTCCCAGCCGAGCCACTGCACGGCGATCTCGGCGATCTCGGGCACGGTGGCCAACCCCTTGCGGGGCTGCTCGTAGTAGAGCCGCGTCCTGCGCATCATCACGTCCTCCAGGTGCAGGACGCCCTCGCTGATGCACGCGTAGGCCACCTCGACGCGCAGGTAGGCCGCTGCGTGCTCCAGCGGTCTGGCGAGGGAGGGGTCCTCCTCGATCAGCTCCAGCAGCTGCTCGACGAGCGAGCCGTAGCGGTGCAGCAGGTGGTCCGTCTGCTGCCCGTCCCAGCCGAAGCGCTCGCGCAGGGCCGGCATCCGCCGCCGCATCGCCGCCTCCCCGACGGCGCCGAGCAGCGGGATCTGCTCGGTGATCGAGGGCAGCTCGCCCGCCCGCCCGCCGAGGGCGAAGTCGACCGCGTCGCGCGCCATCACCCGGTATGTCGTCAGCTTCCCACCACCGACGACCGTCAGTCCGGCCACGGGGGAAGCCACGGTGTGCTCGCGGCTGATGCTCGCGCTGTCGCCGGCGGCCTTCGTCCCGGGCTGCAGGAGAGGGCGCAGCCCGGCGTACCAGCCCACGACGTCCTCGCGGGTCAGGTGGGTGGTCAGCACCTCGTTGGCGTGCTCCAGCACGTAGTCGATGTCCGTGGCCGTCGCGACCGGGTGCCCGCGGTCGAGGTGCCACGGGGTGTCGGTGGTGCCGATGATCCAGTAGCGCGACCACGGGACGAAGAAGAGGACCGAACGCTCGGTCTGCAGGAACAGCCCGCTCTCGCCCGCGATCCGGTCGCGGGGGACGACCAGGTGGATGCCCTTGGAGGCCAGCACCCGCAGCCCGCCGTCGGTCTCGGCCAGGTCGGTGACCTCCTCGGTCCACACGCCGGTGCAGGAGATGACGTGCCGGGCCCTCGCCTCGAAGGTGCGCCCGGTCTCCTCGTCCAGCAGCTTGGCACCGACCACCCGCCCGGAGTCGTCCTTGAGCAGGTCGACCGCCCGGGTGCGGCTCGCGGCGTGGGCTCCGTAGGCGTGCGCGGTGCGGACCAGCGTGGACACCAGCCGGGCGTCGTCGACCGTGGCGTCCCAGTACTTCACCGCGCCCACGGCCTGGTCGGCGCGCAGCTGCGGGAACTCCCGGAGCAGACCGGACCGCCCCCGGTGCTGGTGGATCGGCAGCGCACGCCGGCCGGGCATGAGGTTGGCGAGCAGGTCGTAGAGCGTCACCCCGGCGCCGTAGTAGGCCCGCTGCCACACCCGGTGCTCCAGCGGGATGAGGAAGGGCACCGGCTTGACCAGGTGCGGGGCGAGCGTGCGCAGCAGCAGGCCCCGCTCGGTGAGCGCCTCGTGGACCAGGCCGAAGTCCAGCATCTGCAGGTAGCGCAGCCCGCCGTGCACGAGCTTGGTCGACCACTGGGAGGTGCCCGACCCCCAGTCGCCGGCCTCGACGACCGCGGTGGTCAGCCCGCGCGTGGTCGCGTCCAGCGCGGTGCCGGCCCCCGTCACGCCCCCGCCGACGACGAGCACGTCGAGCGGGACCCCGCCCGCGCCGCTGGCCTCGAGCACGCGCAGGGCCTCGTCGCGGTCCCTGCCCGTGAGCGCTTTGGGTTGCATCCCCTCACCCCTTCCGATCCCTCCCCGGCTCCCGGGGTGCGGCCAGCCTCTCACCCCCGGGCCGGTGACGGAAGGAGGGTCCGGCCTCGACCGGGTGGCCCGGGTGCGGCAGGCTGTGCGTATGCTGCGCAGCCTCGGTGCCGTCCGCGCCCTCGGGATGAGGGACGTCGACGACGCGCTCGAGGTGTGCGCCGCGGATCCGGTGACCAACGTCTTCGTCGCCGCGCGGATCGTGGAGAGCGGGCTGTCGGGGACGCGTGGACCGCTCTTCGGCTACGACTCCGGGGGGAGCGTGCGCTGTGCTGGTGCTCGGCCAACGTCGTGCCGGTGGAGGCGAGCAGCCGGGCCCTGGGGGCGCTGGCCGCCAAGGTGGTGCGGCGGCGCACGTGGGCCAGCTCGGTCTTCGGGCCCGCCGACCAGGTGATGGACCTGTGGGGCCGTCTGGAGCGAACCTGGGGAAAGCCTCGGGAGGTCCGCCCCACCCAGCACGTCATGACGATCGAGGACCCCGTGGTGCCCGGGGTCGTCCCGGACCTGGCCGTCCGGCCGGCCCGGCCCGAGGAGCTCGAGCTCGTCGTGCCCGCCGCCACCGCGATGTTCACCGAGGAGATCGGCTACCCGCCCTACCAGGGCAGCGGGGTGGCCTACCGCCGCGGCGTGTCCGGGCTCATCGAGCGCGGTCACACGCTGGTGCGGGTCGAGGACGGCCAGGTGGTCTTCAAGGCTGACCTGGGCTCGGTGGCCCTCGGCGTGGCCCAGGTCCAGGGCGTGTGGGTGCACCCCGGCTGGCGCGGGCGGGGCATGGCCGCGCCGGCCATGGCGGCGGTCGTGGAGCACACCCGGCGGCACGTCGCCAGGACGGTGACGCTCTACGTCAACGACTTCAACGAACCGGCGGTGCGCACCTACGAGCGCGTGGGTTTTGCGCGCACGGGTACCTTCGCCACCGTCCTCCTCTGACCGCTCGCGCGCAGCGCCGCCCGGCCGCGGGGCCCGTCATCGGCTGGCCCGGTCGCCCGCCAGGCGCTCGTGCAGGAAGGTCCAGGCCAGCGCGTGCCAGGTCGCCCACTGGTCGGCGGTGCTCGCGCCGCCGTGCCCTCCCTCGGTGTTCTCCCAGTAGGTCACGTCGCGCCCGTGCTCCTCCAGGAGCGCGGCCATCTTCCGGGCGTGGCCCGGGTGCACCCGGTCGTCGCGCGTCGAGGTGGCCAGGTAGACCGGCGGCGTGGGCCGCTGCGGGTCGAAGCGGTGGTAGGGGGAGTAGGTCCGCAGCCACGCCCACTGCTCAGGGTCGTCCGGGTCGCCGTACTCCGCCATCCACGACGCGCCGGCGAGCAGCAGGTGGTAGCGCTCCATGTCCAGCAGCGGCACCTGGCACACGATCGCGCCGAAGTCCTCGGGGTAGCCGGTGAGCATGTTGCCCACGAGGAGGCCACCGTTGGAACGGCCGGTGCAGCCCAGGTGCCCCACCGAGGTCACGCCGCGCGCCACGAGGTCGCGGGCCACCGCCGCGAAGTCCTCGTAGGCACGGTGCCGCTCCGGGCCCAGCGCGGCCCGGTGCCACCGCGGACCGAACTCGCCGCCACCCCGGATGCCGGCCACGACGTGGACGAACCCGTGCGTCAGCCAGCAACGCCCGACGATCGGGTCGTACGCCGGCGTCAGCGCCTGCTCGAACCCGCCGTACCCGTGCAGCACCGTCGGCGTCGACCCGTCCAGGGGCAGCTGCGCCGGGCCGACCTGCCAGTAGGGCACGGCGGTGCCGTCGGCCGAGGTCGCCCGGTGCTGGGAGACCGCGAGCCCGGAGGCGTCGAAACGCTCCGGAGCTGTCTTCAGGGATTCGAGGACGACGTCGGCGTCGGCGTCGGCGTTCTGAGGCCCGCCCAGGCGTGCCACGGACAGCTCCATCGGCTCCAGGAACCCCGTCGTCACCACCCACAGGTCGTCGCCGTCATGGTCGTCGACGGCGCTGATGCTCACCGTGCGCATCCCCAGCCCCAGCGCGTCGGTCAGGTCGCGGCTGCCCCAGGACCCGTCGGCCGCAAGGGAGTGGACCTGCACGGTGTGCCGCACGTCGACCAGGGTGGTCGTCACCACGTGGCCGGCGGTCCAGGTGATGTCGACGAGGGAGGACCGCTCGTCGGGGACGAAGAGGGCGGTCCACTCGGCCGTGCCGGCGAGGACCTCGTCCAGGCGCGCGACGAGCAGGCTCCCAGCCTCCCAGGAGGCGGTCTCGCCCCCGGGTGCGGTGCTCGTCCAGGGCTCTCGCAGACGGACGGCCAGGAGGTCGCCGTGCGCCGAGGATTCGGCGCTCTCCGGGACCGGGACGGCGACGAGGCCCTCGTCGCTGAGGACGAGCGTCTGCTCGGCGTAGAAGGCCAGCGCCCGTCGGAGCAAGGTCCGCCCGGTGCGTTGGTCGTGGTCCACGAACAGTCCCAGATCTCCCTCGTCGAGGGTATGGAGCACCGTCGCCTCCTCCACCGGCGTGCCCCTCCGCCAGAGCCGGGCCGTGCGCGGGTAGCCCGACCGGGTCGCGCCCGTGGGGTCGGCCGCGGAGGTCAGGTAGACGTGGTCGCGGTCGCGCCACACCAGGCGGCCCTTGGCCTCCGGCTTGGCGAAACCCTCGGGCCCGGCCACCCACTCCAGGGTGGTCAGATCGAGCTCGCGGGTGGTGCCGGCGTCCGCCCCGCCGCGCGACAGGTGGACCAGGGCCCGGTCGTGGGCCGGCCGCAGCACCGAGGCCCCCTGCCAGACCCAGGGGACGTCCTCGTGACGGGCGAGCGCGTCCACGTCCACGAGCACCTCCCACTGCGGTTCCTCGGTGCGGTAGCTCTCCCACGTGGTCCGGCGCCAGACGCCGCGCGGGTGCTCCCCGTCGGTCCAGAAGCCGTAGAGGTGGTCGCCGACCTGGCCGACCAGGGGGATCCGGTCCGGCGCCTCGAGCGCCTCCCGGACGGCGGCGTGCCTGGCCTCGTGGCCGGGGACGGCGCCCAGCCGTGCCTCGGTCCGGCCGCTGCGCGCGCCGACCCAGTCCAGCACCGCGGAGGAGTCGACCTCCTCGAGCCAGCGGTGCGGATCGTCGTGCGGGTCCGGGGCGGAGGTCGCTGCCATACCGCCCACTTCATCACAGTTCGGTCACCATCCGCGCCACGCCGTCGGCGTCGGCGCCCGTGAGAGGTAGGGTGCCCTGCGTGCGCATCCGTGACAGCGCATAACCATCCAGGATTGAGCGGAGGAGGTGCGTCGTCGTGTCGCCCCTGCACCGCCGCGTCCCCACCTGGGCCGAGCTGCGCCCCCTCGTGCGGTTCGAGCCGCCGACGCTGCGCCGGACGCAGGCGGCGCTGCGCCGCGCTGCCACGGTCGAGGACCTGCGCGAGGTGGCCCGACGGCGCGCTCCGCGCTCGGTCTTCGACTACGTGGACGGCGCGGCCGAGAGCGAGCTGTCGCTGGCCCGCTCGCGGCGGGCGTTCGCCGAGGTGCAGTTCCGTCCACGGGTCATGCGTGACGTGCGCCACGTCGACTCGCGCGTCGAGCTGCTCGGTGTGACCAGCCCCGTGCCGGTCGTGCTCGCACCCACCGGTTTCACCAGGATGATGCACACCCAGGGGGAGTGGGCCGTCGCCCGCGCCGCGGCCGCCGCGGGCGTGCCCTACACGCTGTCGACGATGGGCACCGTCTCGGTCGAGGACCTCGCCGCGGACGTCCCGGACGTCCAGCGCTGGTTCCAGCTCTACCTGTGGCAGGACCGCGAGGCCTCGGCCGAGCTCGTCCGCCGCGCGTCCGCCGCGGGCTTCGGCACGCTGGTGCTCACCGTGGACACCGCGGTCGCCGGGCAGCGCCTGCGCGACGTGCGCAACGGACTGACCGTGCCGCCGGCCCTGACCGCCCGGACGTTCGGCGACATGGCGCTCCATCCGCGCTGGTGGGTCGACCTCGTCACCAGCGAGCCCATCGAGTTCGCCTCGCTGCGCACCAGCGGCGGGACCGTCGCCGAGCTGGTGGACCGGATGTTCGACCCCGGCGTCACCCACGAGGACGTGGCCTGGCTGCGAGCGCAGTGGCCGGGCCGGATCGTGGTCAAGGGCGTCCAGCACGCGCAGGACGCGGCCGACCTCATCGCCCTCGGCGTCGACGGCCTGGTCGTCTCCAACCACGGTGGCCGCCAGCTGGACCGCGCGGTCGCGCCCCTCGACCTGCTCCCCGAGGTCCGCGCCGCGGTCGGCCCGGACGTGCCGCTCCTGATCGACGGCGGGGTGCTCAACGGCGGTGACGTCGTGGCCGCCCGCGCCCGCGGCGCCGACGCGGTCATGGTCGGACGCGCCTACCTCTACGGTCTGATGGCCGGAGGCGAGGCAGGCGTGGCGCGTGCCCTGGAGATCCTCATCTCCCAGGTGCACCGCACGATGCGGCTGCTGGGCACCGCCTCGCTCGCTGACCTGACCCCCGAGCACGTGCCGCGTGCACCCCATACCCGCGACGTCCTGGACACCCACCCCCTTCCCTGAGCACACCCGCCCCTGAACCAGACCAGCCCACACCCCTTTCGGAGGAGACATGAACACCACCCTGAAGCTGCTCGCCGGCACCGGAGCCCTCGCCCTCGTCCTGACCGCCTGCGGCGGCGGCGACGGCGGCGACGGAGAGGCCGCCGGCGGCGGCGAGCTCGTCGGATCCGGCTCCGGCGACTCCTGCACGATCGAGGCCCCGGTGCCGGTCGGCGCGGTCGTCTCGCTCACCGGCGGGGCCGCGTCCTACGGCGACTCGCAGAAGAAGGGGCTGGAGCTGGCCGCGGACAAGCTCGCCGAGGGCGAGGGCATCACCTACGACCTCAAGATCGAGGACGACGCGAGCGACCCCAAGCAGGGCATCACCGTCTTCGAGAGCCTGACCAAGGACAAGAGCATCATCATCGGCCCGACCCTGTCCAACACGGCCTTCCAGTCCCAGCCGATCGCGCAGGACGCCGGCGTCCCGGTGCTGGCGATCTCCAACACCGCTTCCGGCATCACCGAGCAGGGCGACTACATCTTCCGTGACTCCCTCACCGAGGCCCAGGTCATCCCGCAGACCGTCGAGGTCGCCAAGGAGCACTTCGGCCTGGAGAAGGTCGTGGTCATGTACTCCAACGACGACGCCTTCACCGAGTCCGGCTACGACGTCTTCGTGCAGGCGCTGCAGGACCAGGGCGTGGAGGTCCTGGACACCCTGACCTTCTCCAAGGCCGACACCGACTTCCGGGCCCTGCTGACCGAGGCCAAGGGCAAGGACCCGGACGCCCTCGTGGTCTCCGGCCTGATCGAGGCGGCGATCCCGCTGGTCACCCAGGCCCGCGAGCTGGGCATCGACACGCCGATCATCGGCGGCAACGGCTTCAACAACCCCAAGCTGATGAGCGACGCCGGCGAGGCCGCCGAGGGCGTCGTCGTGGGCGCCGCCTGGAACTCCGCCTCCGAGGGCGAGCTCAACACGGCCTTCCTCGCCGACTACGCGGAGAAGTTCGACGGCCAGCCCGACCAGTTCGCGGCCCAGGCCTACACGGGTCTGATGGTCATCGACGCCGCGGTCCGCGCCAACTGCTCCGGCGAACGGGACGACATCCGTGACGGGCTGACCACCATCAAGGACCTCGACACCGTGCTGGGAACCTTCTCCATCAACGCCGACCGGGACGCCGAGCACCAGGCGGTCGTCCAGATCGTCGAGGACGGCTCCTTCACGCCGCTGAACTGAGGACCCGGTGCAACAGCTCCTCAACGGTCTCTTCCTGGGCTCCCTCTACGCGCTGTTCGCGATCGGCTTCACCCTGGTCTTCGGGATCCTCGACCGGCTCAACCTGGCGCACCCGGCCGTCTTCGCGGCGGCCGCGTTCGTCGGGATCGAGCTGGTCGCGGTCGGCGGACTGTCCATCTGGGTGGCCCTGCCGCTGGTGGCGGTGGTCGGGGCGGTCCTCGGACTGATCATCGAGCGGGTAGCCTTCCGGCCGCTCACCGGAAGACCGGACGCGCACTTCGCCGGGCTGATCTCCTCGATCGGGCTGGGCGGGATGTTCATCGCGCTCCTGCTGTTCCGCTACGGACCGGACACGCGGCGGTTCCCGGTCGAGGCCTTCCCGACCCAGACCTTCACCTTCCTCGGCGCGCGCGTGACCGTGCTGCAGGTAGCGATCCTGGCCATCTCGATCGTCCTCATGGTCGGGCTGACCTGGCTGGTGGCCCGCACCCGGCTGGGCCGGGCGATGCGCGCCGTCGCGGAGAACCCGCGGGCCGCCACGGTCCTGGGCATCAACGTCGACCGGGTCACGGCCACCACCTTCGCCCTGTCCTCGGCGCTCGGGGCGGTCGCCGGGGCCCTGTTCGCGATGAACGTCAACTCCGCCCAGCTGGGCATGGGGTCGGCGATCGAGCTGAAGGGCCTGGCCGTCATCATCGTCGGAGGGATGGGGTCGCTGCCCGGGGCCCTCGTGGGCGGGCTCGTCCTGGGGCTCGCCGAGGTGTTCGCGGTGCAGTACATCGGCTCCAGCTGGCGCGACCTGGTCGCCTTCGGGCTGCTCTTCCTGCTGCTGGTCGTCCGGCCGCAGGGGCTCTTCGGCAGCCGCCGGGTCCGGGAGGTGTGATGACCGAGTCCCTCATCGTCTTCATCGCCCTCAACGCGATCTTCGCGTTCTCCTTCTACGCCGTCCTCGTCGCCGGGCAGCTGAGCCTGGGCCAGGCCGGGTTCGGCGCGCTCGGCGGGTTCGCCGCCGCAGCGCTGGCACCTGCCCCGCGCGACGCCGGAGAGCTGCCGACCCTGCTCGTGGCGATCGTGATCGGCATGGTGGTCGGGGCGCTCGCCGCCGTCGTGCTGGGTCTGCCGACCATGCACCTGCGCGGCGTCTTCCTGGCGATCGCCACGCTCGGCTTCGCCGAGGCGGTGCGGATCCTGCTCATCAACGCCGAGTGGACCGGCGGCGCCAACGGGATGTCGGTGCCCAAGGTCGTCACGCCCGCGATGGCCTGGGTGTGCCTGGCGCTGGTCGCCTACTGGTTCTGGCGCCAGGGTCCGAGCAGCTACGGCCGCGCCCTGGCCGCGATCCGCGAGGACGAGCTGGCCGCGCGCGCGATGGGCATCGACGTCGGTCGGCACCGGCTCTCCGCCTTCGTCGCGGCCGGGGCCGTCGCCGGCCTCTACGGCGTGCTCTGGGCGTACTACGTCCGGCTGCTGGCCCCGGAGGACTTCTCCTTCAGCACCGCGATCGACGGACTGGTCATGGCCGTCGTCGGCGGCTCCACCACCTGGCTGGGGCCGCTGCTGGGTGCCGGGTTCCTCACCGCCGTTCCCGAGATCCAGCGGGCCGTCGGCGTCGAGGCCGGCTGGATCCGGCCGTTCGTCGCCAGCCTGCTCCTGCTGCTGGTCATCGTCTTCCTGCCCGGCGGCCTCGGGTCGCTCATCCCCCGCGTGCGGGTGCGGGCGCCGCAGGCCGGCACCGTGACCGACGGGACGAGCCGGCTGGTGCAGCGGCCGCACCCCGCGGACGGTGAGCAGGTGGTGCGCATCAGCGGGGGTAACAAGGACTACGGCGGTGTGCACGCCGTCCGCGACGTCGACCTGAATGTGGCATCCGGCGAGGTGGTCGGCCTGATCGGGCCCAACGGCGCCGGCAAGACCACCCTGGTCAACATGATCAGCGGCGTCGTCGCGCCGTCGTCGGGCACCTTCGAGGTGCTCGGGACCAAGCCCGGACGCACCGCGGTGCACAAGGTGGCGCAGGCCGGCGTGAGCCGGACCTTCCAGCACTCCAAGCTCTTCCCCCGGCTCTCGGCGCTAGAGAACGTCCTCGTCGGCGCGCACGTGGTGAGCCGTCCGACGTTCCTGCGGCGGCTGCTGTGGCTGCCGGGCGCGCGTCGGGACGAGCAGGAGGTCGTGGCGCACGCCGCGCGCTGCCTGGACCGGGTCGGACTGGCCGACCGGGCGGGGGAGTACGCAGGATCTCTGTCCTACGGCGACCAGCGCCGGCTCGAGATCGCCCGGGCGCTGGCGTCGGGACCCTCGCTGCTCATCCTGGACGAGCCGGCCGCCGGGATGAACCACGTCGAGGCCGACTCCCTGTCCGCGCTGATCGGCTCCCTCGCCGAGGAGGGTCTGACGATCCTGCTCATCGAGCACAACGTCGGCATGGTGATGAAGACCTGCGACCGGATCGTCGTGCTCAACTTCGGCGAGGTCATCGCCGCCGGCACACCTGCGGAGATCATCGAGGACCCTGCGGTGATCGAGGCCTACCTCGGTGACGACGCAGGACCGGAGCGAGAGACGGAGGAGGTGCGATGAGCGAGGCGACTGCCCCCACCGCGACGGGCGGAGGCACCGCGACGGCCGAGCCCGTGCTGACGGTGGAGGGCCTCGAGGTCTCCTACGGGCGCGTCCGTGCCGTGCGCGGCGTGAGCTTCACCGTCCAGCGGGGCGGCCTGGTCACCCTGGTGGGTGCCAACGGCGCCGGCAAGAGCTCGATCATCAACGCGGTGAGCGGGGTGGTGCGGCCCTCCGGCGGACGCATCCTCTTCGACGGCCAGGACGTGACGAAGACCCCGGCGCACACGCTCGTGCGACGCGGCCTGGTGCAGGTCCCCGAGGGCCGGCAGATCCTGGCCTCGATGACGATCGAGGAGAACCTCCAGCTGGGCGCGTGGCACAGCTCGGGCGCGCGCACGGACGAGGTCTACGACCGCTTCCCGGTGCTGGCCGAGCGGCGTGCTCTGCCGGCGGGCAGCCTGTCCGGTGGCGAGCAGCAGATGCTCGCCATCGGACGTGCCCTCGTGGCCGAGCCCACGCTCATGCTCCTCGACGAGCCGTCCATGGGTCTGGCGCCCAAGGTCGTCGACGACGTCTTCCGCGTGATCGAGGAGATCCGCTCCGGCGGCACCAGCGTGCTCCTGGTGGAGCAGAACGCCCGCCGCGCCCTGCGCGCGGCCGACCACGGCTACGTCCTGTCCAGCGGCGAGGTGGCCCAGTCCGGGCCGGCGGACGAGCTGCTCGCCGACGAGGGGATCGTGGCGGCCTACCTGGGCCTGGAGCGCGGCTGACGTCCTGAGCCGCCTGCTCCCGCGCGGACGTCCTCGAGGGCGTCCGCGCGGCGTCTCTTTGCGCCCCGTCTCGGGCATCGTGCCTGGTCAGCGGGTCTGTCGGTGGTGGGTGGTTGGGTGTGGGTATGTCGATCAGGAGCAGGCGGGTGGGTGTCGAGGAGGAGTTCTTCGACCCCGCTGACTGGCTGCCCGCACCGGCCCCGGTGAGCGAGGCGGAGGCGGCCGCGGCCCAGGTGGTGGCGGCCGAGCAGCTGGCCGCCCTCAACGCCGGTGATGACCCGGCCACGGAGGCGGAGTGGGCCGACATCGTCGCCACCCTGGAGGCGGACCTGCTCGACCCCGACCAGCTGGGCTGGGCACCGGAGGTGCTCGCCTCCTGCCTGGCGCAGGCGAAGACGGCCCTGGACGTGGCGGCGGGCCTGGAGGATGGGGACCTGACCCGGTGCATGGACGACGCGGTCCGTGACGCGATCGACCAGGCCGGTCGCCTGGCGACGCGCACCGAGTCCCTGACCTACGCCCTGGCCGTGCAGGTCCACGCCCGTGGCCTGCACACCGCCGTCGGGCTGTCCCTGGTGGACTGGGTGCGGGCCCGCTGCCCCTGGATGACCGTCCCGCAGGGCTCCGCGCTGAAGCAGGTCGTGGAGGCCAGTACTCACCACTGGGGTGCACCTCTGGACGCCGCCGTCCGGGAAGGACGCACGTCGCTGGCCCGAGCGGGGAGGGTGGCCAAGGTGATGCTTCGCCTGCGTCGGGCCCTGGACCCCGACCAGGCCGAGGCCTACGCGGCGATCGCGACCGGTGCCGCGTGCGGGACGAAGATCAGTGATGCGGAACTGGGGAAGGTCTGCACCAAGCTGCTCACCGACCTGCTGGAGGAGGACCCCGACAGGGGCAAGGACCCCGACGACAAGGACACCCCCGACCCAGCACCGCAGGCCCTGCGCTGCGTCACCCGCCACCTCCTGGGTGAGGGCATGGTCCGCTACACCGTCGACGCACCCATCCAGGACGCCCCGATGTTCGACGGGATCCTCTTCGGACCTCTCGCCGCACCGGTTCCTGGGCCGGAGGGTGAGAAGGACTCCCGCGACGCCGGACAGCGTCAGTACGACGCGGTCAAGACCGTGGTGTCCCGGGGCCTGGCCAACCCCGGCGCGCCGGCGTCATCGGCCCGGGCCTCGGTCATCGTCACCGTCAAGGCCGACCCGGAAACCGGTCGCCCCACCGGGACGGCGGAGTCCGCGACCGGGAACACGTGGTTCACCTCCACCGCCGCAGGACGCTACGCGTGCATCGGGGACCTGACCCCCGTCGTCCTGGGCGAGCTGGGTGAACCCCTCGACCTGGGCCGCACACAGCGCCTGGCGTCCCCGGGACAGTTCAAAGCCCTCCTGGTCCGTGATAAGACGTGCACGTTCCCGGGCTGCACGATCCCCGGGTCGTGGTGCGAATCACACCACCTCATCTGGTGGTGCCGCGACGGCGACACCGACATCATCCTCCTCGTGCTCCTGTGCCCCAGGCACCACACCGTGGTCCACGCCGAGGACCTGATGGCCACCGTCGTCGGCGACGTCGTCACCTGGCACTTATGACCACCACGCCCCGACCCGGCCCACAACCGGCCGGGCCACAGGCATGCCCGAGGACCCGCTCAGGTCTCGTGCGTGGTCTCCGTCCCGCGCAGCGAGACGACGATCCCGGTCATCATCAGCACACAGCCCAGCAGCATGCGCGGGCTCATCACCTCCTCGAGCAGCAGCCAGCCGCCGAGTGCCCCGAAGACCGACTCCAGGCTCAGCAGCAGCGCCGCGTGCGAGGCCTTCGCGTCCTGCTGCGCCACCACCTGGAGGGTGTAGGCGACGCCGACCGCGAAGAGCCCGCCGTAGAGCACCGCCCAGAGCGCCGGCCCGAGCCCGGTGAACGGCTGTTCCTCCAGGATCAGGGCCCCTCCGGCGGACAGCAGCGCGCACGCCGCGAACTGCGCGGCCGACAGCCTCAGCGCGTCCACCGTGCGCACGAAGTGGTCGATGACCAGGATGTGCAGCGCCCAGAAGAAGGCGCCCACCAGGACGAGCATGTCGCCGGGGGCGATCGTCAGGTCCTCGGTCATGCTCAGCAGGTAGAGGCCGGGGACCGCGACACCCAGCCCGACCCAGATGGCCCTCGTCGCGCGGTGGCCCACCGCCAGGCCGAGAACCGGCACGAGCACGATGTAGAGGCCGGTGACGAAGCTCGCCTTGCCCGCGGTCGTGCTTTCCAGGCCCAGCTGCTGCAGCCCGGCGGCGGTGAAGAGCACCGCGCCCGCAGCCAGACCGGGCAGCAGCGGGGAGCGGCTCGCACCCATGCGCGGGGGAACCTCGTCGAGCACCTCGCCCGCAGGCGGTCCCGGCACGACGAGCGGCGCCCTGCGGTCCCGGGCCGCGAACCACCAGATCAGCGGCAGCAGCGAGAGCGCCCCGATGCCGAAGCGGGCGGCGTTGAAGCTCAGCGCGCCCATGTGGTCGGCACCCAGGCGCTGGGCGACGAACCCCAGGCCCCAGATGGCGGAAGTGAGGACGAGCAGCAGGTTGGCGCGCGTCCGCCTGGTCGGGTCGGGGGAGGCGGCGACGACGGCCGCGTCCGGGGCGCTCACCCGTGCTGCTCCGCGGAGCTGGCGGCGGCGGCCAGGTCGGCCTGCACGGAGGGCGGTGGCGCGACGGCATACCCCCGCAGCAACCAGGCGGCCGCAGCCGGAAAACGCTCGGCCCAGGCCGTCTCGAAGTGGTAGCCCTGCGAGTCGTAGGTGTAGCGCACCGGCACCCCGGCGCTCCGCAGCGCACCGAGCAGCCTCTCGGCGTGCTCGACGTAGAGCTCCTCGACGTGCCGGTCCGGGTGGTGCTCACGGCCGCCGACGTCGAGGTAGACGCGGCCAGGGGGCGGACCCGAGGCGAGCGCCCGCTCGAGGTCGCGCAGGCAGCGCTCACCCAGCTCCTCGGTCGGCCAGTAGTAGGCCGGGGAGAGCATCCCCGCGGCGCCGAAGACCTCGGGCCTGGTGGTCCACAGGTAGGCGCTGACCAGCCCGCCGAGCGAGCTGCCGAGCGTCAGCGTGTGTTCCGGACCGGGGAGGGTGCGCAGCACCTCGTCGACCGCCGGCTTGAGGTGGTCGGCCAGGAACGTCGCGTAGTCGGCCGCCCGGCCGCCGCCGAGCCGCGGGTCGCCGTAGGGGGTGTACTCCTCGCCCCGCTGCGTGGGATGGCAGGGGACGGCGACCACGACGGCGGGTATGCCGTCGCGCGCCAGCGCGCTCATCGCCCGGTCCACGTCCCACGCCACGCCGCCGGAGGCGCGCTGCGGCAGGAACATGTTGTGGCCGTCGTGCAGGTAGAGGACGGGATAGCGGTCGTCGCCCTCGTCGTAGCCGGGCGGCAGCCAGACGTAGACCTCGGCGCTGCGGCCCAGTTCTGGCAGGTCGACGTCCCGCCACGAGCGTAGGTCGCCGGTGAGCCGGGCGTCACGGACCGGCAGCAGGTCGGTGAGGTCGAGTCGCATGGGCACAGCGTAGGGTCACGGACGTGACTCGCCACGCGTGGATCGACCCCTCGGCCGGGGTCGCCGGCGACATGCTCCTGGGGGCGCTGCTCGGCGCGGGCGCCGACCTGGACGCGGTGCGCGCGGCCGTCGCCGCGGTGCTGCCCGGAGAGGCAGGTGTCGGCACCGAAGAGGTGCTGCGGGCGGGCCTGGCGGCGACGCGCGCGGTCGTGACGCACGAGGGGCCTTCGCCGGAGCGCACGTGGGCCGACCTGCGTGCCCGGATCGGCGCGGCCGTGCTGGACGCGCGGGTTCGCGAGGAGGCACTGGCGACGTTCTCGCTGCTCGCCGAGGTGGAGGCGCAGGCGCACGGCGTCGCGGCCGACGACGTCCACTTCCACGAGGTCGGGGCCTGGGACTCGGTCGCCGACGTCGTCGGCGTGTGCGCCGCGCTCGCGGACCTGGGCGTGGACCGGCTCACCTGCGGCCCGGTCGGGCTCGGGTCCGGCACGGTGCAGACCCAGCACGGCAGGATGCCGGTCCCGGTGCCCGCGGTGCTCGGCGTCCTGGCCCGAAGCACGCTGGTGGTCGCCGACGACGAGGACCTGGTCGGGGAGTGCGCGACGCCGACGGGCGTGGCCCTGCTGGCCGCCCTGGGAACCATGCCCGCCGCCGCGCCCTCGGGCCGCGTCCTCGCTGTGGGTGCCGGCGCGGGAAGCCGCGAGGTGCCGGACCGCGCCAACGTGACGCGGGTGGTGCTGCACCAGCCGGTCGGCGAGGGTGACGTCGGCGAGGAGACCCTGGTCGAGGTGGCCGCCACGGTCGACGACCTCGACCCGCGCGTCTGGCCCGCCGTGCTCGAGGAGCTGCTCGCGCACGGCGCGCTCGACGCCTGGACGACGCCCGTCCTGATGAAGAAGGGCCGGCCCGGCACGGTCGTCAGCACCCTGTCGCGGCCCGAGGACCGCCGGACGGTCGTCGAGGTGCTGCTGGCGCACACCACCACCCTGGGGGTGCGCTGGCACGAGGTCCGTCGCGCCGCGCTGGACCGGACCTGGCGGGAGGTCGCGGCACTGGGGGAGCGGGTGCGGATCAAGGTCGGCAGCCGTGACGGGCTGGTCCTGAGCCTCACCCCCGAGCTCGAGGACTGCCGGGAGGTCGCGCTGCGGCTCGGGGTGCCGCTGAGGGTCGTGCTGCGCGCCGCCGAGGCCGCGGCTCAGGCCGAGGGCTGGGAGTCCGGCGCGGCGATCTGAGCGGCGAGGTGGCCGGCGCCGTAGCCGTTGTCGATGTTGACCACCGCCACCCCCGGGGCGCAGCTGTTGAGCATCGTCAGCAGGGCCGCCACGCCGCCGAGGTTCGCGCCGTAGCCGACCGAGGTCGGCACCGCGACGACCGGGGCCGGGACCAGCCCGGCGACGACGGACGGCAGAGCGCCGTCCATGCCGGCGGCGACCACCACGGCCCGCGCGGAGCGCAGCAGCTCCAGGTGGCCCAGGACCCGGTGCAGGCCGGCCACACCGACGTCCACCACCAGTCGGGTGCGCCGGCCGAGGTGGGCCGCCGTCAGCTCCGCCTCCCGCGCCACCGGCAGGTCGGAGGTGCCGGCGCTGAGGACGACGACCAGCCCGCCGGTGGGCGGCGGCGGCTCGGCCGGCCACACGAGCAGTCGGGCCTCGGGCACGTGACGTGCGTCGGGGAGCTCGGCCAGGACGGCCTCGGCCCGGGCCTCGTCGGCCCGGGTGAAGATCACCGCGCCGGTCGAGCTCTGGCGGCAGGCGGCCGCGACGCGGCGCACCTGGTCGGGGGTCTTGGCGTCGCAGAGCACCGCCTCGGGGTAGCCGCGCCGCAGGGTCCGGCCGTGGTCGAGGTCGAAGTCTGCGAACTCCTCCGCGGTCACCTCCCGGCGCCCCGCAGGCCCAGGGCGTCCAGGGTGAACAGGCCGGACTGCAGCCCCGCCAGGTCGAGGGTCACGTGCCGGAATCCGGCACGGCGGATCTGCGCGACGAGCTGCCCGTGGGCCGCCACGAGGGTGGCGAGGTGCTCCGGCGGGACCTCGATCCGGGCGATGTCGCCGTGGTGGCGCACCCGGACCTCCGGTATGCCGAGCGCCAGGACCGCGTCCTCGGCCCGTTCGACCTGGACGAGCTTGTCGGCCGTCACCTCCTGGCCGTGCGGGATGCGCGAGGCGAGGCAGGGCGAGGCCGGGGTGTCGGCTGTCGGGACGTCGAGCCACCGGCCCAGCTCGCGCACCGCCTGCTTGTCCAGGCCGGCGTCGGCCAGCGGGCGCAGGACCCGGTGCTCGGTCGCTGCGCCGGCGCCGGGCCGGTCCGGCCGCAGCGCGTCGTCGGCATTCTCGCCGTAGGCGACCGCGTCCAGGTCCTGGTCGGCGACGAGCTCGTCGGAGATCACCGTGAACAGCTCGTCCTTGCAGAAGTAGCAGCGGTCGGCGTCGTTGCGGCGGTAGCCGGGGCTGTCGATCTCGTGGGTCTCCACCTCGAGCAGGCGCGCCCCCAGGTGCTCGGCCACCGAGGCTGCGCGCGAGCGGTCCCGGGCGGCCAGGCTGGGAGAGACGCCGGTGATCGCCAGCACCCGCTCCGAACCGAGCTCGCGCAGCGCGAGCGCGAGGAGCACGGAGGAGTCGACGCCGCCGGAGAAGGCGACACCGAGACGGCCTACCCCCGCCAGGGAGCGCGTGAACCGGTCGAGGTGGTCGACGAGGTGCGCGGGCGGGGCGCCCCGGTCGGGCACGGACCTCGGTGCGGTCGCCGGACCAGTCGGTGTGGAAGCTGCCGTCGTCATCCACCCGACGATACGTGTGCGCCCCGAGGTAGTCACGCTGCCCCTGACCAGCGGGGCAGGCCGCAGGTCGGCGCGCGCGGTGTCGTCGCAGCACGGGGGCGTGGCGGAGCGCGGCACCCTGGCGGATCGTCCGACGGGGCCGTGCTCCAGCAGCCCTGTTGCCGGGTGTTGTCGGCGTAGGGTGTCGTCATGGCGGTCGAGGACGCTGGCCAGAAGGTTCGGGTGACGATCTACGACGTCGCCCGCGAGGCCGGCGTGAGCGCCTCGACCGTGTCCCGGGCGTTCTCCCGGCCCGGTCGGGTCAGCAGTGCCACCACCCGGCGGGTGCACGAGGTCGCGCGCCGGCTCGGCTACCGGGCCGACACCCCCTACCGGCTCCCGTCCTCCACCAGCTCGCGGGTGATCGCGCTCGCGGTGAGCGACATCACCAACCCCTTCTACTTCGGGATCATCCGGGGGGCGGAGAAGGCGGCCCACGACAACGACTTCACCCTCATGGTCGCCGACGCGCGCGAGTCCGCCCACGAGGAGCGACGGATGCTCGAACGGCACCTGCCGCTCGTCGACGGACTCGTCGTGACCTCCTCGCGGCTGTCCGACACCGACCTGCGCGGACTGGCCCGCCGGCTGCCGCTGGTCGTCATCAACCGGCAGGTCCAGGGGCTGCCCTGCGTGGTCCCGGACAACGCCCGCGGGGTGCGGCGCGCGGTCGAGCACCTCGCCACGCTCGGGCACCGTCGCATCGGCTACGTCGCCGGACCGGAGGCGTCCTGGGCCGACGGCTCGCGCTGGCGGGCGCTGCGCGAGGCCTGCCACGAGCTGCTGCTCACCGACGCGAGGGTGGGTCCGGTTCAGCCGACGCTGGCCGGTGGACGCACCGCCGCACAGCTGGTCCTCGACCGCGGCCTCACCGCGGTGATCTGCTACAACGACCTCGTCGGCGTGGGGCTGCTGCGGGGGCTGGCCGCGATGGGGGTCGAGGTGCCGGGGGAGGTGAGCGTGGTCGGCTTCGACAACACCCTGCCGGCCGACCTGGTCACCCCCGGGCTGACCACCGTGGCCCAGCCGGTCACCACGCTGGGCGAGACCGCCACCCGGCACGTGATCTCCCTGCTCACCGGCAAGGCCGACTCCCGGGACATCACCGCGGTGCTCCCGGTGCACCTCGAGGTGCGTCAGTCCACGGGACCCGCCCCGGTGCGCGCGGCTTCCGGGTCGCGCAGCCGGTAGAGCACCTCGCCGGCGTTGGGGATCACGGTCGTGCCCGGCTCCTGCGCCAGCGCCTCCAGGTCGACGGTCGCCGGGTCCAGATAGCCCAGGTTGATCCGCTCGCAGACCTCCCGGGGTATCTGCGTGGACAGCGTCACCCGGATCCGCAGCCGCTCCTCGCCGGTCCCGGCGTCGTAGGTGCCCTGCCCGCGCAGGTGCGTGGAGTGCGCCAGCACGCCCCAGGGGACGTGCTCGAACTTCTCCCACTGCTTCACGAAGTAGTCGCGGCAGTGGTAGCCGATGTCGTAGATCTCGTGGTGCACCTCGGAGACCTCGGTGACGTGCGGGGCGTAGATGACCACCTCGCCGCCGTCGGCGATCGCGGGCTCGGTCTTGTAGCCCCCCTTGGCCGCGGTCCAGATGTCGTCGTAACGGGTCGGCATGACCGCGATGACCCGGTGCATCGGCTCCTCGAGCCAGTTGACGTGGGTCTCCGCCGCGATCTCGGCGGTCGCCGCCCAGGCGTCCTCGGGGGTGCCGAAGGCGGCCGCCTCCAGCTCGCCGGTGCCCGACCGCACCACGCAGCACAGCGCCAGGCGCCGGGTCGGGATCATCTGCGCGCCCTCGTTGATCATCGCCCGGACCGGGGTGATGCCGGTCGTGCCGATGATCTCGGTGGAGGTGATCAGCGCCCCGACCCAGTGGGTCATGTCGATGAACTCCTGGCTGGCGACACCGGGGATGTAGTACTTGTTGCCGCCAGAGATCCCCACCACCTCGTGCGGGAAGACCGGTCCGACCACGATCGCCGCGTCGGACTCGACGACATACCGGTTGATGACGATCGGGGCCTCCCGCTCCAGGAGGCCCCCGGACAGCTCGGAGATCCGGGAGGCGGGGACGGTGCCCACGTGCACGAGCATGTCGGGGTCCGCCCACTCGTGGTTGACCACGCTCAGGCCCGGGTATGCCGCCTCGAGCGACTCCGGCTGCCCCTCACCTCCCACCCCGAGCAGGCGGTCGATCTCGTGCGGCTCCATGTAGGAGTGCGTGCCCAGCGCGATGACCGCGGTCAGGGAGGAGACGACGGGGGACAGGTGCCGGTGGAGGGTGCCGACCAGCAGGGGCAGCGGGCAGGACCGGGTGCCGTCGGGGATGACCAGGACCACGTCCTGGCCCTCCAGGCCGGCCTCGGCGACCGACCGGCCGACGAGCCCGTCGAGCTCCTCGCCGCTCACCTGCTGGTGGGGTCCGCCCACGAGGCGGCTGGTCGGCTGGGTCGCGGCGTCCGGCATGCCCACAGGCTAGTGCTCGCCGCCCCGCACCGCCCGGGACTCGTGCAACAAGTGGCAAGGGTCTGGCGTCCGGCGCCCGGGACTGGTGAGGTGCAGGGTAGGACCAGGACCGGCAGCGCCGTGCCTGCGACGTCCCCCGTGGCTGCGACGACCGAGGACTGATGCGAGATGACGCCCGACGGAGCACGACCGAGCCTCCACCCCGACCGCCTGCTGCCGGCCGACCCCGGCACGCGGGAGGTGGCGCGCCGGGTCTACGCCGAGGTCGCCGACCTGCCCATCATCAGCCCGCACGGCCACGTCCCGCCGGCCTGGCTCGCGCAGGACACCCCCTTCCGTGACCCGACCTCGCTGCTGATCACGCCGGACCATTACATCACCCGGCTCCTGCACGCCAGCGGCGTCGAGCTCGCGCGGCTCGGCGTGGGGCGCGAGGCGCTGTCGGAGCAGGAGGCCCGCGCCGCGTTCCGGGTCTTCTGCCAGCACTGGCCGGTCTTCCGCGGCACGCCGATGCGGCTGTGGTTCGAGACCGTGCTGGGACAGGTCTTCGGCACCGAGCTCGTGCCGTCGGCCGGGACCGCCGACGAGCTCTACGACCAGATCGCGACCTGGATCGCCCAGGACACCTCCCGGCCGCGCGCGCTGATGGACACCTTCGACATCGCCTTCCTCGCCACCACCGACGACCCCTGCGACGACCTGGCCCACCACCGGACGCTGGCCGAGGACCCGTCCTTCCTCCGTCGGGTGGTGCCGACCTTCCGCCCCGACCGCTACCTGGAGCCCGCCTCGGCGGTCTGGGTCGCCGACATGCACCGGCTCGGTGAGGTCTCCGGGCAGGACACCGGCAGCTACGCCGGGTGGGTGGCCGCGATGGAGGAACGCCGCGCCTACTTCAAGGCGCACGGCGCGGTCTCCACCGACCACAGCCACCGCGACCTGGGCACCGAGCCGCTGGAGCCGGTCGAGGCCGAGCGGCTCTACTCAGCGGCTCTGGCCCGACGGATCAGCACCGTCGACGGCGACCGGCTGCGGCGCCACATGGTGTGCGAGATGGTGCGGATGGCCTCCGAGGACGGGCTCACCATGACCCTGCACCCGGCCGTGCACCGCGACCACCACCCCGGCACCCTCGAGGCGTACGGTGCCGACGTCGGCGCCGACATCCCCATCTCGGTCGAGGTCACCCGCGCCCTCCAGCCGGCGCTGGCCCGCTACGGGACGCACCCCAACCTCACCCTGGTCGTCTTCACCATCGACGAGACCGTCTACAGCCGTGAGCTCGCGCCCCTGGCCGGGTTCTACCCGAGCCTGCACGTCGGTGTCCCGTGGTGGTTCATCGACGCGCCGGACGCCATCACCCGGTTCCGGGCCGCCGTCACCGAGTCCGCGGGCTTCACCCGCACCTCGGGCTTCGTCGACGACACCCGCGCCTTCCTGTCCATCCCGGCCCGCCACGACATGGCCCGCCGCCTGGACAGCGGCTTCCTCGCCCGGCTCATCGCCGAGCACCGGCTCACCGAGGACGAGGCGGTCGAGACGGCGCGCTACCTTGTCCAGACCCAGCCCAGAGAGGTGTTCGGCCTGTGAACGACCGGCTCGTACGTCATACCCAGAAGCCTCCCGTGCGGATCGTGCACCTGGGGCTCGGCAACTTCTTCCGCGCCCACCAGGCGTGGTACACCCACCGAGCCAACGAGGGCCTCCCGCCGCAGGAGCAGTGGGGGATCGCCGCCTTCACCGGACGCTCCACGACGGTGGCCGAGCAGCTGGAGGCACAGGACGGCCTCTACACGCTGGTGGTCGACGGCGCCGACGGTCCCAGCACGGAGGTGATCGCCAGCATCGTCGCGGCCCACCCCGGGACAGACCTGGAGGCCTGGCACCGCCACCTGTGCGACCCTGCCGTCGCGATCGTGACGACCACCGTGACCGAGGCCGGCTACAAGCGGGGCCCGGGGGGCGGGCTCGACCTGGACGACCCGGACGTGCGCGCCGACCTGGAGGAGGTGGCCCGGGGCCGGCGGGACGCGCTGCGGACGGCCCCGGTCCGGATCGCCAGCGGGCTGCAGGCACGCCGCGAGGCCGGCGTCGGCGGGCTGAGCGTCGTGCCGTGCGACAACCTGCCCGGTAACGGCCCGGTCGCACGCGAGGTGGTGCTGGCCGCGGCCGAGCGGCTCGACCCGGCGCTGGCAGCGTGGGTCGGCGACAACGTCTCCTTCGTGACCACCGCCGTCGACCGCATCACCCCGCGCCCCACCGACGCGGACCGGGCGACGGTGCGCGAGCTGACCGGCGTGGACGACCCCGCGTGCGTGGTGACCGAGCCGTTCGTCGAGTGGGACCTGGCCGGGGAGTTCGTGGCCGGGCGGCCGGCCTGGGGGAAGGCCGGCGCGGTCCTCACCCAGGACGTGCGGCCCTACGAGACGCGCAAGCTGTGGCTGCTCAACGGGGCCCACTCGCTGCTGGCCTACGCCGGCAGCATCCGGGGCCACGAGACGGTCGCCGACGCGATGGCCGACCCCGAGGTGGCCGGCTGGGTGCAGCAGTGGTGGGACGTGGCGGTCCCGCACCTGGTGCTGCCCGAGGAGGAGCTGCGTGACTATGCCCGGGCGCTCGTCGACAGGTTCGCCAACCCGAGCATCCGCCACCTGCTCGCGCAGATCGCCGCCGACGGGATGCAGAAGATCCCGGTGCGGATCGTCCCCGCCCTGCGTGCCGCGCACGAGGCCGGCCAGGACACCGACGGTGCCCTGCGCGCCGTCGCGGCGTGGGTCCTGCACGCCCGCGGCGCCGGCGCGCCGTTGACCGACGCCGCCGCCGGCCGTGCCCGCGAGCTCGTCGAGGGTGACCTGCCCGACGCCGTCCGCCGGGTGCTGGCCCGCTGGCAGATCGACGAGGCGCTCACCGGCCGGACGGTCGAGCTGGCGCAGGAGGTCGAGGGTAGGCGCTGAGCTGCCCTGCCCGGCGCCCCCGTGAGGGAGGCCGGCGTCCCCTCGCGGGTGCTCCTGCGTCCGGAGGTCGTGTGCGACGGGGCGCCTCCCCGAGGGTCGACCAGAGCGTCCCGTGGAAGAGCGTCCCGTGGGTGTCGCCGCCGGTGCCGCGTCCCACGGGACGCTCTTCCACGGGACGGTGCCTCGCCCGTCGACGGCGAAGGGCGGTACCCCCGCCACCCGTTGCCGGTTGTCGCCCGGGTTTCCCTGCCCGGCGTCAACCGCGCCGCCGTTGCAGTGACTAGGTTGAGCGCCATGAGGTATGACGTGCAGGCCGTCCGCGCGCGCTTCCCCGGCCTGCGCGCGGGCACCGCCCACTTCGACGGCCCGGGCGGCTCGCAGACCCCGGACACGGTCGCGGAGGCGGTCGCGGCGACCTTGACGAGCTCGATCGCCAACCGGGGCACCGTCACCGAGGCCGAGCTGCTCGCCGAGCGGACCGTGACGGAGGCCAGGTCGGCCATGGGGGACCTGTTCGGCACCGACCCGGCCACCGTGGTCTTCGTCCGCAGCATGACGGCCGGCACCATGGACCTGGCCCGCACCCTGGCCCGCTGCCACCGGTGGGGACCGGGCGAGGAGGTCGTCGTCACCTCCCTCGACCACGACGCCAACGTGCGCCCCTGGGTGCTCGCCGCGGGGTCGGTGGGTGCCACCGTCCGCTGGGCCGAGGTCGACCCGGCCACCGGCGAGCTGCCCCTCGCGGCGGTGAAGGACGTGCTCTCGGAGCGCACCCGGCTGGTCGCGGTCGCCGGCGCCAGCAACCTGATCGGCACCCGGCCCGACCTGGAGGGGATCGTCGCGGCAGCCCACGACGCCGGTGCTCTCGTCCACGTCGACGCCGTCCACCTCGCGGCCCACGCGCTGCTGGACCGGGAGGGACTGGGGGCAGACCTGATGTCGTGCTCGCCCTACAAGTTCTTCGGCCCGCACCTGGGGGTGATGAGCGGCCGGGCCGACCTGCTCGAGGAGCTGCGGCCCGACAAGCTGCTGCCCAGCCCGGTCCGGGTCCCCGAGCGCTTCGAGCTGGGCACGCTGCCCTACGAGCTGCTCGCCGGCACGACGGCCGCGGTCGAGTTCATCGCCGGGCTGACCCCGCAGGAGGCCAACGGTGCCTCGCGTCGGGCCCGGCTCGCGGCGTCGTTCGCCGCGGTCGAGGAGCACGAGGACGTCCTGCGGGTGCGCGCGGAGGACGGGCTGGCCGGCATCGACGGCGTGACCGTCTGGTCCCGCGCCGTGCGCCGCACCCCCACCCTGCTGTTCACCCTGGCGGGGGTGGAGCCGGGGGACGTCCACCGGCACCTGGCCACGCTGGGCGTCAACGCGCCCGCCTCGCACTTCTACGCCTGGGAGCTCAGCCACCGTCTCGGACTCGGAGCCGCGGGCGGCGTGCGCGTCGGCATCGCCCCCTACACGACCGAGGACGAGGTGGACCGGCTGCTCGAGGGCGTCGCCGAGCTGGCCGCACGCCGCTGAGGACGCGGAATACGGTCGGAGCTCCGCACGACCGTGCGGGTACGCTCAGACGGTCAACCACCCCTCACCAAGGAGTACCCCCTCGTGGCCATGCGCCTGTCGACGCTGTTCCTGCGGACCCTGCGCGAGGACCCGGCCGATGCCGAGCTGCCCGGGCACAAGCTGCTCGTGCGCGCCGGCTACGTCCGGCGGGCGGCCCCGGGCATCTACTCGTGGCTGCCGCTGGGACTGAAGGTGCTGCGCAAGGTGGAGGACATCGTCCGCGAGGAGATGGACGCCATCGGCGGCCAGGAGCTGAGCTTCCCGGCCCTGCTGCCGCGCGAGCCCTACGAGGCGACCGGCCGCTGGACGGAGTACGGCGACAACATCTTCCGCCTCAAGGACCGCAAGGACGGCGACTACCTCCTCGGGCCGACGCACGAGGAGATGTTCACCCTCACGGTCAAGGACATGTACAGCTCCTACAAGGAGCTGCCGCTGACCCTCTACCAGATCCAGACCAAGTACCGCGACGAGGCGCGTCCGCGCGCCGGTCTGCTGCGCGGGCGCGAGTTCATCATGAAGGACTCCTACAGCTTCGACGTCGACGACGCCGGGCTCGAGGCCGCCTACCAGCGCCACCGGGCCGCCTACGTGAAGATCTTCGACCGCCTCGGCTTCGACTACGTCATCGTGTATGCCGACTCCGGCGCGATGGGCGGCTCGGCCAGCGAGGAGTTCCTCGCGGTGAGCCCGGTCGGCGAGGACACCTTCGTGCGCTGCGAGGCCAGCGGGTATGCCGCGAACGTCGAGGCCGTCGTCGTGCCCCAGGCACAGCCGGTGGACGCCTCCGCGGTGCCGGCGGCGCACGTCGAGGACACCCCCGACAGCCCGACCATCGACACGCTCGTGACGCGGTCCGACGCACTGCACCCGCGGGCCGACGGTCGTGGCTGGACGGCCGCCGACACGCTGAAGAACGTCGTCGTCATGCTCACCCACCCCGACGGCAGCACCGAGCCGCTGGCGATCGGCCTGCCCGGAGACCGTGAGGTGGACGACAAGCGGCTCGCCGCGCAGGTCGCCCCGGCGGAGTGGGCTCCCTTCGAGGAGAAGGACTTCGCGGCCTACCCGATGCTGACCAAGGGCTACATCGGCCCGACGATGCTCGGGCTGGAGAGCCCCTCGAAGATCCGCTACCTGCTCGACCCGTCCGTCGCCGAGGGCTCTGCCTGGGTCACCGGCGCCGACGAGCACGGCAAGCACGTCTACGACCTGGTCCTCGGCCGCGACTTCACCGCCGACGGCACGGTCCAGGCCGCCGAGATCCGCGAGGGCGACCCCAGCCCGGACGGCGCCGGCCCGCTCACGCTGGCCCGTGGCATCGAGATGGGTCACATCTTCCAGCTCGGCCGCAAGTACGCCGAGGCGCTGGACCTGAAGGTCCTGGACGAGAACGGCAAGCTGGTCACGGTGACGATGGGCTCCTACGGCGTGGGCGTCTCCCGCGCGGTGGCTGCCGTGGCCGAGGCGACCCACGACGAGATCGGGCTGTGCTGGCCACGCGAGCTGGCCCCGGCCGACGTGCACGTCGTGGCCACCGGCAAGGACCGGGCTGTCTTCGACCACGCCGAGCTGCTGGTCGGCGACCTCGAGGCCTCCGGGCTGTCGGTCATCTTCGACGACCGGCCCAAGGTCAGCCCCGGCGTGAAGTTCAAGGACGCCGAGCTGCTGGGCGTGCCCACGATCGTCGTGGTCGGCAGGGGCCTGGAGCAGGGAACTGTCGAGATCAAGGACCGTCGCACCGGGAACCGTCGCGAGGTGCCCGTCGGGCGCGCCGTCGGCGAGGTCCTCGCCGAGGTGCGCGGTGAGGCGACCTCCACCGGCGCGGACGCGACGTCCGCGTCAGCGCCGGCCTGACGGCATACCCGCAGGTGGTCGAGCTCGGGACCGCGGCCCTGGAGGGGCTGCTGCCGGACCTGGACGTCCGGCTCCTGCTCTTCCTGGCCCTCGCCGGGCTGGCCGCCGGCTTCGTCGACGCGGTCGTCGGGGGAGGCGGGCTGATCCAGCTGCCCGCCCTCCTCGTCGCGCTGCCCGGTGCCGCGCCGGTGCAGCTGCTGGCGACCAACAAGCTGGGCTCGATCATGGGCACCACCACGAGCGCGCTGACCTACTACCGCCGGGTGCGGCCCGACCTGCGCACGGCGCTGCCGCTGGCCGGGGCGGCCTTCGCCGGCAGCGTCGGTGGCGCCCTGCTGGCGTTCCTCATCACGAAGGCGGCCTTCAACCCGATCATCCTCGTGGTGCTCGTCGGGGTCGGGATCTACACCCTCGCCAGGCCGTCGATGGGGCAGATGCAGCGGCTGCGCTTCGGCCGCCGGCACCCCCGCCGGCACCTCGCGGTGGCGCTGCTCATCGGCCTGGTCATCGGGGCGTACGACGGCGCCCTCGGCCCGGGGACCGGCTCGTTCTTCGTCTTCGCGCTCGTCAGCGCGCTGGGCTACGGCTTCCTGGAGGCCAGCGCCAAGGCCAAGATCGCCAACCTGGCCACCAACCTCGCGGCGCTCGTGGTCTTCGTGCCGCAGGGCGCGGTGCTGTGGCAGGTGGGGCTGCTCATGGGCGCGTGCAACGTGGTCGGCGGCTATCTGGGGGCTCGGGTGGCGGTGGCTCGGGGCAGCCGCTTCGTGCGGCTCTTCTTCGTGGTCGTGCTCGCCGCGTTCATCGTCAAGATCGGGCTGGACACCTGGTCCCAGCTCCTGGGCTGACCGTGGCGAAGCACCGGCCGTCGGTGGTGACCAGGACGCCGGAGCCCAGATGGGCCCTCAGGGGTGCACGGGCGTCGCGTCGCAGCCGCCGAGGCTGTCGACGGTCGAGGTGGTCCGCTGCCAGGTCTCGGGGTAGTTCTCCGGGGTCACCAGCCGCACGACGTGCGGGCCGGTCTCCATGTCCCACGGGCGGATGTCCACGCGGGTGGGCTGGTAGGACATCTGCGTGGTGACCGCACCGTCCGCGTCGCGCTGCAGGGTGAACTCGGCGACCATGCCCTCCTGCGTGCCCGGGAGCAGGTTGGGCGCGACGTCGGGGGACTGGTTGGACAGGAAGTTGCCCAGCCCGTAGATGACGTGCTTGCCGTTGATCTTGGCGCACGGCTGGATCACGTGGACGTGGGTGCCCAGGATGAGGTCGACGGCGTCGGAGCTCAGGAGGTCCTCGGCGAGCTCCTCCTGGACCGCGTTCGGCTGGTGGTTGTACTCGTCGCCCCAGTGCATGCTCACCACGACGAAGTCGGCGCCGTCCTCCTTGGCGGCCTCCGCCTGCTCGAGGATGCCCTCGCTGCCGATCGAGGGCCAGGAGGCCTTCACCAGCCACGGTGCCTCGCCGGGGATGCTGGTGGTCGGGATGCCCGAGTTGGGATAGGTGTAGGTGTAGGCCAGGTGCGCCACCCGGGCGGTCCCGCCGTCCTCGGTCGCGACGTCGTAGACCTCGGGCACGCCGGCCTCGTCCTCGTGCGCGGTCGGGCCCGCGTAGCCCATCCCGGCGTCCCGGATGACCTGCTCGGTGTCGGCAAGGCCCTGGATGCCCTGGTCCATCGTGTGGTTGGAGGCGAAGTCGCACCCGTCGACGCCAGCATCAGCCAGTGCTTCGGCCATCTCGTGCGGTGTGTTGAAGATCAGGACGTCGGGCACCGACAGGTTCGTGTCGTCCGGGGACAGCGGCGTCTCCATGTGGCACAGCGTCAGGTCGCCTGCGCTCAGCAGCGGCGCGACGTCGGCGAACATCGGCCGGTAGTCGTAGGCGCCCGGCGCACCGCCGGCGTAGCGGTTGGCAGTCACCGTGACGCGGGAGTGCGTCAGGATGTCCCCCATCGCGGTCAGGTGCACCGTGAGCGGCCCCGGCGCCCCGGTGGTCTCGACCGGCTCCTGCGGGGCCGACGAGCCCTGGGCGCCCTCGCTCGGCGCGGTGTCCGCGCTGCCGTCCCCTGCGGCGGCCGGCGGCGGCGCGGTCGCCGCCGGCACCTCGTCCGCCCCGGCGCAGCCCGCCAGCAGCACGGAGGCTGCCAGCGCCAGCCCTGTCCCTCGGATCGCACGCCTCATGGAAATGACCCTAGTGGACAGGGCGACGCCCACCCGCGCGACCCGCATTCAGCGGACCGGCGAGCCAGCTCAGGCCCGGAGCAGGTGAGCCCGATGAAGATCAACGTGATCGCGGCGAAGAGGTTGCTTCAGGTTCGAGGGAGGTGCTGGCCAGGACGTCGGGTGGGCGGGCGGCTCAGGGGCGGTCGCCGACGCTCCCGAGGACCTGTTGCGGAAGGTCCGCGCCACGGGTGACCGGCAGGTCGCAGACCGTGCCCCGGCAGACGACGGCGGCGCGCACCCCGCCCACGTCGGGCGTCCCGGGGTCGCCGTCGACGACGAGCGTGCCGGGGGAGGTATGCCGTGCAGACTCCTCGAGGTCGCCCTCCGCCTCCTGCCCCGGTCCGGTCGCTCCGCGGGGGGAGAGCCGGACCACCACCGGTCCGGCGGCCAGCTCCTCGGCCGCGGTGAGCGCCCACCCGGCGAAGCGGGGCGCCTGGCGGGCGAGCGAGGCCATACCCTCCAGGGCGACCCCGGCGGCGTCGAGATGACCTGCGTGCGCGGCCTGGGCGCCGTGCCGGACGAGCGCGAGCGCGAGCGAGCTGGCGCCGCCCGGCTCGGCGTTGTCCCCCTCGGACCGCGGGGTGAGCACGAGGCGCTCGGCGTCGGAGCCGGTGGCGCGGAAGGTGCCGTCAGGCTCCCCGAACAGGTCCACGGCCCGGTCCAGCAGGAGGCCGGCCTCGGACAGCCAGGTCTCCTCGCCGGTGGCGCGGTGCAGCGCGAGCAGCCCGTCGGCGAGGTCGCCGTAGTCCTCGGCGACCCCGAGCGCCGTCCCCACGGTGCCGTCGCGCGAGCTGCGTCGCAGCCGCCCGTCGACGACGTGCACGTCGAGGAGGAAGCGGGCGCAGCGGGCTGCCAGGTCCACCCATTCCGGTTCGTCGAGGACCCAGCCCGCGTGGGCCAGCGCCGAGATCAGCAGACCGTTCCAGGCGGTGACGACCTTGTCGTCGCGGGTCGGCTGCGGGCGCAGCGAGCGGTGCAGGTCGAGGCGCTCGCGGACGCCGCGCCACCAGGCAGGATCGTCGGGGTCCTGGCGCAGCTGCAGGGTGGAGGCGCCGTGCTCGAAGGTGCCCACCTCTGTGACGGCCAGCAGCTCCGCGGCACGGGCGCCGTCCTCCTCACCCAGGACCTGGCGCAGCTGCTCGGGGGTCCACACGTAGGTCAGGCCCTCCACGCCCTGGGTGTCGGCGTCGAGGGAGCTGGTGAAGGCGGCCTGCTCGGTCCACATCTCGCGCAGCAACCACTCCACGGTCTCGCGCACCACGCGCTCCGCCCACGGCCGGGACGTCTCGTCGAGCCGCGCGAGGTCGGCGTAGACGCCCAGCAGCAGCGCGTTGTCGTAGAGCATCTTCTCGAAGTGGGGGACCACCCACCGGCGGTCCACGGCATACCGGGCGAAGCCGCCGCCGACCTGGTCGTAGAGGCCCGACCGCGCCATCGCCTCGCAGGTGCCGCGGACCATCGCCAGGGCGTGGGCGTCGCCGGTCCGCCCGTGGTGCCGCTGCAGGAAGGCCAGCACCATCGACGGCGGGAACTTCGGCGCCCCGCCGAAGCCGCCCCACTGGTGGTCGTAGTCGCCGGCCAGCGCGACGGCCGCGGCCGCCAGGTCGTCCTCGGTCAGCGCAGCGCCGCGCGCCGCGCCGTCGCCCATGCCCCTCAGCGCGGCGACGACCTCGGCGCCGCCCTGCTCCACGCGCCGCCGGTCCTCCCGCCAGGACCTCCCGGCCGCGACCAGCAGCCGCACGAAGACGTCCCGGGGCAGATAGGTCCCCGCCCAGAAGGGCTCGCCGGCCGGGGTCAGCAGGCAGGTCATCGGCCAGCCGCCCTGCCCGGTCATCGCGGTGGTGGCGGCCATGTACACCGCGTCGACGTCGGGCCGCTCCTCCCTGTCGACCTTGATCGCGACGTAGCCGTCGTTGACCACGGCGGCGACCTGCTCGTCCTCGAACGACTCGTGGGCCATCACGTGGCACCAGTGGCAGGCGGCGTAGCCGACGGAGAGCAGCACCGGCACGTCCCGCCGGCGCGCCTCGGCGAACGCCTCCTCGCCCCACTCCCACCAGTCCACCGGATTGTCAGCGTGCTGCTGCAGGTAGGGCGAGGTGCTGGCGGCCAGACGGTTGGGCATGCTCCTACGCTACGGGGCGCCGCGCGGGCGAGCCGGTCGGGCGTCAGCCGGGCGGGACGCCGCCCCGACCGGCGTGTCGGGCACAAGCACGAGGTGCGGGTAGGCGAGGCGTGGTGCCAGAGCAGTGGCGGGACGCCGGTGATGAGGACGTGGCGCCGGGGAGCGGGAGCGGTGCGGTTCGAGACGGCGTGGCGTGGTGGAAAGGGGCGGTCGGGGCGTCAGCCGCGCTGCATCGCCTTGACGATCGCCACGGCCCGGGTGATCTCGTCCTCGCTCTCGGTCCGGGTGTCGCGGACCGCCCACAACGCGTTCTGGACCATCCGCAGGATGGTGGCCGCGCGGGCCCGGTCCCGGTCCAGCCCCGCCGCCTCGCAGAGCACCTCCAGCCGACCCAGCAGGTGCGCGCCGAGGTCGGGCGCGGCGAGGCTGTCGGCCCACCGGTTCCACAACGACGGGGCGACCACCCAGTGCGGGTCGCCGGCCACCACCTTGGGGTCGATCGCCACCCACTCGCCGGGGTCGGGGCGCCACAGCACGTTCATCTGATGCAGGTCGGTGTGCACCAACCTGGTGTCGACGTCGTCCTCGGCCAGCAGGTCGACCACGAGCGAGGCAGCGTGCTGCAGCATCCGGCGCGGGAAGCGCGCGGCCGCCGGGTCGCCGGCGGCGGCCGCGAGGTCGCCCTGCAGCCTCTGCAGCTGCTCGCTGAGCGGGCGCGCCCACGGCGGCGCGGGCAGGTCCAGCCGCGCGAGCAGGCGGCCGAGGGCCTCGGTGGTGGTGCGGACCGAACCGGTCTCCAGGTCCCGGTTCGGGTCCAGCCGTTCGAGCAGGTATGCCGTGTCCGCCGGTTCGGCCGCGAGCAGCCGGACCGCGCCCCGACCGTTCCACGACCGCAGGGCGAGGTGCTCGTGGTCGGCCTCCGGGTGCGGCCACCCGACCTTGAGCATCGCGGGCGAGCCGCCGGAACGCAGGACGGGCAGCACGAGAGCGGTGAAACCCCACCGCAGAGGCTCGTCGGGGTCGCGGACCAGCTCCCAGCGCTCCAGGGCCACGGCGACGAGGCCGGGCAGCTCGGCCAGCCAGGTGGCTCCGTCCGGCCGGTGCGGTGGGCGGTCCGGGGCCGGCCCACGACCGACCGGCTCGGGGTCGGGGACGTGCTGGACCACCGCCTCGACGAACTGCGCCGGCAGCTCCGCCGGTCGCAGGGACGTCACGGCAGCGTCATGCCGGGGAACGGCAGCGCCCGGGTGCCGAGCGCCCGGTCCCAGACGACCGTGTCCGAGACCACCCGGACCACGCCGGTGAGCTCGGCCGCCCGGCCGGGCAGGCGCTGGGCGGCCTCGAGCGTCGCCGGCGCGATGTCGGCGACGAGGCGCCGCGCCAGGGCGCGGCGCTGCTCGGCGGTCTCCAGCGGCTCTGGGAGGTCGTAGCCCAGCGGTGCCACCGGGGCGGCAGCACCGGCGAGGGTCGCCAGCTGGCGGGTCACCGAACGCAGCGGCTCGAGAACCGACTCGTAGTCGGCGCGCTCCTCGTCCCGTGACCGGGCGGCCACCACCTCGAGCCCGAAGACGGCCGGGCGGGCCACGGCCAGCACCGGGACCGCGGCGGCGTCCGAGGGCCCGGCCATCTCGCCCCACGGCACCGGCGCGCCGAGCCAGGCGGCGGCCGCCACGTGCTGGGCGGCGAGCGAGGCGAGCGTGGGGACGTTGGTCGCCGTCGCGGTGGAGAGCTCGCGACAGGCCTCGGTGTGGTCCCGGCGCAGCACCCGGCCGAGAACCTCGGCGTCGGGGCGAGCCGGACCGGCCCCCGTCGAGGTGCTCCCCTCGGCGTCGGCGCCGCCGGTCGCGGTCGTGCCGTCGACACCCCGGTCGCCACTCCCGTCGGCCGGGGCAGAGGTGCCGTCGCCCGGACCGGCGACCGCCGGGTCGTCGAGCAGGTCCGGCAGCGGGACCCCGCCGAGCGTGATGAGCAGCTCCAACCGTTCCTGCTGCACGCGCCACAGCTCTGCCAGCCGGTCGCGCGTGCGCTCCCGACCGGCCACGACGTCGAGCGCGAGGCGGTAGCCGTGCACGCGCTGGCGCACGGCGATGAACAGCTGGGTGTCGGGGAGCCAGGTCGCGGGGTCGTCCGCGCGCACCCCCTCGGTGGGGGAGAGGGGAGTGCGCGGGTCCTGCTCGTCGCACCCGGCGAGCAGAGTGGCGCCGCCGACGCCGACGAGGGCGCCGAGCACAGCGCGGCGGGACACGGCTCGGGGCATGACGGGGATCATCTCAGAGGGTAGGGTAGACGCCCCGGACCGGTGGACGGTCGGGCGGCCGCGTGCTGCCCGCTCGCCGGTCGTACAACAGCAGAGAAGCCAGGAGGCACCCGTGGACGCCGCGGCACGTACCGAGACGATCGTGGAGCTGGTCTCCGAACCCCTGGCCGCAGCCGGGGTCGTCGTCGACGACGCCAGCGTGCAGCAGGCCGGCCGACGCCGTCTCGTGCGCGTCTTCGTCGCCCGCGACGTCTCCGGGCTTCCAGCCGAGGACGGCTCCAGCGCGGTGGCGCCGCTGAGCCTGGACGAGGTGGCGGAGGCGACCAGGGTGGTCTCCGACGTCCTCGACTCCTCCGACGCCATGGGCGAGGCGCCGTACACCCTCGAGGTCAGCTCGCCCGGCCTGGACCGGCCGCTGCGCTCGCGCGACCACTTCCGCCGCAACGTGGGCCGCCTGCTCACGGTGACCCGGACCGAGGGGCTGTCGCCGGTGACCGGACGCCTGCTCGCCACGGGTGCGGACGGCATACGACTGGCCGGAGGCGCTCCGCAGGACGCCCCGACCGACATCCCGTGGGAGGACGTGACCCGGGCGACCGTGCAGGTCGAGTTCTCCCGGCCCGACGGAAAGGACGCCTGATGGACATCGACATGAGCGCGCTGCGCCTGCTGGAGCGCGAGCGCGAGATCCCCATGGACGTCATCGTCCAGGCGATCGAGCAGGCGCTGCTGTCGGCCTACCAGAGGATCGAGGGCCACTACCGCGACGCGCGCGTCGAGCTGGACCGCAAGGGCGGCCACGTGACGGTGTGGGCCCGCGAGGAGGCTCCGCTGCTCGAGGACGGCAGCCGCGGCGAGCCCGGGCCGGAGTTCGACGACACGCCGGCCGGCTTCGGCCGGGTCGCCGCCGCCACGGCGCGGCAGGTCATCACCCAGCGGATGCGCGAGCTCGAGGACGACGCCGTGCTCGGCGACTTCCGGGCGCGCGAGGGTGACATCGCCTCCGGAGTCATCCAGCAGTCCAACGACCCCCGCTTCGTGCTCGTCGACTTCGGCACCGTCGAGGGCGAGCTGCCCCTGGCCGAGCAGGTGCCCGGGGAGACCTACGAGCACGGCCAGCGGATCCGCTGCTACGTCGTCAGCGCCAAGCGCGGCTTCCGCGGACCGCAGATCACGCTGTCGCGCACACACCCCAACCTGGTGCGCCGCCTCTTCGCCCTCGAGGTCCCCGAGATCGCCGACGGCAGCGTCGAGATCGCGGCGGTGGCCCGCGAGGCGGGGCACCGCACCAAGATCGCGGTCCACGCCACGGTCCCCGGAGTCAATCCCAAGGGTGCCTGCATCGGCCCGATGGGTCAGCGCGTGCGCGCGGTCATGGCCGAGCTGCAGGGCGAGAAGATCGACATCGTCGACTTCAGCGAGGACCCGGAGGAGTTCGTAGCCTCGGCACTGTCCCCGGCCAGGGTGCAGTCGGCCCGGATCGTGGACCCGCGGACGCGGCAGGTCAGGGTCGTCGTACCCGACTACCAGCTGTCCCTGGCGATCGGTCGTGAGGGGCAGAACGCCCGGCTCGCGCACCGGCTCACCGGGTGGAAGATCGACATCCGCGCGGACACCGAGGAGCAGCCGCCGGCCGTGCCGGAGGACGGCTCCAGCGGCGCGGACGTGTAGAGTGGGGGCCGCTGCCCGTCACTGCTCCGGGTCCGCCACGCCCTCAGCTGCGCCCCGTCCGCCGGTGCGCACGTGCGTGGGGTGCCGGCGCAGGGACGAACAGACAGCCTTGCTGCGCGTCGTCGCAGTCCGGGACGGGACCACCCCCGGGTGGACCCTCGTGCCGGACGAACGGCGGCGTGCTCCCGGGCGAGGTGCCTACGTGCACCGCGACCCGGAATGCCTCCGCACGGCGATCGCGCGTCGGGCGTTCGGCCGGGCTCTCCGCCTTCCGGCGGGGAGCGGGACCGATCCCGCAGACGTGCAGGAGCTGGTGGGGCAGCAGGCGTGACACGTCCCGGTCACCAGACCGGGACGACGAGCAAGGGCGGGCCCGACAGGGTCTGTCATCGAGTATCCGGAAGCGGGTTTGACGCTGATGAGCACCCGATGAGTACTCAGCAATGAGCACCCACCAGCCTTAGTCACGGCTGTGCCCTGGACGGGCCCGGTCGTGGCGCAATCTTCAAGGAGACACCACACCGTGGCCAAACTCAGGGTCTACGAGCTCGCCAAGGAGCTCGGGGTAGAGAGCAAGGAGCTGCTCGCCCACCTGAAGCAGCAGGGCGAGTTCGTCCGGTCGGCGTCGTCGACCATCGAGCCCCCTGTCGTCCGCAAGATTCGTGAGAACCCTCCGGCGGCCGCCAAGCCTGCCGAGGAGGGCAAGAAGAGCGCCCCGGCCGGGGGCGGCAAGCCCCAGGCCACGCCGTCCCGCAAGCCCGGGCCGGCCGGGGGCGCCACCCCCGGGCCCAGGCCCGCGCCCGCCGAGCAGGTCTCTTCCGCGCCCGCGCCGACCGAGGCGCCCGCGGCTGCTGCCGACGCCCCGGAGCCTGCCGCAGAGCAGTCCCCGGCCGCGCAGACCGAGCCTCCCGCGGCAAAGGCAGAGCGCCCGGCCGCCCGACCGGGGCCCCGTCCCGGTCCGGCCGAGGCCCCCGCGGCCCAGGAGCGGCCCAAGGGCCGTCCGTCGGGAGGAGCGACCCCCGGCCCCCGTCCGGCACGTCCGGGCGCCAAGCCGGGCCCCCGCCCGGGCAACAACCCCTTCGCCCCCAGCCAGGGCATGGGCCAGACCCGCGAGCGTCGCGGTGGTGGCGGTGAACGCGCGGAGCGCGGCGGCGCGCCCCGTCCCGGCAACAACCCGTTCGCACCCAGCCAGGGCATGCCCCGTCCCGGCGGCACCCGGGGCGGCCAGGCCGGCCCCGGCGGTCCCCGCCCGGGCGGTCCCCGTCCCGGGGGTCCGCGTCCGAACCCGAACATGATGCCGGAGAAGGCCGCGGTGCCACGTCCGGGCGAGCGTCCTGCCCGCCCCGGCGGTCGCGGTCGTCCCGGCGGCGGCCCTGGTGGCGGTCCCGGTGCCGGCGGTGGCTTCCGCAGCGGTCCCGGGGGTCGTGGCGGTGGCCCGCGCGGCCGCGGCGGCACGCAGGGTGCCTTCGGTCGTGGCGGCGGGAAGGTCCGCGGACGCAAGTCCAAGAGGGCCAAGCGCCAGGAGTTCGAGCAGATGCAGGCGCCGGCGATCGGTGGCGTCTCCGTCCCGCGCGGCAACGGCCGGACCGTCCAGGTCCGCCGCGGCGCCTCGCTGTCCGACTTCGCCGACAAGATCAACGTCGACCCGGCCTCGCTGGTGACGGTGCTCTTCCACCTGGGCGAGATGGCCACGGCCACCCAGTCCCTCGACGAGGACACCTTCGCCGTGCTGGGCTCCGAGCTCGGCTACGACATCCGCGTCGTCTCCCCGGAGGAGGAGGAGCGCGAGCTGCTCACCTCCTTCGGACTGGACCTGGAGGCCGAGGCCGAGGCGGAGGCCGACGAGGACCTGGTGGCCCGTCCGCCGGTCGTCACGGTCATGGGTCACGTCGACCATGGGAAGACCCGCCTGCTGGACGCGATCCGCCGCTCGGAGGTCGGTCAGGGCGAGGCTGGTGGCATCACCCAGCACATCGGCGCCTACCAGGTGGGCACCGAGCACGACGGCGAGGAGCGCCGGATCACCTTCATCGACACCCCGGGCCACGAGGCGTTCACCGCCATGCGTGCCCGTGGCGCGAAGGTGACCGACATCGCGATCCTCGTGGTCGCCGCCGACGACGGTGTGATGCCGCAGACGATCGAGGCGCTCAACCACGCGCAGGCCGCGGACGTGCCGATCGTCGTGGCGGTCAACAAGATCGACGTCGAGGGCGCCAACCCGGCCAAGATCCGCCAGCAGCTCACCGAGTACAACCTGGTCGCCGAGGAGTACGGCGGCGAGACCATGTTCGTCGACGTCTCCGCCAAGCAGGGCACCAACATCGACACGCTGCTCGACGCGGTGCTGCTGACCGCCGACGCGGCGCTCGACCTGCGGGCCAACCCGGACAAGGACGCGCGCGGCGTGGCGATCGAGGCGAACCTGGACAAGGGCCGCGGCGCCGTGGCGACCGTCCTCGTCCAGCAGGGCACCCTGCGGGTCGGCGACGCCATCGTCACCGGTTCCAGCCACGGCCGCGTCCGGGCGCTGCTCGACGACAACGGCAACAACGTGCAGGAGGCGACCCCGTCGCGTCCGGTGCAGGTGCTGGGTCTGGACACCGTGGCCCGTGCGGGCGACACCTTCGTGGTGGCGCCCGACGACCGGACCGCGCGCCAGATCGCCGAGAAGCGGGAGGCCGCCGACCGGCAGGCCGCCCTGGCCAAGTCCCGCAAGCGGATCAGCCTGGAGGACCTCAACCAGGCGCTCGCCCAGGGCAAGGTCGAGACCCTCAACCTCATCCTCAAGGGCGACGTGTCCGGATCGGTCGAGGCCCTGGAGGACGCGCTCCTGCAGATCGACGTGGGCGAGGAGGTCGACCTGCGGATCATCGACCGCGGCGTCGGCGCCATCACGATGAACAACATCAACCTCGCCGTCGCCTCCGACGCCATCATCCTGGGCTTCAACGTCCGGGCCGAGGGCCAGAACGCGGACTACGCCGACAAGGAGGGCGTGGAGATCCGCTACTACTCGGTGATCTACCAGGCCATCGAGGACATCGAGAACGCCCTCAAGGGCATGCTCAAGCCGGAGTACGAGGAGTTCGAGACCGGCACCGCCGAGATCCGCGAGATCTTCCGCAGCTCCAAGTTCGGCAACGTCGCGGGCTCCCTGGTCCGCAGCGGCACCATCAAGCGCGGTGCCAAGGCGCGGATCACCCGCGACGGCGTGGTCGTCACCGAGGGTCTGGAGATCGCCGGTCTGCGGCGGTTCAAGGACGACGTCACCGAGGTCCGCGACGGCTTCGAGTGCGGCATCAACCTGGGCTCGTTCAACGACGTCCAGGTCGAGGACCTCATCACCACCTACGAGATGCGCGAGATCCCGCGCGACTGACCTCGTCAGGTACGACGTGGGCCGGCTCCACCTCCGGGTGGGGCCGGCCCCGTCGTCCCGCCCCCCCGCCCGTCCGCTCCGTAGGATGGACGGGCTGCCCGACACCCACCACTCATTGGAGGTCGCCATGGCCGACCAGGCCCGTGCCCGCCGCATCGCCGAGCGCATCAAGCAGCTGGTGACCCAGGGGATGACCCAGGTCGTCAAGGACGAGCGCGTCGGCTTCGTCACCATCACCGACGTCCGCGTCACCGGCGATCTCCAGCACGCGAGCGTCTTCTACACGGTCCTGGGGACCGAGGAGGACCGCGAGGTCGCCGCCGAGATCCTCGAGGACTACCGCGGGCGGCTGCGCTCCTTCGTCGGCAAGGGGCTGGGCATCCGGCTCACGCCGAGCCTGGAGTTCATCCTCGACGCCCTGCCCGAGGACGCCCAGCACCTGGACGAGCTGCTGCGCCAGGTCGCCGAGCGCGACGCCGAGCTGGCGGCCGCGCGCCGGGCGGCGCGCTACGCAGGTGACGAGGACCCCTACCGCAAGCCGCGCCCCGAGGAGTCGGGCGAGGACCCGGACGCGGGCCCGGACCCGGATGGCCGCTGAGGAGCAGCACGACGAGCGGGCCGTCGGCGACGGCCTGCTCGTCGTCGACAAGCCCGCCGGCTGGACCAGCCACGACGTCGTCGGCCGCCTCCGCCGCCTGTGCCGCACCCGTCGCGTGGGCCATGCCGGCACGCTCGACCCGATGGCGACCGGCGTGCTTGTCGTCGGCGTCAACAAGGGCACCAAGCTGCTCACCTTCCTCGTCGGGCACGACAAGGGGTATGCCGCCACGGTCCGCCTCGGGCGGACCACGGTGACCGACGACGCCGAGGGCGAGGCCACCGGCGGGTCGGACGCGAGCCGTCTCACCGACGGCGAGATCGCCCGCGTCGTCACGACACTCACCGGACAGGTCCAGCAGGTCCCCAGCGCGGTGAGCGCGATCAAGGTGGGCGGGGTGCGGTCCTACGCCCGGGTGCGCTCCGGAGAGGACGTCGAGCTGGCCGCCCGTCCGGTGACCGTGAGCAGGTTCGAGGTGCTCGCGACCAGAAGGCCCGGCGAGGCGGGGACGGACGGCAACCCCGTCCCCGAGGGGGTGCTCGACGTGGACGTCGAGGTCGAGGTGTCCTCGGGCACCTACGTGCGGGCCCTCGCCCGCGACCTCGGCTCCGCGCTGGGCGTCGGCGGGCACCTCACCGCACTGCGCAGGACCCGGGTCGGGCACCTCACCCTCGAGCAGGCGGCGAGCCTCGAGCAGCTCGACCCGCAGACCGGACCCGGCCCCGCGGCCTACCTCGTGGACCTCGCGGACGCGGCCAGGGCAGCCCTGGCCACCCGAGAGCTGGACCAGGCGCAGGCCCGTGCGCTCGGCTACGGGCAGCGGGTCGCCTCGGCGCAGCCGGGGCGCGAGGAGCCCGTCGCCGCGTTCGCCCCCGACGGCACCCTGGTGGCAGTCCTGGACGAGCGGCGAGCCACCGCGCGCGCCCACGTGGTGCTCGCCCCGGCCGGCGCGAAGTAGAGTGACGCGCGTGCACCGCTGGACCACCCTCGACGACGTGCCCGCCGACCTCGGCCCCACCGTCGCGACCCTCGGCAACTTCGACGGAGTGCACCGCGGCCACCACGCCGTGCTGGACACCGTCACCTCCGTCGCCCGCGACCGCGGCCTCGCGGCGGTCGCGGTGACCTTCGACCCGCACCCCGTCGCGGTGCTGCACCCCGAGCGCGCCCCCCAGGAGATCTGCGGGCTGCAGCGCCGCCTCGACCTGCTCGAGGAGACCGGCCTGGACGGCGTGGTCGTGGTCGAGTTCACCCGGGAGTACGCCCAGCTCACGCCCGAGGACTTCGTGGTCCAGACCTTCGTCCGGGGGCTGCGCGCGCAGGTGGTCGTCATCGGCCACGACTCGCGCTTCGGCCTGCACAACAGCGGCGACGCCGACACCATGCGCGAGCTCGGGCGGGTGCACGGCTTCGAGGTCATCGTCCCCGGGACCCTCGGCGAGACCGACCACGGTGTCCGCGCCTGGTCGTCCACGGCGCTGCGCGAGGCGATCACCAGCGGGGACGTCCCCGGGGCCGCCGAGGCCCTCGGTCGGCTGCACAGCGTCTCCGGCGAGGTCGTGCACGGGCACCACCGTGGCCGCGAGCTCGGCTTCCCGACCGCGAACCTCGCCGCCGACAGCGAGGGCCTGGTGCCCGCCGACGGCGTCTACGCGGGCTGGCTGACGCGCCCGGGGCTTCCCGCCGACCACCCCGACCACCGGCTGCCCGCCGCCGTCTCGGTCGGCACCAACCCCACCTTCGACGACGTCGAGCGCAGCGTGGAGGCCTACGTCCTCGACCGGGACGACCTCGACCTCTACGGCGAGACCGTCCGGGTCGAGTTCGTGCAGCGGCTGCGGGACAACCTGCGCTTCACCTCCGTGGAGGAGCTGATGGAGCAGATCGGCGCGGACGTGGACCGCGTCCGCGAGCTGCTCGCCTGAGCCCGGGCATGGCGTCGCGCGTCACCCTCCGGGACGGCGCCGGGGCGTCGGTGCGCAGCGCGCTCGCCCGCACCGACTGGGGCCTGTTCGTCGCGGCGCTCGGGCTGTCCCTGGTGGGTGCGCTGCTGGTGTGGTCCGCCACCCACCGGCAGGTCGGGACCGACCTGGCGGTGCGCCACCTGGTCAACGCGGCGGTGGGCGCCGTCGGTGCGCTCGCCCTCGTGCTGGTCGACGTGCGACGGCTGCGGGCCGCCGCACCGTGGATCTACCTGGCCGGCGTCGCCGGCCTGGTCCTGGTCCTGACGCCGCTGGGCCAGACGGTGAACGGCTCCCGCTCCTGGCTGTTCCTGCCCGGAGGCTTCTCCCTGCAGCCGGCGGAGCTGGCCAAGATCGGGCTGGTCATCGGGCTGGCGATGATCCTGGCGGAGGGGCGCGACCCCTTCCTCCCGCCGGGGTGGCGCGACGTCCTGCTCGCCTGGGTGCTCGCTGCGGTGCCGGTGGTGCTCATCCTGCTCCAGCCGGACCTGGGCAGCGCGCTGGTGCTCGGCATGCTGACGGTCGGCGTCGTCGCCGCCTCCGGGGCGGCGCTGCGCTGGACGGTCGTCGCGCTCGCCGGCACCGTGACGGCCGTGGTGGCGGCGGTCGCCGTCCCGCTGCTCGACCCCTACCAGCTGGACCGGCTGCTGGCCTTCCGCGACCCGTCCCTGGACCCCGAGGGGATCGGCTACCAGACCGCGCAGGTGCGGCTGGCCATCGGCTCCGGGGGCTGGCGGGGCGCCGGGCTGGGTCTGGGCCCGCAGACGCAGGGCGGCCTGGTCCCCTTCCAGCACACCGACTTCGTCTTCTCGGTGGCCGGCGAGGAGCTGGGCTTCCTGGGTGCCGCGGGTCTGCTCGCCCTGCTCGGCTTCCTCGTGCTGCGCGCACTCCTGGTCGGGCTGAGCTGCGAGGACTCCTTCGGCCGGCTCGTCGCGGTCGGGGTGGGGGCGTGGTTCGCCTTCCAGGTCTTCGAGAACGTCGGGATGAACCTGGGCCTGATGCCCGTCACCGGCCTGCCGCTTCCCTTCCTCTCCTACGGTGGTTCCTCGATGCTGGCCTCCTGGCTGGCCGTGGGCCTGGTCGCCAGCGCGCAGCGCGGCAGCCCCGATGCTTGGCGAGGGGGAGCCGACCTGAGAGGATCGGTGCACGTGCAGGCAGGGCGACGGTCGGGCTGAGTGTCCCGACGTCGGACGACGAAGGAGTTCAGCATGGCCCGTTCAGTGACCGACGAGGTCGTCGACCAGAGCGTGATCGAGGACCGGGCCGCCAGCGTCGGCCACCTGTTCCGGGACAGGGTCGCCGCGTCGCCGGGGTCCGAGGCGTTCCGCTACCCGCAGGCCGAGGGGTGGGAGTCCCTGACCTGGGAGCAGACCCGCGACCGCGCCTACGCGCTGGCCGCGGGCCTGGTCGAGCTCGGGGTGCAGCCGGAGGAGCGCGTCTCGATCATGTCGAGCACCCGGATCGAGTGGGTGCTCGCCGACATCGCGACCATGTGCGCCGGGGCGGCGACCACGACCATCTACCCCACGACGATCCCCGAGGACGTCGCCTTCATCGTCGCCGACTCGGGCAGCCGGGTGGTCGTGGCCGAGACCGTCGAGCACGTGGAGATGCTGCGCTCCATGCGCGCCGACCTGCCCGACGTGCTCAAGGTCGTCGTGCTGGAGGGCGAGGGCGACGGCGACTGGGTGATCACCTTCGCCGAGCTGGAGGCGCTAGGGGGGACCAGGCACCAGGCGGAGCCCGGCCTGGTCGACGGACGCATCGACGCGCTGTCGCCGGACCACCTCGCAACGATCATCTACACCTCCGGCACGACCGGTCGCCCCAAGGGGGTGCGCCTGCTCCACTCGGCGTGGACCTACATCGGGGCCACGGTGGACAGCATCCGCATCCTGGGGCCGGACGACCTGCAGTTCCTCTGGCTGCCCCTGTCGCACGTCTTCGGCAAGATGCTGCTCGTCCTGCCCATGCAGGTCGGGTTCCCGACCGCGGTCGCCGGCGACGTCACCAGGATCATCGAGAACGTCGGCGCGGTGAAGCCGACCTTCATGGCCGCCGCGCCACGGATCTTCGAGAAGGCCTACGGCAAGATCGTCACGATGATGGCCGACGAGGGCGGCGTGAAGGCCAAGCTCTTCGACTGGGCCGCCGGTGTCGGGCTGGAGGCCGCCAAGGTGCGGCACGGCGGGCAGGAGCCCAGCGGCGTGCTCGGGCTGAAGTACCGGCTCGCCGACAAGCTCGTGCTCTCCAAGATCCGCGACCGCTTCGGCGGGCGTGTCCGCTTCTTCATCTCCGGCTCGGCCGCGCTCAACCCCGACGTCGCCCGCTGGTTCGACGCGATGGGCCTGGTGATCATCGAGGGCTACGGCCTGACCGAGACCAGCGCCGCCTCGGTCGTCAACCGGCCGACCCCTCAGGACAACGTCTTCGGGACCGTCGGCTGGCCGCTGCCCGGGACGCAGGTGCGGATCGCGCAGGACGGCGAGATCCTGCTCAAGGGTCCGGGAGTGATGGCCGGCTACCACGGCCGCGACGACCTCACCGCCGAGGTCCTGGGCGAGGACGGCTGGTTCGCCACCGGCGACATCGGCACCGTCGACGAGCGGGGCCACCTGCGGATCACCGACCGCAAGAAGGACCTCTTCAAGACCTCCGGCGGCAAGTACGTCGCGCCGTCGATGATCGAGTCCATGTTCAAGGGCATCTGCCCCTACGCCAGCCAGCTGATCATCGAGGGGGACGGCCGCAAGTTCGTCTCCGCCCTGATCACCCTGGACGCCGAGGCGGTCACCGCCTGGGGCGCCAAGAACGACATGGCCGGCGACTCCTACGCCCAGATCGTCTCCTCCGACGCCTGCCGGGAGATGGTCCAGGGCTACGTGGACGAGCTCAACTCCCAGCTCAACCGCTGGGAGCAGATCAAGAAGTTCCACATCCTCGACCACGACCTGTCCGTGGAGGACGGGGACCTGACGCCGAGCATGAAGCTCAAGCGCAAGGCCGTCGTGGCGAAGTACAAGGACGAGCTGGCCGAGTTCTACACCGACTGATCCCCGTGCCCGACCGGCGCCCGATCCTCCGCGGGAGGGCCGGGGCGTCGCCGGCTCAGCCGTGCATCGTGGCCAGCAGCCCGGCGTAGCGGGCCCGCAGCTCCCCGACCTGCGGGTCCTGCGCACCGGCCGGGAGCTCGGTGACCTCCACCGGCCAGTCCGGCAGCTCACCGGTCAGGGCCCAGGCCGCCTGCCGCGCGGCGCCGAGCGCGACGTACTCGCCGGGCTCGGGCACCGTGACGGGCACGCCCAGCAGCGCCGGGGCTACCGCCCGCACCGCACCGGAGCGGGCGGCCCCGCCGATCAGGTGCACCCGCTCCACAGCCACCCCCTCCCGGCGCAGCGAGTCGACACCGGCGACCACGTTGAGCAGCATGCCCTCGACCACGGCGCGGGCGAGGTTCTCCGGGGTGAGGTTGGCTCGTGTCATGCCGGAGAGGGTGCCCGTCGCCGTCGGCAGGTTGGGCGTGCGCTCACCGTCGAGGTAGGGCAGCAGGGTGAGCCCGCCGGAGCCCGCCGGCGCGGCGAGCGCGAGCTGCTCGAGGCCCTCGAGGTCCACCCCCAGCATCCTCGCCCCGGCGGAGAGCACCCGCGCGGCGTTGAGCGTGCACAGCAGCGGCAGGAAGCCGCCGGTCGCATCGGCGTAGGAGGCCACCTCGCCCAGGGCGTCCTGCGTCGGGCCGGTGTGCCGGGCGAAGGCGGTGCCGCTGGTGCCCAGGGAGATGACGGCCTCGCCGGGCTCGAGCCCGAGGCCCAGCGCGGCGGCCATGTTGTCCCCCGTCCCGGCCCCCACCAGGGTGCCCGCGCCCAGCAGCGCCTGGTTCGTGGCCGTGCCTGCCGGCTCGGCAGGTCCCAAAACGCGAGGGACCTCAAGATCCCGCCGGCCGGTCGCGAGCTCGAGCAGGTCGGGCTGGTAGTCACCGTCGGCCGCCGACCAGTAGCCGGTGCCCGAGGCGTCGCCGCGGTCGGTCGTCCAGCCCGCGGGGCCGCCGTGCCGGGCCAGGATCTGCCCGGTGAGCCAGTCGTGGGGGAGCACCACGGTCCTGGTGCGGCCCAGCTGCTCGGGCTCGTGCCGGGCCAGCCAGCGCAGCTTGCTGACGGTGATCGCCGCCAGCGGCACCACCCCCGTGGCCTGCGCCCAGGCCTGCGCACCGCCGAGCTCGGCGACGAGGTCCGCGGCGTCGCCGGCCGAGCGGGTGTCGTTCCACAGCAGGGCCGGACGGACCACCTCGCCGGCGTCGTCGAGCGCGCACAGACCGTGCTGCTGACCACCCACGGAGAGCGCCTGCACGTCCTGCAGCAGCCCGCCCGCGGTCGCCTGCTCGAACGCGTCCCACCAGTGCCGGGGATCGACCTCGGTGCCGTCCGGGTGCGCCGCCCTGCCCTCGCGCACGACCTCCCCGGTCGCGGCGTCGCAGACCACGACCTTGCACGACTGGGTGGAGGAGTCCACCCCTGCCACGAGAGTGCGCACGTCCTCAGTCCTCCCAGACGATGCAGACCTTGCCCGAGGCACCGGCGTCGGCCGTCCGGTAGGCCTCGCCGGCCTCGGCCAACGGATAACGGTGGGTGACGATCCTCTCAGGATGCTCGCCGGTCCGCACGAGGAGCTCGATCAGCTCGGCCATGTGCTGGACCGAGCTGACCCAGGAGCCGTGCAGGCTGATCTGGCGGTGGATCAGCTGGTTCGACACGTCCAGGCGCATCCCGCCACCCTCCCCGACGAGGACGAGCCGCCCCCACCGCCGGGTATGCCGCAGCGCCGCCTCCCGGGCGGCAGGGTGCCCGGAGCAGTCGATCGCCACCTCGCAGCCCTCGCCGCCGGTCACCTCCTCCACGACGTCGGCCAGGGCGTCCTCGTCGGTCACGACGTGGTCGACCAGGCGCAGGTCGCGCGCGAGCCCGGCACGCGGTGCCGAGACGTCCATGCCGATGACCGTGCGCACGCCCAGGAGCCGGGCGAGCATGGCCGCCGCCAGGCCGACCGGCCCCAGGCCGGTGACCAGCAGCCGGTCCCGGCCGCTGGCCCTGCCGCGCAGCAGGCCCTCGTAGGCGGTGCCGAACCCGCAGGAGATCAGGGCTCCGTCGACGAAGGTCAACGGGTGCGGCAGCACCAGGCAGGACTCCTCCTGCGCCACCAGGTAGTCGGCGTGCCCGCCGTCGCGCTGCCAGCCGTGGGCCGACCGGACCGGGGAGGTGCACCCGACGGGGTAGCCGCGGCGGCACTCCTCGCACTGCTGGCAGCCCGCGATGTGGTAGACCACGACGCGGTCGCCGACGCCCAGCCGGGCGGTGCCCGGGCCCAGGGCGACCACCTCGCCGCACGGCTCGTGGCCGGCGACGACGCCCTGGTAGGCCTCGGCGCCGTGGCCGAGGTGCTCGCGGTAGATGGCCCGGATGTCGCTGCCGCAGATGCTGGAGGCGCGCATCCGGACGAGGACCTGGCCGTGGCCGGGGACCGGCCGGTCGACGGTGACGAGCTCCACGGTGCTGCCCCCGGGGAGCCGCACTGCGGGCATCGTCGGCGAGGCTGGTGCCTGGGTCATCGCCTCATCGTCCCGGGTGGATCATCGACTTCATCGCCCGGGGGTCCCGTCCCGCTGCGGTGAGCGCGTCCGCGGTGTGCTCGAGGTCGAAGTGACCGGTGACCAGGGCCGCCAGCGAGCCGTCGTCGTGCGCGAGGAGCCCGAGAGCGGTCGGCCAGGTGTTGGCGTAGCGGAAGACGCCCGTCAGGACGAGCTCGCGCTCCTGCAGGGCGGCCACCGGCAGCGGCATCTCGTCGCTACCCATGCCGACGAGGACCGCACGACCGGCGCGGGCCAGGGCGTGCAGGCCGGCCACCGTCGACCCCTCGTGGCCCGAGCACTCCAGGAGCACCTCTGGCTCCCGCGCCCCGCCGAGCGCCTCGTCCAGCGGCGCGGCCGAGACGTCGAGCGCCACGAAGCCCATGCGCTCGACCACCGCCAGCCGGTGCGGGTTGACGTCTGCCACGGCCACCCAGGCCGCACCGGCGGCGCGTGCGGCATACGCGGAGAGGATCCCTACGGGGCCGGCGCCGGTGACGAGCACCCGGGAGCCCAGCCGCACGCCGCCCTTGCGGCAGGCCCAGATGCCGACCGAGAGCGGCTCGGCGAGGGCGGCCGCGTCGTCGTCCACCCCGTCCGGGACGGGGTGGACGAAAGCGTGATGGTGGCTGACGATCTCGACGAGCGATCCGTCCACCGGCGGCGTGGCGTGGAAGACCATGCGCGGGCACAGGTTGTAGCGGCCCGCCAGGCACTGCTCGCAGGTGCGGCACGGCACGCCTGGCTCGATCGAGACGCGCTCGCCGACGCGGGCGGGGTCGACGTCGGCGCCCACCTGCACGATCCGGCCCGAGGCCTCGTGTCCGAGCACGAGCTGGTCCTCCACGACGAAGCTGCCGATCCGGCCGTGCTCGTAGTAGTGCGTGTCGGAACCGCACACGCCCACCGAGAGGACCTCGACGAGCACCTCGTCCGGTCGGGGCACCGGCCGCGGCCGCTCCTGGACCTCGACGCTGCCCACGCCGGTCAGGACGGCGGCGCGGACCGTCTCAGCGCCAGTCACGGGAGTCCAGCGTGGCGTGCGCGCCGCGGGTGTGCAGCGAGTCGAGGAAACCGGTGTAGGCCTCGGTGAAACGGGGGTGCTGGCGCAGGTCGCCGAAGAAGGTCTCCTCCTCGAGGAAGGCGAGGGGCTCCTCGCGCTGGCGGGCGGCGGCAGCCATGACCCGGTCCTTCCACCGGTCGACCACCTCGATGGGCCGGCCCTGCTCGTCCACGCCCTCGGCGTAGCGCGCCCACGAGGCGATCACCAGCGCGGCGCGGTCGATCTGCCCGCCCGAGGCCAGGTTGGCCCGGACGACGGGGACCAGCCACTTGGGTATGCGGTCCGAGCTCTCCGCGCACAGCCGCGCCAGGGTGTCGCGCACCTCGGGGTTGGCGAAGCGCTCGATGAGCTGGTGCCGGTAGGCGTCCAGGTCCACGCCCGGGACCGGTGGGAGGGTCGGGCTGCCCTCCTGCTCCATGTAGCCGAGCAGGAAGTCCACGAACAGCGGGTCCTGGCAGACCTCGTGGGCGTAGCGGTAGCCGGAGAGGTAGCCCAGGTAGCACAGCGCCTGGTGGCTGCAGTTGAGCAGCCGCAGCTTCATCAGCTCGTAGGGGACGACGTCCTGCACGACCTGCACGCCCGCCTCCTCGTACGGTGGGCGACCGCCCGGAAAGCGGTCCTCCAGGACCCACTGGGTGAACGGCTCGCAGACGACCGGCCAGGCGTCCTGCACCCCGAGGCGGGTGGCGAGCACCTCGATGTCGGCGGGCGAGGTGACCGGGGTGATCCGGTCCACCATGCAGCTGGGGAAGGCCACCTGCTCGAGCAGCCAGTCGGCGAGCGGCTCGGCGCTCCCGGCGGCCTCGTCCTGGAGGCGCGCGAAGGCCGCGAGCGTGCTCCGGGCGACCTCGCCGTTGCCGGGCAGGTTGTCGCAGGACATGACGGTGAACGGGACGGTGCCGCCCGCGCGGCGGCGCCGCAGGGCCTCGGTCAGGTAGCCGAACACGCTGCGCGGCCGGTCCGGCGCACCGAGGTCGTGCTGGAGAGCCTCGTCGTCGGGGTCGAACTCGCCGGTGGCCTGGTTGACGTGGTAGCCGCCCTCGGTGATCGTCAGGCTGACGATCCGGGTGGCCGGGTCGCAGAGCCGCTCCAGGACGGCGCCGGGGTCGTCGGGGGCGAAGAGGTAGTCGACGATCGAGCCGATCACCCGAGGCTCCAGCGTGCCGTCCGGGTGCTTGACGACCAGCGTGTAGAGGTGGTCCTGGGCAGCCAGGGCCTCCTTCATCCGCACGTCGCCGGGCATCGTGCCCACGCCCACGATCCCCCAGTCGAGGGCGGTGCCGGCGTTCATCAGGGTGTCGAGGTACACCGCCTGGTGGGCCCGGTGGAAGCCGCCGACCCCGAAGTGGACGATGCCGGGCGTGAGGCGGGAGCGGTCGTAGGCCGGCCGGGCCATGTCGGCGGGCAGGTCCGCCAAGGTGCTCTCGCGAAGGGGGATGGTGCTCCCGCTCACTTGACCGCACCCATCGACAGGCCCTGGACCAGCTTGTCCTGGGCGGCGAAGCCGGCGATGAGCACGGGCAGGGAGACGACGAAGCTGGCTGCGCAGACCTTGGCCAGGAACAGACCCTGGCTGGTGATGAAGCCCATCAGGAAGACCGGCGCGGTGCCCGCGACCGGGCCGGTGAGCACCCGGGCGAGCAGCAGCTCGTTCCAGCTGAAGATGAAGCAGATGAGCGCCACCGCGGCGATCCCGGGCATCACGACCGGCGCCACCACCTTGCGCAGCGTGGTGATCAGGTCGGCCCCGTCGATCTGGGCAGCCTCGAGCATCTCGACCGGGACCTCGGCCAGGAAGGACTGCAGCATCCAGACCGCGATCGGCATGTTCATCGACGTGTAGAGGATGGTCAGCAGGAAGATGTTGTCCAGCAGCCCGGTGGTCTTGGCGAACAGGTAGAGCGGGAGGATCGCCGCCACGATCGGCAGCATCTTGGTGGACAGCAGGAAGAACATGACGTCGGTCCACTTGCGCACCGGCCGGATGGACAGCGCATAGGCCGCGGGGAAGGCGAGCAGGAGGACCAGGACCGTGGACAGCACGCTGGCGGTCAGCGAGTTGAGCAGCGGGGGCCAGGGGTCGGCGGCGAAGAACGTGCGGTAACCCTCCAGGCTGAACGGGGCCAGGAGCTGGGGCGGGTTGGTGGCGGCGTCCGGCTCGCTGCGGAAGGAGATCAGCAGCATCCAGAAGACGGGGAAGGCGAACATGATCCCCACGACCCACGCCAGGATGCTTAGCACCAGCCCGCCGCGGGGCTTGCGGGGCTTGTCGTAGGCACGACCGGGGGCGGCCAGGGACTGGGTGTCCTCGGTGGTGGCGCTCGTCGTGCTCATCGCGACTCCTCCTTGAACATGCTGAACACGGTGCGCAGCGCGAGCATGGCGATGATCAGGGTCCCGATCACCGTGACCACGCCGGCCGCGGACGCGCGCCCGTAGTCCTGGGCGGTATAGAAGGTCTGGTAGATGTAGAAGGGCAGGTTGGCAGAGCCGGAGGCGCCACCGGTGATCGTGAAGACGTGGTCGAAGTTCTGCACGACGTAGATGGACCCGAGCAGGACGCTCAGCTCGATGTAGCGCCGCATGTGGGGCAGCGTCATGTTCACGAAGATCTGCCAGGCGCCGGCCCCGTCGATCCGAGCGGCCTCCACGACGTCGAGCGGGCGGCTCTGCAGGCCCGCCAGCAGGATCAGCATCATGAACGGTGTCCACTGCCAGACCAGCGCGATGATCAGCGAGGGCAGCGGCATGGCGCCCACCCAGTCCGGCTGCGGTGCGTCCTTGCCCAGGACGAGGGTGAGCAGGCCGTTGAACAGGCCGTACTCCGGGTTGTAGAGGGCGTGCTTCCACAGCAGCGCCGCAGCGATGGGGACCACGAGGAAGGGCGCGATCATCAGGGTGCGCACCACGCTGCGGCCCCCGAACCTGCGGTCCAGCAGCATCGCGATCGCCATCCCCAGCACCAGGGAGATCAGCACCACCGCCACGGTCAGCACGATGGTGACGATCACTGCGGAGCGGGCGTTGACGTCGGTGAAGACGCGGACGAAGTTGTCGACGCCGGCGAAGGCGATGTCGTCGGGGTAGTAGGCGTTCCAGTGGATGAAGGAGACCACCAGGGTCGCCGCGAAGGGCAGCTGGGTGAGCACGATGACGAAGATCAGCGCAGGCAGCAGCGGGAGGCGTCTGCGCCACGGGGTGTCGTGCTTCCGGGTGGTCGGCTGGCGGGTGGCGCTGGTGGCCCCCGCGGTGCTGGTGGCCACGGTGCTCACTGCTTCGCCCTCTCCTCGTAGCGCTCGGCGATGTCCTCGGCCAGCTTCTGGCCCCGGTCGAGTGCCTCCTGCACGCTCATCCGCCCGGCGATGGCGGCGCTGACGTCCTGGCTCACCTGGGTGCCGAGCTCGGGGAACTCGGGGATGTCGACGAACTGGATGCCGATGGCGGGCCGCGGCTGCAGCCCCGGGTCGGTGGGGTCGGTGGAGTTGATCGCGTCTCGCTCGGCCTCGGCGAAGGAGCCTGCCTGCTCCAGGTAGTCGGGGTTCTCATAGAGCGAGGCCCGCTTGCCGGCCGGCACGCTGGCCCAGCCGACCTCCTCGCCGACGAGCTGCTCGTACTCCTTGCTCGAGGCCCAGGAGATGAACTTCCAGGCCGCGTCCTTCTTCTCGCTGGACTCCTGGATGCCCCAGGCCCAGGTGTAGAGCCAGCCCGAGCTGTCGGTCTCGACGACGGGCGCAGCGGCATAGCCCATCTTGCCGCGGACGGGTGAGCCCTCGGCCTCCAGCGAGCCGGCGGCCGAGGTCGCGTCGTACCACATCGCCGAGTTGCCCTGCACGATGTTGTTCATGCACTCGACGAAGCCGGACTGGGACGCGCCGTTCTGACCGTGCTCGCGGACCAGGTCGACGTAGAAGTTGACGGCCTCGACGAACGGCGGCGAGTTCACGTGGGCCTCCATGCCTACGGTGGACAGCGGCTCGGCGGACGAGAACCAGGTGCCGCCGAAGGTGTTGACCACCGTGGTCAGCGGAGCGAAGACCTGCCCCCAGCCGACCTGTCCGCGCAGGCAGATGCCGCTCATGCCCGGCTCGACACCGTCCAGCTGGGCCGCGAGGTCGGCCACCTCGGGCCAGGTGGGTGCCTCCGGCATGGTCAGGCCCTCCTGCTCCACGAGGTCCTTGCGGTACATCAGGAACGAGGACTCGCCGTAGAACGGCTCGCCGAAGACGTGACCGTCCGCCGAGAGCGACTGCGTCATCGGCTTCAGGATGTCGTCCTGGTCGAAGTCGGGGTCGGCGGTGATGAAGTCGTCCAGCGGGGCGATCCACCCCGCCTTGCCGTAGATCGGGATCTCGAAGTTGGACAGGGACGCCACGTCGTAGGTGCCGGCCTGGCTGGTGAACTCCTGACTGGCGAGGTCGCGCATGTCGTTCTCGGGCAGGATCGTGAAACTGACCCTGATCCCCGTCTCCTGCGTGAAGTGCGAGGTCAGCCGGGACAGGTCGATCATCTGCGGGTTGTTGACCATCAGGACGTTGAGGGTGTCCGCGCCCCCGCCGGTGCTGCCCCAGCCGGCCGTGCAGCCGCTGGCGAGCAGGGAGACCGCCGCGCACACCACCACCGCGCGGCTCCCGGGTGAGTTCTTCGTCGGCACTCTGCGCCTCCTCGGCGTTGACAGACGCGCTCGACTGAGCGGATCATGATGCACGTCTGAGCGTGGGGCCAGTGAACCGGCCCACGGCCCCGCCTGTCAAGAGCAGAGGCGCCGACGGTGCAGGAACCGTCCTTGGACGGGTCGGAAGGGATGGCGGGCAGATGGCTGCCGAGGAAGGCTCCCGTGCGGGCGAGGACGACCTGGTGCTCGCTGCCACCGTGACCCGCCGCCACCTGGTCGCCGGCGAGTCCAAGGTGGACATCGCGGCGGACCTCGGGCTGAGCCGGTTCAAGGTCGCGCGGCTCATCGACCAGGCCCATGCTGCCGGCCTGGTCCGGATCGAGGTGGAGGATCCGCGGGGGTCGTCGGAGCGGCTGGCCCAGCAGCTGCAGGAGCGGCTGGGGCTGCGGCACGCCGCGGTCGTGGACTCCACGGGGCGCTCCCCCACGCCAGGCGCCGTGGGGGAGGCGGCCGCCCGGCTGCTGTGCGGGCTGCTCGACCCCGACGACGTGCTCGGTCTGCCGTGGAGCCGTGGCGTGCACCAGATGGTCAACGCCCTGCAGTCGCTGGGGATGCGCCCCCCACCGGTCCCGGTCGTCCAGCTCAGCGGTGCCCTGGCGACGGGCAGCGAGGACAGCAGCACGGTGGACGTGGTGCGGCGCGCCGCGCGGGTGCTCCAGGGCGGCCGCACGGTGTTCTTCGCACCCCTGGTCATGCCGGACGCGGACGCCGCCGCGACGCTGCGCCGCGAGCCGAGCGTCACCGCGGCGCTCGCCGCCGCGGACACGGTGACGGTGGCGGTGGTGGGCGTCGGCGCCTGGTCCGCGGGGTCCTCGACGGTCTTCGACGCCGTGGACGCCACGACCCGGCGCGAGGTGAGCCGCGCCGGCGGCACCGGCGAGATCGCCGGGCGGACCTTCGCCGCGGCCGGCGACCTCGTGGTCTCGCCGCTGGACGAACGGCTTGTCTCGCTCTCCGGCGACCAGCTGCGGGGCATCGACGAGGTGGTGGCCATCGCCCACGGTCCGGACAAGGTGGAGGTGCTGCGGGCCGCGGTGGCCGGAGGGCTGGTCACCAGCCTGGTCACCACCTCGGCGACCGCGGAGCTGCTCCTCGGCTGAGGGCGCCCGCGTCCACGACCGGACCGGGCGTGCACGCCATACGCTGTGGGCATGTCCGCGAGCCAGCCCACGGTCCCGACCAGCGCACCCGGCGCCTCGTTGCTGCCCGACCTGGAGCCGCTGCTGGAGGCGGTGAGCAAGCCGGTGCAGTACGTCGGCGGCGAGCTGAACTCCCAGGTCAAGGACTGGGAGTGCGGGGGTGAGCACACCGTGCGCTGGGCGCTGATGTATCCCGACGCCTACGAGATCGGGCTGCCCAACCAGGGCGTGATGATCCTCTACGAGGTCCTCAACGAGCAGCCCGACGTGCTGGCTGAGCGCACCTACGCGGTCTGGCCGGACCTGGAGGCGCGGATGCGCGGGGCGGGGGTCCCGCAGTTCACCGTCGACGGGCACCGCGCAGTCCGCGACTTCGACGTGCTGGGGCTGTCCTTCTCCACCGAGCTGGGCTACACCAACATGCTGACCGCGATCGACCTGGCCGGCATCCCCCTGCACGCGGCCGACCGCGGGCAGGACGACCCGCTCGTGATCGCCGGGGGCCACGCGAGCTTCAACCCCGAGCCGGTCGCCGACTTCGTCGACGCGGTGATCGTCGGTGACGGGGAGGAGGCGGTGCTGCACGCCTCGCGGATCATCAGGGCGTGGAAGGAGGCGGGCCGTCCCGACGGCCGCCAGGGGCTGCTGCTCGAGCTCGCCCGCACCGGCGGCGTCTACGTGCCCGCGTTCTACGACGTGAGCTACCTGCCCGACGGGCGCATCCGGCGCGTCGCGCCCAGGCCGGAGCTGCACGGGGTGCCCTGGCGGGTGTCCAAGCACACCGTGATGGACCTGGACGCCTGGCCCTACCCCAAGCAGCCTCTGGTCCCCGTCACCGAGAGCGTGCACGAGCGGATGAGCGTGGAGATCTTCCGCGGCTGCACGCGCGGCTGTCGCTTCTGCCAGGCCGGGATGATCACCCGCCCGGTCCGCGAGCGGTCGATCACCGGGATCGGCGAGATGGTCGAGCGGGGTCTGCAGGCGACCGGCCTGGACGAGGTGGGCCTGCTCTCCCTGTCCTCGGCCGACCATTCCGAGATCAGGGAGATCACGACCGGGCTGGCCGACCGCTACGAGGGCACCCAGACCGGGCTGTCCCTGCCGTCCACCCGCGTGGACGCCTTCAACATCGACCTGGCCAACGAGCTCACCCGCAACGGCCGCCGCTCCGGGCTCACCTTCGCGCCCGAGGGCGGCACCGAGCGGATGCGCAGGGTGATCAACAAGATGGTCTCCGAGGAGGACCTGATCAGCACCGTCGCGGCGGCCTACGCCGCCGGCTGGCGGCAGGTCAAGCTCTACTTCATGTGCGGGCTGCCGACCGAGACCGACGAGGACGTGCTGGCGATCGGTGACCTCGCCAAGAAGGTCATCGACACCGGCCGGGAGGTCTCCGGGCGCCGCGACATCCGCTGCACCGTCTCCATCGGCGGCTTCGTCCCCAAGGCGCACACCCCCTTCCAGTGGGCCGCCCAGCTGGGCTGGGAGGAGACCGACGCGCGGCTGGCGAGGCTGCGGGCGGCGGTCCGGGCAGACCGACGCTACGGGTCGGCGATCGGCTTCCGCTACCACGACGGGCAGCCGGGGGTCGTCGAGGGACTGCTGTCCCGTGGCGACCGGCGCCTGGGCGCGGTCGTGGAGGAGGTATGGCGCGCCGGCGCCCGGTTCGACGGGTGGAGCGAGCACTTCTCCTTCGAGCGCTGGATGGCTGCCGCCCGGACGGCGCTCGCCGACCAGCCCGTCGACGTCGCCTGGTACACCACCCGCGAGCGCGGCGAGCACGAGGTGCTGCCGTGGGACCACATCGACGCGGGGCTTGACAAGGAGTGGCTCTGGGAGGACTGGCTCGACGCGCTCGAGGGGCGCGAGGTCGAGGACTGCCGGTGGACGCCCTGCTTCGACTGCGGCGTCTGCCCGCAGCTGGGCACCGAGATCCAGACCGGCCCCACGGGCCGGACGCTGCTGCCCCTGACGGTGGTCCGACCCGCCGGATGAGGCCCCCGGCCCGGTCTGCGCCGTACCCTTGGGCCTGTGACCGACCAGGCCGCCACCACACACCTGCCCGTGCAGAGGACTGATCCCCCCGCCGCGGTGGGCCCCGACCCGTCCGGGACCGGCTACGCGCACGCCAAGGCCATCCTGCTGGGTGAGCACGCCGTCGTCTACGGCACGCCGGCCCTCGCCGTCCCGGTGCACGGCCTCGGGGTCGAGGCGCGCGTGTGGCCCGCGCCGGAGGGCGTGCACGTCGACAGCGAGCTCTTCGCCGGCGACGCGTCGACCGCGCCGGGGCTGGTCCGCCCCGTCGTCACAGCCCTGTCCGCGGCACTCGACCTCGTCGGGCTCGGTCACGGCGCGAAGGTGCGCATCCTGAGCTCGTTGCCGCACGAGCGGGGCCTGGGCTCCAGCGCTGCCGTGGCGGCGGCCGTGGCCCGGGCCGTGGCCGGCCTGGCCGGCGTCGAGCTGGGGCCGGACGCGCTCTACAAGGTCGTGCAGGAGGCCGAGCGGCACTCCCACGGCAACCCCAGCGGCCTGGACGCCAGGGCCGTCGTGGCCGACACCCCGATCCGCTTCCAGCGGGGGAGGGTCGCGCCCGTCCCGGTCGGGACGACCACGACCTTCGTGCTGGCCGACTCCGGCATGGCCGGGTCCACCGCCCGGTCCGTGGCCGGGGTGCGCGAGCGGCTCGAGGCCGACCCGTCCGCCGTGGAGCGGACCTTCGCCCGCATCGCCGACCTGGTCGAGGAGGGGGCCCGACAGCTGGCGCACGGAGACCTCGCCGCGCTCGGCACCGCCCTGTCCGAGGACCACCGGCTGCTGGCGTGGCTCGGGGTGAGCAACGAGGTCCTGGACAGGCTCGTGGCCGCGGCCACCGCGGCCGGCTCGGCGGGCGCCAAGCTCACCGGCGGAGGTCAGGGCGGCTGCGTCATCGCGCTCGCCGACTCCGAGGACCACGCCGACGAGCTGGCGACCGCGCTGCGCGGGGCGGGCGCGGCCCGCACCTGGACAACCACGGTGCCGGCCGCATGAGCGCCGTCACCGCGCGCGCCCATCCCAACATCGCGCTGATCAAGTACTGGGGCAAGAAGGACGAGGAGCTCATCCTGCCGGTCGCCGGAAGCCTCAGCCTGACGCTCGACGCGTTCGCGACCACGACGAGCGTGGAGCTGCGCGAGGGCCTCGCCGAGGACCGCCTCGAGCTCGACGGCCTCGTCCGGGACGGGGAACAGCTGGCACGCGTGTCCGCCTTCCTCGACCACGTGCGCTCGCTCGCCGGGGCGAGCGGGCGGGCCGTGGTCCGCTCGGTCAACGAGGCGCCGACCGCCGCCGGCCTGGCCTCGTCCGCCTCCGGCTTCGCCGCGCTGGCCATGGCGGCCTCCGCCGCCTACGGGCTGGACCTCGACGCCCGGGGGTTGAGCCGGCTGGCCCGCCGCGGCTCGGGCTCGGCCGCCCGGTCCCTGGTCGACGGCGTGGCGGTCTGGCACGCCGGCACGGACGACGAGTCGTCCTACGCGGAGGCGGTGCCCGCGCCGCCGATGGGGATGGTCATCGCCACCGTGGACGGCGGACCCAAGGCGGTCTCCAGCCGGGAGGCGATGCGCCGTACGGTGCAGACCTCGCCCTACTTCTCCGCCTGGGTGAGCAGCACCGAGGACTACCTGGAGCGGATGGTCACGGCGTGCCGCGCCGGCGACTTCACCACGATCGGGCAGCTCACCGAGGCGCACGCGCTGCGGATGCACGCGCTCATCGCCTCCACCGAGCCGCCGATCCGCTACCTGCGCCCCCGCAGCGTCGAGGTCTTCGACGCGGTCGCCGGGCTGCGCGAGGACGGCGTGGAGGCGTGGGCGACCGCCGACGCGGGACCCAACGTGGCCGTGCTTGTCCAGCCGCAGGGCGCCGCGGAGACGGCCGCGCGGCTGGCCGCGATCGTCGGTGTCGACCAGGTGCGCGTCGTCGGCGCCGGGCCTGGAGCGCACCTGCTCCCCGAGGGCTGCGAGGTGCCGCCGGCCCCGGGGACGGGGACCCAGGAGTGATCTGCACCAGCGCCCCCGGGAAGCTCTACGTCGCCGGCGAGTATGCCGTGGTCGACCCCGGCCAGCCGGCCGTCCTCGTGGCCGTGGACCGGCGGCTGACGGTCCGGCTGGACGAGCCCGCCGAGGCGGGCGTGGGCAGGGTTCACTCCGACGTCTACCCCACGGGTCCGCTCACCTGGGGCAGGGAGGCCGGCAGCGGGGAGGTCGTGGTCGCCCACGACGCGCGCGACCACGTCGGCGCCACGCTGCGCACCGTCGACCGGCTGCGGGCCGAGCGTGGGCTGGCGCCGGGCTGCTTCGACGTGCGGATCTCCTCGGACCTGGAGGACGAGGAGGGCCGCAAGCTGGGCCTGGGCTCCTCCGGCGCGGTCGTGGTCGCGCTCGTCGCGGCCCTCGACCGGTTCTACCGGCTGGGCCTGACCCCGGTGCAGCGCTTCCAGGTGGCCCTGCTGGCCACCGTGCAGGTCTCGCCGCGCGCCTCTGGCGGAGACCTCGCGGCGAGCACGTTCGGCGGATGGGTCCGCTACACGGCGCCGGACCGCGCCACGCTCGCCCGGGCGCTGCCCCTGGAGCCGGTGTCCGCGCTGCTCGGCTCGGACGCCTGGGAGACCTTCGACGTCCAGCAGCTCCCTGTGCCACCGGACCTGGACCTGCTCGTCGGCTGGACCGGCTCGCCCGCCTCCACCGACCTGCTCGTCGCCGGCGTGCACGGGGTGGACGCGGACGCCGTGGCCCGCCGCGCGGACTTCCTCGCCGCCAGCAGCGACTGCGTGGGTGACCTCGTCGCCGGGCTGCGCTGCGACCCGGCCCGCGCGATGGACGCGGTGCGCCGGGCGCGTCGTCTGCTCCAGGAGCTCGGCCGCGACTCGGGCACGACCATCGAGACCGAACGGCTGCGGGTGCTGTGCGCCGTCGCCGAGCAGCACGGCGCGGCGGCCAAGCCCTCCGGCGCGGGCGGCGGCGACTGCGGGGTCGCACTGGTCCCGGCGGCCGCCTCCTCGGCCGGTATCCTTGCCGGGTGGGAGGCTCACGGCATACGGCACCTCGACCTGTCGGTCTCCCCACCCTCGGAAAGGAGCCCCGGCCCGTGAGCCACGACCTGCACCGCGCCGCGCGCAAGGACGACCACGTCAGGCTCGCCGAGGAGCAGCAGCTGCGGCTCCCACCGTCGGAGTTCGACGACCTCGAGTTCGTCCACCACGCCCTGGGCGGGGTGAGCACCGAGGAGGTCGAGCTGTCCGTGCAGGTGCACCGGTGGCGGTGGCCGACCCCCTTCTACGTCAACGGGATGACCGGCGGGACGGACCTCACCGGGCGGATCAACCGTGAGCTCGCCGTCGCGGCCCGTGAGACCGGTATGCCGATGGCCTGCGGCTCGGTCTCGATCGCCCTGGACGACCCCGACGCCGCCCGCGGCTTCACGGTGATCCGCGAGGAGAACCCGGACGGCTTCGTGATGGCCAACCTGGGGGCGGGCCGCAGCGGCGAGGACGCCGTGCGCGCCGTCGAGCTCCTCGGCGCCGACGCCCTGCAGCTGCATCTCAACGCGGTCCAGGAGACCGCGATGCCGGAGGGCAGCCGCGACTTCTCCGACTGGCGCCGTTCGGTCGCCGAGGTGGTTGCGGCCTCGCCGGTCCCGGTCGTGGTCAAGGAGGTCGGTTTCGGCCTGAGCCGGAGCACCCTGGAGGTGCTGGCGGACCTCGGAGTGCCGGTGGCCGACGTGAGCGGTCGCGGCGGCACCGACTTCCTCAGCATCGAGAACGCACGCCGGGACCTCCTCACCGGCCCCGACTACTCCGTGCTCAGCGGTTTCGGCCAGTCGGCGCTCGCCTGCCTGCTGGACGCGCCCGCGCACGCCCCCGTGCTGCTCGCCTCCGGCGGCGTCCGCAACCCCTTCGACGTGGTCAAGGCGCTCGCGTCGGGCGCCCGGGCGGTCGGTGTGGCCGGGACCTTCCTCAAGACGGTGCTGGACGGCGGGGCCGAGGCGCTCGTGCCGCTCGTGCACGCCTGGGCCGGGCAGACCGCGGCGATCCTGGCGCTCCTGGGCGCGCGCACCCCCGCCGACCTGGGCCGCACCGACCTGATCGTCCGCGGACGGCTGGGGGAGTTCTGCCGCCTGCGCGGCGTCGACCTCGTCCAGCTCAGCCAGCGCTCGTCCGCCCCCCGACCGTCCTGGTCGGCCCCGTCCCCCGCACACCCCGGCAACGAGGACCGCACCCCGTGAAGAACGTCTCCACCCCCTCCACCCTCGTCCCGACCAGCTGGGTCGGCCCGATCCGCGTCAGCGGCGACGCCGTGGAGGGGGAGATCTCGGTGCCGCTGGCCACCTACGAGAGCCCGCTGTGGCCCTCGGTCGGCCGCGGCGCCCGCGTCTCCCGGCAGGTGGAGGGTGGCATCAAGGTGGTCGTCCTCGGTGAGCGGATGACGCGCTCGGTGCTCTTCTCCGCGCCCGACGCTGCCGTCGCCCACGCCGGTGCGCTGGCCGTCCAGTCCCGGCTCGGCGAGCTGCAGGACGTGGTCGCGCAGGCCAGCAGGTTCGCCCAGCTGATCGAGGCGCACCCCGAGGTGGTGGGCAACCTGCTCTTCGTCCGCTTCGCGTTCACGACCGGTGACGCGTCCGGCCACAACATGGTGACCGGCGCGGCGGACGCTCTCATGGAGCGGATCCTGTCCTGGGGGACCGGCCTGGGCTACGGGTCGATCTCCGGCAACTACTGCTCGGACAAGAAGGCCACCGCGGTCAACGGCATCCTCGGGCGCGGCCGCAATGTCGTCGCCGACATCCTGCTGCCGCACGACCTGCTGGCCTCCGGGCTGCGCACCGACGCGCGGAAGATGGTCGACCTGGTCGTGCGCAAGAACCTGGTCGGCAGCACGATCGCCGGTGCGATCCGCTCGGCCAACGCGCACTACGCCAACATGCTGCTGGCCTTCTACCTGGCCACCGGCCAGGACGCGGCCAACATCGTGGAGGGCTCCCAGGGCATCACCTTCGCCGAGGAGCGCCCCGAGGGCCTCTACTTCTCCTGCACGCTTCCGCACCTGATCGTCGGGACCGTCGGCAACGGCAAGCACCTGCCGCACGTCGAGCACAACCTGGCCCGGCTCGGCTGCCGCGAGCAGCGCGAGACGGGCGCCAACGCGCGTCGGCTCGCCGGCCTGATCGCCGCGACCGTGCTGTGCGGCGAGCTGTCGCTGCTCGCGGCGCAGACCAACCCGGGCGAGCTGATGGCGGCGCATCACCGGCTCGAGCGCGGCACGCCCGAGGGGACGCCCGGCGGGGGCTGAGCACCTCGACGAGTGCGCCGCGGCGCCCGGGGCCCTCCCCGGGGGCCGGCCTCACTCGTCGACGCGGAAGCCGACCTTGACGGCCACCTGCCAGCTGGCGACGGCGCCCTCGCGAAGGTGGCCGCGGATCTCGGTCACCTCGAACCAGTCGAGGTTGCGCACCGACCTCGCCGTGGTCGCGATCGCGTTGTCGACGGCGGCCTCGAGCCCGTCCGGCGAGCTGCCGACGACCTCGGACACCTTGTAGACGTGGTTGCTCATGACCGACCTCCTGGACTGCCGGGGGCCGGGGGCCGACCCCTCACGAGGAACCTTAGTGCGGACCGCGCCAGGCCGCCCGTGGCAGGATCCCGCGCCACCGGGTCAGCCGTCGATCTTGCGGGCCCGCACGATGCCGTCGATCGCCAGGATCTGCTCCTTGAGCTCGTCGTGGACCGCGCCCTCGACGTCGACGAGGGTGTAGGCGTACTCGCCCTTGGCCTTGTTGGTGAACTCGGCGACGTTGAGCCCGGCCTCGGCCAGGGCGGCGGTGATCTGCCCGATCATGTTCGGCTTGTTCTCGTTGAACATGCCCAGGCGGGTGGTGCCCGGCTGGCGCGTCATCACGACCTCCGGGAAGTTCACCGCGTTGCGGATGTTGCCGTTGAGCAGGTAGTCGGAGAGCTGGTCCACGGCCATCACCGCGCAGTTGTCCTCGGCCTCCCCGGTGGAGGCGCCCAGGTGCGGCAGCGCGATGACCCGCGGGTGCACCGCCCCGGCGACGGTGGGGAAGTCGTTGACGTAGCAGCGCAGGTGCCCCGAGTCCAGGGCCGCCAGCACCGCGCCCTCGTCGACGACGCCCCCGCGGGCGAAGTTGAGGACGACGCCGCCGGACGGCATGAGGGCGATCCGCGCCGCGTCGACCATGCCCCTGGTGCCCTCGACCAGCGGCACGTGCAGGGTGACCATGTCGGCGCGGGAGAAGAGTTCCTCGACGCTGGTGACCTGCTCCACGGACGGGGAGAGCTGCCAGGCGTTCTTGATCGTCACCGCCGGGTCGTAGCCCAGGACCTTCAGCGCCAGCGACTGCGCGGCGTTGGCGACGAGGACGCCGATCGAGCCCAGACCGACCACGCCGAGGGTGCGGCCGGGCAGCTCGAAGCCGGCGAACTTCTTCTTGCCGGCCTCGACCCGGAGTTCGAGCTCCTTGCCCGAGAGCCCCTGGTCGGCGACCAGGGACCGGGTGTAGTCCGCGGCGTGGTAGAGGTTGCGCGCCGCGAGCAGCATGCCGGCGATGACCAGCTCCTTGACCGCGTTGGCGTTGGCGCCGGGGGTGTTGAAGACCGGGATGCCCAGGGCGGCCAGCTTGTCGACCGGGATGTTGTTGGTGCCCGCGCCGGCCCGGGCCACGGCGTAGAGCTGGGGGGGCAGCTCGACGGAGTGCAGGTCGGCCGAGCGCAGCAGGATCGCCCTGGGCGACTCGATGTCGGTGCCCACGTCGAAACGGTCCCGGTCGAGGCGCTGCAGGCCCACCGGGCTGATGGCGTTCATCGTCTTGATGGCGAACTTCGTCATGGGTCAGCCGTTCTGCTTCTCGAAGTCGGTCATGAGGTCCACGAGGGCCTGGACGCCCTCGATCGGCATCGCGTTGTAGAGGCTGGCGCGCATGCCTCCCACGCTGCGGTGCCCCCCGAGCCCGGACAGCCCGGCCTCCGCCGCGGCCTCGAGGAAGGGTTTCTCCAGCGCCGGGTCGGGCACCAGGAAGGGCACGTTCATCCACGAGCGGGCCGACGCCTCCACCGGGCTGGAGTAGAACCCGGAGCCGTCGATCGCCCGGTAGAGCAGGTCGGCCTTGTCCCTGTTGCGGACGGCCATCGCGGGGAGCCCGCCCTGCTCCTCGACCCACTCCAGCACCAGGCCGACGAGGTACCAGGCCAGCGTCGGGGGAGTGTTGAGCATGGAGCCGGCCCCGGCCATCGCCGTCCAGTCCAGCACCGCCGGGGTCTCCTGGCGGGCGCGGTCCAGCAGGTCCTTGCGGACGATGACCAGGGTCAGGCCCGCAGGACCGAGGTTCTTCTGGGCACCCGCGTAGATCACGCCATACCTGCTGACGTCCAGCGGGCGGGAGAGGATCGTCGAGCTGGCGTCGGTGACCAGCGGCACGTCCCCGGCATCGGGGACGTACGGGAACTCCACGCCACCGATCGTCTCGTTGAGCGTGTAGTGCAGGTAGGCCGCGTCGCCGGGGACCTGCAGGGACCCCTCGGCCGGGACCGTGGAGTAGTTCGTCGGGGCCTCGTCGGCGACCGTGCGGACCTCGAGGTACTTCTCGGCCTCGCTGATGGCCTTCCTGCTCCACGCGCCGGTGCTCACGTAGGCGGCGGTGGCGCCGGGACCGGCGAGGTTGAGGGGCACCGCGGCGAACTGACCGGTCGCGCCCCCCTGGAGGAAGAGCACGGCGTAGTCCTCCGGCACGCCCAGCAGGGAGCGAAGCCGGGCCTCGGCCGCCTCGGCGATCCCGACGAACTCCTTGCTGCGGTGGGACATCTCCATCACCGACATGCCGGACCCGCTCCAGTCCAGCAGCTCGGACTGGGCGCGCTCGAGGACCTCCACGGGCATGGTCGCTGGGCCGGCGGAGAAGTTGTAGACGCGCACTGGCTCACACCTTAGGTCGGGGACGTGGTGGCACCGGGGCGCGCACGCACGACCCGGCCGGGCTCGGCGTCGAGCGTAGGGCTACGTTATCCCCGGCCCCCCTCAGGCACGAAGCCCCGTCGCTGTGGCGTCGCGCACGTGCGCGGTAGCGTGCCCGCCATGGCCGCTCCCCGACGCGTCCCCGAGGGACCTGCACCAGACCCGGCCGTGCAGCGGCTGCGCATCCGCTACGCCAAGCGCGGACGGATGCGGTTCACCTCGACCCGGGACTTCCAGCGCGCGCTGGAGCGGGCCGTGAGGCGCGCCGGACTGCCGGTGGCCTTCTCCGGCGGGTTCCACCCGCACCCCAAGATCTCCTACGCCAACGCCGCACCGACCGGCGCCGCGAGCGAGGCGGAGTACGTCGAGGTCGCCCTCTGCGAGCTGGTCGACCCGTCAGGGGTGGCGGCCCTGCTGGACGCCTCCCTGCCCGTGGGGCTGGACGTGGTCGAGGTCGTCGACGCCGACGACCTGGACGGCGCGCTCGCGGACCGGCTGCAGGGCAGCCTCTGGGCGCTGCGGTTCCGGGCCGGGGGCACGGACCTGGAGGGTATGGCGTCCGCCGTCACCGCGCTCCTCGCGGCACCGCGCGTCACGGTCACGCGGATGATGAAGAAGGGGCCACGCGAGCTGGACGTGCGCGAGGCGTTGCTGGACCTGCGCCAGAGCGTCGACCCGCTCCCGGCGGTGCCGGTGCAGGAGGGCGACGTGGTGCTGCTCGCCGCTCTCCTGCACCTGACCCCCACGGTGCGCCCCGACGAGCTCTGGGCCGCGCTGCGGGAGGTTTCCGGGCTCGACCTGTCGCGCCCGGTCAGCACCAGGCTGCGGCAGGGGCCGGTGGTCGACGGCACCGTCGCGGAGAGCCTCGACGCGCGCTGAGCAGCCGGCGATGCGGCCGGGGAGCGAGCGCTGTGAGATACTTCCCACGGCCGGGCAGAAGTGCCACACCGCTGTCCGACCCGGTGCGGTCCACCCGCTGTGCGGCAAGCCTGCCGGCACGCGCGACGCCCTCGACTGAGCGTCGACGAGACCCCACCGGCCCGTCGGGGCCGCGCCCACCGCGCGAACCGACGCGGTACCAAGGACGACTTCCGTCCACGGCCCGCCCGGGTCGGGACGACTGCACCCGCACCGCGCGGGGGAGCGGGCCGGATCGGCCCCGAGGTGTGGGCTCGGCCGTGCGGCTGAGGAAGGACACACCGTGTCTGACGAGACGGACCGCACCACCGACGTGGAACAGGCACCGGGCGACGACCGGCACGACCGGGCCGTGGCGCTCATCGCCGAGACCCAGGCCCTGTTCACCGCCGCGACGTTCCCGGCGAGGGGGTCGGACCCCCAGGACGACCAGGACCTCGCCGCCGCCGACGACGACGAAGACACCAACGACGACAGCGACGACGACAGCGACAGCGACAGCGACAGCGACGACACGGACGAGGACGGGTCCGCGGACGGGACGGCCGGTCAGAGCGTGCCGTCCTTCGGTGTCCTCTTCCAGGCGCCTGACCTCAGCGACGTGCCGCGCCGGCGCTCCAGGCGCGCGACGTCGGCCGTGACCGCCCCGGTCGAGCGGCAGGACGAGGACGAGGACGACCAGACCCACGACGAGGGATCCGACGACTCCGGCGAGGACGACGGCCCGGGTTCTCGCGCCGGTCGTCGCCGGCGCCGGGGCGGCAAGGGACGGCGCGGCCGAACCTCTTCCGACCAGGGGGAGGACGACGACGACGGGTCGCAGTCCGCCGGCTCGGCCGACGCCGGCGGGAAGGAGCAGACCGAGAGCACCGACCAGGGGGAGACGGAGCAGGAGGGCAGTGGCACCGCGCGTCGTCGCAGCCGCCGGGGACGGGGCACCGGCACCGGCCAGCACGACGACGGCCGGTCCGCGGACGCGAAGGACGAGGCGAGCGCCGAGGACGCCGGCACCTCGGAGGACGACGACTCCTCCAGCACCCGGAGGCGGCGCCGCCGCCGGCGCAGCGGGGAGTCCGGCTCCGGCGAGCGGTCGGCACGCGACGAGGTGACCTCGCTGAAGGGGTCGACCCGGCTGGAGGCCAAGCGCCAGCGCCGGCGGGAGGGCCGCGAGGCCGGCCGGCGTCGCACGATCATCACCGAGGCGGAGTTCCTCGCGCGGCGCGAGAGCGTCGAGCGCGTCATGGTCGTGCGCGGCCTGGAGGACCGGACCCAGATCGCGGTGCTCGAGGACGGCGTGCCGGTGGAGCACTACGTGTCCCGCTCGGCGCAGACCACGATGGCCGGCAACGTCTACCTCGGGCGGGTGCAGAACGTGCTGCCCAGCATGGAGGCGGCCTTCGTCGACATCGGCAAGGGACGCAACGCCGTCCTCTACGCCGGTGAGGTGAACTGGGACGCGGCCGGCATGTCCTCCGGGCAGCCCAAGCGCATCGAGAACGCCCTGAAGTCCGGTCAGACGGTCCTGGTCCAGGTGACCAAGGACCCGATCGGGCACAAGGGTGCCCGGCTCACCTCGCAGGTCTCGCTGCCGGGGCGCTACCTGGTCTACGTGCCCGGCAGCTCGATGACCGGAATCTCGCGCAAGCTGCCGGACACCGAGCGCGCCCGGCTGAAGAAGATCCTCAAGGAGGTCGTCCCGGACGACGTGGGCGTGATCGTCCGCACGGCCGCCGAGGGCGCCTCGGAGGCCGAGCTTCGCGCCGACGTCGAGCGGCTCTCCTCCACCTGGGAGCGGATCCAGAAGAAGTCCGGGAGCGCCAACGCCCCTGCCCTTCTCCACGGGGAGCCGGACATGACCGTCCGGGTCATCCGTGACGTCTTCACCGAGGACTTCGCCAAGCTCGTGGTCGCCGGCGACGAGGCCTGGACCGAGGTCAAGCGCTACATCGACGACGTCGCCCCCGACCTCGCCGACCGCGTCGAGAAGCACACCGGCACCCAGGACGCCTTCACGGCCTACCGCGTGCACGAGGCGATCGCCAAGGCGATGGACCGCAAGGTGTGGCTGCCCTCCGGCGGCTCCCTGGTCATCGACCGCACCGAGGCGATGACCGTCGTCGACGTCAACACCGGCAAGTTCACCGGCTCCGGGGGCAACCTCGAGGAGACGGTGACCAAGAACAACATCGAGGCGGCCGAGGAGATCGTGCGCCAGCTGCGGCTGCGGGACATCGGCGGCATCATCGTCATCGACTTCATCGACATGGTGCTGGAGAGCAACCGCGACCTCGTCGTGCGTCGGCTCCTGGAGTGCCTGGGCCGGGACCGGACCAAGCACCAGGTGGCCGAGGTGACCTCCCTCGGCCTGGTCCAGATGACCCGCAAGCGGGTCGGCTCCGGTCTCATCGAGGTCTTCTCCGAGACCTGCGCCCACTGCGCCGGCCGGGGGATCATCGTGCAGACCGAGCCGGCGCACCGCCACGGGAACGGCAACGGCGGCTCCGAGGACTCCGGCGGCCGACGCGGCCGCAGCAAGGGCCGGTCCGGCTCGTCCTCCGGCGGCGGCGAGGGCAGGACTGCCCAGCAGCCGTCGAAACCGACCGGACCGACGCCGGCGCAGATCGCGGCCGCGGCGCACGCGGCGGCGGTGCAGGCCGGCGAGAAGCCGGTCGCGGCCGAGACGGCCGCCGACCCGGTGGCCGGGGGGCAGGCCATGTCCACGCCCGGCACTGCGGTCGAGCAGGCTGTCTCCGAGCAGGCTGTCTCCGAGCAGGCTGCGACCGAGCAGCCGGCCACCAAGCGGCGCGCGGCCAAGCGGTCCCCCGCGAGGCCGGCCGCCGAGCAGCCGGCCGCCGAGCAGCCGGCCGCCGAGCAGCCGGCCGACGAGCGTTCCGCTGACCAGGAGCCGGCCGCTGACGAGCCCGCACGTGAGCCCGCCCCGGTGGTGGAGGCCGCACTGGCTCCCGCCCCGAAGCGGCGTCGGCGAGGCCGCGTGGTCGCACCCGCCGGGCCCCCGACCGGGGCCCCCGAGGGCGGGCCGGCGACCGGGCCGGCGACCGACCCCGCCTGAGCCTGCGCCCGGTTTGGTCAGGGCGGCCCGGGCACGGTAGTCTGGTGCGTCGGTTCGCCCCGGTCCGGGACGGGTCTAGAGACGCATCCGTGAGGCGGCGGCTCGACCCAGACCGCCGGGAGCTGCATACCTACCCAAGACTGCAGGAAGTGAGTTCAACGTGTACGCGATCGTCCGTGCTGGCGGCCGCCAGGAGAAGGTCTCCGTCGGCGACGTGCTGACCATCGACAAGGTCTCTGCCGAGGTTGCCGCGGGCGACACCGTCGAGTTCCCTGCCCTGCTCCTGGTGGACGGCTCCGCCGTGACCACCGACGCCGACGCCCTGGGCAAGGCCGTCGTCAGGGCCGAGGTCATGGGTGCGACCAAGGGCCCCAAGATCGTCATCCAGAAGTACAAGAACAAGACCGGGTACAAGAAGCGCCAGGGCCACCGCCAGCCGCTGACCCAGGTCAAGATCACCGCGATCGACGCCTGAGCGTCGCGACACCGGCTTTTTCCAAGGAGGCAGGCAGATGGCAACCAAGAAGGGTGCGTCCTCGACCAAGAACGGTCGTGACTCGAACGCCCAGCGCCTCGGCGTGAAGCGCTTCGGCGGGCAGGTCGTCGGCACCGGCGAGATCATCGTGCGCCAGCGCGGCACGCACTTCCACCCCGGCGAGGGCGTGGCCCGCGGGCGCGACGACACGCTCTTCGCGCTGGTCCCCGGCGTCGTGGAGTTCGGCTCCAAGCGCGGCCGCAAGACCGTGAACGTGGTCGCGTCCGACACCGCGACCGTCGACGCCTGAGCGCACGACCCGACAGCGACACCGCGACGCCGGTGGGGCCACGGCCCCGCCGGCGTCGCGGCGTCTGCGGACGCGGCCGCCCGGGCCGCGCACGCACCACATACCCCTGAGAGGATGACCACATGGCCAACTTCGTGGACCGGGTCGTGCTGCACCTGCGCGCCGGCAACGGCGGTCACGGCGTCGCCTCCGTGCACCGGGAGAAGTTCAAGCCGCTGGGCGGTCCGGACGGCGGCAACGGCGGGAGGGGCGCGGACATCGTCCTGCGCGTCGACCAGCAGGTGACCACGCTCATCGACTACCACCACGGCCCGCACCGCACCGCGCCCCACGGCCGCCCCGGCGAGGGGGGCGAGCGCAACGGTGCCCAGGGCGAGGACCTGGTGCTGCCGGTGCCCTCGGGCACGGTCGTCACCACCCGCGACGGGCAGGTGCTGGCCGACCTCGTGGGCGAGGGCGCCGAGTACGTCGCGGCCCGCGGCGGCCGCGGCGGACTGGGCAACAAGGCGCTCGCCTCGCAGCGCCGCAGGGCTCCGGGCTTCGCGCTCCTCGGCGAGCCGGGGGAGGAGGGCGAGGTCGTCCTCGAGCTCAAGACCCTCGCCGACGTCGCGCTCATCGGCTTCCCGTCCGCGGGCAAGTCCTCGCTGGTCTCGGTGCTCTCGGCCGCCCGGCCCAAGATCGCCGACTACCCCTTCACCACCCTGGTGCCCAACCTGGGCGTCGTCACCGCCGGCGGCGAACGGTTCACGATCGCCGACGTCCCCGGGCTGATCCCCGGCGCCTCGGAGGGCAAGGGCCTGGGCCTGCAGTTCCTCCGGCACGTCGAGCGCTGCCACGTGCTCGTGCACGTCATCGACTGCGCGACGCTGGAGCCGGGTCGCGACCCGCTCACCGACCTCGAGGTGATCGAGGCCGAGCTGGCGGCCTACGTGCCGCACGGGGAGCTGGGCGGCATCCCGCTGGCCGAGCGCGTCCGCGTGGTGGTCCTCAACAAGGCCGACGTGCCCGAGGCGCGCGAGCTCGCCGAGATGGTCCGGCCCGACCTCGAGTCCCAGGGGTATGAGGTCCACGTCGTCTCCGCGGTCGCTCACCAGGGCCTGAAGGAGCTGACCTTCTCCCTGGCCGCGCACGTGCGCCGGGCCCGGGCCGAGCAGGTCGCCCTCGAGCCCGCGCGCACCGTCGTGCGGCCCCGGGCCGTCGACGACGAGGGCTTCACCGTGCGCCGGGAGAACACCGCGCAGGGCGAGGTCTTCCGCGTGGTGGGGGAGCGGCCGACCCGGTGGGTGCACCAGACCGACTTCGCCAACGACGAGGCCGTCGGCTACCTGGCCGACCGGCTCAACCGTCTCGGGGTCGAGGACGGCCTGCTCAAGGCGGGTGCGGTCGCGGGGTCCACGGTCCTCATCGGCCCCGAGGACGACGCGGTCGTCTTCGACTGGGAGCCCACGATGGCAGCCGGCGCCGAGCTGCTCGGCTCCAGGGGCAGCGACCTGCGCCTGGACGAGCGCTCCCGGCCCACGCGCGCCGAGAAGCGCGACGCCTTCCACGCCCGCAAGGACGCCGAGACGGCCGTCCGGGAGGAGATGGAGGCCGAGCGCCGGGCGGGCCGGTGGTCCGACCCCGACCGGCGGGAGTGAGCCGACCCGTCCTGCGAGCACGCGACCCTGACCTGGGCGATGCATGGATATTCGGAGGACTGGAATAGTATGCCCTCCATGGCCAGCATCCCCGACCCCGGCATCGTCCGCGACGCGCGGAGGCTGGTCGTCAAGGTGGGCTCGTCCTCGCTGACCGGTCCCCGGGGCGGGCTGGACGGCTTCCGGGTGCAGGCCGTGGCCAGCACGCTGGCCAGGCGTGCCATGGACGGGGTGGAGATCGTCCTGGTCTCCTCCGGCGCGATCGCCGCCGGGATGGGGCCGCTGGGGCTGACCCGCCGGCCCAAGGACCTCGCGACCCAGCAGGCCGCGGCCAGCGCGGGTCAGGGCGTGCTGCTCAGCGCCTACGCCAACGCGTTCACGATGCACGGCGTCAAGGTCGGCCAGGTGCTGCTCACCGCCGACGACATGCACCGCCGCAGCCACTACGTCAACGCCTCGCGCACGCTCGAGCGGCTGCTGGAGCTGGAGATCCTGCCGATCATCAACGAGAACGACACGGTGGCCACCGACGAGATCCGCTTCGGGGACAACGACCGGCTCGCCGCCCTCGTGGCGCACCTGGTCAGCGCCGACGCCCTGCTGCTGCTCTCCGACGTGGACGCCCTCTACGACGGGCACCCGAGCACCCCCGGCACCCACCGGATCCGGCACGTGGCCTCCGCGGCCCAGATCGCCGACGTGGACGTCTCCGCGCACGGCTCGCAGGTGGGCACCGGCGGGATGGCCACCAAGGTCGCGGCCGCGCAGATGGCCACCGCCGAAGGCATCGGCGTGCTGCTCACCAGCGCCGAGCAGATGACGGCCGCCTTCGCCGGCGACGACGTCGGGACCCTGTTCACCCCGACCGGCACGCGCAGCCCCGCACGCCGCCGCTGGCTCGCCCACGCCACCGCGGCGACCGGCCGGGTGGTGCTGGACGCTGGCGCCGTCGAGGCGGTCGTGCGGCACCAGACCTCGCTGCTGCCGGTCGGCATCACGCGCGTCGACGGCCGCTTCGCCGCCGGCGACACCGTGGACCTGTGCGACCCGGAGGGCCACGTGGTGGCCCGTGGGCTCGTCGGCTACGACGCCCAGGAGCTGCGCCCGCTCGTCGGCCGCCGGCTCGACCGCGCCGGCGGGCTGCGCAACGGCGCACCCGCGCCCCGGCCCGTCGTGCGCCGGGACGATCTGGTCGTGCTCGGACCGGGCACGCTGCCCATACCCTGACCCCGCCCACCCCGACCGGAGGACCAGTTCCCATGACCGCCCAGACCGTCGCCGAGATCCCCGCGGACGTCCGCGAGCACGTGCACGAGACCGCGCGCGGCGCCCGCACGGCGGCCCGGCAGCTCGCCCTGCTCACCCGTGCGCAGAAGGACGCCGCGCTGCTCGCGCTGGCCGACGCCGTCGACGCCGCCGCGGCCTCGGTCGTCGCGGCCAACGTCCAGGACCTGGAGCGCGGCCGCGAGAAGGGCCTGCCCACCAACCTGCTGGACCGTCTCACCCTCGACGAGGAGCGGGTGCACGCGGTCGCCCGGGGGCTGCGCCAGGTCGCCGCGCTGCCGGACCCGGTGGGGGAGGTGGTGCGCGGCTCGACCCTGGCCAACGGTCTGCAGATCCGTCAGGTCCGGGTGCCCATGGGTGTGGTCGGGATGATCTACGAGGCCCGTCCCAACGTCACCGTCGACGCCGCCGGCCTCGGGCTCAAGAGCGGCAACGCGGTGATCCTGCGCGGCGGGTCGGCCGCCGCCTCGACCAACACCCGGCTCGTGGAGGTGCTGCGCGCCGCGCTGGCGGAGCAGGGCATCAGCCCCGACGCGGTCAACCTGCTCACCGAGGGCGGCCACGACGCGGCCCGTGCGCTGATGACCGCGCGCGGACTGGTCGACCTCGTGATCCCGCGCGGCGGGGCCAGCCTGATCCAGACCGTCGTCACCCAGTCGACCGTCCCGGTGATCGAGACCGGCGTGGGCAACTGCCACGTCTACGTCGACGCCTCGGCCGACACCGACATGGCCGTGGAGGTGGTCGTCAACTCCAAGACCCACCGCAACTCGGTGTGCAACGCCGCCGAGTCGCTGCTCGTGCACCGGGACGCCGCCGACCGGGTCCTGCCCGCCATCATGGCGCGCCTGGGCGCAGCCGGCGTCACGGTGCACGGCGACGCCGCGATGGAGGGGTATGCCGAGTCCGCCGGGACCGCGCACGTCCCGGTCACCGACGAGGACGACGACACCGAGTTCCTCTCCGCGGACCTCTCCGCGCGGGTGGTCGACAGCCTCGACCAGGCGATCGCGCACGTCCAGGAGCACACCAGCGGGCACACCGAGGCGATCGTCACCGCCGACCGGGCCGCGGCACGCCGCTTCACCACCGAGGTGGACGCCGCGGCCGTGATGGTCAACGCCTCGACCCGCTTCACCGACGGCGAGGAGTTCGGGTTCGGCGCCGAGATCGGCATCTCGACCCAGAAGCTGCACGCCCGGGGGCCCATGGCGCTCCCGGAGCTGACCACCACCAAATGGGTCGTGGAGGGCGACGGTCAGGTGCGGTGAGGCACGTCCTGGCGCGCGTGCTCGGGGCGTGCGCCAGGACGGTCGGGGCCGTCCTGCGCGGCCCTGACCGTCGGGTCGTGCTCGGCGCTCGTCTCGTGCAGCGAGTCGTGCGCGACGTAGTAGGACGGGCGGCGCTGCAGCGTGGAGTAGATGCGGCCGACGTACTCGCCCATGATCCCCAGGCTGAGCAGCTGGAGGGCGCCGAAGGCGGCGACGATGACCACGGTCGAGGTCCAGCCGGCGACGGTGTGGCCGGTGGCCTTGGCCACCAGCGCGTAGGCGAGCAGGCCGACGGCCAGGACGAAGCCGCCCAGGCCGAACCAGGTGGCCAGCCGCAGCGGGGCCAGCGAGAAGCCGGTGACCGAGTCGACGGTCAGCCTGACCATCCTGGACAGCGGGTACTTGCTGCGGCCGGCGGCCCGTGCGGCGCGGGCGTAGCCGACCGTGGCGGAGGGGAAGCCGAGGGCCGGGACGACCAGGCGCAGCACCCGGTGCTCCTCGGGCAGCGCGTTGACGGCCTCCACCGTCGCCCGCGACATCAGCCGGTAGTCGCCGGCCGCGTCGGGGGCGTCCTTGGCGCCGATCGCCCGCATGCCCGCGTAGAAGGCCCGGGCGGTGTGACGCTTGAACGCGCTGTCGGCTGACCGGTCGGTGCGCACCCCGTAGACCACGTCGGCGTCGTGTGCGCGGGCCGCCTCGAGCATCTGCGGGACGACCTCAGGCGGGTCCTGCAGGTCGGCGTCCAGGGTGACGACCCAGTCCCCGCGGGCGGCGGCCAGACCGGCGGAGATGGCGGCCTGGTGACCGGCGTTCGCGCGCAGGCGCAGCACCCGCAGCTGCGGCCACCTGCGGCGTGCCGATGCCAGCAGCACGGGGGTGGCGTCGCGGCTGCCGTCGTCCACGGCCACCACCTCGTAGGCCTCCCCGAGGCCGTCCAGCACCGGACGGAGCCGGGCCACCAGCAGCGGCAGCACGTCCTCCTCCTCGAACATCGGCACGACGACCGAGAGGACGGGACGGGCGGGCGACGGCATGCCTCTCACTGTAGGTGCTCGCCCCGGGTAGAGTGGCCCGCATGACGTCTGCGCTGTCCCAGGTCCTGGTCGCCTCCGCCGAGGGCGGGCACCACATCGTCAACGAGCTGCTGTTCTCGCCGATCTGGTTCGGCGTGATCGCGCTGGCGGTCTTCCTGGTCCTGCTCATGACGCTGTGGTTCTTCCGCAACACCCTCGCCCTCGACCCGCACCACGTCGCGGGCGACCGGCAGGACCCGGACACCCACACCACCCCCAGCGGGACGCCCGCCCACTGATGCGTCTCGGGGTGATGGGTGGGACCTTCGACCCCATCCACCACGGGCACCTGGTGGCGGCCAGCGAGGCCGCCCATCTGCTCGACCTCGACGAGGTCGTCTTCGTGCCGACCGGGCAGCCCTACCGCAAGGACGTCACCAGCGTCACGCCCGCGGAGCACCGCTACCTGATGACGGTCATCGCGACCGCGTCCAACCCCAGCTTCACCGTCAGCCGCGTCGACATCGACCGCGAGGGGCCCACCTACACCCGGGACACCCTGGTGGACCTGCACGCGCAGCGCCCCGACGACAAGCTGTTCTTCATCACCGGCGCCGACGCGCTGGCCCAGATCCTGTCCTGGCACGGGGTAGACCAGCTGTGGGAGCTCGCGCACTTCGTCGGGGTCACCCGGCCCGGGCACGAGCTGACCGACGCGGGCCTGCCCGAGGACAAGGTGACGCTGCTCGAGGTGCCGGCCATGGCCATCTCCTCGACCGACTGCCGGGAGCGGACCGCCACCGGCGAGCCGGTCTGGTACCTCGTGCCCGACGGCGTCGTCCAGTACATCGGCAAGTACCACCTCTACAGGGAGGACCCCTCGTGACCGCAACCGCACGCGCGGTCGAGCTGGCCCGGGCCGCCGCCTCGGCCGCCCAGGACAAGCTCGCCCAGGACGTCGTCGGCCTGGACGTCTCCGCCCAGCTGGCCCTGACCGACGTCTTCGTCATCGCCTCGGCCCCGGGCGAGCGCCAGGTCGGCGCGATCGTCGAGGCGGTGGAGGAACGGCTCGCCGAGCTCGGCTCCAGGCCGCTGCGCCGGGAGGGTCAGCGCGAGGGCCGGTGGGTGCTGCTCGACTTCAGCGACATCGTCGTCCACGTCATGCACACCGAGGACCGGGAGTTCTACGACCTGGAGCGGCTGTGGAAGGACTGCCCGGCCGTGGCGCTGCCCCAGGACGGGCAGGCCGCCGGGGCGGGCGCCTGACCCGGCCGATGAGACGGGTCATCGTCTGGCGGCACGGGGAGACCGAGCAGAACGCCGGAGGCATCTACCAGGGGCAGCTCGACAGCCACCTGTCCGCGCGCGGCCGGGAGCAGGCCGCGGCCGCCGCGCAGGCGCTGGCCGATCGGGGAGCGAGCCGGCTGCTGTCCAGCGACCTGGCCCGTGCTGCGGACACCGCCGAGGCACTGTCCGCCCGCACCGGCCTCCCGGTGGAGCACGACCCCCGCCTGCGGGAGATCCACGTGGGGCAGTGGCAGGGGCTGCGCCACGCCGACGTCGCGGAGCGTTTCCCCGACGCCCTCGCCGCGCTCGACCGTGGTGAGGACACGGTCCGGGGCGTGACGGGGGAGCGGGTCGCCGAGCTGCAGGTGCGAATGCGCGCCGCGTTCGAGGAGCTCGTGCGCCGCCTGGACGTCGGGGACACCGCGGTGGTGACCACGCACGGCCTGGCCAGCCGGGCGCTCATCGCCGACGTCGTCGGGCTGACCTACCGGCAGGCCTGGCTCTCCCTGGTGGGGCTGCACAACTGCCACTGGGCCGAGCTCGTGGAGCACCGCACGGGGTGGCGCCTGGAGGCCTGGAACGTCGGCGTGACCGCCAGCGTGGGCAGCGTCACCGACCGCTGAGGGCGGGGCTGCGCGCCCCCTCCGGGACGGCGTGCGCGATTTGGCGTTCGCCCCGCGCTCTGGGTAAAGTGATCCAGTCCTCGCGACGACGAGGGGCTGTGGCGCAGTTGGTAGCGCACTTCCATGGCATGGAAGGGGTCAGGGGTTCGAATCCCCTCAGCTCCACCAGATCCACCAGACGGCCCGGGCACCAGCCCGGGCCTTTCGCGTCCGACCGCTCGGCACGGACCGAGGTCACTCACCTGAGTGGTTCGTGCACGCCAGCCGGGCCCAGCCCGTGCAGGGGTCACCCACCTGAGTGGGTCGTGCACGCCGGCCCTCAGGGCTGCGGGAAGTGCCGACGCACCTCCTGCAGCACCCGGTCGAAGATCTCCTCGTCCAGCACCGCCCCCGTCCGGCGCACCGCCGACGGCTCGAGCCGCAGCAGCCGGTTGACCCTCGCCTCGCTGGGGCGGCGGCGTCGGTCCCAGCCGCCGCTGCCGATATCGGTCCAGTAGCGGCCCACCGAGGCCTCCTGGGCCTCGTCGCGGTCGTGGTCCTTGCTCGTCAGCTGCAGCGCCAGCAGCCGACTGCCGTCCCGGCCCACCACGAGCACGGGGCGGTCCTTGCCCTTCCTGCGGTCCTCCTCGAAGGGCACCCAGGCCCACACCACCTCGCCGGGGTCGGCCCGGTCGTCGTCGACCGGCGCGTAGGAGTAGGCCGCGGTCCGTGCCTGCGGCGGGTCGACGATCTCGGCCCGCGTCTGCGGCCGTGCCGCCCGCACCACGGCGCGCGCGGCACGGCGCAGCCCTCGGGCCAGACCCGGGCCGTTCATCCCGCCGCCCCCAGCTCGCGCCGGCCGAGGTCCTCGGCGATCCTGCGCAGGTCGGGCACGACGGCGACCGCGCGGTCCCTGGACATCCGCTCGGTCGGGCCGCTCACGGACAGCGCCATCCTGGTCCACGCGCTGCCGGTGGCGACCGGGACGGCGACGCAACGCACCCCCAGCTCCTGCTCCTCGTCGTCCATCGCCCAGCCTTGCTCACGCACGCGGTCCAGCTCGTCCCGCAGCTGGGCGAGGTCGGTGAGGGTATGCGGTGTGCGCGCCGTCCGCCGGGTGCCGGCCAGCAGCTCCATGGCCGGACCGGGGGCCATCCCGGCGAGCACCACCTTGCCGACCGCGGTCGAGTGCAGTGGGACCGGCCGGCCCACCTCGGCGAAGATCCGCAGCGTGTGCGGCGACGGCGACTGCGCGACGTAGACCATCACGTCCCCGTCCAGGGAGGCCAGGTTGGCCGTCTCCCCGGTCACCTCCACCGCGGTCCGCAGCGCGGGGGCGGCCACCACCGCCAGCGTGGTGGCCGCAGCACCGCCGATGCGCAGGGCGCCCGGCCCCACGCCGTACCGGCGTCCCGGGTCCTGGCGGACCCAGCCGCGCTGGGCCAGACCGACGAGCAGCCGGTGCGCGGTGCCCGGGGCCAACCCGGTGCCCCGGGCGATCTCGGTGACGCCGAGGGTGCCTGGGCGGGAGGCGAGCAGCTCGAGGATGTCCAGCGCCCGGTCCACGGACTGCACGCCGCGGGGACGCTCGTCGGGACGCGGGTGGACCATGCGCTCACCCTACCGGCGGCGCCGGCCGTCACCGCCTCACCACTTGACCCGGCGAGCGGGGGCTGGCATCGTGCCTGGTTCCGGTCGACCTCACGGTGGGGTGACCGCGATCCCCCGAGAGGTGTCAGAGTGGACAACCTTGCTGTGCTGAGCCTGCTGGCCATCGCCCCGATCCTGCTGGTCGGGGTGCTCCTCGCCGGCTTGCGCTGGCCGGCCAAGTACGCCATGCCCGTGGGCTACGCCGTCACGGTCCTGATCGCCCTGACGGTGTGGAAGATGCACCCGGAGGCGGTCGCCGCGGCCACGATCGAGGGCCTCATCATCGCGGTCACGCTCCTCTACATCGTCTTCGGCGCGCTCCTGCTGCTCGCCACCGTCATCGGCAGCGGCGCGATGAGCACGATCCGCGCCGGCTTCACCTCGATCTCGCCGGACCGCCGGGTCCAGGCGATCATCATCGGCTGGCTCTTCGGGTCGTTCATCGAGGGCGCCTCCGGCTTCGGCACACCAGCCGCGGTGGTCGCGCCGCTCATGCTCGCGCTCGGCTTCCCGGCCATGGCGGCGGTCATGGTGGGGCTGATCATCCAGTCCACGCCGGTCTCGTTCGGCGCGGTCGGCACCCCGATGATCGTCGGCGTCGGCAGCGGCCTGAAGGACGGCGCCGGCGTCGACGAGCGGGTCGCCGAGCTCGGCCTCACCTACGACGGCTACGTCGCGCACATCGCCACCGAGGTGGCCATCATCCACGCGATCTGCGGGTTGCTCATCCCGCTCATCATCGCGGTCATGCTGACCGGCTTCTTCGGCGAGCGCCGCAGCTTCGCCGAGGGCCTGAAGATCTGGCCCTTCGCGCTCTACGCCTCCGTGGCCATGACCGTGCCCTATGTCATCGTCGCCGTCCTGGCCGGCCCCGAGTTCCCCGCGCTCATCGGTGGCCTCGTCGGCCTGGCGCTGGTGATGTTCACCTCGAGCAAGGGCTTCCTGATGCCGAAGGAGACCTTCGACTTCGGCCCCCGCACCTCCTGGGAGGAGCGGTGGATGGGAAAGGTGGACATCGACCACCTCTACGTCGGCAAGAAGAAGATGAGCATGGTCGTCGCCTGGATGCCCTACGTCATCATCGCGCTGCTCCTGCTCGCCACCCGCCTGATCGACCCGATCAAGGCCGCGCTGACCTCGGCCGCGCCGTGGGTGTCGATCCCCTTCACCAACATCCTGGGCACCGAGATCTCCACGACCTGGCAACTTCTCTACAGCCCGGGCACGGTCTTCATCGTCACGGTGCTGATCACCTACCTGCTGCACCGGATGAGCGCCGAGCAGATCAAGAGCACGTGGAAGGTCGCCGGGGGACAGATCTTCGGCACCGCCGTGGCTCTGCTCTTCGCGCTGCCGCTCGTGCGGCTACTCATCCGCTCCGGTCCGGACTTCACCGCGTCCGGCCTGGCCAGCATGCCGGTGACGCTCGCCGAGGGCGCGGCTGCCGTCGCAGGTGCCAACTGGCCGCTGATCAGCCCCTGGATCGGGGCGCTGGGTGCGTTCGTCGCGGGCTCCAACACCGTGTCCAACCTGACCTTCTCGCTGTTCCAGTTCGCCACCGGCCAGGAGATCGGCGTCACGCCGGACACGGTCGTCGCGACGCAGGCGGTCGGCGGTGCCGGCGGCAACCCGATCGCGATCCACAACATCGTGGCGGCCTCGGCCACGGTCGGCCTGCTCGGCCGCGAGGGCGACCTCATCCGCAAGACCGCGCTGGTCACCGCCTACTACTGCCTGACCGCGGGCGTGATCGGCTACCTGATGATCTACGGCGTCGGACTGCACGCCGGCCTGATCCAGGGCATCTTCCTGGTCGCGCTGCTGGTCGGGCTCGTGGTCTGGATGCGGCGCCGCGACTCGCTCCTGGTGGCCGCCGACTGACGCGGCCGGTCTGCCGGGCGTGCGCCGCGCAGGTGCGGCGCACGCTCTCAGGCCCGCGTCAGAGGAGCGTCTGGCCGCGCAGCGAGGCGTCGAGCACCGTCGCCGTGTGGACGAACGGCACCTTGTGCCCGGCGCGCTCCAGCGCCCGGCTGATCTGCATGAGGCAGCCGGGGTTGGCGGTGACGAGCAGCTCGGCACCGGTCCGCAGGATCGCTGCGGCCTTGCGGTCGCCGAGCTCGGTCGCCGGCTCGGGGTTGAGGATGTTGTAGACGCCCGCCGAACCGCAGCAGATCTCCCCGTCCGGGATCTCCACCAGCGACACGCCGGGTATGCCGTTGAGGAGCGCCCGCGGCTGGCTCACCACCTTCTGCGCGTGCCGCAGGTGGCAGGCGTCGTGGTAGGCCACCACGACGTCCCGGCCGTGCGCGCTCACCGGGTGGCGCTGCGCGACCGGGCCGAGCTCGACGAGGATCTCGGACAGGTCGCGCACGCGAGCGCCGAACTCCCGCGCCCGGTCGGCGTAGTCCGGGTCGTCGGCGAGCAGGTGCACGTAGTCCTTCATCGTCGACCCGCAACCGGCCGAGTTGACGACCACGTGGTCCACACCGGCCTCGGTGAAGGTGTCGATCAGCCGGCGCGCGAACGCCATACCCTCCGGCTCCCGCCCCGTGTGGACCGACAGGGCTCCGCAGCAGCCCTGCTCCTGCGGAGCGACGACGTCGGAGCCCTCGGCGGCCAGCACGCGCGCGGTGGCGGCGTTGACCTCGCCGAAGAACTCGCGCTGCACGCAGCCGGTGAGCATCCCGACCACGGCGCGTCGCTCGCCCACGGCCGGGGTGCGGGCAGGCACGGTGACGCGCGGGCCCAGGGGCGGCGCGAGCGACTGCATGGCCGCCAGCCCGGGGCTGAGCCGCGCCACGACGCCGGTGCGGTCCACGAGGCGCAGCGCGCCGCTGCGCTGGGCCAGCCGCAGCGGGGCGCGGAGCACCCGCAGCCGCTCGGGGTAGGGGAAGAGGTTGAAGATCATCGTGCGCAGCGCCCGGTCCCCGGCAGGGCGCTCGACCCGGCGCTCCACCTGGGCGCGCGTCTGCTCGATGAGCCGGTCGTACTGCACGCCCGAGGGGCAGGAGGTCACGCAGGCCATGCAGCCCAGGCACGCGTCGAAGTGGTCGACCATCGAGGCGCTCAGCGGCGCACCCTCCACCCCGGCACGCATGAGGTCGATCCGCCCGCGCGGGCTGTCCATCTCCTCGCCCCAGAGCGTGTACGTCGGGCAGGTGGGCAGGCAGAAGCCGCAGTGCACGCAGTCGTCCAGCAGCTCCTGGCTCGGCGGCCGGTGCTCGTCGAAGGCGGGGGTGGCCAGCGCCTGCGAGCGGTCCCCGCGCACCGTCGGCATCCCCAGCTCGACAGCCTCCTCGGGGCGCGTGACGCGCGTCACTGACACGCCGGTGGGCGCCTGGTGGCGGTCCTGCTGCGCGGTCATCCTCAGATCCCTCCTACGAAGCGGCCGGGCGCGAGGATCCGCGCCGGGTCGAACTCAGCCTTGACCCGCCGCATGAGCTCCAGCCCGGGGACGTGCCCCCAGCTGTCCAGGACGGCCTTGACCTGCGGGGGCGCGTCCAGCACGACGGTGGATCCGCCGAGGCGTGCGCTGGTTGCGCGCACGGCCGCCACGGCGGTGGCGACCTCTTCCGCGGCCCGCGCCTCGGGCACGATGGCGTAGAGGACCCCCGTGCCCGCCGAGCCGCTGACGGTCAGGCCGTTGGCGGCCGCGGTCGCGACGATCTCGGGTACGCCGCTCAGCCGCGCCGTGGTCCGGAGCAGCGTCGGTCGGCCGGTCCCGCCCAGCCGGCGGCCCGCGGGCTGGTCGTCGAGGACCTGGGCCTGGGCACCGCCCACCGAGCGCAGCCGACCGGTGAGGTCGGCCGCCCGGGCCTCGACGCCCTGCCGGGTGCCGCTGAGCAGCACCGAGACGACGACGGTGTCCGGTCGGTCGGCATGCTCGGGCCCGGCGTGCACCTCGACGGCGTGCGGCACGAGCTGGGAGCCGACGACGTCTGCGAGGACGTGTGCCAGCCGTCCGGGGTCGACCCGGGCGGACACCGTGCGGCTCGCCTCCGGCAGCGGGTGCAGCCGGACGGTCACCTCGGTGACGACGGCCAGCGTGCCGTAGGAGCCGGCCAGCAGCTTGCTCAGGTCGTAGCCGGCGACGTTCTTGACGACCTTGCCGCCCGCCTTGGCGACGGTCCCGTCGGCGCGCACGAAGCGCACCCCGATGACGAGGTCGCGCATGGCACCCACGCGCATCCGGCGCGGGCCGGACATGTTGGTGGCGAACGCGCCGCCCAGCGTGGACGCCGCGCTCTCGCCGGCGGCGTCCCGGCCCCGGCCGGGGGCCAGGTCGTCGACGACCAGCTCGTGCCCACCCTCGCCGACGAGGGACTGCAGGCGAGCCAGCGGCATACCGGCTCCCGCGGTCGCGATCAGGTCCCCGCGGGAGTGTTCGACGAGCGCGGCCATCCGCGTGGTGTCCAGCACGACGTCGACGTGCTCGGGGGCCGGCCCCAGGCGAGCTTGCTGCCGTGGCCGCGCACGACGACCGCGAGGCCGTGCTCGTGGCAGGCGCGCATCAGCGCAGACGTCTCCTCGGTGGATGCGGGGGACGCCACGACCTGCGGTCCGACGCCGTCGACGTGGTCCTCGCCGGTGGCCGCGCGCACCCGGCAGGCGGGGGAGAGCCGGTCGAGCAGATCAGTGCGGGTGCTCATCAGAACAGGTCCACCCCCTCGTGCCCGGCGGCCAGCGGATGCTCGCCGCGGACGGCGCGCGGGCGCTCGCCGCACAGCCGCGGTGTGGGATAGATCTTGCCGGGGTTGGCGATGCCTGCCGGGTCGAAGGCGCAGCGCACCATCTGCATCGTGTCCAGGTCCTCCGCGGTGAACATCGCGGGCATGTGCTTGGCCTTGTCGGCCCCCACCCCGTGCTCGCCGGTGATCGAACCGCCGTGCTCGATGCACAGGTCCAGGATCATCCCGCTGACCTCCTCGGCCCGCTGCGTCGCGCCCTCCTCGTCGGCGTCGAAGAGGACGAGGGGGTGCAGGTTGCCGTCCCCGGCGTGGAAGACGTTGGCCACGCGCACGCCGCGCTCCGCGCTGATCTTGGCCATCCGGCGCAGCACCTCTGGCAGCGCGGTGCGGGGGACGACGCCGTCCTGGACGATGTAGTCGGGGGAGATCCGGCCGACGGCGGCGAACGCGGACTTGCGACCCTTCCAGATCTCGGCCCGCTCGGCGGCGTCGGTGGCTACCCGGAACTCGAAGGTGCCCTGCTCGCGACAGATCCGCTCGACCGCGGCGTACTCGTGCTCGACCTCCTGGGCCGGCCCGTCGAGCTCGACGACGAGCACCGCGCCGGCGCCCTCGGGGTAGCCGCAGCTGACCGCCTTCTCGGCCGCCTCGATGGCCAGGGCGTCCATGATCTCGATCGCGGCCGGGATGATGCCGGCCGCGATGATCGCGCTCGTCGCGGCCCCGGCCTGGTCGGTGCTGGCGAACCCGGCGAGCACGGTGCGCACCTCCTGCGGCAGGCGCACGAGGCGCACGGTCGCGCGGGTCGCCACGCCCAGCGTCCCCTCCGACCCGACGAACGCGCCGACGAGGTCGTAGCCGGGCGCGTCCGGCGCCTCGGTGCCCAGCGTCACCTGCTCCCCGTCCGGCGTGACGACGTCGAGGGAGAGGACGTGGTTGCTCGTGAAGCCGTACTTGAGGCAGTGCGCCCCGCCGGAGTTCTCCGCGACGTTGCCGCCGATCGAGCAGATCTGCTGACTGCTGGGGTCCGGCGCGAAGTAGTAGCCCTGCGGTGTCGCCGCCCTCGTCACCTGCAGGTTGATCACGCCGGTGTCGACGACGGCGCGCTCGTCCCGCGACCGCACCTCGTGCAGCGTCCGCAGCCGGCTGGTCACGACGAGCACGCCCTCGGCGTGCGGCAGGGCGCCCCCGGACAACCCGGTGCCGGACCCGCGCGCGACGAACGGCACCCGGTGGCGCGCGCACGCCCGCACGGTCCGGGCGACCTCCTCGGCCGTGTCGGCGAGGACCACGAGCGCGGGCGTCACGCGGTAGGCCGCCAGGCCGTCGCACTCGTACGTCGTCAGCTGAGCGGGGTCGGTGAGCAGCCGGTGCTCCGGTATGTGGTGGCGCAGCTCCGCCAGCACCTCGTCGACCGTGCCGAGCACCGTCTCCTGCGTCATGACAGACCTCCTCGTCCCGTCCCCTCAGGGTAGGTGGTCAGGGCATGCGCTCGTAGGCGGGCACCGTGAGGAAGTCGGCGAAGTCGTCGGCCACCGCCACCTCGAGGAAGGTGTCGGTCGCGTCGCGGTAGTCCGCGGCCTCTCCGGGCAGGCTGGCCAGCACCTCTGCGGTGAGCCGCTCGACGAGCTCGCGGGTGACCGTCTCGCCGCTGTCGGCGAGCTTCACCCCGTTGTGGATCCACTGCCAGATCTGGCTGCGCGAGATCTCGGCCGTGGCCGCGTCCTCCATGAGGTTGTGGATGCCGACCGCGCCGCGGCCGGTGAGCCAGGCGGCGAGGTACTGGATCGCGACGTCGATGTTGGCGCGCAGCCCGGTCTCGGTGACCTCGCCGGGCGTGCCCTTGACGTCGAGCAGGTCGGCGGCGCCGACGTTGACGTCCTCGCGCAGCGTGTCGACCTGGTTCGGCCGCTCGCCCAGCACCTCGTCGAAGACCTCCCGGCAGGTGTCGACCATGCCCGGGTGCGCCACCCACGACCCGTCGAAGCCGTCGGCGGCCTCGCGCTGCTTGTCGGCGCGGACCTTCTCGAACGCCGCCTCGTTGACCTCCTCGTCCCTGGACGGGATGAAGGCGGCCATGCCGCCGATCGCGTGGGCTCCGCGCTTGTGGCAGGTGCGCACGAGCAGCTCGGTGTACGCGCGCATCATCGGCGCGGTCATCGTCACCGCGTTGCGGTCGGGCAGGACGAAGTCCGCGCCGCGGGTGCGGTAGGTCTTGATGATGCTGAACAGGTAGTCCCAGCGGCCGGCGTTGAGCCCGGCGGAGTGCTCGCGCAGCTCGTAGAGGATCTCCTCCATCTGGAACGCGGCCGGGTAGGTCTCGACCAGGCAGGTCGCGCGGATCGTGCCGCGGGGGATGCCGAGCGCCTCCTGGGCGATGACGAAGGCGTCGTTCCACAGCCGGGCCTCGAGGTGGTGCTCCATCTTGGCCAGGTAGAAGTAGGGCCCCTTGCCGGCGTCGAGCTGCGGCTGGGCGCACGCGGCCAGGTAGAGGGCCATGTCGACGAGCGAGCCGGAGGTGCGCTGCCCGTCGACCAGGACGTGCTTCTCGTCCAGGTGCCAGCCGCGGGGCCGCACGACGATCGTCGGCAGCTGGGAGTGGTCGGTGGTGGACAGGGCGTAGTCCTTGCCCTCCGGGGAGGTGAAGCTGATCGTGCCGAGCGCGGCGTCGCGCAGGTTGGCCGGACCCTCGACGACGTTCTCCCACAGGGGGGTGTTGGCGTCCTCCTGGTCGGCCAGCCACACCCTGGCGCCGGAGTTCATCGCGTTGATCGTCATCTTGCGGTCGGTGGGGCCGGTCATCTCGACCCGGCGGTCGACGAGGCCGGGGGCGTGGTCGGCGACCCGCCACGAGGGGTCCTCGCGCACGTGCGCGGTCTCGGGCAGGAAGTCGAGGTCCTGGCCCTCGGCGACGGCCTGCACGACCTTCTCGCGGGCGGCGAGGCGCTCCTGGCGGCGCGGCTCGAGCGCGCGGTGCAGGGTGGCGACCAGCTCCAGCGCCGGACGGCTCAGGATGTCCTCGTAGCCGGGGCGGAGCTCGCCGGTGACCTCGACACCGTCGGGCAGGTCGAGCATGGTGGTCGTCGCGTCGGTCATGAGGCCTCCCGGCGTAGATTCCGTTCAGCGGAATAAATGATCCGCTAGATGAAATCTAGCCTAGCCGGTGCCTGGCGGTCGGGTCCAGCGGGGAGCGCACCGGCCCTGCGGCTAGGCTGCAGGCGTGGGTGCGCACGAGATCGTCATCAGCGCCGAGGACCGACCGGGGCGTGAGGAGCTCGTCGAGCTCTACGACGCGGTGGGGTGGACGGCGTACGCCTCCGACCCGGAGGTCCTGGAGGCCGCCGTGTGCGGGTCCTCGCGGGTGGTGACCGCGCGCTACGGCGACCAGCTGCTCGGCCTGGCGCGGGTGGTCTCCGACGGCGTGACGATCGCCTACCTGCAGGACGTGCTCGTACGGCCCGAGCTGCAGCGCGAGGGGGTCGGGCGCCAGCTGGTGCAGGCGGCGCTGGAGCCCTTTGCCGCCTGCCGGCAGAAGGTCCTGCTCACCGACGACGAGCCGCGCCAGCGCAAGTTCTACGAGTCGTTGGGCTACTCCGAGATCCGGGAGCACGGGGACGGCCGGCTGCGCGCCTTCGTGCGCTTCGACGAGCCGGACGGCGCGCGCCAGGCGTAGGAAGGGCCGGACCTGGCCCTCGTCCGTGGGAGACTGGGACGACTGTCCGACGCACGACATACCCCCCTTCGAGAGCCACGAGGTCGAGACCGAGCGTGTCACCCCTTGCCCCGCCCAGCACGGTGCCCCAGCCGGCCTCCACGCCGCCCGGGCGCATCCGCAACTTCTGCATCATCGCCCACATCGACCACGGCAAGTCGACGCTCGCGGACCGGATGCTGCAGGAGACCGGCGTCGTCGAGCAGCGGCTCATGCGGGCCCAGTACCTCGACCGGATGGACATCGAGCGCGAGCGTGGCATCACGATCAAGAGCCAGGCCGTGCGGATGCCCTGGGCGGTCGGTGACCGGACGCTGATCCTCAACATGATCGACACCCCGGGGCACGTCGACTTCACCTACGAGGTGAGCCGCAGCCTCGCGGCGTGCGAGGGCGCGGTGCTGCTCGTCGACGCCGCGCAGGGCATCGAGGCGCAGACGCTGGCCAACCTCTACCTGGCGATGGAGAACGACCTCACGATCATCCCGGTCCTGAACAAGATCGACCTGCCTTCCGCGCAGCCGGAGAAGTATGCCGAGGAGCTAGCCGGGCTCATCGGCTGCGACCCGGCGGAGGTGCTGAGGGTCTCGGGCAAGACCGGCGAGGGCGTGCCCGAGCTGCTGGACCACATCGTCGACCTGGTCCCGCCGCCGGTCGGGGACGCCGGCGCCCCGGCGCGCGCGATGATCTTCGACTCGGTCTACGACACCTACCGCGGCGTGGTGACCTACGTGCGCGTCATCGACGGCTCCCTCTCGCCGCGCGAGCGCATCTCGATGATGTCCACGCGCGCCACGCACGAGCTGCTCGAGATCGGGGCCATCAGCCCCGATCCGGTGCCGAGCAAGGGCCTGGGCGTGGGCGAGGTGGGCTACCTGATCACCGGCGTCAAGGACGTGCGCCAGTCCAAGGTCGGCGACACGGTCACCGGTGCCTCGCGGCCCGCGCAGAAGGCGCTGGGCGGCTACAAGGAGCCCCGGCCGATGGTCTTCTCGGGGCTCTACCCGATGGACGGCTCGGACTACCCGATCCTGCGCGACGCCCTCGACAAGCTCAAGCTCAACGACGCGGCGCTGGTCTACGAGCCGGAGACCTCCGCGGCGCTGGGCTTCGGCTTCCGCGTCGGCTTCCTGGGCATGCTCCACCTGGAGATCGTGCGGGAGCGGCTGGAGCGCGAGTTCGACCTCGACCTCATCTCGACCCTTCCCAACGTGGAGTACGACGTCGTGCTCGAGGACGGCACGCACGTCGACGTCACCAACCCCAGCGAGTTCCCGGGGGGCAAGGTGGGCTCGATCACCGAGCCGGTGGTGCGCGCGACCGTCCTGGCGCCCAGCGAGTTCATCGGCGCGATCATGGAGCTGTGCCAGTCCCGGCGGGGCGTGCTGCGCGGGATGGACTACCTCTCTCCGGAGCGCGTGGAGATGCGCTACACCCTGCCGCTGGCCGAGATCGTCTTCGACTTCTTCGACGCGCTGAAGTCCAAGACGCGCGGCTACGCCTCGCTGGACTACGAGCCCGACGGGGACCAGGAGGCGGACCTGGTCAAGGTCGACATCCTGCTCCAGGGCGACACGGTCGACGCCTTCAGCGCGATCGTGCACCGGGACAAGGCCTACGCCTACGGTGTGCAGATGGCGACCAAGCTCAAGGAGCTCATCCCGCGCCAGCAGTTCGAGGTGCCGGTGCAGGCCGCCATCGGCTCGCGCGTCATCGCCCGCGAGACCATCCGCGCGATCCGCAAGGACGTGCTCGCCAAGTGCTACGGCGGCGACATCAGCCGCAAGCGCAAGCTGCTCGAGAAGCAGAAGGAGGGCAAGAAGCGGATGAAGATGGTCGGGTCGGTCGAGGTGCCGCAGGAGGCCTTCATCGCGGCGCTGTCCCAGGACGGGTCGGGAGCGGGCGAGAAGGGCAAGAAGTGACCGAGGAGCCCCGCGGCCACTACGCCCTGGGCAACCCGGCGGTCGGCCCGCGCCCGCTGCGGCGCACCCGGTCGTTCACGCGACGGGGCGGCCGTATGCCGCGCACCCACCAGGCGGCCTGGGACCGGCTCGCCCACGTCGCCGTGCTGGACCTGCCCCGCCTGAACGGGGACAGCTCCACGGTGGTCGACCCGACCGTCGAGCTGGACGTCGACGAGGTCTTCGGGCGGCGCGCCCCGCTGGTCGTCGAGATCGGCTCCGGGTCCGGCGACGCCCTCGTGACCGGGGCGACGGAGCATCCCGACTGGGACTTCCTCGCCCTGGAGGTCTGGCGCCCCGGCATCGGGCACACGCTGGCCAAGATGTCCTCGGCGACCGGGGGAGAGGCCCTGCCCAACGTCCGCTTCGTCGAGGTGGACGCCGAGGTGGCGCTGCGCACGCTGCTGGCCGCCGGCTCGGTGCACGAGGTGTGGACGTTCTTCCCGGACCCGTGGCCCAAGCAGCGTCACCACAAGCGCCGGATCGTCGACGCCGGATTCGCCGGCACCGTGCTCCGGCTGCTCGAGCCGGGCGGGACGTGGCGGCTGGCCACCGACTGGGCGGAGTACGCCCGCTCGATGCGCGAGGTCCTCGATGCCCACGACGGTCTGCGGCTGGTCTCCACGGACCGGGCCCCGTTGCGACCGATGACGAGGTTCGAGCGTCGCGGGATCGAGGAGGGCCGCCCGATCACCGACCTGGCCTACGTCCGGGACTGACGCACCGACGGAAGCGGGGCACTCGCCCCGGTCCGGGCGATGCCGAGCGTGGCAGATCGACCGAAGCGGGGCACTGGCCCCGGTCCGGCGCTCAGCGACCCCGGACCCGGTGGCGCCGACCCTGTGGACGAGTTCTGCGGCCCGAGCCCGCGCGCAGGCAGTGTGGTCGAGTGCCTCTCGACACCACCATGCGCCGCCAGGAGGGCCTCGCCTCCGGGATCACCCACCACGCGCTCGTGACCGGAAAGTACCGGCAGCTGCTGCGGGGCGTCTTCGTCGGGCACGGCACCAAGGTGGACGGCTACGTCGAGGCCAGGGCGGCCCTCCTGGTGACGCACCGGTCGGCCTTCGTCTCCCACCACACGGCCGCGCGACTCTACGGCGCCGTCGTCCCGCACTGCGACAAGGTGCACGTCAGCGTGCCCAGGGGCGTGTCGCGCGCAGACCGCAGCGACGTGACGGTGCACGCCTCCTCACGGGCTCCGGTGCTCTTCCGGGGTCAGCGCACCACCTCTGCGCAGGACACCTTCCTCGACCTGGCTGCCCACCTCAACCTGCTGGACCTCGTCGTGCTGGGGGACAGCCTGGTGCGCAGGAAGCGGGCCACCCCGGAGCAGCTGGTGCGCGCCGCCGCTGAGGCGGACGGACGCGGCGTGCGTCTGGCCCGTCGCGCCGCGGGTCTGGTGCGGACGGGCGTGGACTCGCCGATGGAGACGCGCTGCCGGATGCTCCGGGTGCTCAGCGGGCTGGGAGCTGGAGACCGATGTCAGGTTCTTCGACCTCGACGGCAACCTCCTGCGGCGGCTCGACTCCGGTGACCGGGCGACGCGGCTGGCCGTCGAGTACGACGGTCGCCACCACATCGAGCGCGAGGCGCAGTGGGAGGCCGACATCGGGCGGCGGGGGGAGTTCGAGGACCAGGAGTGGCGCATCGTCACGCTCGTGAGCAAGGACGTCTACACCTCGCCCGGTGCCACCGTCGAGCGCCTGCGGCGGACCTTCACCCGGCGCGGCATACCGGTCGGCAGGCCGCTGCAGGAGTGGCGTCGCTACTTCCCGGAGCGCACCTGAGCCCAGCCCGTCGACGGAAGCGGGGCACTCGCCCGGGTCCGGGCGGCGGAGGTCACAGCAGGTCGACCGGAGCGGGGCACTCGCCCCCGGTGAGGCGATGCCGAGCGCGGCCGTCAGTCGCCGACGCTGTCCCGCGCCCGCTTGACCAGCCGCGGGTCGGGGCGCAGCACGACGTCGTGGTCCTTGCCGTCGTACTCGAACTGGCTCAGGAAGTGGCGCATCGCGTTGATCCGCGCACGCTTCTTGTCGTTGGACTTGATCGTGATCCACGGGGCCCAGTCGGTGTCCGTGCGCCGGAACATCTCCTCCTTGGCCTCGGTGTAGTCCTCCCACCGGTCCAGGCTCTCCAGGTCCATCGGCGACAGCTTCCACTGCCGCACCGGGTCCAGCTGTCGGATGGCGAAGCGGGTCCGCTGCTCGGTGCGCGTGACCGAGAACCAGAACTTGGTGATCGTGATGCCGGTCTCCACGAGCATCTGCTCGAAGATCGGCGCGTGCCGCATGAAGGTCTCGTACTCGCGGTTGGAGCAGAAGCCCATCACCCGCTCGACCCCTGCGCGGTTGTACCAGCTGCGGTCGAAGAGCACCATCTCCCCGCTGGTCGGCAGGTTCTGCACGTAGCGCTGGAAGTACCACTGCCCGGCCTCGACCTCGGTCGGCTTGTTCAGCGCCACGACGCGCGCCCCGCGCGGGTTGAGGTGCTCGGTGAAGCGCTTGATCGAGCCGCCCTTGCCGGCCGCGTCACGCCCCTCGAAGACGAGGATGTGCCGGCTGTCGTTGTCCTTGGCCCAGTACTGGAACTTCAGCAGCTCGACCTGCAGCAGCCACTTCTCCACCTCGTAGTAGTCGCGGGTCATCCGCTCCGCGTACGGGTAGTCCTCGCGCCAGGTGTCGACGGCGCTGCCGTCGGGCGTGATCAGGTCCGGGTCCGACCCCTGGTCGTCCCGGACGGTGTACCCCTCCTCACGGAGGTGGTCGATGTACTCGCGGAGGCGCTGCTGCACGTGCCGACCCTAGCGCGAGCACCCTCGCGGGCAGGAGGCCACGGGGGCGGATGGGACACTGCGGGTATGCCGTCCACCTTCCCTCCCGGGGACCCCGCGCCCGCCGACGGCGGCCTGCCGGCCTCCGCGCTGGAGGGTATGCCGTCGCGCACCTTCTCCGTCTACGTCCACGTGCCCTTCTGCCGGGTGCGGTGCGGCTACTGCGACTTCAACACCTACACGCTGCCCGAGCTGGGCGAGGGCGAGCGGCAGACCCTGGACTACGCGACGGCCGCGCACGCCGAGCTGGCGCTGGCGCAGCAGGTGCTGGCCGGGGGGCGCCCCCCCGCGGTCTCGACCGTCTTCCTCGGCGGTGGCACCCCGACCATGCTCGCGCCGGAGGTGCTGGGAGACCTCGTGCACGACATACGCGACCGCTTCGGGACCGCACCGGACGCGGAGGTGACGACCGAGGCCAACCCGGACACGATCACCCCGGCGGTGGCCGAGCGGCTGGCGGAGCGGGGCTTCACGCGGGTGAGCCTGGGCATGCAGTCGGCGGTGCCGCACGTGCTGCGCACGCTGGACCGCACGCACGACCCCGCCAACGTCGTGGCCGCGGTGGCCGCGGTACGGGCGGCCGGGATGCAGGTCAGCCTCGACCTGATCTACGGCACGCCGGGGGAGAGCCTGGAGGACTGGCGGCGCAGCCTGGAGGCCGTGGTCGAGCTCGAGCCCGACCACGTCTCGGCGTACGCGCTCGTCGTGGAGCAGGGGACCCGCCTGGCGGCGCAGGTGCGCCGCGGCGAGGTGCCGGCGCCCGACGACGACGACGAGGCGGACAAGTACGAGCTGGCCGACGAGCTGCTCGGCGCCGCGGGCTACGGATGGTACGAGATCTCGAACTGGTCGCGCGGGCCCGGCCTGGAGTGTCGGCACAACGTGGCCTACTGGCGGGGCGGGGACTGGTGGGGCGTGGGCCCCGGGGCGCACAGCCACGTCGGCGGCGTGCGGTGGTGGAACGTCAAGCACCCGCGGGCCTACGCCGACCGGCTGGCCTGCGACGCCAGCCCCGCGCACGCCCGGGAGGTGCTCGACGACGCGCAGCGCTTCGACGAGACGGTGCTGCTGCGGTCCCGGCTGGCCGAAGGACTGGCCGTCGGACGGCTGCGCGACGGGGGTCGGCTGGAGGTGCCCGGCCTCGTCGCGGACGGGCTCGTGGAGCGCGGCGCCGCTGTCGGCGGGCGGGTGGTGCTGACCCGCCGCGGTCGACTGCTGGCCGACACCGTGGTCCACCGGTTGCTCCGCGCCTGACCGACGCGCCCGGTCGGCGTCGAGCCGGTCGAGGCCGACGGGAGAGCCGGACGCGGGCAGTTCACCGACACGCCACCTCCAAGGCGGCTGCGCGCTGCCCGCACGCGGTAGACATGACAGCAGACCCTGCCGGGTATGAGCGGGCAGGGCCTGATGCGTGGCGTCAAAGGGTGTGGCCCGCTTCGCGAAGTATGAGTTCGCGAAGCGGGCCACTGACCGACGGTGACGCGACGGACGGTGCGCAAGGTGTCCGGAGGCTCGACCTCCGCATCACCGGAGGTGTCCGTCGGTGCCGAAGCACCGGTAGGACTCTCGAATCCTCGACAAGTCTTGCGACCCGCACCTCCTTGCGGAAGCGCGTAGAGAGATGTCTACCCGGTCTGCGCGCCGGGCGCAAGGGGTCAAGTCGAAATGATGTCTCGGCACGGCGTGTCGTGCTTGACACGCCGTGCCGAGGTGGCGGGTCAGGGAATCAGCTGAGGATGCGGATCTGGAACGGGTAGTCGTAGACCTCGCCGTGGGAAGCCTTGACCGCACCCTTGATGTGCACCCAGAGCTGGACCACGAAGAGCACGATCCAGATAGGGATGGCCCAGATGAGGCCGATGAACAGGGTGAGGAAGACGCTGATCCAGGTCAGCACCGAGACGATCGTCAGCGAGATGTTGAAGTTGAAGGCGCCGGCGGCGGCGGTCCGGACCGCCGGGCTGCGGTCCTTGTAGAAGAGCCACACCAGCAGCGGCCCGAGGAAGGGCAGCCAGCCGGCGCTGAGCAGCATCGCGGCGGGCGCCGACAGGTGCGCGATCATCATCATCGACCGCTCCTCGCTGGAGACGGACGGTGCGGGCGCGCCGTGGGCGCGGTCTGGCTGGTAGGTCATGATCCCCTCCTGGGTCGTTCCGGAACCTCGGCGAGCGTCAGGTGACGGTCACGAAGTCGATCAGCTCTTCGACGCTGGCGAGCAGCGTGGGTTCCAGGTCACTGTAGGAACGCACGGACCCCAGTATCTTCTTCCATCCCCGCGCGACGTCTGCCTGCGAGGCGTGCGGCCAGCCCAGCTCGGCGAGGATGCCGTGCTTCCAGGAGCGGCCGCGCTCGATGACCGGCCAGGCCTCCAGCCCCAGGCGGGCGGGCTTGACCGACTGCCACACGTCGACGTAGGGGTGGCCCAGGATGCGCACGTGCGGGCTGACCCTGGCCGCCTCGGCGACGATGCGCGTCTCCTTGGTGCCGGCGACGAGGTGGTCGACCAGCACGCCGAGCCTGCGGTCCGCGGTCGGGGCGAACTTCCGGACCAGGTCGGCAACGTCGTCGATGCCGTCGAGCATCTCGACCACGACCCCCTCCACGCGCAGGTCGTCGCCCCAGACCTTCTCCACCAGCTCGGCGTCGTGCCTGCCCTCGACCCAGATGCGCGATCCGCTGGCGACCCTGGCGCGCCGGTGGGTGACCCGGACCGAGCCGCTGGCCGTCCGGCTGCGGGCGGCGGCGGCCGCGGCGCTGCGCGCCCGGCTCTCGGCGGTCGGGACGGTGAGGATCACCGGCGCGCCGTCGAGGAGGAACCCCGGACCCAGGGGGAAGCCCTTCACCCGCCCGCGCCGGTCCTCCAGGTGCACCACCTGCATGCCACCGGCCTTCTCGACGCGCACCACGGCGCCGCACCAGCCGGTGTCGACGTCCTCGACGACGAGGCCGTGCTCGGCCTCCACCTCCTGGGCGCGGCCGCGTGGCGGCACGCGCCAGTCCGTCTTCAGCACATCGGTCCCGTAGCGGTCGCTCACAGCGCACGAGGGTACGCGGTCGGGCCGCTGGGACCGGTGAGGCTCGCGGGGCGAGGTCCGGCGGGGCTCTGCTGGCCGGGCCGAGACCGCCGGGCGACGGTCGGGCTGCCGGTCGTGGTGGACCGCCCGGCGCGTCAGTCGACCCGGCGCGGGTGGGTCATGTCGACCGGCACGACCCACTGGTCGAACTCCTCGGCGGTGAGCGCGCCGCTGGCGATCGCGGCCTCGCGCAGGGTCAGGCCCTCCTTGTGGGCCTTCTTGGCGATGGCCGCCGCCTTGTCGTAGCCGATGTGCGGGTTGAGCGCCGTGACCTGCATGAGGTTGCTGGACAGGTTGGCCTCGATCCGCTCGGTGTTGGGCTCCAGGCCGACCGCGCAGTGGTCGTTGAAGGCGCGGCTGGCGTCGGCGATCAGTCGGATGCTCTCCAGCACCCCGTGCACCATGACCGGCTTGTAGACGTTGAGCTGGAAGTTGCCCTGGGTGCCGGCGAAGGCGACGGTCGCGTCGTTGCCGAAGACACGGGTCGTCACCATGGTCAGCGCCTCGGCCTGGGTCGGGTTGACCTTGCCCGGCATGATGCTCGAGCCCGGCTCGTTCTCGGGGATGAGCAGCTCGCCGATGCCGTTGCGCGGCCCCGAGGCGAGCCATCGCACGTCGTTGGCCATCTTCATCAGCGCCCCGGCGAGGGTGCGCAGGGCGGCAGAGACCTGGACGAGCGCGTCGTGGGCGGACAGGGCCGCGAACTTGTTGGCCGCCGAGCGCAGCTCCAGGCCCGCCTCCTGCCCCATCTTCTGCGCGGCGAGCTCGCCGAAGCGGGGGTGGGCGTTGAGGCCGGTGCCGACGGCGGTGCCGCCGATGGCCAGCTCGTGCAGGCCCTGCGCCGCGTGCCCGACCTCAGCCATCGCGTAGTCGATCTGGGCGACCCAGCCGCTCATCTCCTGGCCGAGAGTGATGGGCGTGGCGTCCTGCAGGTGGGTGCGGCCGACCTTGACGACCCCGGCGAACTCCTCGGCCTTGGCCGCGAGGGTGTCGCGCAGCACCGCCACGTCGGCCTCGAGCCGGTCGCGCAGCTCGAGCAGGACCGCGATGTGCATCGCGGTGGGAAAGGTGTCGTTGCTGCTCTGTCCGCGGTTGACGTGGTCGTTGGGGTGCACCGGGGTCTTGCTGCCCAGCCGGCCCCCGGCGAGCTCGATCGCACGGTTGGCGATGACCTCGTTGCTGTTCATGTTGCTCTGGGTCCCGGAGCCGGTCTGGAAGACGACGAGCGGGAAGTGGTCGTCGAGGTCGCCGGCGATGACCTCGTCGGCGGCCCGCACCACGAGGTCGGCCACGTCCTGGGGCAGCTCGCCCAGCTCGGCGTTGGCCTGCGCCGCGCCCTTCTTGAGGATGCCGAGGGCCTTGATGACCGGCCGGCCCCAGACGAAGGTGTCCCGCCCGATCGGGAAGTTGTGGATGCTGCGCTGCGTCTGCGCTCCCCAGTAGCGGTCGGAGGGAACCTCGACCTGGCCCATGCTGTCGGTCTCGTTGCGCACCTCGGTCATGTGCCCCATCGTAGGCACAGCCCTGCGGCCGTCCGGGCCCCGGTTTGCGCCGGACGCGTAGACTGGCACTCAGGGTCGCAGAGTGCCAGGAGCGGCCGTCCAGCATCGAGCCCGGGGAGGTGAGCAGGACCATGAGCGACGACCGTCGCCTCGACGTGCTGCGTGCCATCGTCCAGGACTACGTGCGCACCTCGGAACCGGTCGGGTCCAAGGCGCTCCTCGAGCGGCACGAGCTCGGCGTCTCCGCCGCGACCGTGCGCAACGACATGGCCCTGCTCGAGGACGAGGGGCTGATCACCGCGCCGCATACCAGCGCCGGGCGGGTCCCGACCGACGCCGGCTACCGCCTCTTCGTCGATCGGCTCTCCTCGGTCAAGCCGCTGACCCGGGCAGAGCGCACCGCCATCCAGCGCTTCCTCGACGGGGCCGTCGACCTCGACGACGTCGTGGCGCGCACGACCCGGCTGCTGTCCAGCCTGACCCACCAGGTCGCGGTCATGCAGTACCCGAGCCTGTCCCGCTCCACCGTCCGTCACGTCGAGCTGGTGCCGGTCGGCGGCGGCCGCCTCATGATCGTGCTCATCGTCAACACCGGACGGGTCGAGCAGCGGGTCGTCGACGTCGGCCGCGACCTCGCCGACGCCGAGGACCTCGTCGCCGACCTCCGCTCACGGGTCAACGCCGAGGTCGCCGGGCTCGCGCTGACGGCGGCACCGACGCGGATGGCCGCGGTGGTGGACGCGGTCGACCCGCTCGACCGGCCGGTCGCCGAGTCGGTGGCCGCCGCGCTGGGTGAGGCCCTCCAGGAGGAGACCGAGGAACGTGTGGTCCTCTCCGGCACGGCCAACCTCGCCCGGGTCGGCAGCGACTTCCCGACCTCCCTGTCCCTGGTCCTCGACGCGCTCGAGGAGCACGTCGTGCTGCTGCGCCTGATGGGCGGCCTGACCGCCGGGGACGGCGAGCACGTCGCCGTGAGCATCGGCGCGGAGAACGCCTACGTCCCCCTGCAGACCACCTCCGTGGTCACCAGCAGGTACGGCGTGGCCGGCGGCCTCGGCGTCGTCGGTCCCACCCGCATGGACTACCCGCAGGCGATGGCGTCGGTGCGCGCCGTGGCCCGCTACGTGGCCGAGATCCTGGACGGATGACCACGACCCGTGGGCGCACGGCATACCCGGGCGCCCCAGACCGTTGCACCCCTGAGCCCAGAACCACACCGACCCGAGGACCTGTCACGCCGTGAACGACTACTACGCCGACCTGGGAGTCTCCCGCGACGCCAGCGCGGAGGACATCAAGAGGGCCTACCGCAAGAAGGCCCGCCAGCTGCACCCCGACGTCAACCCTGGCGCTGAGGCGGAGTCGGAGTTCAAGCGGGTCTCGCAGGCCTACGACGTGCTCTCCGACGACGGCAAGCGGGCCGCCTACGACCGCGGTCAGGACCCCTACGGCGGCGCGAGCGGCGGCTTCGGCCAGGGCTTCACCTTCAGCGACATCATGGACGCCTTCTTCGGCGGGACGGCCGCGGGCTCCCGCGGCCCGCGCTCGCGGGTGCAGCGCGGCCACGACGCGCTGGTCCGTCTGGACGTCGACCTGCGCACCGCCGTGTTCGGAGGGGAGGAGACGCTCACCATCGACACCGCGATCCGGTGCAGCACCTGCACCGGGTCCGGCGCGCAGCCCGGCAGCGGCACCCGCACCTGCGAGGTGTGCGCCGGCCGGGGGGAGGTGCAGCAGGTCCAGCGCTCGTTCCTCGGCCAGGTCATGACCTCCCGGCCCTGCCAGGCGTGCCGAGGCTACGGCGACGTGATCGAGCACCCGTGCTTCGACTGCTCGGGGGAGGGCCGTGTGCGCACCCGGCGCGACCTCACGCTCAAGGTGCCCGGCGGCGTCGACAGCGGCACCCGCATCCAGCTGGCGGGCGAGGGCGAGGCGGGTCCCTACGGGGGAGCCCCCGGTGACCTCTACGTCGAGGTGGCCGTGGAGCCGCACGACACCTTCGCCCGTCGCGGCGACGACCTGCACTGCACGGTCGAGCTGCCGATGACCGCCGCGGCGCTGGGCGCGACCCTGCCGGTGGAGACCTTCGACGGACCGACCGAGATCGACGTCGAGGAGGGCACCCAGCCGGGCGAGACGGTGACCCTGGCGGAGCACGGGGTGACGCACCTGCGCGGCGGCGGCCGCGGCGACCTCGTGGTGCACCTGGACGTCCGCACGCCGACCCGGCTCACCGAGGAGCAGCGCGAGCTGCTGGCCCGGCTGGCCGAGGACCGGGGGGAGTCGCGCCCGGAGGCCCGGATGGCCGCGGCCGGGCACGGACACGGCCGCGCCGGCAAGTTCTGGGACGCCCTGCGGGGCCGCTGACGGCACGTCCGTGAGCGCACCCCTCTTCCTCGTCGGGCCCGGAGCCCTGCCTGACGGCACCACCACGGTCCACCTCGACGGCGCCGAGGGTCGGCATGCCGCCGACGTGCAACGGCTCGCCCCGGGCGAGACCGTGCTGCTCGCCGACGGCGCCGGCCGGGTCGCGCGGTGCACCGTGACCACCGCGCACCGCGGTGCGCTCGACCTGGCCGTCGAGGAGCTGCGTGACGAGCCCGAGCCCGCCCGGCGGCTGGTCCTGGTCCAGGCACTGGCCAAGGGGGAGCGCGACCTGCTCGCCGTCGAGTCGGCCACCGAGCTCGACGTCGACGAGGTCGTCCCCTGGCAGGCGGACCGCTCGATCGTGCGCTGGCGCGGCGAACGGGGCGAGAAGTCCCGCCGCCGCTGGCAGCGGACCGCGGTCGCGGCCACCAAGCAGTCGCGCCGGGCACGCGTGCCGCACGTCGCCGAGCCGGTCGGCCGGGCGGACCTGGTCGGGCGCGTCCGCGGTGCCGCCCTGACCATCGTCCTGCACGAGGAGGCCGACGCGGCGCTCACCGGCGTGAGCCTGCCGGAGCAGGGGGAGGTGCTGCTGGTCGTCGGTCCCGAGGGTGGCGTCTCCCCGGACGAGCTCGACGCCCTGACCGGCGCCGGCGCCCAGCCGGTGCGCCTCGGCCGCACCGTGCTGCGGACCTCGACGGCGGGCGCCGCGGCGCTGGCCTCGCTGCACACCCTCGGGGGCTGGCGGTGAGCGTGAGCGCGGGGCCCCCGCTCGTCGCCGACGAGGTGCCGCGCTCGATCTTCTCGCCGGGCCTGCGCAGCGCCTCCGTGGGTGCGGCCGCACTCATCGCCCTGCTGGCCCTGGAGTACATCGCCGTCGGTGCCGCGATGCCGACGATCGCCGCGGACCTGGACGGCTACCACCTCTACAACATGGCCTTCGGCGCCACCGTGGCCAGCAGCGTCGTGGGGATGATCGTCGGCGGCTGGTGGAGCGACCGAGCCGGGCCGCGCCGGGTGACCGTGGTCGGTGTCCTGCTCTTCACGGTGGGGCTCGTGCTGGCCGGGCTCGCGCTGTCGATGGAGGTCTTCGTCGCCGGCCGCGCCGTCCAGGGCCTGGGCAGCGGGCTGACGACGGTGGCCGTCTACGTCGTCATCGCCCAGCGCATCCCGGACGCGCGACGCCCCGCGGTGTTCTCCCTGCTGGCGGCGGCCTGGGTGGTCCCCGGGCTCGCCGGCCCGCTGCTCACCGGCCTCATCGTCGAGCACCTCAGCTGGCACTGGGTCTTCCTCGGCGTGGCGCCCTTCGCGCTGCTGTCCCTCCTCGTCTTCTGGCGCGCGCTGCGCGCCACCCACGCTGGCGAGGAGACCCCCTTCCTGCGCCCCTCGACGATCCTGTGGGCGATCGTGGCGGCCCTCGGCGTCGGCGTGCTCAACCTCGCCGGTGAGCGGGTCGAGGGGGCGGAGCGCCTCATCGGGCCGCTGGTCCTGCTGGTGGTGGCCGTCGCCAGCTGGCGGCTGCTGCCGGTGGGCACGCTCTACCTGGCGCGGGGCCTGCCCTCGGTGATCGCGGTGCGCGCGGCGATGGGCGGCTCGTTCCTGGCGGCCGAGGCCTACCTGCCGCTCATGCTGCGCGACGAGCACGGCTACTCGCCGGCCCGGGCCGGCGGGGTGCTGGCCGTCGCGTCCGTGGCCTGGGCGCTCGGCTCGTGGGTGCAGGGTCGCCTCGGCGAGACCGTGGACCGCTACCGGCTGATGAGGGCGGGCGTGAGCGTCTTCGCGGTCATGATGGTGCTGCTCGCGGTGGCGGTCTGGGCCTCCTGGCCCGGCTGGGTGCCGATCCTCGTCTACGGCCTGGCGACGCTCGGGGTCGGGCTCGCCTATCCGACGACGACGCTGCTGGTCATGCGACTGTCACCCGACGCCGAGATCGGACGCAACTCCTCGGCGCTGCAGGTCGGCGAGTCGCTCACCGGGGCCGTCGCGCTGGCCCTGACCGGGGTGGTCTTCGGCTACTTCTACGCCACCCTGCCGCACGTGTCCTTCGTCGGCACGCTCGTCGTCGCCGCGCTGGTCGGCTCGGTCGCGGTGGCTGCGGCGGCGCGCTCGCGGCCGGCGTGAGGGCCGCCGTCGTCGCCGCCGTACCCGCGAGCCCCGCATAGACTGGGAGCACGATGACAGACACGCAGCCGGAGCGCCGGACCGTCCCCACCCATACCGTCGTGGTCCCGGACGACGTGCCCATGGTGGCGCTCCTGGGGCCCCGTGACGAGCTCCTGCGCACGATCGAGCGCGCCTTCCCCAAGGTCGACGTCCACGTGCGCGGCAACGAGTTCCGGCTCGCCGGGGACTCCGGGGAGATGGCCCTCGTCGAACGGCTCGTCGACGAGCTGCTCGAGGTCGCCGGCGCGGGCCAGCCGCTGAACCGGGAGGCGGTCGAGCGCGCGATCGGTATGCTGCGCGCCTCCACCTCCGAGCGGCCCGCCGACGTGCTGACCATGAACATCGTCTCCAGCCGCGGGCGCACCATCCGGCCCAAGACCCTCAACCAGAAGCACTACGTCGACGCCATCGACCGCAACACGATCGTCTTCGGCCTGGGGCCCGCCGGCACGGGCAAGACCTACCTGGCGATGGCCAAGGCGGTGGCCGCCCTGCAGGCCAAGGAGGTCAACCGGATCATCCTGACCCGGCCCGCGGTGGAGGCGGGGGAGAAGCTCGGCTTCCTGCCCGGCACGCTGACCGACAAGATCGACCCCTACCTGCGCCCCCTCTACGACGCGCTGCACGACATGGTGGACCCCGACTCGATCCCGCGGCTGATGGCCGCCGGCACGATCGAGGTCGCACCGCTGGCGTTCATGCGGGGCCGCAGCCTCAACTCTGCCTTCATCATCCTGGACGAGGCGCAGAACACCTCCCCGGAGCAGATGAAGATGTTCCTGACCCGGCTCGGCTTCGCCTCCCGGATGGTGGTCACCGGCGACACCACCCAGGTGGACCTGCCGGGCGGCACGCGCTCCGGCCTCAACGTCGTGCGCGAGATCCTCGACGGCGTGGAGGACATCCACTTCGCCGAGCTCACCAGCCAGGACGTCGTCCGGCACCGGCTGGTCAGCGAGATCGTGGACGCCTACGGCCGCTACGACGCCAGCCACGGCGGGGGACGACGGGGTCAGGCGTGAGCGTCGAGATCCTCAACGAGTCGGGGGAGGTCCCCTCCCCGGTGCCCGAGCAGGAGCTGGCCGACCTGGGCCGCCACGTCCTGCAGGAGCTGCGCGTGCACCCGCTCGCCGAGCTGACGATCACGCTCGTGGACGAGGGCGCGATGGCCGCGCTGCACGAGCGGTGGATGGACCTGCCCGGCCCCACGGACGTGATGAGCTTCCCGATGGACGAGCTGCGTCCGGGGGGCGAGGACGAGGAGCTGGCCGAGGGGGTGCTGGGCGACGTCGTGCTCTGCCCGGCCGTCGCCCGGCGCCAGGCCGCGGCGGCCGGCCACGCCGTCGGGGACGAGCTGCTCCTGCTCAGCACCCACGGGATCCTGCACCTGCTCGGCTTCGACCACGCCGAGCCGGCGCAGGAGCGGGAGATGTTCGACCTGCAGCGCACGCTGCTGCTCACCTTCCTCGCCGCCCGGGGGAGGACCACCACCGCCGCACCGGAGGCCGGTCGCGCATGACCGCGCTCGTCCTGGTCGCGATCCTGACCACGGTCGTCACCTTCCTCCTCGCGGCCGGGGAGACCGCCCTGATCCGGACCGGGCGGCACCGCGCCGAGCAGCTGCTCGAGGAGGGGCGCAGGGGGGCCGGGGCCCTGGTGCGGATCAGCGTCGACGCCTCGCCCTACCTGGCCGTGGCCACCTTCGTCCGGGTCACCGCCGAGGCGGCGACCGCCGTGGCGGTGACCGTCGCGGTGGACATGGTCGCCGACTCGCACTGGCAGACCGCACTCGTGGCCACCGCCATCATGGCCGTCGTCTCCTTCGTCGTCGTGGGCGTCTCCCCGCGCACCCTGGGCCGCCGGCACGTCGAGTCGGTCGCGCTGCTGGCCGCTCCCGTCGTCCGGCTGCTGCGGGTCTTCCTGGGCCCGGTGGCCAAGCTGCTGGTCGTCTTCGGCAACGCGGTGACGCCGGGCCGCGGCTATGCCGAGGGTCCTTTCTCCTCGGAGTCCGAGCTGCGCGACCTGGTCGACCTGGCCGGCGAGTCCGCGCTCATCGAGGAGGACGAGCGGGAGATGATCCACTCGATCTTCGAGCTCGGCGACACCGTCGCCCGCGAGGTCATGGTGCCGCGCCCCGACCTCGTCTCGATCAAGGCGGAGAAGGTGCTGCGTCAGGCGATGTCCCTCTTCCTGCGCTCCGGGTTCTCCCGCGTCCCCGTCGTCGGCGAGGACGCCGACGACGTGCTGGGCATGCTCTACCTCAAGGACGTCGCGCGCCAGGTCAACTCCAACTCCGGGTCGGCCCGCACCGTGCCCGTCACCGAGGTGATGCGGCCGGTCCAACGGGTGCCGGAGATGAAGCGCGTGGACGACCTGCTCCGAGAGATGCAGCAGGCTCGCCAGCACGTGGCCATCGTCATCGACGAGTACGGCGGCACCGCGGGACTGGTCACCATCGAGGACATCCTGGAGGAGATCGTCGGGGAGATCACCGACGAGTACGACCGCGACCACGTCGAGGTCGAGACTCTCGCGGCCGAGGACGGCACCGACGTCGTCCGGGTCCCGGCCAGCCTTCCCGTCGACGACCTGGCGCAGATGTTCGACGTGGAGATCGAGTCCGAGGACGTCGACTCCGTCGGCGGTCTCCTCGCCACCGTCATCGGGCGTGTCCCGATCCAGGGTGCCGTGGGCCTGGTCGGCGGCCTGGAGCTGACCGCCGAGCGGATGGCCGGCCGTCGCCGGCGGGTCGCGACCGTCCTGGTCCGCAGGCTGCCCGAGACCGACCCGGGGAGCCGGGACTCCGACCACGACGAGCCCGAGGACGGGCCCGACGCCACACCAGGGCGGCCCCGGGCCACCGACGGCCCCGAGACCACGGAGGTGACCCGTGCCCGCTGACCACCCCGAGCACCCGGGCGACGACGCCGCAGGGCAGCAGACCGCATACCGCAGCGGGTTCGCCTGCCTGGTCGGACGCCCCAACGCGGGCAAGTCGACCCTGACCAACGCCCTCGTCGGCCAGAAGGTGGCGATCACCTCCTCCAAGCCGCAGACCACGCGGCACACGATCCGGGGGATCCGCACCACCGACGAGTCCCAGCTCGTCCTCGTCGACACGCCGGGCCTGCACCGGCCGCGCTCCCTGCTCGGCCAGCGGCTCAACGACCTCGTGCGCGAGACGCTGCTGTCGGTGGACGTCATCGGCTTCTGCCTGCCGGCCGACCAGCGGATCGGGCCCGGTGACACCTTCATCGCCGGGGACCTGGCCGACCTGTACCGGGTGCGGCGGGTGCCTGTCGTGGCGATCGCGACCAAGGCCGACGCGGTCGACCGGGACCGCCTGGCCGAGCATCTGGTCGCCATCGACCGGCTCGGCGACTGGGCGGCGATCATCCCGTGCTCCGCGGTGCGCGGCGACCAGGTGGAGGAGGTCGGCGACCTGCTGGCGTCCTACCTGCCGCCCTCGCCGATGCTCTACCCGGCCGACCAGGTCACCGACGAGCCGACCGTGGTGATGATCGCCGAGCTGGTGCGCGAGGCCGCGCTGGAGGGGGTGCGCGACGAGCTGCCGCACAGCCTGGCGGTGCAGGTCGAGGAGATCGTGGCGCGCGAGGACCGCCCCGAGGGCGACCCGATGAGCGACGTGCGCGTCAACGTCTACGTCGAGCGGCCCAGCCAGAAGGCGATCGTCATCGGCCGTGGCGGCTCCCGTCTGCGGGACGTGGGGACGACCGCCCGGCGCGGCATCGAGCAGCTCCTCGGGCAGCGGGTCTACCTCGACCTGCACGTCAAGGTGGCCAAGGACTGGCAGCGCGACCCCAAGGCGCTGGACCGGCTGGGGTTCTGACCAGGCCCGTCCCGCCCGCGGCGTGGCAGAGTGGGCGCATGCAGAAGCTGCTCAACGACCCCGCGGACGCCGTGGTGGAGGCGCTGGCCGGGATGGCCGCCGCCCACCCCGACGACCTGGTGGTCGACCTCGGGCAGCGCGTGGTCAGCCGCCGCGGCGGGGCGGTGCCGGGCAAGGTGGGGCTGGTGTCCGGGGGCGGGTCGGGGCACGAGCCGCTGCACGCCGGCTATGTCGGAGTGGGCATGCTCGACGCCGCGGCCTGCGGGGAGGTCTTCACCTCCCCGGTGCCCGAGCAGCTCGTGGCGGCGCACCGCGTCGCCGACGGTGGAGCCGGGGTGCTGCACGTGGTGAAGAACTACACCGGCGACGTGCTCAACGCCCAGATGGCCCTCGAGCTGCTGGAGTCCGGGGACGGCCCGCAGGTCGAGGTGGTCGTCACCGACGACGACGTCGCCGTCGAGGACAGCCTCTCCACCGCCGGCCGTCGCGGGGTCGGCGGCACCGTGCTGCTGGAGAAGATCGTGGGTGCCGCGGCCGAGGAGGGGCGCGACCTGGCCGGCTGCACGGCCCTCGCCCGCGACGTCAACGCCCGGACCCGCTCCATGGGGGTGGCCCTCACCTCCTGCACGGTGCCGGCCGCCGGGGTGCCCACCTTCGAGCTGGAGGAGGGGCGGATGGAGCTCGGCATCGGCATCCACGGCGAGCCGGGTCGCAGGCGGTTGCCCCTGGGCACCGCGCGCGAGGTCGCCGCGGACCTCGTCGGGCCGGTGGTGGAGGACCTCGGTCTGCGGCGCGGCGACGCGGTGCTGGCCCTGGTCAACGGGATGGGCGGCACCCCGCTGCTCGAGCTCTACCTGATGTGCCACGAGGTCCGGGACCTCCTGGACGGGGCCGGGGTCGGCCTGGCCCGTAGCCTGGTGGGCAACTACATCACCTCGCTGGAGATGGCCGGCTGCTCGGTCACCCTCCTGCGGGCCGACGACGAGGTCGTGAGGCTGTGGGACGCCCCCGTGGTGACCCCCGGCCTGCGATGGGGAGCATGAGGAGACATGACGACACTGACCGCTTTCCAGGACTGGCTGGCCGACTGCTCGACCTCGATCGAGGAGCAGGCCGAGCACCTGACCGACCTCGACCGCGCCATCGGCGACGGTGACCACGGCACCAACATGGCCCGTGGCTTCCGACGGTGCGCAGAGCTGGCCGCCGAGGAGGACTTCACCAGCATCGACGCCTACCTCAAGAAGGTCGGGATGACCCTGGTGGGCACCGTCGGCGGTGCGTCGGGCCCCCTCTACGGCACCTTCTTCCTGCGGATGGCCGGGCCGCTGTCCGCGGCCCCCGACGTGGACGCCCGCGCCCTGGCGCAGGCACTGCGCGCAGGGGTGGACGGGATCGTCGCCCGGGGCCGGGCGGAGGTCGGCGACAAGACGATGTACGACGCGTTCGCCCCCGCCCTGGAGGCGTTCGAGTCCGCGCTGGCCGCAGGGTCGGGCACGGCGGAGTGCCTCGCGGCCGCCGCCGGGGCCGGGGCACGCGGGCGCGACGCCACCGAGCCGCTGGTGGCGCGCAAGGGACGCGCCTCCTACCTCGGGGAGCGGAGCGCGGGGCACGTGGACCCGGGGGCGTCCAGCGCGGTGCTGCTGCTCGAGGCAGCGGCCCGCACGCTCGGCTGATCGGAGCGTCGTGATCTCGCTCGTCGTGGTCTCCCACAGCCGGAGCCTCGCCCGCGCCGTGGTGGCGCTGGCGCACGCCACGGTCGACGGGGACGGGCCGCACCTGGAGATGGCGGCCGGGTTGGACGAGGAGACGCTCGGCACGGACGCCACCGCGGTGGCGCAGGCGCTGGTCCGTGCGGACACCGCCTCGGGCGGCGACGGCGTGCTGGTCCTGCTCGACCTCGGCAGCGCCGTCCTCTCCGCGGAGATGGCCCTTGAGCTGGTCGACCCGCAGCTGGCCGCGCGCGTCGTGCTCAGCCCGGCGCCACTGGTCGAGGGCGTCGTGGCCGCCAGTGCCTCCGCGGCAGCCGGGGCGGACCTGTGGACCTGCGCGCGCGAGGCGGAGGCCGCCCAGCGGGCCAAGGTCGAGCACCTCGCTGCCGGCGGCGGTGCCGGCGACGCTGCGCTCGGGGGCTCCGCGGGGCACATCGTCAACGAGCGGCCCGGTCCGCACCCGGCACCGACCGGCGAGGGCACCCGCACCTGCGACGCCCCGGGTCCGCCGGCGAGGTCGGTGGAGCTGCCGGTCCTGGCCGAGCACGGTCTGCACGCCCGGCCGGCCGCGCGGCTCGTCGCCCGGGCGGGCGCGGTGGCCCCCGACACCACCGTGCTGGTGCGCAACCGCACCTCGGGACGCGGCCCCGTCGACGCCCTCAGCCTGTCCGGCGTGGCCACCCTCGACGCGCGCCAGGGCCACGTGCTCGTGGCGGAGGCGCGTGGCCCTCGCAGCGAGGAGGTCCTGGCCGCCCTGGTCGAGCTGGCCGAGCTGGGCTTCGGCGACCTGCCCCCCGCCGAGCCGCTGGCGGACGGGCCGCCGGTCCTGTCGGTCGCGAGGGAGCCGGGCATCGCCGTCACGGGCTCCGGGCTGGACGCCGCGATCGGCCCGGTGGTGCGGCTGGACGTCCTCCCGGACCCGCACGGGGTGCCGGCGCAGGACGCCGGCGTGGAGTCCGACCGGCTGCGCGTGGCTCTCGAGGAGTCCGGGGGCCGGCTGGAGGAGCTGGCCGACCGGGCTCTGAGCGACCTCGGGCGCGGGGAGGCCGAGGTCTTCACCGCGCAGGCCACCCTGCTGCGCGACCCGCAGATCACCGGGGCGGCGACGGAGCGCATCGAGGGCGGGTCGTCCGCTGCCGGTGCCTGGTGGGACGCGGTCGCCGAGGCGGCAGGTCGCTTCGAGGAGCTGGACGACCCCTACCAGCGCGAGCGGGCGCTCGACGTGCGCAGCGTCGGCGAGCGCGTCCTGCGCGAGCTTCTCGGCCTGGCCGAGCCGGAGGTCGCCGGCGAGGGCGTCCTCGTCGTCGACGAGCTCGATCCCGGGCTCGCGCTCGCGCTCGACCCCGGGCGGGTCCACGGTGTGCTCACCAGGCACGGCGGCACGACCGGCCACGGCGTGCTGGTGGCGACGGCGCGGGGCATGCCGGTCCTCACCGGCGTCGGCTCGCGGCTCGACGTGCCCGACGGCACCGTGGTCGCCTTCGACGCCCGCAACGGGCGGCTCGAGGTCGACCCGGGGCCGCAGGAGCGCGCGGAGTTCGAGGAGATGGTCACCCGGCGCCGCACGGAGCGCGAGCAGGGGCTGCGCGACGCCCACGTGCCCGCTCTCACCGCCGACCACGTGCGCGTCCGGGTCAAGGCCAACGTCGCCTCCCTCGCCGTGGCCCGCGCCGGTGCGGGGCAGGGCGCCGACGGCGCGGGGCTGGTCCGCACCGAGGCGGTCTTCGCCCGCTGGCGCCAGGCTCCGACGGTGGAGCAGCAGGTCGAGGTGTATGCCGCGCTGGCCGAGGTCTTCGACCCGCACGACGTGACGATCCGGACGTGGGACGCCGGCGCGGACAAGCCGCTGGCGTTCATGCCCGCGGAGGAGGGCCGCAACCCCTTCCTCGGCCTCCGGGGGTTGCGCGCCTTCGTCGCCCAGCCCGCGCTGCTGCTGGACCAGCTCGAGGCCATCTGCAGGGTCGCGGTCGACCACCCCCTGCGGGTGCTCTTCCCCATGGTCTCCACCGCCGACGACGTGCGGACCGCCCGCTCGTTCCTGGCGCGGGCGGCCGCCCGCGCGGGCCTGCCCGGCCCGCCGGAGGGGCTGGGCGTCGGGATCATGGTCGAGGTCCCCGCCGCGGCCCTGTGCGTCGGCACGCTGGCCGGGGGTCTGGACTTCGTCTCCGTGGGGTCCAACGACCTCGCGCAGTACGTGCTGGCCGCCGAGCGCGGCAGCCCCGCGCTCGCGGCGTGGTCCGATCCCCTCGAGCCGGCCGTGCTCCAGCTCGTGCGGCACGTGGCCGACCACGTCCCGCCGGGCGTGGCCGTGAGCTTCTGCGGCGCGAGCGCCTCCGACCCCGACCTGGCCGGGCTGCTCGTCGGGCTCGGCGTGGACGAGCTGAGCGCGACGGCGTCGGCGGTCCCGATGGTCAAGCGGGCACTTCGGGCCGGCTCCACGTGGGAGTACCGCGAGCTGGCCGACCGGGCGCTGGCGGCCCCGGACGCCGCCGCGGTCCGCGAGCTGGTCGGCCCGGCCGTCCGCGGGGCGGCTCTCAGCGCACCCCGAGCGGGCGGAACTGCACGCTGATCCTCGGACCGACCGGTCGACTCGTCTTGGGCACGCAGTGGTCCCACGTGCGCTGGCAGCTGCCGCCCATGACCAGCAGGTCGCCGTGCCCGAGGACGTGGCGCGTGCTCGTGCCACCGCCCCGTGGCCGGAGCATCAGCGTCCGCGGCGAACCCAGGCTCACGATCGCGACCATCGTGTCCTGGTGGGTGCTGCGGCCGTGCCGGTCGCCGTGCCAGGCGACGCTGTCGCGGCCGTCGCGGTAGAGGCACATCCCGGCGGTGCGGAACGGCTCCCCGAGCTCGCGCGCGTAGTGCTGCGACAGCGCCTCGCGCGCCCGCGTCAGGACCGGGTCGGGCAGGGTCTCGTGCTCGCGGTAGAACCTCAGCAGACGCGGGGTGTCGACCTCCTGGTCCCACATCGTGCGGCGCTCCGCGCGCCACTCCACGCCGGCCGGTCCGCCCAGGGCGAGCCGGGCGAACAGCTCGTCCGCGCCGGTCAGCCAGCCCGGGCGCACGTCCACCCAGGCACCGTGGGACAGCGTGGTGCGGCGGACCGCGCCGGCCAGCGGGCGCAGACCGACCTCGTCGACCTGGTCGAGCAAGGAACCCTGGAGCATCATGGTCATGAGCATAGAACAGGTGTGCTAATCGCGCCAGGTGTCCTGCACCCCGGCCTGCCGCCACGGATCCGGGCGTGCACGGGGGACAATGGGTCCATGCCCACCTACCGCGAAGCAGCAGTCGTGCTGCGCACGCACAAGCTGGGCGAGGCCGACCGCATCGTCACCCTGCTCACCCGCGGGCGCGGCAAGGTCCGCGCCGTCGCCAAGGGCGTGCGCCGCACCAGGAGCAAGTTCGGCGCACGGCTCGAGCCGGGGATGGTCGTCGACGTCCAGTGCTACGAGGGGCGCAACCTGGACACGATCACCCAGGCCGACGGGCTGGCCGCCTACGGCGAGGCGATCGCTCGCGACTACCCCTCCTTCACGGCCGCCAGCGTCATGCTCGAGACCTGCGAGCAGCTCACCGAGGAGGGACAGCCCGCGCTCCAGCACTTCCGGCTGCTCGCGGGGGGACTCTCCGCCCTCGCCTCGGGCGAGCACGAGGCGCGTCTGGTCCTCGACTCCTACCTGGTGCGGGCGCTGGCGATCGGGGGCTGGCGGGCCAGCTTCCACGACTGCGCGCGCTGCGGCATGGAGGGGCCGCACCGCGCCTTCCACGTCCCGTCGGGCGGGTCGGTGTGCCCGTCATGCCGCCCGCCCGGCTCCTCGGCGCCCGCACCGGAGACGCTGGACCTGCTCGGGGCCCTGTTCAGCGGCGACTGGGTGGTCGCCGACGCCAGCCAGCGGCGCCACCGCAGCGAGGCGAGCGGGCTCGTGGCCGCATACCTGCAGTGGCACCTGGAGCGCGGGGTGAGATCGTTGCGCCACGTCGAGAGGATCCACTGACCCCATGGCCGCCCGCCAGCCGCAACCACCCTTCCCGCACCCCTCCGGGGCGCGCCCGCCCGCCGTGCCGCGCGAGCTGGTGCCGCGACACGTGGCGATCGTCATGGACGGCAACGGACGGTGGGCCAACCAGCGCGGGCTGAGGCGGACGCAGGGGCACGAGGCGGGGGAGGCCTCCCTGCTCGACGTCGTCGCCGGCGCGATCGAGATCGGCGTGGAGTGCATCTCCGCCTACGCCTTCTCCACCGAGAACTGGCGGCGCAGCCCCGACGAGGTGCGCTTCCTCATGGGCTTCAACCGGGACGTCATCCACCGGCGCCGCGACCAGCTGGACTCCTGGGGGGTGCGGATGTTCTGGTCGGGTCGTCGGCCGCGGCTGTGGCGCTCGGTCATCTCCGAGCTGGAGCAGGCGGAGCGGCAGACCCGCGACAACGACGTCATCACGCTCAACTTCTGCGTCAACTACGGGGGGCGGGCCGAGGTCGCCGACGGGGTGCGCCGCATCGCCGAGGACGTCAGGGCCGGGCGGCTGTCCCCGCAGGGGGTCGACGAGCGGACCGTCGCGCGGTACCTCTACCACCCCCAGGTGCCCGACGTGGACCTCTTCGTGCGCAGCTCGGGGGAGCAGCGCACCTCCAACTTCCTGCTCTGGCAGAGCGCCTACGCCGAGATGGTCTTCCAGGACGTCCTGTGGCCCGACTACGACCGCCGGCACCTGTGGGACGCTATCGAGACGTATGCCGCTCGCGACCGGCGCTACGGGGGAGCGGTGGACCGGCCCGGGCGGACGTGAGCCTCCATGCGTGATCGGCCGGTCGCGGATGCCCTACTTGCGCTGTCGGGCGGCCGGGAGGCTGTCGCCACCGGTGTGGGCCGGGGTCAGAGCGTGAGCACGTAGCGGCGGCACCGGTGCATGCGCGCGAAGCGGGCACGCCATACCGCGGGGTCCTCGTCCGGGCCGTGGAGGAAGGCCGTGACCGGGGCGCCCAGGCCGTACGGGGCGGCAAGACCCGCGTCCGGGTCGGACCAGTCGTCGTAGATGTGCAGGTAGGTCTGGTCGAGGGCGAGACCTCGCGCGAGGTACCAGGCGTCGGCCGCCGGGTTCTCGCGGGTCCAGGCGTGGATCCAGGCCAGCCGGCGATCGCCACGCCGCGGCCTCGCCCTCGAAGGTGGTGCGCGCGGTCTTGACGTCGTCGAAGTAGGCGGAGCCGAGGAACGACAGCACCCGGCAGCGCAGCCAGGACGGCTCGTCGAGTCCGATGTCGTCGCGGACCGGGATGGTCACGGGGTCCTGGCCCCCGCGCAGGCCGGGCAGGTGCCGAAGACCTCCAGGGTGTGCTCCACCTGCGTGTAGCCGTGCTCGTGCCCGACCCGGTCGGCCCACCGCTCGACGGCCGGACCCTCGATCTCCACGGTCCGCCCGCACCCGCGGCAGACGAGGTGGTGGTGGTGCCCGGTCGAGCACATCCGGTAGACGGCCTCGCCCTCGTCGGTGCGCAGGGTGTCGATCTCCCCGGCCGCGGCCAGGGCCGTGAGCGTGCGGTAGACCGTGGCCAGGCCGACCCGGGCCCCGTCCTCGCGCAGGCGGGCGTGCAGGTCCTGGGCACTGGTGAAGTCCTCGGTCCGACCCAGCTGCTCGATGACGGTGGACTGCTGGCGCGTGGGGCGCCTCCTCGGGGTGGCGGTCACGGTGCGGCCTCCTCGTGCTCGACGCTCGGGTGGTCGGTGCCCCCGTGCCCGTGGTCCGCGTGCTCGTCGTAGTGCCCCTCGTGGGCGGCGTGCCGGTGGCCGTCGTGCAGGTAGTCGAGGTGGTCGCCGTGGGCGACGGCCTCGTGCCCGCAGTCCGGGCCGTGCTCGTGAGCGTGCCGCTCGGCCCGGCGGTGGCTGCGGCGGGAGAGCGCGCGCACCAGGGCGCCGGCGCCGGCGGCGAGGAAGAAGATCGCGATGGCCAGCAGGACGATGGTCCCGCCCGAGGCGGTGTCCAGCTGGTAGGAGGCGGCCACGCCGCCGACCGCCGAGAGCACCCCGAAGAGCACGGCCCAACGGTTGGTGGCGCGGAAACTGCCGGAGACCTGCTGCGCGGCAGCGTTCGGCACGATCATCAGGGCGCTGATGAGCAGCAGCCCGATGACGCGCATCGCGACGACGACGGTGACCGCGGTGAGCACGGCGAGCAGGATGTTGAGCGCCAGCACGGGCAGGCCGCTGGCACGGGCGTACTCCTCGTCGCCGGCCACGGCGAACAGCCGCGGCCGCAGCACCAGCGTGACCGCGACGATCACGCCCGAGAGGATGCCGAAGACGAGGAGCTCGGAGCGGGAGGTGGTGGTGATGGCGCCGAACAGGTAGCCGGTCAGCGTCCCGGTCTGGGCGCCGGCGGACCGGTTGATGATGACCACGCCGGCCGCGATGCCGCCGTAGAACATCAGGGCCAGCGCCACGTCGCCGGAGGTGCGGCCCCGGGCGCGCACCAGCTCGATCGCGACCGCCGCCACGACCGCGGTGATCAGCGCGGTGAGGACCGGCGAGCGGTCGGTGAGCACCCCGACGGCGACGCCGGCGAGGGCCACGTGGCCCAGGCCGTCGCCGATGAGGGACAGCCCGCGCTGGACCAGGAAGATCCCGACCATCGGGGCGGCGAGCCCCACGAAGAAGGCGGCCAGCAGCGCGTTGCGCATGAAGTCCAGGCTCAGCATCTCGGTCACGACAGCCTCGTCCTCCCGGCCAGGCGGGCCGACTCGGCCCGGTGCACGGCATACCCCTCGGGCGTGCCGTCGAAGGTGAGGTGCCCGGTGTCGACCTCCACGATCCGGTCGACGATGCCGCGCAGCGCCGCCAGCTCGTGGGTGACGACGACGAGCGTGGTCCCCTCGTCGGCCAGCCGGTGCAGCACCCCGGCGAGCACGTCCTGGCTGGCCCGGTCCACGCCCGCGGTGGGCTCGTCCATGACGAGCACCTCGGGGCGCGAGACCAGCGCGCGGGCGATGAGCACCCGCCGCTGCTGGCCGCCGGAGAGCGTGTCGACGTCGAAGGTCGCGCGGTCGGCGAGGCCGGCGACCTCGATCGCCTCCCGCACCCGCTCGCGCTCGGTGCGGTCGGCCGGCCGCCACCACGGACGGGTGGCGAGCAGTCCGGTGTCGACGACCTCGCTCACGGTCGCGCTCACCGCGCCGACGAGGGTATGACGCTGTGGCACGTAGCCGATCCGGGTCCGGTCGCGCAGCCGGGACAGGGGGGCGCCGAGCACCTCGACCTGTCCGGAGAGGTGCTCGGAGAGCCCGAGCAGGCCTTTGACCAGGGTGGTCTTGCCCGAGCCGTTCGGGCCCAGGACCGCGACCACCTCGCCCCGGCCGACGTCGAGGTCGACGTCGGTGACGACCGGCTTGCCGTCGTAGCCGAAGGAGGCCGAGCGCAGCCGGAGGACGGGGGTGGAGGGGGCGTTCACGAGCACCGCTGCCCCTCGCGCAGGGTGGCCAGGTTGGTGCGCATGATGTCGAAATAGTCCGCGTCCGAGCCGGCGCTGCTCAGGCCGTCGGCCGGGTCGAGAGTCAGGACCTGGGCGCCGGTCTCCTCGGCCACGGTCTCGGCGATCGCGCGCGGGAGAAGGGGCTCGGCATAGATGGTGCTCACCCCGAGCCGGTCGACCAGGGCCGCGACCTCGGCCAGGCGGGCCGGAGACGGCTCGGACTCGGGGGAGAGGCCGGTGATGCCGGTCATGTGCAGGTCGTAGCGGGCACCGAGGTAGCCGAACGCGTCGTGGGTGGTGACCACCTCGCGCACCTCGCAGCTGGCCAGGCCGGCCGCGAGCTCGCCGTCCAGGGCGTCGAGGTCCTCGACCAGGGCCGCCGCGTCGGCGGCGTAGGCCTGCGCGTGCTGCGGGTCGAGCTCGGCCAGGCGCTCGCCGAGGGCAGTGGCGACCGCGCCGTAGCGCTGCGGGTCGAGCCAGAAGTGGGGGTCGAGCGGGCCGTGGTCGTGGTCGTCGTGCCCGCTCGCCGCCGTCCCGTGCTCGTCCGAGCTCTCCCCGAGGGGGAGCAGGTCGGCGGCGGGTGCGACGTCGAAGCTGTGGTCGGCCGCCTGGTGGCCCACCGCGTCGTCGACGGCGGGCTGCATACCCGACTCGTAGACCACGAGATCCGCCGAGCCGAGCGACCCGACCGAGCGGGGGCTGAGCTCGACCTCGTGCGGCTCGACCCCGGGGGCGGTCAGCGTGTCGACCGTCGCCCGGTCACCCGCGACGCGTTCCAGGAGGTACTCGAGGGGGTAGAAGCTGGCGACCAGCTGCAGGCCGGCGCCGTCTGCCGCGGTGCCGCCGGTGGCGTCACCGGTCCCCTCGCCGCAGCCCGCCAGGGCGAGGACGAGCGGGGCGAGCAGGAAGGGGCGCAGGCGTGCGGGCATGGCCCCCAGTGTCCACGGAAATGAGAATGATTGTCAATACGAGTTCAGGCGCGCGGCACCAGCTGGGTCACGGCGACGGCCACGAAGAGGAGCAGCACCGCCAGGCGCATGACCCGGTCCACGGTGCTCAGCCGCGGCCAGGACAGGTAGAGGAGCCAGAGGATGAACGCCAGGGCCACCCCGACCAGCACCCAGCCGACCACACCACCGAGGAACCCACCACCGACCATGAGCAGCAGGAGCACCAGGAAGGGCAGCCAGACGGGAAGCCGCGCGAGCAGCTCGAGGGCAGGCAGGGAAGCCTGCTCGACCCGGCGTCGCGTGGGACCGGGACCGGCGGAGGAGGCGGGCTCGGAGGAGGGCGCGGTAGACACGTCGCCAAGCGTAGTCCGTGGGTGGGACGCCCCTGGCGCACCCTTAGACTGACCCCCATGGCCAAGACCTCTACCGTCGACCTCGTCGTGTCCCTCGCCAAGCGTCGGGGCTTCGTCTTCCCCAGCGGGGAGATCTACGGGGGCACGAGGTCGGCCTGGGACTACGGGCCGCTCGGCGTGGCGCTCAAGGAGAACATCAAGCGCCAGTGGTGGCGCTCGGTGGTCCAGATGCGCGACGACGTCGTAGGCCTGGACTCCTCGATCATCCTGCCGCGGCAGGTGTGGGTCGCCTCGGGTCACGTCGGCGCGTTCTCCGACCCGCTGACCGAGTGCCAGTCCTGCCACAAGCGCTTCCGCGCCGACCACCTCCAGGAGGGCGTCGCCGACAAGCTGGCCAGGAAGGGCAAGCCGGTCGACCCCGACGACGTCCCGCTGGCCGACATCGCCTGCCCCAACTGCGGCAACAAGGCCTGGACGGAGCCTCGCGAGTTCAACATGATGCTCAAGACCTACCTCGGCGCGGTCGAGGACGAGTCGGGTCTGCACTACCTGCGCCCGGAGACGGCCCAGGGCATCTTCGTCAACTTCGCCAACGTCATGGGCGCGGCGCGCAAGAAGCCGCCCTTCGGCATCGCCCAGGTGGGCAAGAGCTTCCGCAACGAGATCACGCCCGGCAACTTCATCTTCCGCACCCGTGAGTTCGAGCAGATGGAGATGGAGTTCTTCGTCAAGCCCGGCGAGGACGAGGAGTGGCTCGAGTACTGGCTGGCCGAGCGGACCCGGTGGTACACCGACCTGGGCATCGCGCCGGAGAACCTGCGCCACTTCGAGCACCCGAAGGAGAAGCTCTCCCACTACTCCAAGCGGACCGTCGACATCGAGTACCGCTTCAACTTCACCGGCAGCGAGTGGGGAGAGCTGGAGGGCGTGGCCAACCGCACCGACTTCGACCTCTCCACGCACGCCGAGCACTCAGGGGCGGACCTGACCTTCTTCGACCAGACGACGGGGGAGCGCTACACCCCCTACGTCATCGAGCCGGCGGCCGGCCTGTCGCGGTCGCTGATGACCTTCCTCGTGGAGGCCTACACCGAGGACGAGGCGCCCAACACCAAGGGCGGCGTCGACAAGCGCACGGTGCTGCGCCTCGACCCGCGGCTGGCGCCGATGAAGGTCGCGGTGCTGCCGCTGTCCCGCAACGCCGACCTCTCGCCCAAGGCGCGCGACCTGGCTGCCGCCCTGCGGCAGCACTGGATGGTCGACTTCGACGACGCGGGTGCCATCGGGCGTCGCTACCGGCGGCAGGACGAGATCGGCACGCCGTTCTGCGTCACCGTCGACTTCGACACCCTGGAGGACCAGGCGGTCACGATCCGCGAGCGCGACACGATGAGCCAGGAGCGTGTCGCCCTGGACCAGGTCGAGGGCTACCTGGCGCAGCGTCTCGTCGGCTGCTGAGGCCGACGCCCGCCACCGGGGATGACGCGCGTCAGCGGATGAGCCATGTCACGGCGCCATGTCCATCAGCCCGAGGGTGGTCGGGAGCCACTCGGAGAGCGCCGGCACGAAGGCCACGACGAACAGGGCGACGACCAGCGCCCAGAAGAACGGCCACAGCCTGGAGATGAGGCCCTCCAGCCGGACGTCCCCGACGCGGGCCGCGACGAAGAGGTTGTTGCCGATCGGGGGAGAGATGTTGCCCAGGCACATGTTGAACACCATCATCGCGCCGAAGTGGATCGGGCTGATACCCAGCTCGGTGACCACCGGCAGGAAGATCGGGGTGAAGATCAGGATGGCCGGCGTCGGGTCCATCACCGTCCCGGCGAGGAGCAGGACGACCATGATGATCAGGACGATGATCACCTTGCTGTCGGTGAGCCCGAGCATCGACTCCGCGACCATCCCTGGGAGCCGGGCGAAGGAGAGCACCCAGCCCAGGACGCCCGACATCCCGATCAGCAGCATGATGATGCCGGTGACCTTGGAGGCCTCCAGCAGCACGCTGGGCAGGGAGCTGACGGGCAGCGTGCGCTGCGCGAGGCCCAGCGCCAGGCAGTAGAGCACGGCGATGACGGCCGACTCCGTCGCGGTGAACAGGCCCGCGAGGATGCCGCCGATGACCACGACGATCATGAGCAGCGCGGGCAGGGCGCGCAGGAAGACGATGATCGCCTGGCCGACGGTCGGGCGCTCGCCGGTGCCCTTGAGCTCCGGGTGCTTGCGGGCGTAGAGCGCCACCATGACGATGCAGACCAGTGCCCACAGCAGGCCCGGCCCGACGCCCGCCATGAACAGCGCGGCGATCGAGCTGCCCGACACCAGCGAGTAGACGATGAAGGTGTTGCTGGGCGGCAGCAGCATCCCGGCCGGGGAGGACACCGCGTTGATCATCGCGGAGAACTTCGGGTCGTAGCCGGCCTGGCGCATCGGCGGGTTGAGGACGGTGCCGACCGCGGCGGCGGCCGCGACAGAGGCGCCGGAGACGGTACCGAACATGGCGTTGGCCACGACGGTCGTCTGCGCGAGCGAGGCCGGTAGCCGGCCGGAGACCACGAGGGCCAGGTCGATGAGCCGTTGGGCTATCCCTCCTGTGTTCATCAGGCCTCCGGCGAGGATGAAGAACGGTATCGCCAGCAGCGGGAAGGAGTTGCTGCCGGCCAGGATCCGCTGCGCCGAGGTCAGCGCTGCCCCGTCCCAGCTGAGGAGGATGACGATGGCGAGGGCCGAGGGCAGGCCCATCGCGTAGGCGACGGGCAGCCCGATCGCGATGAAGAGGGCGATGCCGCCGATGAGGACGATCGTGGCGATGAGGACCTGGGTGTCCATGTCAGATCGCCTCCGCGTTCTCGTCGAACTCCGGCGTGGCCGACTCCGCGCCGGAGAGGATACCGATCACGTGGTAGACGGAGTAGAAGAGGATGAGCACCCCGGCCACCGGCATCACCAGGTAGACCTGGCCGACCGTGATCGGCAGCGTCGACAGGTGCTGGTTCCAGGCGTTCAGCGCGATCCTCCAGCCGCCCCAGACGAAGGTGAAGGCGGTGAAGAAGATGACGATCGCCTCGATCAGCAGGCCCATGACCAGCTGCCCGCGCGCCGGCAACTTCTCGACCAGCATCTCGACCGCGATGTGCCCGCGCTCGGAGAAGACGTAGGCCGCGGCGACGAGCGCCAGGACGACGAAGGTGTAGCGGGCCGCCTCCTCGGTCCACGGCGCCGAGAAGTTGAGGACCTCGCGGGTGAAGACCTGCCAGGAGACGATGAGGACCAGCGCCGTGAAGACCACGATGCACAGCGCGGCGAGGACCAGGTCCACGACGCGGCGCACGGCGCGCAGCGCGGACATGAGCGGGCCCCAGCGCACGGGTCCCTCGGGTGGGGCGTCCTCGCCCTTCGGTGGTGGTTCGGTGCTCATCGTTCCTCCTGGCCGCCCTTGGTGGGGAGCCGTGATGTCGGGGTGTGGCGTGGGGGGCGAGTGGTGCGTGCCTCGGGATATGGCTAGGGGGCGCCGTGCGACATCAGCCGTCCGGCGCCCCCATGCGTTGCGTTGGTGAGCTGGAGACTACTCTCCGGCCGCCTTGATGCCGTCGTACAGCGCGCGCTGCGTGTCCGTGGTGACGAACTCCTCGATCATCGGGGAGAGGGCGTCGGCGAAGGCGCCGGCGTCGACCTCGGTGAACGTCGCGCCGCCGGACTCGGCGTCGGTGATGGCCTTCTCGGTGGCTTCGTTCCACAGCTCGGTGTGGTACTTCCAGGTGTTCTGCCAGGCCTCGTCGAAGGCGGCGCGGTCCTCCTGCGACATCGCGTCGAGCACCGGGGTGCTGGCGATCAGGAAGTCCGCGCCGATGAGGTGACGGGTGTAGGAGAAGTAGGGCGCGACCTCGAAGTGCTTCTGGGTGAAGTAGGAGACCTCGTTGTTCTCGGCGCCGTCGATGACGCCGGACTGCAGGCCGGTGTAGACCTCGCCGAAGGCCATCGGCGTGGCGGAGGCGCCGAGCGCCTTCATCATCGAGATGAAGACCGGGCTCTCCTGCACCCGGATCTTCAGGCCCTGCATGTCCGCGGGGGTCTGGACGGGGCCGTCCTTGGTGTAGAAGCTGCGCGCACCCTGGGTGATGCCACCGACGACGCTGAAGTTCTGGGAGTCCTCGAGGCTGGCGTAGACGTCGCCGACGACGTCCGCGTCGTTGATGATGCTCATCTGGGAGTCGACGGAGTCGAAGACCGTCGGGAGGCTGAACACGACGAAGTCGTCGTTGAGGTTCTCCAGCTGCGGCGCGGACACGATCGACAGGTCGACGCTGCCGTCGCTGACCAGCTGGATGGTCTCGTCCTGGGCGCCCAGCGTGGCGTTCGGGTAGACCTCGATGTCCCAGCGGCCGTCCGTGGCCTCGTTGAGGTCCTCCCCGAAGGCCTCCAGGGCGATGTAGGAGGGGTGGTCCTCGGTCTGGTTGAGGGCCAGCTTCATGGTCTTGCCGTCACCCCCGGCGCCGGCTCCGTCACCCGAACCGCCGCAGGCGGCGAGAGTGAGGGCCGCAGCAGTGGCGATACCGGTGAGTGCGAGTCGGGACGTGGTCCGCATGGGTTCTCCTTCGAGCACGGGGACGGGAGGGTGGGGCTCCGTCTGCGTGCCATTCAATCGGCGGGCCACCGGGCATGCCAACAGTTGCCGTTCGTTGCCTCGCCGTCGCACGGCGCGCGTCGCGTCCTGTCGCGGGACTCAGTGCCGGGCGAGGATCGCGGCGGTGTCGGTGCCGCGGGGCAGCACGCCGTACAGGTGGCTGCCGGCCGGGCCCAGGCGGGAGGCGACGAACGCGTCGGCCACCGCGGCGGGCGAGAGACGCACCAGCAACGAGGCCTGCAGCGCGAGGGCCAGCGCCTCGACCAACCGGCGCGCCTCGGCCGCCGCCTCGTGCGGGGGCGCCGACGTCAGCCTGGCGGCCAGCTCGCCGGTGCGGCGCAGGTGCTCGTCGAGCAGGCGGTGCCCGCCCTGCGCCCGGCCCACCTCGGCCTCGAACGCCTTGAGCGCCCGCGGCTCCCGGGCCAGCGTGCGCAGGACGTCGAGCGCGATGACGTTGCCCGAGCCCTCCCAGATCGCCATCACCGGCTGCTCCCGGTAGCGCATGGCCAGCGGGAACTCCTCGACGTAGCCGTTGCCACCGAGGCACTCCATCGCCTCGTAGGCGTGGCCGGGCCCGCGCTTGCACACCCAGTACTTGGCGACGGCGGTCGCGAGCCGGCGCAGGGCCACGTCGTCCTCGTGGTCCTGGTCGGCGTCGTGGGCACGCGCCAGCATCAGCGCCGTGGTGGTGGCCGCCTCCGACTCCAGCGCGAGGTCGGCCAGGACGCCGGTCATCGCGGGCTGGTCGACCAGCGTGGCGCCGAAGGCCGACCGGTGGCGGGCGTGCCACAGCGCCTCGGCGACGGACTGCCGCATACCGGCCGCGGTGCCGAGCACGCAGTCCAGACGGGTGCGGGCGACCATCTCGATGATCGCCCGCACCCCGCGACCGGGCTCGCCGAGGAGGTGGCCGACCGTGTCCTCGAGCTCGATCTCCGCCGAGGCGTTGGAGCGGTTGCCCAGCTTGTCCTTGAGGCGCTGGATCCGGAAGGTGTTGCGGGTGCCGTCCTGCAGCGCGCGGGGGACCAGGAAGCAGCTCAGCCCCTCGGGCGCCTGCGCGAGCACGAGGAAGGCGTCGGACATGGGAGCGCTGCAGAACCACTTGTGACCGGTCAGCCGGTGGGTGCCGTCCCCGGCGTCGACCGCACGGGTCGTGTTGGCGCGCACGTCCGAGCCGCCCTGCTTCTCGGTCATCGCCATCCCGAGGAGCGCCGAGCCCTTGCCGGCCCCCAGGACGGGGTCGTAGTCACGGCTGAGCACCCGTGGCAACCAGGCCTGCGCGAGGTCGGGGGAGAGCTGCAGGCTCGGCACCGCGGCGTGCGTCATCGACACGGGGCAGGCATGACCGGGCTCCACCTGCGCGAACATCATGAACGTCGAGGCGCGCGCGACCGAGGCACCGGGTCGAGGGTCGGCCCAGGCAGCCGTGTGGGCGCCGCGCGCGACGGCCTCGCCGATGATGCGGTGGTATGCCGGGTGGTAGTCCACCTCGTCGACCCTGCGGCCCCAGCGGTCGTGGGTGCGCAGCACGGGCGGGTTGCGGTGGGCCGCCGCGGCGTCGGCCTGGAGGTCGGCGCTGCCCACCAGCCGGCCGACCTCCTGCAGCTCCTCGAGCGCCCAGGAGGCGTCGTGGCGCCGGACGCCCTCCAGGAGCGGGAGGTTGGTCGCGAGCTCGTCGACGTCGACGCGCGGCGGCGGCTGGTTGGTGACCTCGTGCGTGGCCATGGTCCGGACGCTACCGGGCCTGACTACGCGCCCACGAGCAGGCCCACGCCGATCGTCCCCATGACCACCGCGATCACCCCGTCGAGCAGCTGCCAGGAGCGCGCCCGGGAGAAGAAGGGCGCCAGCCGGCGCGCGCCCAGCCCCAGCACCGAGAACCACAGCGCGCTGCCGGTGACGGCGCCGGCGTAGAACCACCACCGCCCTGCTTCGCCGTGGCCGTTGGCGATGGTGCCGAGCATCGTCACGTCCAGGTAGACGTGCGGGTTGAGCAGCGTCAGCGCCGCCATCGTCGCCAGCGAGGCCGCGACCGGCCCGCCGCGCGAGGAGGTGGTCGCGACGTCGAGGGCCTCGCCCGGGTGGAGCGCACGCCAGGCCGCGCTCAGGCCGTAGCCGATGACGAACAGGCCCCCGCCCCACCGGGCGAAGGACAGGAACCCCGGCCAGGCCTCCACCACCGCGCCCACGCCTACCACCGCGAGGCCGATGAGCACGGCGTCCGCCAGCGTGCAGAAGAGCACCAGAGGCAGGACCGGTGCGCGACGCAGCCCCTGGCGCAGCAGGAAGGCGTTCTGCGCGCCGATGGCCACGATGAGGCCGAGGCCGGTCAGCAGGCCCGTCAGCAGCACGGTGGAGGAGGTCACGCGGACGACGCTAGCGGCCGGGGCCGGGCGCGGTGCGAGGCGACCCGCCCGGGCTGCGTTAGCGGCGACGATTCGGGGCAGACGCCCGGCGGTGGGACAATCGAGCCGTCATGAGCACCGCCACCGCACTCCTGCCGCCCCTGCAGATCGGGCCGCACACCATCGACTCACCGGTGGTGCTGGCCCCGATGGCCGGCATCACCAACCGGCCCTTCCGCCAGCTGTGCCGCGAGTACGGTGCCGAGGGGGCGGCCGCAGGCGGGGCGTCCGGCTCGTCGGCGCTCTACGTCAGCGAGATGATCACCTCCCGCGCGCTGGTCGAGCGCACGCCGGTCTCGATGAAGCTCATCGAGCACGGTCCCGAGGAGTCGCCGCGCTCGGTGCAGCTCTACGGCGTGGACCCGGCGACGGTCGGCGCCGCGGTCCGGATGCTGGTGCAGGAGGACCGCGCCGACCACGTCGACCTCAACTTCGGCTGCCCGGTGCCCAAGGTCACCCGCAAGGGCGGCGGCTCCGCCCTGCCCTGGAAGACCGAGCTCTTCCGCGGCGTCGTCCGCGCCGCCGTGCGCGAGGCGTCCGCCGGCGGGCTGCCGGTCACCGTCAAGATGCGGGTCGGCATCGACGCCGACCACCACACGTTCCTCGACGCCGGGCGGATCGCCGAGGCCGAGGGCGCGGCGGCCGTTGCGCTGCACGCCCGCACGGCGGCCCAGGCCTACTCCGGGCAGGCCGACTGGAGCCGGATCGCCGAGCTCAAGGCAGCAGTCACCACGATCCCGGTCCTCGGCAACGGGGACATCTGGTCCGCCGACGACGCCGTGCGCATGGTCGAGCAGACCGGCTGCGACGGGGTCGTCGTCGGCCGCGGCTGCCTCGGCCGGCCGTGGCTGTTCACCGACCTGGCCGCCGCCTTCGCCGGCTCCCGGGTCCGCGTCGAGCCGACCCTCGGTGAGGTGTGCCGGGTGCTGCGGCGGCACGCCGAGCTCCTCGTCGCCTTCCATCACGAGGAGGCCAAGGGCTGCCGCGACATCCGCAAGCACATCGCCTGGTACACCAAGGGCTTCCCCGTCGGCGGCCAGGTGCGCCAGCAGCTCGGCCTCGTCCACACACTGGCCGACCTCGACCGGCTCATCGACGGCCTCGACCCGGAGCAGCCGTGGCCCCACGAGGGTGCCGACGGCCCGCGGGGCCGTGCCGGCTCCTCCCGGATCGTCGCCCTGCCCGACAGGTGGCTCGACTCCCGCGACCTCGACGACGCGCAGCGCGAGGCGGTCGCCGTGGCCGAGCCCGACGTGACCGACGGCGGCTGAACCGCCCGGTCGGCTGCCGCCGGTCCTCCCGCGCTGCGCCGCCGGGGACCGCTGGTTACGGTGGAGGCGGACCCCGCACGACGATCGAAGGAGCGAGCAGATGGCACGGCTGGACGGCAAGGACATCGCCTTCCTGGTCACCGACGGCTTCGAGGACAGCGAGCTGACCAGCCCGTGGGAGGCGGTCGTGGAGGCTGGCGGCACGCCGCACCTGGTCTCCCCCAAGGACGGCTCCGTGGAGGGCAAGAAGGGCCACGTCCAGCCGGTCGACGTCGCCGCGGCCGGCGCGTCGGCCGGGGACTACGACGCGCTGGTGCTGCCCGGCGGCACCGCCAACGCCGACAAGATCCGGATGGACCAGGACGCCGTCGCGCTGACCAAGGCCGTCGTCGACGCGGGCAAGCCGGTGGCGGTGATCTGCCACGGCGCCTGGATCCTCACCGAGGCCGACGCGGTGCGCGGACGCACGATGACCTCATACCCGTCCCTGCGGACCGACCTGCGCAACGCGGGGGCGACCTGGGTGGACCAGGAGGTCGTGGTCGACGACTGGCTGGTCAGCAGCCGCAACCCGGGCGACCTGCCGGCCTTCGGCCGGGAGCTGGTTGAGCGCTTCGCCCAGGGGTGAGGCTCAGGCAGGACCGGTCGCGACCGGGCGGCCGGGGTCGCTGATCCAGTCGCTCCAGCTGCCCACGTAGACGGCGGGGCGGTCCAGGCCGCGCGCCTCCAGCGCCAGCGCGACGTGCGCCGCGGTGACGCCCGAGCCGCAGTAGACCGCCGAACGTGCGCCCGGCGAAGCCCCGGCCGAGCGCACCCTGCCCGCCACCGCCGCAGCCGGAAGGAAGGCGCCGTCCTCGTCGAGCAGCTCCGTCGAGGGCATGCTGCGAGCGCCCGGGATGTGCCCGGCGACCGGGTCGACGACCTCGTTCTCGCCGCGGAAGCGGTCGGCCGGGCGGGCGTCGAGCAGCTGACCGCCGTCGGCCAGCCAGCGGGCCACGTCGGCCGCGTCGAGCAGCTCGCGGCCGCCCGCGGTCAGCTCGACGTCGCCCGCGCTGACGTCTGCCTCACCGGTCGCGACGGGCAGCCCCGCCCGCGCCCAGGCCGCCAGGCCGCCGTCCAGCACCCGCGCAGGCACGCCGTAGTAGCTGGCCACCCACCATGCACGCGCCGCGGAGACGGAGGTCCGCGCGTCGTAGAAGACGACGGGACGCCCCTGCCGCACCCCCGCGGCGCGCAGCCCCTCGCGCACCCGCTCCGGCGCCGGCATCGGGTGCCTGCCGCCCTCACCGGACTCGGCCACCGGGTCGGACAGGACGCTCTCCAGGTCGAGGAAGGCCGCGCCCGGCAGGTGTCCCTCGAGGTAGGCGGCACGGTTGCTCTCCGCGCCCGAGCCCAGCGACCAGCGCACGTCCACCAGGGTCGGGGCGTCGTCCCCGTCCAGCTGGCCGGCCAGCTCGTCCGGATCGACCAGCGGTCCGGCCGCAGGGGTGGGAGGAATGCTCGTGCCCGGTGTCGGTCCCATGGAGCAGACAGTAGCCGGGCGCGCGTGGCAGGGTCTGAGGCATGTGTCGCAACATCCGACCGCTGAACAACTTCGCACCCCCGGCGACCACCGAGGAGGTCCGGGCCGCCGCCCTGCAGTACGTGCGCAAGGTCGCCGGAGCCACGAAGCCCTCGAAGGCCAACGAGGCCGCCTACGCCGACGCGGTGCGGCGGGTCGCGGCGGCCACGCAGGACCTGCTGGACAGCCTGGTCACCACCGCCCCGCCCAAGGACCGCGAGGCCGAGGCCGCCAAGGCCCGGGCCCGGGCGCAGGCCCGGTACGCCTAGTGGTCGCGACCCGGCCGCCGCTGCGCGCCACGTCCCCCGTCCCGCTCCCGGCGGAGATGCTGCCCGGGGCGCTGCCGCTGGGCACCGACGTGCGCGTGCGCAACGTCCTCAACTGGATCAACCTCTCGACCCCGCTCGGCCTGCTCGTCGCGGGGGCGGGCGGCTGCCGGGTGCGCCGCGGACCCGAGCGCTGCTTCCTGGCCGACCGCTACCGCTGGTCGTTCCCGGCCGCCGGTGCGTTCACCGTCGGCGACGTCGTCATCAGCCGCCACGACCTCGACCTGCTCGTCGCCCGGCGGCCGACCCTGATCCGCCACGAGCTGGTCCACAGCCGGCAGTGGGCGTACTGCCTGGGGCTGCCCTTCCTGCCGTTCTACGTCGCCTCGATGGGCTGGTCGTGGCTGCGGACGGGGGACAGGGCGGCCCGTAGCTTCTTCGAGCAGCAGGCCGGGCTCGATCTCGGCGGCTACCGCGACGTGCCGCCGCGCCCGCTGGGGCCCGTGCTCCGCGACGGCGCGCGCCGCCTGCGCGAGCTGGTCGTCGGTCGTCGCGGGCTCGACGCCGGCGTGGACCTGGGCACGTCCGAGGGCGACGCGCCCCGTCCTGGCTGACCCGGTCAGCCAGGCACCACCGGATCGCCCACGCGCAGGGTGCCGACCCCGAGCGGGACGAGCCGGGTGCCGAACCAGGTCTTGCCCTCCCAGCTGCGGTGGCGCGCCAGCGTGGCCGTCGGCTCCTTGCCGCCGACGAGGGTCTGCGGGTCGATCGTGGCCATCACGCACCGGTCGCACGTCTCGGCCGTGCGCAGCTCCACGTCCCCGAGCCGGACGCTGCCCCAGCCGTCCTCCTCGAACGGGTCTTCGCCGTCGACCACGACGTTGGGGCGGAACCGGCCCATCGACAGCACCGGCTCCTCACCCACCCACGCCTGGAGCCGGGCCAACGAGCTCTGCGAGGTCAGCAGCAGCGGCCCGGCGTCGGCCAGCGAGAGCGTGTCCCCGTCCAGCCCGCCGTGCGCGCCGGAGACGCGCCGCACGGTGGGGTCCTCCTGCCAGACCAGCCGCAGCGGCCGGCCGACGCGCTCGGCGATCCACCAGTTGACGTCCTCGTCCGCCGGTGCCGCGAAACCCTGCCGGGAGTGGCTCACCGGCACCGGTGGGACCCCCAGCGGCGTGTCGACCAGGATGCTCCCGCCGTCGCGGTCGTGGATCCGGATCGTCTCCTCGTCCACCTGCGTGGCACGCAGCCCCAGCAGCGCGTGCTCCTCGCGGGCCGTGACCTTCTCGCCCGCCTCGTCGACCAGCGCCCAGCGCCGGTCCCCGGCCGGACCCCACGGCTCGACCTCGACCTCCTGGACCTGCTGGCCGGCGAGCGACTTGACCGGATAGACCCACAGCTCGGTGATACGCACGCACCCAGCCTCGCACGACCGCCGGGGTGCACCGCATACCCTGTCGAGGGTGAGCACCCCGACGGACGGCGACGTGGCAGGGTATGCCGCCACCGACCGGGAGCGCTGGGTCGCCGAGGACCCCGCGCAGAAGCGCTCGGACCGGCACGACTTCGCCCGCGACCGCGCCCGCGTGCTGCACTCGGCGGCGCTGCGCCGGCTGGCGGCGACGACCCAGGTGGTGCGCCCGACCAGCGACGACTTCGTGCGCAACCGGCTGACCCACTCCCTGGAGGTCGCCCAGATCGGGCGCGAGTTCGGGGCCGCGCTCGGCTGCGACGCGGACGTCGTCGACACCGCCTGCCTCGCCCACGACATCGGCCACCCGCCCTTCGGGCACAACGGCGAGGCGGCGCTGGACGAGCTGACGGCCGGCATCGGGGGCTTCGAGGGCAACGCCCAGACGCTGCGGGTGCTGACCCGGCTGGAGGCCAAGCGGTCCCACCCGGACGGGCGCCCCGCGGGGCTCAACCTGACGCGCGCCAGCCTCGACGCCGCCACCAAGTACCCCTGGCAGCGCGGCGGTGGGCCCGACCACCGGTCGCGCAAGTTCGGGGTCTACGCCGACGACGCCGAGGTCTTCGCGTGGGTGCGGACCGGGTCGCCCTCGCAGGCCCCCCACCGCCGCTGCCTGGAGGCGCAGGTCATGGACTGGTCCGACGACGTCGCCTACTGCGTGCACGACGTCGAGGACGCGATCGCCTCCGGGCGGGTCGACCCCGCCGCGCTGCGCTCGCCGGAGGTGCAGACCGTGGTCGCCGAGCTGGCCCGCGACTGGTACGCCCCCGACCTGGAGGTCGGGGCGCTCCGGGCCGCGCTGCAGGAGGTGCTCGCCACCGGGTGGGTGCCCGAGCGCCACGACGGTCGGCGCGCGGACCTGGCCGCCCTGAAGGACATGACCTCCCGGCTCATCGGCCACTTCGTGCACACCGTCGAGCTGGCCACCCGCGAGCGCTACGGCGACGGGGTGCTCAGCCGCTACTCCGCCGACCTCGTGGTGCCCGACGTGGTCCGCGCGCAGGCGGCCGCGCTCAAGGCGGTCGCCGCCCACTTCGTCATGCTGAGCGAGGAGCGCCGCACCGTCATGGACGCCGAGCGGGCCGTCATCGCGGCCCTGGTCGAGGCCTACCGGCGCGACCCCGGCACCCTGGACCCGGTCCACCGCGAAGCCTACGACGCGGCGCCCGACGACGACGCCGCCCTGCGGGCGGTCGTGGACCAGGTGGCCAGCCTCAGCGACGCCCGAGCCCTCGTCGTCCACCGTGGCGGCACCACCTAGCAGGAGGTATGGAGTGAGTCTGCTGAGCGACCTCGCGGTCCCCGTCGTCAGCGCCCCCATGGCGGGCGGGGTCAGCCTCCCGCCGCTCGTGGCAGCGGTCTGCGAGGCGGGCGGGCTGGGCATGCTGCCGGCCGGCTACCGCACCCCCGAGCAGGTGGCGGGGGACGTCGTCGACGTGCGCGACCTCACGGCGCGGCCGTTCGGGATCAACCTGTTCGTGCCGCACCGGGTGGACCGGGCCGCGCACGAGGCCGCCGTCACGGCATACCGTGACGCCCTGCTGCCTCGGGCCGCGGCGCTCGGCGTCGATCCGGGCACCCCGTCCTGGGGCAGCACCGACCACTGGGCGGACAAGGTGGCGCTCGTGGAGACCTTCGCCCCGGCGGTGGTGTCCTGCACCTTCGGGGTGCCCGGCGCGGACGCCGTGGCGCGCTGGCGCGCGGCCGGCTGCGAGGTGCACGTCACGGTCACCTCGGGCGCGGAAGCGTTGGCGGCGCACGCGGCCGGCGCGGACGTGCTCGTGCTCCAGGGCCACGAGGCCGGTGGCCACCGGGGCAGCCACGACCCGCTGGCCGACCCGGAGGTCGTCGACCACCTGGGCCTGCTGGAGGTGGTCCGCTCCGGGGCCGCCGGCGAGCTCCCGCTCGTGGCGGCCGGCGGTGTGACGACCTCCGGCGACGTCCGTCGTGCGCTCGAGGCCGGGGCGGTCGCCGTGCAGGTCGGCACCGCGCTGCTGATGGCCGACGAGGCGGGCACCACGTCGACCTACCGGCGTGCGCTGCGCGACCCCTCGCTGACCGAGAGGGTCACCACCCGGGCCTTCACCGGGAGGGTCGCCGGCGCGGTCCGCAACGCCTTCGTCGACGAGATGGGGCCCCTGGCACCAAGCGCGTTCCCGGTCGTCGGGCAGGTCAGCTCCCCGGTCCGCAGGGCGGCGGCCGAGGCGGGCGACGTCCAGGGCGTCCACGTGTGGGCGGGCAGCGGCTGGCGGGCCATCCAGGAACGGCCCGCGGCCGAGATCGTGCGAGAGCTGACCGGGTGAGTGCCCGAGGGCGCCGAGAGGTTCCGGACGTGGCGGCCGCGTGCGGCGAGGCGGTCACCTGCGCGTTGCGCGGCTGGGAGGACGGCAGGCCGCTGGCCCTTCCCGGCTACCCACCCCGGGGGGCAGACTGAACCATTCGGAGCCCTCGTGCGACACGGTGGGTGAGCGGGTCCGGCGGCGGCGAGTGAGAGGTCAGGGCAGACATGGTGACGACCGACCCGGCGTACACCGACTTCGTCCTGGCCCGGCAGGCCCAGCTGCGGCGCGCCGCCTACCTCATGTGCGGCGACGCGACGACGGCCGAGGACCTGCTGCAGGAGGCGCTCGTCGCCCTGGCCTCACGGTGGGAGTCGGTGGACCACCCCGACGCCTTCGTGCGGCGGGTGATCTACCGGCAGCGGGTCTCGCTGTGGCGCAGGACCCGGCGTGAGGTGGTCTCCGGTCACCTTCCCGAGCGCTCCATGGCCGACGGCACGGAGGAGCGCGCCAGGGACCAGGAGGTGCACGACGCACTGCGGACGCTGCCGCCACGGCAGCGGGCGGCGCTGGTCCTGCGCTACTTCGAGGACCTGACCGAGGCGCAGACCGCCGAGGTCATGGGGATCAGGATCGGGACGGTCAAGAGCCTGTCCCACCAGGCCGTGGCCCGGCTGCGCGAGGAGCTGACGGCCGGGCGGGCCGAGCAGCGGGAGAAGGAAGGCACACGATGAGCGAGCTGCGGGATCGGGAGCTCCATGACCTGCTGGACGGTGCCGCCGACCTGCTGGACGGCGGCGCGGACCTCGGGGGCGGGATGGACGTGGACCGTCAGTGGGCCGCGGGTCGGCGGCGGCGCGCCCGCCGCGGGGCGGGTGCGGCGATCGTCGCCGGCGCGGCGATCGTCACCGCCGTGGGCGTGGCGGTGCAGACCGGCCTGGCGGGCGGGTCCGGCACGGCGCCGACCGCCCCGGCCGCGGTGCCGGACGGATACACCACCTTCGTCTTCGCAGCGCCCGACGTCGTCGGCGCGCAGTCATCGCAGAGCGGGACGGAGCAGCCCACCGTCCCGTCGGCCGGCGCGCTGGAGGGCACCTCCTGGGTCCTGGCCGAGGACCTGTGGGGGACCAGCACCCCGGCGGCAGAGGTGGTGGGCGCCGACCCGCGAAGAACGACCCTGGAGTTCGGCGATGCTGCCGGGCGCGGGTGGGGTTTCGCCGCGGACGACTGCGGCGGTGGCTGGTTCCAGCAGGACCTCACGCTGTCCGCGGAGGGACGCTTCCCCGCCGGCGACCTGGCGACCGACGACCAGGGCTGCCCGGAGGACGCGCAGGCCGCCGAGGACTTCTGGATCCACACGCTCTCCCGGGGCGGCTACCTGCGCGAGCTCGGCGACGACTGGCTGCTCGTCTCCGTGGTGGTCCCTCCGGCGTCCACCACCGACGCTCCGAGCACGGACGAGCCGAGCACGGACGCTCCGAGCACGGACGCGCCGAGCACGGACGCGCCGAGGACCGACGCGCCGAGCACGGACGCGCCGAGCACGGACGCTCCGAGGACCGACGCGCCGAGGACCGACGCGCCGAGGACCGAGCGCCCGGAGCCCACGGGGAGCTCGGACGGCACGGCGGCCCCGACCGGCGCCGACGGCACCACCGCGCCCACGAGCGGCGGCACCGCCTCCGGCGCCCCGGGCGCCGTCGCCGGGCCGGCGTTCGTCGACCCCCTGGAGGAGTCGGTGGGCCAGCCGTGGCCGGGAGCCGGCGGCGACCTGTTCGCCCCCACGCTCCGCGCCGGACGGCACGACGGGTTCGACCGGGTGGTCCTCGACCTCACCGGGACCGACGACCCGGGCTGGCGGGCGGCCTACACCGACGCCCCCACCCTCGACGGCTCCGGAGCACCGGCGGGGGTCGCGGGCGACAGCGTCCTGGGGCTCGTGCTCACCGGCATGGCCTACCCGGACCCCGGCTCGGACGTCTACGCGGACGGCACCCTCGTGCTCGAACCCGGCGACCTGGGCGGGGTGGTCCAGGTGCGGCGGACGACGCCCTTCGAGGGCACGCTGCAGGTGTTCGTCGGGGTGCGGGGCGAGCCCCGTCCCTACCGCGTCTTCGTGCTGCACGACCCGTTGCGGCTGGTCGTGGACGTGCGGACCGGCTGAGCCGCCCTCCGGCGGTGGCCCGCGCACCCTGGCGCCGACGACGCCCGACGGCCTATGCTCCACCTAGTTCGTGACGTCGGAAGGGCACGCATGAGCAAGCCAGCGATCCTGACGGCCGACGACGACCCGATGGTGTCCGCAGCCATCACACGCGACCTGCGCCAGCGCTACGGCGCCGACTACAGGGTGATCGGTGCGACGTCCGGCCAGGAGGCGCTGGACGTGCTGGACCGGCTCGCCCTGCGCGAGCAGCCGGTCGCCCTCATCGTCACCGACCAGCGCATGCCGGGAATGAGCGGCATCGAGCTGCTGGAGCGCGCACGCCCGCAGGCGGCCGGTGCCAAGCAGCTGCTCCTCACCGCCTACGCCGATACCGAGGCCGCGATCCGGGCGATCAACGACGTCGGGCCGGACCACTACCTGCTCAAGCCGTGGGACCCGCCGCAGGAGCGCCTCTACCCGGTCGTCGACGACCTGCTCGACGACTGGCGGCACGCCAACCCCGACCTCAGGTCGCAGGTCCGCGTCGTCGGCGTCCGGTGGTCCGAGGAGGCGCACCTGACCAAGCACTTCCTGGTGCGCAACCACGTGCCCTACCGGTGGATCGACGTCGAGCAGGACGAGGAGGGGGAGCGGCTGCGCGCGGCGGCGAAGGCCGGTCCGGCGGACCTCCCGCTCGTGCTGCTGCCCGACGGCCCGACGCTGAAGGCACCCAGCAGCACCGAGCTGGCCACGGCGCTGGGCCTGCGCACCCGGGCCGAGCAGCCGCTCTACGACCTGTGCATCGTCGGCGGCGGGCCCGCCGGCCTGGCCTCGGCCGTGTACGCCGCGTCCGAGGGCTGAGCACGGTCGTCGTCGAGCGCGAGGCGCCCGGCGGCCAGGCGGGGCAGAGCGCCGCGATCGAGAACTACCTCGGTTTCCCGCGCGGACTGAGCGGTGCCGATCTGACGCACCGAGCAGTGGCCCAGGTCGCCCGGTTCGGAGCCGAGATGGTGGTGGCCCGCGACGTCGTCGGCCTGGAGCAGCGCGGGCCCGTGCGGGCGGTCCTGCTCGACGGCGAGGGGGAGATCGAGGCCCGGGCCCTGGTCGTCACCACCGGTGTCTCCTACCGCCGCCTGGAGGGTGAGGGGCTCGACGAGTTCACCGGGCGCGGCGTCTACTACGGGGCGACCGCCAGCGAGGCGAGCCAGTGCGAGGGCGACGAGGTCTACGTCGTCGGCGCCGCGAACTCCGCCGGGCAGGCCACGCTCAACCTCGCGCGGCACGCCCGGAAGGTTGTCGTGCTGGTGCGCGGCGAGTCGACGGCCGCCTCGATGTCGCGGTACCTGGTCGACCGGATCGAGGCGGCCGAGAACATCGAGGTGCGGCACCGCACCGAGGTGGTCCGGGGACGGGGCGACGGTCACCTGGAGGAGATCACGCTGCGCGACCGGGACACCGGGCAGGAGGAGCAGGTCGCGACGAGCTGGGTGTTCGCCTACATCGGCGCGGTCCCCCGCACCGACTGGCTGGGTGAGTCCGTGCTGCGCGACACCAAGGGCTTCGTGCTGACCGGGCCCGAGCTGGCGCACGCCGACGGGCACGGATGGGGCCTGGAGCGTCCCCCCTTCGCCCTGGAGACGAGCCTGCCCGGGGTGTTCGCCGCCGGCGACGTGCGGTTGGACTCCATGAAGCGGGTCGCCTCTGCCGTCGGCGAGGGCGCGATGGCGGTCCACTTCGTCCACCGCTATCTCGCCACCACCTGAGAGGCAGAGCCGTGCACGCAGAGGACCTCCGGGCCATCGACCTCTTCGCCGGCCTTACCCTCGAGCAGCTGGCCGAGCTGGTCGCGGCCGGGCGCGAGACGTCCTTCGGTCGGGGTGAGCTGCTGTTCGCCGAGGGTGCCTACGCCTACTCCTGGTGGGTGCTCGTCGAGGGCGAGGTCGACCTGCGCCGCCGCACCACCGACGAGGACATGCTGGTCGGACGGATGGACGCGCCCGGCAAGTGGGCCGGCGGCTTCCGCGCCTGGGTCGAGTCCGGCGTCTATCTCGCCACCGGGATCGGGGCCGGGCCGGGCCGCATGCTGGAGGTCCCCTCGACGGCCCTGCGCGACCTCACCGACGCCTGGTTCCCGTTCGGCGGCCACCTCATCCGGGGTCTCTACGGGCTCGCGCTCTACATCGAGGCCACCGCCCGCCAGCGTGACGCGCTGGCCACGCTCGGCAAGCTCGCCGCAGGCCTCGCCCACGAGATCAACAACCCCGCGGCGGCGGCGGCCCGCGCCGTCGACTCGCTCGGGGCGGCCGACGACCGACTGCTGAGCTCGCTGACCGAGCTGGGCCAGCACGGCATCTCCCCGGAGCAGTTCGTCGCTCTCGACACGCTGCGACGCGACCTGGCCGCCCGGCCGGCACCGCCGCACGTCGACCTGGCCGACCTCGAGGACGTGCTCGTCGAGCGCCTGGAGCGCGACGGGGCCGACCGCACCTGGGAGCTGGCCCCGGTGCTGGCCAGCGCCAGCGCCGACGTGGCCTGGTGCGACCAGCTGGTCGGCGTCGTCGGACGGGGCGCCGTGCAGGCCGGGCTGGACTGGATCGTCAGCAGCCTGGAGAGCGGCATGCTGCGGGCCGAGATCGCCGAGTCCACGCGACGGATCTCCGAGCTCGTCACCGCGGTGCGGTCCTACTCCCAGCTGGACCGCGCGGCACTGCAGCGCCTCGACGTGCGCGAGGGCATCGAGAGCACGCTGCTGGTCCTGGGCCACCGGCTCAGGGAGGGCGTGGAGGTGGTCCGCGACTACGGAGAGGGGGTGCCGCGCATCGAGGCCTTCGCCGGTGAGCTCAACCAGGTCTGGACCAACCTCGTCGACAACGCCATCGACGCCATGGACGGCCGCGGGACCCTGCGTCTGACGTCACGCCCGGGCGAGGACGGCGGGGTCGTGGTCGAGATCGCCGATACCGGCCCAGGCATGCCGCAGGAGGTCGTCGGCAGGGCGTTCGAGGCGTTCTACACGACCAAGCCGGTGGGCAAGGGGACCGGCCTGGGCCTGGACATCGCCCGACGCATCGTCGTCGAGCGGCACGGCGGGGCGATCGAGATCGAGTCCGAGACGGGCAGCACGGTCATGCGCGTCCGGCTGCCGGCGCGACCGCCCACCCACTGACGGGCGGCGGCCGACGGGTCAGTCAGGGTCCGGCTCCGGAGCCGGCTCCGCCCCCTCGGCCTCGTCGCGCGCCGCCCACTCCAGCAGCGGCGCGATGTCGAAGACGGCGTCGTCGATCCCCGCGTGCAGGTCGCCCAGCTCGCCGAAACGGGCCGGCATCGTCAGCACCGTGAAGTCGCCGGGGTCACAGTCGGGGACCTCATCCCACGTCATCGGCGCCGAGACCCGCGCGTCGGGGGTCGCGCGCACGGAGTAGGCCGCAGCGATCGTGTGGTCCCGGGCGTTCTGGTTGAAGTCCACGAAGACCTTGCGCGGGTCCCGGTCCTTGCGCCACCACGTCGTCGTCGCCTCGTCCGTGCGTCGCTCCACCTCGCGGGCGAAGGCCAGCGCGGCCCGGCGCACGTCGCCGAACCCGTGATCGGGAGGGATGCGCACGTAGACGTGGATGCCCTTGCTGCCCGTCGTCTTCGGCCAGCCCACCGCCCCCAGCTCGTCGAGCACCTCCTTGGCCACACCGCATACCCGACGGACGGTGGCGAAGTCGCAGTCGTCGCCGGGGTCCAGGTCGATCCTCCACTCGTCGGGCTGCTCCACGTGGCCGCGGCGGCTGTTCCACGGATGGAACTCCACGCACGACATCTGCACCGACCACACCACCTGCGCCAGCTCGGTGACGCACAGCTCGTCGGCCGTCCGGTTCCACCGCGGGAAGGTGACACGGACCGTCTCCACCCAGTCCGGCGCGCCGCGGGGCAGCCGCTTCTGGTGCACCCGCTCCCCGGCGATGCCGTCGGGGAAGCGGTGCATCATGCACGGCCGTTCGCGCAGTGCCCTGACGATCCCGTCGCCGACCGACTCGTAGTAGCGGACGAGGTCGAGCTTGGTCAGTCCGGGGTCGGGGAAGTAGACCCGGTCCGGGTTGCTGATCCGCACCGTGCGTCCACCGACCTCGACCTGCGTCGCCGGGCTCGTGGGGGAGGCCATGCCTCAGCCTAGCGAGGCGGGGGTATGCAGCTGGCTCTCGTCGGTGCCGTCCGTCCCGTCGGTGGCCTCGGGGTCTCCCACGGTCGCCTCCTCCTCCGGGGAGCCGGCGCCGACCGGCTCGCCACCGGGGCCACTGCGCACGAAGAGCGAGACGAGCACGACCACCACGGCGAGGCCGACACCGACGATGAGTGCCGCGCGCACGCCTGCCTCCATCGCGGTGTCCGGCACGCTCCCGCCGGAGAGGAGTGCGGCCTGGCGCCAGGCGAGGACGGCGATGGACAGCGCGGTGCCGGCGGCGGCGGCCACCTGCTGGACGGTGCCGAGCAGGGCGCTGCCGAAGGCGTACATGTGCCGGGGCAGCGCGCCGAGACCGCCGGTGAAGGCGGGGGTCATCATCAGAGCAAGACCGACGCTGGCGGTGACATGCCCGAGGAGGAAGGGCCACCATGGGTCGAACAGGGTCGCCGCGGTCATTGCGACCAGCGCCACGAGCAGGACCAGCGCGCCCGGGATGACCAACGGCCGGCCGCCGAGACGGTCGAACCAGCGGCCGACCCGCGGGCCGAGCAGGCCCATGATCAGGCCGCCGGGCATGAGGAGCAGCCCGGTCTGGAGCACCGAGAGGTCACGGACCTGCTGGAGGTACAGGGGCAGCAGGATCATCAGCCCCATCATGCTCATGAAGGCGAGCGAGCTCAGGGCGAGGGCCACGGTGTACTGGCCGTGGCGCAGCACCCGCAGGTCGAGCAACGGGGAGCCGGAGCGCTGCAGCCGCAGCTGGCGCCAGCCGAACAGCGCCAGTCCGAGCAGGCCGACGAGGACCGCGACGGGAGCGGGGAGGAGCGGGGCCGGACCCTCCCCGGTGCCGCCGCCCGCCTCGGCGAGGCCGTAGACGAGCGAACCGGAGCCGACCGCGGTCAGCACCACGCTGAGGCCGTCCAGGCGGGGCCGGGGACCGTCGGGGTCGGTGACCTCCGCGACACGCAGCGCGCGCAGGCCGAGCAGGGCGACGACGACCGCGATCGGCAGCACCAGGCCGAAGAGCCAGCGCCAGTCGAGCCACTGCAGGACCAGGCCGGAGACGGCCGGGCCCAGCGCCGGGGCGACCGCGATCGCCAGCGTCACGTTGCCCATGATCCGGCCGCGCGCGTTCGGCGGCACGAGGTTCATGAGCGTGGTCATCAGCAGCGGCATCATGATCGCGGTGCCGCCGGCCTGGACGACGCGGCCGGCGAGCAGGAAGGGGAAGCTCGGCGCGACGATGGAGGCGGCCGTGCCGAGGATGAACAGGCCCATGGCCAGGCGGAACGCCGAGCGCACCCCGAGCCGCTGGAGCAGCCAGCCGGTCGTGGGAATGACCACGGCCAGGGTGAGCATGAAGCCGGTCGAGAGCCATTGGGCGGCGCGCTCGTCGATGCGCAGGGAGTCCATCAGCTGGGGCAGCGCGTTGACCAGCAGGGTCTCGTTGAGGATGACGACGAAGGCTGCCACGACGAGGGTGCGCAGCACCGTGGTCGTCGCCGCGGGGAGAGGCTCGTGCATGGGTGGTCAGACCTTCGATGTCGTCGTGGGTCGTCCCCGGTGCGTCCGTCGTCCGTCCTGACGGGCCGCCGGGCACCCGCCTGTGGGCGGGTGACAGAGGGCCAACGCTGCCCGACCTAGACTCCTTCCCACAACCAGATTCTTTTTGCCAGGCCGGTGCTGCCGAGGAGGTGCGTGATGGCCCGTCGGATCAAGCCCGAGGACGTGCAGGTCGTCAAGGACCGCGCCTCGATCGAGGACGTCGTGCGCGAGCACGTCACGCTGCGCGGCGGGGGAGTGGGCACCCTGAAGGGTCTGTGCCCCTTCCACGACGAGAAGACGCCCTCCTTCACGGTGCGTCCGGCGGTCGGCTACTTCCACTGCTTCGGTTGCGAGGAGGGCGGCGACGTCCTCGACTTCGTGCAGAAGATCGACCACCTGACCTTCGCCGAGTCCGTCGAGCGGCTGGCCGACCGGCTCGGCATCACCCTGCGCTACGACGAGACGGGTCCCGGCACAAGGGGCGGGCGCGACGACGGGCAGACCGTCCCGACCGGGCAGCGGACCCGACTGATGGAGGCGCACAGGGTGGCCGAGGAGTTCTACCACCATGCGCTGCTGGACGGTCCCGAGGGACGGGCGGCCCGGGCGTTCCTGCGCGACAAGGGTTTCGACGGCGACCACGCCCGTCAGTTCATGGTCGGCTACTCCCCGAACTCCGGTGAGGCTCTCGCGCGCCACCTGCGTGAGAAGGGCTTCACCGAGCAGGAGATGGTCGTCGGCGGTCTGGTCGGCCGGGGCTCGCGCGGTCTGTACGACCGCTTCAGGGGCCGGGTGATGTGGCCGATCCGCTCGATCGCCGGCGACACCGTCGGGTTCGGGGCACGCCGCCTCTACGACGACGACCGGATCGCGGCGAAGTACCTCAACACCTCCGAGACGCCGATCTACAGGAAGACGGCCGTCCTCTACGGGCTCGACCTGGCCAAGAAGGCGATCGCGACCGAGCGCCGCGCGGTCGTGGTGGAGGGCTACACCGACGTGATGGCCGCGCACCTCTCCGGGGTCGGCACGGCGGTGGCGACCTGCGGGACCGCCTTCGCCGACGACCACGTCACGATGCTGCGGCGCATCCTTCGCGACGAGGCGGGCCGGGCGCCGGCGCGCGTCGTGTTCACCTTCGACGGCGACGCCGCCGGGCAGAAGGCGGCGATGCGGGCCTTCGAGCACGACGAGCGCTGGGCGGCGCAGTCCTTCGTCGCGGTGGCCGAGGAGGGCCAGGACCCCAACGACCTGTGGCTGCGCGGTGGGCCGGAGGCCGTGCAGGCGCTCGTCGAGGGCGCGATCCCGATGTTCGAGTTCGCGGTGCGGACCACGCTTGCTCCTTACGACCTCACCCTGGCGCAGGAGCGGGTCCAGGCGATGCGGGCCGTCGCCCCGATCCTGGCGGGGGTCAAGGACGCCGCCCTGCGCCCGGAGTACGTGCGCGACGTGGCCGGCTGGATGGGCGTGGACCCCTCGGCGCTGACGGTCGAGGTGCAGCGCAGCGGGACCCGCAGGGGCGACCGCGGGCGTCCCGCGCGCGGCCACCCCACGACCGTCGGCCAGGGCGAGTCCGGGCACGGGGGGTCCGGCCAGGAGGGGCCGCCGGCACCGGCTCCCGACCTCACCGACCCCGTGCAGGTCGCCGAGCGTAACTTGCTCCAGGTCGCGCTGCAGTATCCGCTGGCGATTTTCGCCGAGGACATGGACGAGCTGCCCGCCGGACAGCTGCGGGCGCCGGTGCACCAGGCGGTCTGGCACGCCCTCCAGCAGGCCGGCGGCGTCTGGGCCGCGGACGGGCTGAGCGCGGCCGCCTGGAACCAGGCGGTCCTCGCGCAGACCCCGCCGCTGGTGCGGCCGTTGGTGCACGAGCTGGCGGTCGCCCCGCTGCCGACCCGCCTGGACGCCGAGACCGGGATGCCGCCGACGGTCTACGTCGACTCCCTGGTGCTGCGGGTGCGGCTGGCCGGCCTGGAGCAGCGGATCGCGGCGACGATGGGCATGGCCCAGCGCGAGCCCGAGGGCTCGCCCGAGGCGCGCAGGCTCGTCGAGGAGCTGATGGGACTGCAGCGCGAGCGCGCTGCCCTCAAGGACAGGATGAGCTGATGGCGCTGCGCGACCGCTTCCGGAGGAAGACGCTGGACGGACCGGTGGTGCGTCCCGAAGAACGACCCGACGATGTGCCCCGGGCGGTGCTCGCCGACCTGGGCCGCGGCGAGCAGGTGCTGGCCAGTGCGCGCGAGGACGACGGTGGACGCTGGGTGGTGCTCACCACCTGGCGACTGCTGGAGCGGACGCCCGAGGGGGAGACGCTGCTGGACCGGCCCTGGCACCTGGTCGACACCGGAGCCTGGGACCCCGAGGCATGGACGCTGTCGGTGAGCTTCGTCGACGGCCACGAGCCGCGCGGGTGGCGGCTGCAGCGGCTGACCGGCCCCGGACGCGTGGCGGGAGTCTTCCGGGACCGCACCACGGCCAGCGTCGTGCTGACCCGCGCCGTCGACCTCGGGCCCCGCCGCACCGCGCGGGTCACCGTGCGCAAGGTGCTGCGCACCCGTGAGCTGCGCGAGCAGGTGATCCTCGGTCACGGTGCGCGTGCCGGCGACCCGGACCTGGCCGCACGCGTGCTGGCGGCCCGGCAGGAGCTGCGCGACCAGACCGGCATGGACCCGCTGCCGCAGCGCCCCTGACGGCGTCGACCCACCGGCGCCGACCGGCGCCCGCTGGTGATGACGACCGGATTTCGGGAGGGGACAGGACGGCTGCTAGGGTGTGTCCTCGCTGCACCATTCCCCTGTAGCTCAATTGGCAGAGCAGCCGGCTGTTAACCGGCAGGTTGTTGGTTCGAGTCCAACCGGGGGAGCGCTGGGAAAAGGCCCCTGACCTGCGGAAACGCAAGTTCAGCGGCCTTTTCGTTTTCGGGTGCAGCGACTATGCATCGTTCGTAGCTGATTGCCTCCTCGACCGAGAGGAGCCGTCATGACCCTTCTCGGTCGCTTCTGGGCACGCATCTGACCCCCTCAGCCGGTCCGGCGCCACCCTCCGACTGGCCGGGCGTCGATGAACCTCTCGATCGAGTCGAGCTTGATCCGCAGCGTCTTGCGCCCGAGCCGGACGGCGTCGAGGTGCCCGTCGGCGATGTAGCGGCGAACGGTTTTCGTCGAGACCGCGAGGACGTCGGCCGCCTCGGCCAGCGACACGAGCTTGCGGGTGAAGGTGGCAGCCATGGTCGTCTCCTGGGTGAGGGGCGGCCCGTGTGGCCGCACTCATCCCCCAAGGCCGCTGGGTAGCCGCGAGTGGCCACTTACGTCTGCCGCACGCCCAGCGCTCGAGGCGCAAGGCCGGCGCCTGCCGAACCCCCTCCGCATGTGTGCTTAGCGGTGTTCCCTGAACAGCATGAATCGGGCAACAGAGGCGAGCGTCTCCACCGCGGCACACGCGCGGCCTGAGCGTCAGATACCAGAGTGATACCATGGCCCAATGGCGATGACTCTGCGACTGTCTCCGGAGGACGAGCGAGCCTTGGCAGCCCTGGCCGAGGCCGAGGGTGTCAGCAAGCAGGAGGCGACGGTGCGGGCGATCCGGGAGGCGGCCGCACGGCGCGGGCACGAGGAGCGTGTGCGTGAGCTGTCCGCACGTGGGCGAGAGCGGTACGCGGACCTGCTCGAGCGTCTCGGACGCTGACCCGTGGAGTACGGACGACCGAGGACCTGCTCACCCTGGCAGCGGACCTGGGCGTAGGTCCGATCCAGGACCTTGGCCTGCTGGATTCGGCGGCCCACCGCCCCAGCTCCAGCGTCTTCGGACATGACGCCTACCAAGACATCGATGCCAAGGCGGGCGCGCTGCTGGAGTCCATCGTCGTAAACCACCCGCTCGTCGATGGCAACAAGCGCCTGGGATGGCTCGCGGTAGTCGTGTTCTACGGACTCAACGACATCGATCTCCATGCACCAGACGACGACGCATACGACCTGGTCATCGCCGTCGCCAGCGGCACGGCCGACCACCATGTGGCAGCTCGCCACTTGGCCAAGTGGCACTAGCCGGAACTAGCGGCCCGCGGCAAAACAGTGCGTCACGGGACGGCTTGCACGACAAACTTGGTGTCAACTACAGTTCACATATGGTGCAGGTCGTCCGATCCGCAACGTTCGATCGATGGCTGGGCAAGCTGAAGGACCAACGTGCGGCCGCGCGCGTGCTGGTCCGGATCAACCGGCTCGCGGCGGGTAACCCCGGCGACGTCAAGCCTGTCGGGCAGGGCGTCAGCGAGATGCGAATCAACTACGGCCCGGGATATCGCATCTACTACCTGACCCACGACGACCGGGTCGTCCTGCTGCTGACCGGTGGCGACAAGTCGACCCAGGAAACAGACATCCGCAAGGCCCACGACATCGCCGCCGAATGGAAAAGGAACCGACCATGACCAACGAGACATTCGCCCCCTTCGACAGCGCGGACTACCTCAACACCTTCGAGGACGTGGCCGCCTACCTGGAAGCGGTCCTGGAAGAAGCCGAGGATGACCCGAAGGTCATCGCTGCCGCGCTCGGAGCCATCGCTCGCTCTCGCAACCTGAGCGAGATCGCCCGACAGGCCGGGATGAGCCGAGAAGGCCTGTACAAGGCACTCTCCGCGGACGGAAACCCCTCATTGGCAACCGTGGTCAAGGTTGCCCATGTCCTTGGCCTACGGTTGCACTTCGAAACTATCGCCTGACGCATTCAGCACCGCCCCGGTTGCGGCAGAGTCGGGTCTTTGATGCGGCCCTCAGGTGTTGCCTTTCGCCTGCCGAGCTAGCTAGTTCCGACGGGAGGTGCGTCGCGGATGGTCATGAGTTCTCCGCGAGCCAAGCCGTAATCTGCGGGCCCATGGGGTATGGGCAGGTCTTCACGGCCTGCAGGTAGGCGTTCGGGTCCTCCGGGTAAGGGCTCCAGCGGTTGGCTTCAGCCTGCTCGTGCCCCGCATAGAACAGGTGCTCGTTCGCCACGAAGGAGTCCACGCTGGGCGGCGCCGAGGCCGGCGGATAGCCCGCCTCTTCCAAGCAGCTGGCTGAATCAACCAGAAGCGCGTGCTGGGCCCGCAACTCCTCCACGGAGTACGGGATGGCCGCCGGCAGTGGGCCCAGCTGGGCCGTCGTCTCCTCCTCGCAGGCTGTGGACGCGGGTTGACGGGCCGCCTTCTGGTCGACGCCGCCGCCAGTGATCGTGATGCCCTCACCGGTCGTAGAACGCTGGAAAACCATCGTCCGACAGGCACTGTGCCTTGGCGGTCCACCACTGCCTAGTTAGTTCGGCCTCATTGCTCCGGTCGATTGGCGCGTCCGGGATCGGCACGCCCCACGCCGTCACCGTGAGGCTTGAACCATCCGGGTCCCCCTGGGCCGAGTCCGGCGTTGCCGGCCCGCCGGCGCTCCGGGTTGGAGCAGGCTCCGTGGCCTGGACCTGCGGTTCACTTGCAGCAGCCTTCTCTCTTTCGCCGCCTCCAGAACACCCAGTCAGCAACACCAGAGAAAGGGTCGCGCACATCGCTGCCGCCAGACTCCCGGTGACTAGCCGCCTTGCCCCGCCTGCGGGTAGATCCTGTTCCGTGCAGGACCTCGAGCAATGATCAGAACCTGGTGTGCCACGAACGTCGGAGGTGCGATGTGTAGGTAGTCGTTGCTGAGGACGGTGCTGTGCAGCTGATGAAGGAAGGCCCTTCGGAGTCGCCCTGCGTGGGGGAGGCTCCAAACCGCCTCATGCTGCCCTGGCTGCAAGGCCGGGGTGGTGAGCGATGAGGAGAAGGCACCGGTTGAGGTGTCAGGTAGGGATCAGGAAGGCGAACGTGAGTGAATCGCCGTTGAAGTGTCGAGATGATAATCAACACGACATCGAAACCGGGGTTTCAGGTTGTCCCCGGGATGAGCCTGGCGGGAGCCCGCTGACTGGCCAGGTGGTGTCCGGCATGAAGGCGACGCGAGCCTGGTCTGCGGCTGCTGCACGGAACGTGGGAAGGCCCATCCCGATACGTCTACCCGTGGGGGTGGAGAGAGGAAGACCACCAAGCAGCAGAAACTGCGAGGTGCTGAGTACCGATGCGGGATGGGTTGGCGGACTGGCTCGTAGTAGCGGCGAAGTGCCTGTAATGGGCGTGGAGCGAAGGGGCCAGGCCACCGTGATCTGTTCGTCGGGTCAACCACAAGGGTGGGAGGAACCGCGGTGAGCACGTCACTGACGGAAGGCAAGTCGTTCGAGATCTCCAAGTGGGAGGTGTGGCAGGCGTATGAGCGGGTGAAGGCGAACAAGGGCGCTTCGGGGGTGGATGAGGTGACCATCGAGGAGTTCGAGGCCGATCTACGGGGCAACCTGTACAAGGTTTGGAATCGGATGTCCTCGGGGTCCTACTTCCCGCCGCCGGTGCGCGCGGTGCCGATCCCCAAGCCTGACGGCAAGGTCAGGGTGCTCGGGGTACCAACTGTCGCGGACAGGATCGCCCAGACCGTGGTCGCGGCCCGGCTGGAGGCCAGGGTGGAACCGATGTTCCACCCTGACTCCTACGGGTATCGGCCGCGGCGGTCGGCCCTGGATGCGGTAGCGGTGACCCGGCGACGATGCTGGAGCAAGGACTGGGTGCTCGATCTGGACATCCGCGCGTTCTTCGACAGCGTCGACCATGACCTGCTGCTCAAGGCGGTGGAGGCCAACACCGAGGACCGTTGGGTGGTGCTGTACGTGCGGCGCTGGTTGGCTGCGCCGATGGTGCATCCCGACGGCAGCGTTCAGGACCGAGACCGTGGCACCCCGCAGGGGTCCGCGGTTTCACCGGTCCTGGCGAACCTGTTTCTGCACTATGCGTTCGATGCCTGGATGGCCCGGGAGTTCCCCTCCGTCCAGTTCGAACGCTACGTCGATGACGTGGTGGTGCATGCCGCCACACGCGGCCACGCAGAGCGGCTGCGTTCGGCGATCGCTGCCCGGATGATCGAGGTCGGGCTGGAACTGCACCCGGACAAGACCAAGATCGTGTACTGCAAGGACGACAACCGGCGCGGCTCTCACGAGCACGAGTCGTTCACGTTCTTGGGCTACACCTTCCGGACCCGGTCGGCGCGGAACAAGCACGGGCGGAAGTTCGCCTCGTTCTTGCCCGCGGTGTCCCGGGAAGCCCTGGTGGCGATGGGCAGACAGGTTCGCAGGTGGCGCATCCACCTGCGCACCGGTGGAAGCCTTACCGACCTCGCCCGATGGATGAATCCCATCGTGCGGGGCTGGATGCAGTACTACGGGGCGTTCTATCGCTCTGAGTTGTATCCCCTGCTGCGCCGCATCAACACCTATCTGGTGCGGTGGGCCCGCAAGAAGTATCGAGCGTTGCATGGGTTCAAGAAGGTCAAGGCGTGGTGGCGGGCGCTGGTCGCTCGCTACACGCGTGGGTTCGCCCACTGGGCCTGGACCCGGGACTTCCTTCCGACAGGGTGGTAAGAGCCGTGTGACGGGAGACTGTCACGCACGGTTCTGTGGGAGCCGGGGGGGTGAGAATCCCCCCGGCCACCCGACTGGATGGCCCTCGGCGGGGTGACGTGCAAGTGGCGTACCTCCCGAGCAAGATCTGAAGCCCATGCAAGTTCTGATCAGGGTCGGCGTTGGAGCGCCGGCTCGGGAAGGTACGCCCATGCTCAAGGTAGTCCAGGAGAAGATCGAGTCCAACGTCGACGCGGCCACGAGCGGCGGGTCGCTGCTCGATGAGATCGTCCGCGACGGCGCGAGGCAGATGCTCGCCGCGGCGCTGCAGGCCGAGGTCACCGCGTACGTCGAGCGGTTCGCCGACGAGGTCGACGAGCACGGTCACCGGCTCGTGGTCCGCAACGGGTACCACGCGCCGCGGGAGGTGACCACCGCTGCCGGGGCGGTCCCGGTGCGCCAGCCACGGGTCAACGACCGACGCACCGACGAGGCCACCGGCCAGCGGGCACGGTTCGCCTCGGCGATCCTGCCCGCGTGGGCCCGCAAGTCCCCGCAGCTGGCCGAGGTGCTCCCTCTGCTGTACCTGCACGGGCTGTCCTCGGGCGACTTCGTCCCGGCGCTCGAGCAGTTCCTCGGAACCTCGGCCGGCCTGTCGGCCAAGACGATCACCCGGCTCACCGAGCAGTGGCAGGGCGAGGCTGCCGCGTTCAACCAGCGGTCCCTGGCCGGCACCGACTACGTCTACGTCTGGGTCGACGGCATCCACCTCAAGGTCCGCCTCACTCAGGACAAGGTCTGCCTCCTGGTGATGATCGGGGTCCGCGCCGACGGCACCAAGGAGCTGATCACCCTCGACGACGGGCACCGTGAGTCCACCGAGTCCTGGGCCGACCTGCTGCGCTCGGCCAAACGCCGCGGCATGGCCGCCCCCGTCCTAGCCGTCGGCGACGGCGCCCTCGGGTTCTGGCGCGCGCTGCGCGACGTCTTCCCCGAGACCGTCGAGCAACGGTGCTGGTGGCACAAGATCGGGAACGTCCTCAACGCGCTGCCCAAGTCGGTCCACAAGGACGCCAAGGCCTCCCTGGCCGAGATCTACAACGCCGCCGACCGCGAGCACGCGCAGGCCGCGGCGAAGACGTTCGAGGCGGCCTACGGCGCGAAGTGGCCCAAGGCGACCGCGAAGATCACCGAGGACCTGGACGTGCTCCTCGCGTTCTACGACTTCCCGGCCGAGCACTGGGTGCATCTGCGCACCACGAACCCGATCGAGTCGACCTTCGCCACCGTCCGCCTCCGCCAGCGCGTCACCAAGGGCCCGGGCTCGCGCGCCGCGGGCATCGCGATGGCGTTCAAGCTCATCGAGTCCGCGCAACGACGCTGGCGCGCGGTCAACGCCCCGCACCTCGTCGCCCTCGTCCGCGCCGGCGCCACCTTCGAGCACGGCAACCTCGTCGAACGACCCGAGGAATCAGGAGGCCAGCAACACGTCGCATGACACGCCGATCCACAGGTCTTGACAATTACTCCTCAAGATCTTCGAGCGACTCTCCCGCGACGTCCGGGCGGGCCTCTACGAGCCCTCCGACGAGGAGTCGGTCCACGGCGCCTACGCCTGGGTCCTGCTCGGGGACGTCGGCGCGGAGCCCTGACGCAAGCCCCTACTCGAGACGGGTAACGGTCTGCGCCGCGGCGACGACGTGGGGGTCGTGGGAGGCGCAGATGACGGCTGTGCCGGCGTCGACGAGCGCCGCGAGCTGGTCGATGACCCGGTCGGCGGTCGCCCGGTCCTGGCTCGCAGTGGGCTCGTCAAGGACCAGCAGTGGCGGCTCGAGGAGTAGGGCACGGGCCAGTGCGGCGCGCTGACGCTCCCCACCAGAGAGTAGCTCGGCCCGGAGCGTGGTCCGGTCGCCGAGGCCGAGCTGGCCGAGAAGATTGGCCGCGCGGTCGGTCAGGGCGTGGGCCCGGCGGCCCGGCACGGCGGGCATGAGGACGTTCTCCAGGGTGGAGAAGCCGGGGATGACCGCGCTGACCTGGTCGACGTAGCCGATGGTGGCCCGGCGGTAAAGGGCACGCCGGTCCTCGGACCAGCCGCTGATGGACGTGCCGGCCCACAGAACACGGCCGTCGCTGGGCTCGGCCAGGCCGGCGACCACGCGCAGCAGGGAAGTCTTGCCCGAGCCGCTGCGCCCGGCGATGCAGTGCCACTGGCCGGGTTCGACCCGCAGATCGAGTTCCTCGACGATCCGGATCTGCTGGTCGGGGCCGAACCAGAGGCTTACACCGTCCAGGGTGATCAGGTCTGGTGCCGAGCGGGCCCGCGAGTCCGGATCCGTGACCGGATCGGGTGCAGCGCGACCGACGAGGAGCGGTTCGCTCATGGATGCCTCACCTTCCACTGTGAGAGGAGCAGGGTCGCCGCGGCGGCGACCACCCCGACGAGCGTCGTGGCCACAGGCCAGGCGGAGGAGCTGCCAGCGAACCGGGTCACGGCCCAGGACAGGACCAGGGCGGGCAGGACCGCCCCAGCGACGCAGACCAGCACCTGGCCGAACCACAGCCCGCGGATGGCCCTGGGGGTCCAGCCTGCCGAGGCGAGGACCGTGGTCACAACCCGCCGCACCTGTGCCTGGACGTGGCCGGAGAGGGCGAGCAGGAGCAGGGCGCCCCCGATGCCGACGAAGACCAGGGCCAGGTGCAGCGGCAGCAGCGTCTCGCTGATGAGGCTCGCCAGACGGGTCCGGCCAGCGTCCCGCCGAGCGGAGAGCACCGCCAGGTGCGCCGCTCCTGCCCCGGCCCCTGCAGCGATCACCCCGACAACGGTGAGCACGGTCGACAACGGAGCAGAGACGGTCATGCGCCCGACCATGCGCGCCGGTGTGGTGGCTGCTGGTCTCGTCCGGCCGTGCGCGGCCTCGTCGTCAGACCGGTTACGCCTGACGGCCGTCCACCACGACAGCAACGCGCCGATCACGTAGACCCCGGCGGTGATGGCCAGGACCGACCCGACCAGCGGCGCCGAGGCCTGTCCCGACCGGGCCGCTAGCCACCACGACAAGGCGAGGGCGGCGGCCAGAAGGGAGGCCCCGACGGCGTGCTCGGACCACATCCAGCGCGCCAGGTCGGAGTTCCGCCACCCCAGGCGGCGCAGCACGGCGACCTCGGTGCGGCGCTCCACCCCGGTGAGTGTCGCCGCTGCCAGCGAGGCCATCCCTGCGGTGAGGAGCGCGAGCCAGAGCAGGCTGCGCCCCACCGCGTCAAAGCTGGACTCGACCGTCCGAGCGGCGCCCAGCGTGGACCACTCCTGGACGACCCAGCCCAGAGGCCCCGGCTCGTCGGCCGTCGGATAGCTCGGGACCTCGATGAGCGTCGGTTCACGCGAGGACCCGGCTACGACGCTGACGCGCAGTCCCAGGCGCTGGATCTGCTGCGCGACGGTAGCGACCCGTTGGCGCCCCTGCTCGTCGTAGCCGGAGATCCCCCCGACCCGGACCCGGATCGCGTCGATCGGGTCGTGCCCTATGAGGTCCAGCCCGCCCTGCAGGTCGGTGATCGCGCCCGGGGACGCCGCGGTCAGCCCGAGGCCGTCGAGAGATGCGCGTAGCTGACGGGAGTCGTCGACCTGGGCAGTGGGGTCCTCGCCGAGGAGCCACGTCGACCCCACCTCGTAGGCACCCAGAGGCACGTACGAGGCCAGGTCGACACCGGAGTCCACCGACGTGCTGGAGTAACGGCCGACGACCAACGGTGCGATGTCTGCGGGCTGCTCGGCGGGTGTGCTCTCGCGGTAGACGGGCAGCAGCACAGACCCCTTGGGGCCGGGTCCATCGGCCGTCCACTCGCTGTCCAGCAGCCAAGTGAACTCCACCGGATCCGATACCGGAACCGCGCGTATCGCGCACTTACCGTCAACACCTGGACGCTGCTCGTAACGGACCTCGGACGGCACGGACCGCTGGACCGTCAGGACACTCTGGGACACGACTCCCAGGGTGTCCATGCCGGGCAGCCAGGACGCAGCCACCGTCGTCGGCTCCTGGGTCAGCGGGAGGAAGGCAGAGTCGAACGCCTCGCTGTTCTCGGCCAGAAACCCGGTGGAGGGCAGATCCTGCCACGCAGCTTCCAGGCCGGTAGAGGCCATCGGGGACCCGGACACGGGGTCCTCCTCGAAGAGCGGAGAGGCCACGGTGGTCAGGTCGAGCTCGGTGGCCGTGATGCTGGCCGTGAGTGAGAACTGGGGCTCGTCGTTGACGACGACCGGCACGGCCACCGCGGTGCTGGGGTCCGGCACAGTCCCGACTGCGTCCCACCGTTGCACCGTCTCTTGCCATGCGGGGCCCAGCTCGGAGAGGGTGCGCTGGTCGTCCCGGGCCAGGGTTGCGAGCCCGGAGAGGAAGCCTCCATCCTCCCCGAGCAGGGCCATCTCGGCTTGCGGATCGACTGCGACGATGGTCTGTGTCAGCGGGGGAAAACTCAGCAGTCCGGCGAGCATGCCCTCATCGGTCGCTGTGCCACCACCCACGGACAGGACTTCACCGGGACTGGTGCCCATTACAAGATGGGCTGCCGCCTCAGCGATCGTGCGGTTCGTCACACCGTCGTCGTACTGGATGGCCGCGTCGAGCCGATACCCACGGTCCTTCGTGTCGTAGGGCACGGCGACGACGAGTTGCTGGGTCGTGCCCTGGACCTGGCCCACCATGCCGATGGGTGCCGCGACCTCCACCCCGGCGACCTTCCGGACCGCGTCGAGATCCGCCCGCGTGAGCGTGCGCGCGGCTCCGCTTGCGGAGTAGTTCGGGGCCACCCTCCTTCCCCCAACAGCGGTGCCGCACAGGGCGGGCGCGGCATGGGGCGGACTGACCAGAAGGTCGAACGCTCCCCTCCAGTTGGCGTCGAGGCCCTCTGCCAGGGCCACGCGCGAGCTGCTCTGAATCCCGGAGGAGAGCACTGCGGTCGCGCCCAGGAGCAGTACTCCTGTTGCTGGCCCGGTCCGGCGGAACCACCGCCGGACCGGGCCGGGAGCGCCTCTCAGCAAGGAGAGCCTCCAGCCACCGTCGTGCTGGCGGTGGCCAGAGATGTCCGAGTGCCCGAGATCCACGTATCCATCTTCTGCGTATACGTGGTGGAGGAGCACGGGTAGAAGCGCTTCTTCGGGTAGATGGTGTACTTCGTGGTGCCCGATGTCGCGTAGCGGTCCACCAAGCCGTCGCCATAGCGGAAGAAGGCCTCACCCGTGCCGACATTGTTCTGGTAGGTGGCCGTCCACGAGGCCTGGGCGCCGTGACTCCGGCTTTGCGTAGCCGGAGTAATCGTGGACGTGGGCCGCAGCAGCGGGCGCAACGGTGAGTCCGAAGATCATCGCTGTCGTCGCGAGCAGGGCCCCGATTCGCGTGAGTGCGCGTCTGAAGGTGATCATGAGACCTCCTTGTCAGTGTCCCCCACTCGGGACGGTGACAGGACCATAGCCCAGATCTCTCACAAATGTTTCCGGTCCGCTCGGAGAGACTTGCGGTGATCAAACGTGCCGCGAAGCATGCGGCAGTAAACGATGCTGAGAAGTACCGCGGGCCTGCCCCTGTCAGCCACGACCGATGCTTGACTTAACGCTATGCCCGAGATGCGTGAGCTGAGCAGGAGGGACATCGACGGGTTGGTGGAGGTGCGTTTCAGTGTCGTAGATGACCGTGGTGAGGTCCCCGCTGTCGCCTGGCTACCTCCTCGGCCGCTCGGGGCGCCTGTGGTTCTGCTCGGACATGGCGGGAGCGGGCACAAAGCCATCGCGCGTCATCAACGTCACGCGCTGCGCCTGGCACGGACCGATGGACTGGCCTGTGTCGCCATTGACGGTCCCTTCCACGGCGACCGGGCCACGCCGGGAGACGGGATTCTGGGATACCAGCAACGCGTTCTGGATGAAGGGCCTGAGTTGGTGCACTCCCGCGTGGCTGAGGACTGGCTTGCGACGCTTGCGGCCGCCACCGGTGCCTGGGGTCTGGACGGGGGACCGCGTGGGGTACCTCGGTCTATCCATGGGGGCGCGTTACGGGCTTGGAGTGTGCGCACGGCTCGGTCCAACGCTGAAGCCCGTGCTCGGGAAGTTCGGCTTGACCGCCCCAGACCCTATGATGGAGGCGATGGCCGCCAGCGGCGTGCTGCGCGACTCAGCCCTGGGTATCGATGCACCGGTGTTGCAACATGTTCAGTGGGACGACGAGATCTTCCCGCTGCCGGGCCAGTTGGAGCTGTTCGATCTCTTCCCGTCGCCTGAGAAGACGCCGCGGGCCCGGCCTGGGCTGCACCACCGCACCCGTCCGGATGACGAGGACGCATGGTGCGACTACCTCGTGCGACACCTATGACAGCCCGGCCGCCCGCAGGGGTCACCTGCCAGCTGATCCATAGCCCCAGACCAGCGCTCGGCGGCATGGTCGGACGCTACGCGACGACAGCGGCAGAGTTCTGCGTTCGTACCGCCCCTAGTCCGGTGCCGATGCGGTCATCCTGGACCGTACCAACGTGCCACCCGCACATCATGCCGGGCCCGCGGGATAGGCCCGGGGGTCGGCACGGTCCCAACATCCTTCCAACAGGAGCAGACGATCTACCAGGACCGGTTCCTGTGCAGAACCGAGCACTGCGCTTGGCCTCATTCGCAGCAACACGAAATCCCGCTGGCCCCTTGTGCAGGGGCAACCTCCTACGGTACCGTCCGTTGACCCGACCAGAGAGGCAGTGCAATGGAGCACAGTCGTCGAGAGAAGGTTCGCGTCACTCTATCTCGTAGAGTGAAACAACGCGCCGCAGCCGTTTTTGTCGCGAGCGTCTTGGCAGTAGCTGGCATGCCAGTAGCGACACATGCCGGGATGCCGTCGGCGCACTTCACTTACAAAACTGGCAACTACAGTGCGGCATGGCTTGATGTCATCCAGAGAAGTTCGAACTCGTGGAACGCCGTACCGGAAGTGAATATTCAGCGTGTCACCACAGGTTCCCTTAACACGCTTTCGGTCGGATCGTACTCAGACGATGCATACGGTTGGGTCCGGTACTTGCATAGTCCTCAGTATCACTTTCAGATCCATGTGAACTCTCGTCGTATCGCTGAGGATGCGAGAACTTGGAACACGTTCGCTCGGAGTGTCGTCACGCATGAGTTCGGGCATACATTGTCGCTTCCTGATAATCCGAACACCACCTCACTGTCGATCATGAAGCATGGTCGCGATCGCAACACCGTGTACCTGCCTCAGCCGTGGGATCGGAACCGGGTTTCCCAGTTGTACTGAGAGGACTTCTCTGATGACTCACGACGACGACCGGCACAGCGGGCGCGAACTGCGGCGGTACAAGAGAGTCGCCCAAGGGGTGGTTGCTCTGGCTGTAGCTTCCACTGTTGCGTGCTCCGTTGACACTTCGGAAACTGCTGATGGCGGTGCTGCAGCCGCGGCTACCTATGCAATGGACTGGGCTGAGTACGATTCAGTGGATCAGTTGACTCGACAGTCGCAATATGCCGTGCTAGTAGACCTAAAAGAAGCTGAAGGTGGATGGGAAACGCCCGACTACTCCAGTGACGATCCGCGGATAAATCCGTACGCGGGTACGAACTACACGCCATCTCCGGCCCAAATCAAGGCTGCCGCATTGCCGGTGACTCGCTTTAGCGCCAAAGTAGTTGACTTCTCACGTGGTGATGGATCTGCCACGACGGCCTTGAACGTTGGGTCCGAGATCACCGTGCAACAGGCTGGCGGCTGGGTCGGCGGCGAGTTGTATGTTGTCTCGGGTATGGAACCCCTCAGGGAGGGGGATACAGTTCTGCTCTTCGTGCGCGAGTCTCCCATCTCCCCGGGCGTATTCGTGATCACTGGAGGTCCTGCCGGGACCTTCCGACCGACCGCCAAGGGCGAAATGATCTCAGGCGACGGACGAATGAAGTTGTCAGCTGCCGAGTTCAGTAGTCTCCTTGAGGGTGAATAGATCGCAGACCGCCCCTTGGCCAACTGGCCCTTGCCGGTCAACGTCCCCGAGCGAGTCCGCGCCGAAGGCGTGCCCACCCACCCCTACGAAATCCCACCCCGAACCCCATTCGGAATGCGCTCTACTCGGCGGAGTCGTGATGTCACGCACCTCTGGATAGAGCGAGTCACGCACTCCGTCGGCCAGCGCCGCCCTGCGGCCCACCGTCAGGCATGATGCCCGTGGCATGCCAGACGTGACGGGGCGGCGTTCGGCCCGCTGGCGCCGCAAGGTCGCGACGACGCGCTACTCGCTCCCGTCGAACGCCCTTCAAGTTGGCCACTGTGACCCGTCACCTTCGCCCTGGCGACACGACCACGCCACCCAGACCGGCGACTCTGCCATGTATGCATGCCTGGCCCCGTCCGCTACCGACCGCCTAGCTTGCCGTCCTGGCCCGCGCACGAGATGCGACCTGCAAGTCGACCGACGTCCCTACCGATTCTCCGCTGTGCTGAACCCGCACCTCTTTCATCCTGGCCCGCTCCGTGGCCACTCGCCAGCTGGCTGCGGCCTTGGGGTGCGTGACGATGACGCTGCACAAGCTGTCGGCGGGGTCGGGGTATGAGTACCTCACCCGCCAGGTCGCCGCGGGGGACGACACCGGGATCGGTCGCCGAGGGCTGGAGGACTACTACGCGGCGAAGGGTGAGTCGCCCGGTCGCTGGACCGGGTCCGGCCTGGTCGGGATCGACGGGCTCGAGTCCGGCGACCGCGTCACCTCGGAGCAGATGGCGAACCTGTTCGGCGCCGGCCGCCACCCGTTGACGGGTGTGGCGCTGGGTGCGCCCTACCGGGTCTACGACAGCGACGCAGGAGGGTTCAACGCGGAGGTCGCCCGCCGGCTGGACGTAGGTGCTGACGGCTCGACCGAGCCTGCGAAGCGACTGGCGCAGGTCGCCGCAGCGCGCAGCGAGGTGGCACGGGAGTACTTCGTCCGCGAGCAGGGGAGGGAGCCGCGTGATGCCCGGGAGCTGGCCTCGGCGGTGGCTCGGTACTCGCCGCCGCAGCGGACCGCCGTGGCCGGGTATGACCTGACGTTCAGCCCGGTGAAGTCGGTGTCGACACTGTGGGCCATCGCCCCGCCAGAGATCTCCAGGACGGTCGCGGAGGCGCACGACGCCGCGGTGCAGGACGCGTTGGCCTTCCTCGAGCGCCAGGTTCTGTACACGCGGGAGGGCAAGGACGGGGCACGCCAGGTCGAGACAAGGGGCCTGATCGCGGCGGCCTTCACCCACCGGGACTCCCGGGACGGCGACCCCGACCTGCATACCCACGTCGCAGTCGCCAACAAGGTGCAGACGCTCGAGGGCAAGTGGCTCTCGATCTACGGGCGGGTGCTGCACCAGCATGTCGTCGCCGCGTCGGAGGCCTACAACACTGCCGTCGAGGCTCACCTGCGTGCTGCCCTGGGGGTCCGTTTCGTCGAGCGGCCGGGCGGGACCGGCGACAGGCGGCCGGTCCGTGAGGTCGAGGGGGTCGACCGCGCGCTGTGCGAGCTGTGGTCCCGGCGCCGGGGTGACATCACCGCCCGGCAGGAGGTGCTGTCCCGGGAGTTCCTGGAGGCGCACGGGCGGCCGCCGACACCGGTGGAGCAGATCGCCCTGGCTCAGCGGGCCAACCTGGAGACCCGGGCGGCCAAGCACGAGCCGCGATCCCTGACGGCGCAGCGCGAGACGTGGTGGGCGAAGGCGGCCGGGGTCCTCGGGGCGGAGGGGATCGAGCAGATGGTGACGACCGTGCAGGGCCAGGCAGGGCGCCCGACGCAGGAGGTCACCGACGAGTGGGTCGGCGAGGCGGCGCAGAGGGTGGTCGCCGAGGTCGAGGCGCGGCGGGCCACCTGGCAGGTCTGGCACCTGCACGCCGAGGCCCAACGTCAGGTCCGTGGCCTGGACCTGCACCCGAGCATGGTCGCCGGCGTCGTGGGGCGGGTCGTCGACGCGGCGACGGTGGCGCGCTCGGTCAACCTCACCCCGGACCTGGATCCCATCGGCGAGCAGGACGGCTTGCGACGAAGCGACGGCACCAGCGTCTACCGGCACACCGGCAGCGACCACTACACCAGCCTGCGGGTCCTGGAGGCCGAAGAGCGGATCACCTCGGCCGCCGCCCGCGCCGATGGTGCCGCGCTTGCCCCTGAGGACGCTCAGCTCGCGATGCTCGAGGCGTCAGTGCTGGGCAGGGACCTCAACCGCGGGCAGGCAGACCTGGTCCTGGCGCTGGCCTGCAGCGGTCGCCGGGTGCAGCTCGTCCTGGCCCCGGCAGGCTCCGGGAAGACCACCGCCGTGCGGGTCCTCGCCGACGCATGGCGAGGCCACGTCGGTCCGGTGATCGGGCTCGCGCCCTCGGCGGCCGCAGCGAGCGTGCTCGCCGAGGCGACGGGCATACCGTCCGAGACGCTGGCCAAGCTCGACCACGACCTCGAGCACGGGCGCCGGTCCTGGCTGGAGGAGGCGATCGACCGCGACACCCTCGTGGTGGTCGACGAGGCGGGCATGGCGGACACGCTCACCCTTGACCGCGTGATCACGCACGCGCTGGGCCGGGGTGCCTCGGTCCGGCTCATCGGCGACGACCAGCAGCTGGCCGCCGTCGGTGCCGGCGGAGTGCTCCGCGACATCGCCACCGCCCACGGCGCTGTACGCCTGGACGAGGTGGTCCGGTTCGCCGACCCCGCCGAGGCGCAGGCGTCCCTGGCGTTGCGGGCCGGCGACGCCTCCGCGCTCGGGTTTTACCTCGACCGGGACCGGGTGCACGTCGGGGACCCGGCCACCACCGTCGAGGCCGTCTTCACCGCCTGGTCCAGCGACTGCGCGAGCGGGCGGGATTGCCTCATGCTCGCACCCACCCGCGAGCTCGTCACCAGCCTCAACATCCGCGCCCGGGCCGCGCGCCTGGGAAACAGCACCCCCGGCCGCCAGGTGCTCCTCGCCGACGGCACGCACGCGTCCGCCGGGGACATCGTCATCACCCGGCGCAACGACCGACGGCTGGGCGTCGGGCGCACCGACTGGGTCAAGAACGGTGACCGGTGGACCGTCACCGCCGTCGAAGGACGAGCCCTGCGCGTCCGTCACCTCAGCTCCGGGCTGCGGGCCAGGTTGCCGGCGGGCTACGTCGCCGAGCACGTCGAGCTCGGGTATGCCGCGACCGTGCACTCGGCTCAGGGGCTCACCGCCGACACCATCCACGGCATCATCACCGGGCAGGAGTCCCGGCAGCTGCTCTACACCATGCTCACCCGGGGTCGGCACGAGAACCACGTGCACATCGTGTCGGCCATCGACACAGATGGGCACACCCTGCCACTGATCGCCACGACCAGCCCGGCCACCGCGACCGAGGTCCTGCAGGGCGTGCTCGTACGTGACGGCGCCGCGGTCTTGGCGACCACCGAGAGGGCACGAGCAGCCGACCCGGTGGCGTTGCTCCACGACTCGACAACCAGGTACGAGGACAGCCTCCTGGCAGGCGCCGAGAGGCTCTTGGGCCCCGGCTGGGGCCATGACCTCGACTCTGCTGCCGACGCGCTGGTCCCGGGCCTGCCCCACGCACCGGCGTGGCCCAGCCTGCGTGCGCACCTGATGCTCACCCAGGCCGACGGCCGCGACGCCCTCCGGTCGCTTACGGAAGCATCCACCTACCGGGGGCTCGGCGACGCCGACGACCCTGCCGCCGTCCTGCTCTCGCGTCTGGACCGTGCACCGGCGCTCGGTCCACTCCCGTGGCTGCACGCCATCCCCAAGCGGCTGGCCACCGACCCCGTCTGGGCCGGCTACCTGACCGCGCGCGGGGAACGCGTGCGGGCGCTGGCGACCCAGGTGCGTCAGGGAACCACCCCCGGGCAACCGTGGGCCGCGCCCCTCGCGCACCACCTCAGCCCTGAACTCCTCGCCGACCTCGCCGTGTGGCGGGCCGCCCGAGGCGTCGACCACGCTGACTCGCGACCTGTGGGACCGCCGGATGCAGGGGGAGCGGCCGGCCGGTACGCACGCGGCCTCCTGTGCCGGGTCACCGGTCAGCTGCCCGACGCGCTCCGGCACTGGGAGCATCTGATCGTCGACCACGTCGGACACCGGGACTGGTTCACCCCGCAGCTGGCCCAGCGGCTGGACCGTCTGCACCGTGCCGGCGTCGACGTACCCGACCGGCTGGAGCAGGCGACCGCCCAGGGCCCGCTACCGGACGACGAGGCGACCTCGGCACTGTGGTTCCGCATGATCGACCCCCAGCAACAGGCCACACCGGCGTCCCGCGGAGCCGAGCCGAAACGCGTGCGGATGCGGCCAGAGGATCGCAGTCCTGCCCCCTCCGGTCCCGCCCTGCACGGTCCCAGCCGCTGAGCCCCCGGATGTCAGGGGCTCCTGACTGACCGATCGGAGGCCATTGCGCACATTGAGTTACAGATCCATGAGTAGCGCAAGCGTCTCGCGGACCTCACCGAGGACGACCGGGCCGACGTTTCCCGTGCGCTCGTGGATGCGCGTCGTGGCGACGGAGCGCACATGCTGGCACTGCGCCGACGAGGGTGCCACCAGCCGGTTGGCCTCGTCGGGATCGATGACCACCTCGGTGCTGCTGTGACGGAGCGTCCGGGTCAGGGGGACGACCTGGACGACGTTCGGTTCCCCCCGCAAGACCCGACGGGCTGTCACCACGATGGCCGGCCGCCGAAGTCCCGCCTCGCTGCCCGAGGGCATCCCGAGATCGAGCTCGACGACATCACCCGGCGTCAGCATCCAGCCACGCACTCTCGTCGGCCGTGAGGTCAGCCGCCAGATCGCGCCCCATGGCGTCCTGGCGAAGCGCCCGGATCGCGTTGCTCACGGTCTCGTCGATCGTCTCGTGGCGCTCGGCCGCGAGCCGGGTCACCATTGCGTGCGTGTCCCGACTGATACGGATCGTCGTCGTCTCACCCATGAGAGCAGCGTAGCCCGGTGTAGACGGATCCGTCTACAGCCGGCGGCGGACCAGCGCTTAGCGCCGCACGTCTCATAGAGATTTGCCGCCCAGACGTGGTCTCGGCTGACGCCGGAGGTGGGTCACGGGGGTCGACCGGTGGAACGACTCGAGGCCGGCGACGGCCCTGGCCGTCCGGCGACGGACCGTCCGCGCCGACGCTTCGTAGTCCTCGGCGACGAGCTCGGCCACCGACGGGGTCATCAGGCCACCCCGGCCCCGTCGCGCGGGTACGTTGAGCCGGGCCGCCTCCCTGGCCACGTCCAGGAGCAGGGCTCGGTCCTCGCGGGTCAGAGCGCCCGTGGCGGCAGCGTCCTCGAGAAGCTCAGCCAGCTCGCACTCGGGGTCCGGCCCGGTGTCGAGGTCGGGCGCCTCCGGGACCGTCCCCATCGGGACCGCTGATGCCCACACGCGGTCGCGACGCGGCGCCGCGTCACCGACACCGACGTCGGCCATCACCTCGCGCCGGGTCCGGGCCAGCAGCGTGGCTGCAACGCGTCGCGGCGGGTCGCCGCGGTAGGACCGAACTGTCAACCACAGCTGTCCGGCGACCAGAGCGTCGATGTCGGGGGAGAGGTCGGCCAGCTGCCTAGCCAGGTTCACCGCTCCCGGGACCAGGAGCCACGTGATCACCGAGACCGCTCCCACGTCGTGCTCGGCCGTGCGGGCGAGTGCCGCCAGCACCGCATTCCTCCCTTCCGGTGCCGTCTGCCCCAGCCGGCGCGGCAGGTCGAGCAGGTCCGAGACGACCAACAGCCCCGGTTCGGTCCGGCCCCAGTCATGCCGGTGGTCCCGCGCCCACCGCATGGGCGGTCGCTCGTGGGTGTCCACCCCAAGACAGATCGCTACGCTCATCGTCGTCTCCTTCCACACCGCGTCGATGTGGCCCAGACGATGACGTGAGTGCGCTCCCGGTTACGTCTCCGGAAGCGTCCCCCCTGCGCTCACGCCCGCGCCCCTGACGGCGTCGTCCCCGTGGGTTGCCGGGCATGCCCGCGTGGCTCTGATGCGGGCGTTTGCGCAGGTCATGGTGCGTCCCCCCCAACGTCCCTAGCAGCGTCTCTCCCTGGGCGGGGGCGCGTCTCTGGTCCTCTGTCAGGCAGCCGTCGCCTGAGCGCCCCTGTCAGCATCGCCGCAGGTCAGGGCCACGTCTCTGGGGAAGTCGGCCACATCTCCGGAAAAGTCCGGTGACGTCCCTGGAAAATTTGGCTACGTCCCTGGAGAAGTATGGCGGCCAGGTGGTACGGAGCGACGTCGAGCCCTCAGGGCTGGCCGCTAGGGCCACCAGGACCTAAGCCGGGGGCCAGTTGACCGGCCGATACCCAAGCGTGCGCAGCTCGTACCGGTCCGTCCCCGTCATCGTGTGCCCGCGGTCCCGAAGTCGACGGCTGCGAACGCAGCCGCGGTGAGCTCGTCCATCCGGCTCTGTGTGGCTCGCACGTAGCGCTCGGCCGCTTGGGTCGAGCTGTCCCCGAGGAACACCTTGGCCTCGTCGATGTGCGCCCCGCGCTGGGCCATCCGCGTGGCGCCGGTCGCACGCAGGTCGTGAAACCTGATGGGGCGACCCACCGCCTCGCGGACAGCGAGCCAGCCGCCTGAAGCCTTCCGGAACGTCGTCTCGGACAGCCAACCGCCATCGGGGGCAGGGAAGAGAAGCCCATCCCGGCCCGTGCCGCACGATCGCAGGTGTTCGGTGACAGCGTCGACGACGGCGACGGGCATGCGCTGGTCGCGTGCTCCCGCCTTGCTCTTGGGGCCCTTCTCGTAGCGGCGACCACCTGGACCGGTGCCGACGGCGCGGTTGACCCGCACGACGGGCGGTGTCGTCCGAAGGTCGATATCGGACTGGCGGAGCGCGATGATCTCTCCGAACCGCAGCCCGCAACCGAGGGCGAGCGCGACCATCGCCCGCCACTCTGGCCGGATGGTCGACATGATCAGCCGCAGGTCCTGGTCGTCGATCACTTCGGTCCGGGCGCGGGAGCGCCCGCCGATGGAACCGGCACCGTCGATCTTGAATGGGTTCACAGCTCCCGCAAGCACGCCGTCTGCGGCCGTCGCCGTCCGCATGATGGCCGAGCCGAGGGCGTAGCACTCGCGCGTCGTCTTCGGCTTGTCGTGGGGGAGAACGTCCTCGTACCAGCGGAGCACGACCGTCGGGGTGATCTGGTCGAGGGGGAGGTGCCCGAGGGTTGGTAGGAGGTACTTGTCCAGCCAGATCCGGTAGCCGCGACGAGTTGACTCCTGCAGGGGACCGTTCTTGGTTCGGCGCGTGCGGAGCCAGACAGCGGAGTAGTCGCCGAACGTGACGACGGCCTCGCGCTCGGCCCGTGCTCGCTCGGCCTCGGCGAGCTCGGCGAGGGTGACCCACGCTGCCCCGTCGGCGTTGAGGCGCCGCTCCTCGTCGCGCAGCCAATCCCCGGCGGCCTCCTTGCCGTACGTGGTCGGTTCAAAGGTGTGGGGTGCCGTGACGGTCTGGCCGCCGCGTCCGGAGGGGTGCCCGAGCGGGACCGTGAAGCGCGCCTGCCAGCGTCCCGATCGCATCCGCGTCCCCTGCCCGAAGCGCCGGCGGAGCGATCTTGCATCGTTCATGCATCGGATCGTACGGCAAGAAGTGTCCTCTGATGGGCCTTCGGCGGACAGTTGGAGCCGCAGCGATGCGGCTGTTTCTGCAGGTCAGAGGCACGTATGTCCGGTTGTGTCTACGCGAGTCCAACAATCCTGCATGTTGGTTCGAGTCCAACCGGGGGAGCGTCGTGAGAAGGCCTTTGAACTGCGGAAACGCAAGTTCAGGGGCCTTTTCCCATGTGAGCGCAGCAATGACGCATCGTTCGCAGCAGGTTGCCTCTCGACCGAGGAGCAGCGATGACCCTCTCGGATCTTCTGGGCACAGCGTCAGATACCAGAGTGATACCATAACCGGATGGCGATGACTCTGCGGCTGTCTCCGGAGGACGAGCGAGCCTTGGCGGCCCTGGCCGAGGCCGAGGGTGTGAGCAAGCAGGAGGCCACGGTGCGGGCGATCCGGGAAGCGGCCGCGCGGCGCGGACACGAGGACCGTGTTCGCGAGCTGTCCGCACGCGGGCGAGAGCGGTACGCCGATCTGCTCGAGCGTCTCGGACGCTGACGCTTGGAGTACCTGACCACCGAAGACCTGATCGCCCTGGCCGCGGACCTGGGCGTGGGGCCGATCCAGGATCTTGGGGTGCTGGACTCCGCTGCCCACCGCCCCAGCGCCAGCGTCTTCGGACGTGACGCCTATCCGGACATCGACGCCAAGGCCGGCGCGCTCCTGGAGTCCATCGTCGTCAACCATCCGCTCGTCGATGGCAACAAGCGGCTGGGATGGCTCGCCGTAGTCGTGTTCTACGGCCTCAACGGCATCGATCTTGCAGCACCCGACGACGACGCGTACGACCTGGTCATCGCGGTCGCCAGCGGCACGGCCGACCTGGAGGTGGCAACTCGCCACCTGGCCAATTGGCACTAGCCGTGGCTCACGGCCCCAGCGGCAGTTCCAGGCACCGAGCCTGCCGAGCCGCTAGGGTCCGGACATGAACGTCACGGGGCTTCGGCCGCGATTCCTCGGCGACCGCCGCCGTGGACTGCGGCGGCTGGGCAACCCTGGGCCGTACCTCACGATGGAGGACCTCATCGGCGACACCCCGCTGGTGCGTCTGCAGCGACTTCCGGGAGCGGAGAACGAACGGCGCGGCAACGTGCTGCTCGCCAAGCTGGAGGGGAACAACCCGGCCGGCTCGGTGAAGGACCGGCCGGCGATCAGCATGATCCGGGGCGCCGAGGAGCGAGGGGAGATCTCCCCCGGTGACACCCTGCTGGAAGCCACGTCCGGCAACACCGGGATCGGCCTGGCGATGGCGGCGGCGATCAGCGGCTACCCGCTGGTCATCGTGATGCCTGAGAACGCCTCCACCGAGCGGATCCAGACCATGAAGGCGTACGGGGCCGACCTGGTTCTCACCTCCTCCGAGGGCGGTATGGAAGAGGCCCGCGACGTCGTCACACGGATGGAGCGGGAGGGTAGAGGCCGGGTCCTGGACCAGTTCGGCAACCCCGACAACCCCCGTGCCCATGAGAAGGGCACCGGCCCGGAGCTCTGGCGTCAGACCGACGGACGGATCACGCACTTCGTGTCCGCGATGGGCACCACCGGCACGATCACCGGGGTCTCGCGGTTCCTGAAGTCGCGCAACCCCGCTGTCCGGATCGTCGGGGTCCAGCCCGCGGAGGGCGCGAAGATCCCCGGGATCCGCGCCTGGCCACCGGAGTACGTGCCGAAGATCTTCGATCCGTCGGCGGTGGACCGCACCGTAGAAGTCACCCAGACCGACGCCGAGGAGACCGCCCGCCGGCTGGCCCGCGAGGAGGGCATCTTCGGCGGTGTCTCCGCGGGCGGCGCTTGCTGGACCGCCCTGCAGGTGGCCGAGGATGTCGAGGGGGCGACGATCGTCTTCGTGGTCTGCGACCGCGGCGACCGGTACCTCTCCAGCGGGGTGTTCCCACCGTGAGGGTCTTGACCGCCGGCCGGGGTTCCTCTGTCGCATCAGCGCAGATGTCGGCGCTCGTGCCGTTCCAGGGCGTCACCGATGAGCCACAAGGTGGGTGGCCACAGGCCGACGAAGAGCGCTCGACGCTCGGCGTTGCCGCGTTCGGACTGGTCGACGGTCTTGCCGCGCACCCACAGCCCGATGCACAGCGCGACCGATCCGAGCGACGATGCCCGTAGGTAGGTGCTGCGTCTGCTCATCCAGTGCGGTGTCTGCTCCAGCATCCGGCCTCCCGTGTCAGTATTGCTGCGTGGGGTAATCGAGCACTACGAACAGTAACGCCAAGGGCGCTGAGCCGCCTTGCCGACGGACCGAGGAGTTCCTGGATGATGTCGATGCTCGCGCGCTGGATGGTGGGGACCGGCTTGGTCTCCTGGCGCTACCTGTGGATGACCACGCCGCTGCACCGTCGTCTCGAGGTGGGTGACTGCAACGAGGACCTACCGCCGACGCTGCCGCGGGAGTTGCTCGATGAGAACAGTCAGCTCGCGGGTGCAGGCGTGGGACCGCTATTCCACCGGACCTTCACCGTCGCCATCATGGAGCCGCAGAACTCGGCCGAGGAGCTGATGGCGAAGATCGTCGGCGGCTTCTTCCGGTTCGTGCCGCGCGAGGTCGTGGGTGTCGAGCGGGATGAGGTGGGTGATCTGGTCGTGGGCGCGGAGATGGTGCTGAAGATGCCCGGGCCGTGGGACGGGCCGGTGCGAGTCGTCGAGGTCGGACCGCAGTCCCTGAGGTTGGCCACGTTACAAGGACATCTCGAGGCTGGTCAGGTGCGTTTCAGCGCGGAGCCAGAGGGTGAGGACCTCGTCTTCACGGTAGAGACCTGGGCCCGCAGCGCCACCCCCTCGGTACAGCTGTTGTACAGCTATCTGCGGCTGGCCAAGGAGATCCAGCTGAACATGTGGGTTCGTTTCTGCCTGTCCGCGGCGAAGGAGGCTGGCGGCCGGCCGCGAGACGGCGTAGAGGTGTGCACGCGGGAAGTGCCCGAGGAGTTCCTACGCACCGAGCAGGCGGCCGACGGGCCGAAGAGACTGGCCGACAGCCTCGTTGGTCCGGTCCACGTCTTCCCGTTCCGGTTCGCGGAGGCCTACCGCTCTGCTGCCGCGCTCTTTGGAGTCACTCCGAGCACGTCGATGGTGACCGTCACACCGGAGGAGCTCATCGTCCGCTTCGGCCCGTGGCGGTTGCGGACGGCGCGCTCAAACATCGAAAGCGTGCAGCGAACCGGCGGGTTCTCCTGGCTGCGCACAGCCGGCCCCGCGCACCTGTCGCTGGCGGATCGAGGGATCACGTTTGCCACCAATGCCGATGATGCACTCTGTCTCACCTTCCGTGAGCCGGTATCAGCTATCGAACCGACTGGCCGCCTGCTGCATCCGGGAATGACGGTCACCGTGGAGGACCCCGTCGCGTTGATGTCGCTCCTGGGTTGACCGATGCGCTCAGCCGGGGTGCTCGCGGTGCACGGCGAGCCGGTCCCAGGCCCGGGCATCAGCATCAGAAGGGGCATGTACCAAGCCTTCGATCACAACGGCTTGCGGAAGCGAGCCTCCGCGCTCGAGGCACTCGGTGACGAGGTCTTGCACGCGGTCACCGCAGCGCTGGTAGAACCTCAGTTGCGTGCGCCTGCCGAACAGGGACCAGCCGAACTTCACCACCGGTCCAACGGTGGGTGCAGGCCGGGAAACCCCGCGAGTCACGAAATCCACCCGGCCCGTGCTCCGGTCCTTCACCACCTCGTACGTCATGCGGCCCTGCTCCAGGTGCCCCTCCAACGTGTCATAGGCCCAGCCCCACACCCGGGTCCCGTCACCTCGGTACTCGTCCATGATGCGGGTCACGCGTACCCCCATGAAAAAGTGCACGCCGTGAAAGCGTCCCTCGAGCAGCATGTCCCGGTCCTCAAGCGGCCCGTCCGCGACAAACACCCCCCTGATGATGGAAGGGTCGGGTGCCTCATACATATCGATCAGTTGTCGTGCCAGCTCCCATGACCCACCTGGCTCCGGGTCACCAGGACGCTCGTCGGGCAGCCGACTGCGGTGCAGGTCATGGTGCCAGCTAGCCTGGGCCAGCTCCTCTTCGCGAAAATTGGGCGCTCGGGTCCGCAGATCCTCCAGCGCGCGCCGCTGATTCACCCGGCCGAACCAATTCCGATGCTCCACCTTCACCTTCGGAACTCTACGACGCCTGACATTCCCCCGGCGAATGAAGCGAAGAAGACCGTCGACGCGGAGATTGAACCTGCCCGAGTAGGTGCGCGAGGACAGTGGGTATGGGATCGGCTCACCGTTGCGGTGCATGTCTTCAAATGATGCGTCCACCAGCTCGAGGCGGGTGGCGACGAAGTCCTGGCCCTCGTGGGCCAGCTGACGCGGCAGGAGTAGTGGGTGACGTCGGGGAGCGTGGGGCTCTGGGGCTTCCTCCGTCTCGTCGATCGGTGCCAGAACCTGGTACGGCGTGGCCGTGCCGTGGTTGTTCCGGATATTCACTCGCGGCTCTCCGGGCCAAGGTGGATCTCGGCACCAGACCTCGTTCAGCCGCCTCGAGGAGCCATGAGCGCCCCAGCACCCATCACTGTCAGCATCACGACACCGGCGGTGACGGCTGCTGCAGCCGCAGCAACGACCCCGGCCCCCAGCCAGCCGACCACGAGACCGATCGTCCCGATCCCGGCCAGCAGCCACCCCAGGGCGCCAAAGACGGGGGCCCGGAAGGCCGCGGCGAACGGCACGAAGTGCACGCCGACACCCAGGGCCACCAGGGACGGCATGAGGTCCTCATGGTCTGCCTGGGCAAGCGCCAGACGGCCGAGGAAGAAGAACAGGAGCATCCCCGTGACCGAGACCAGGTAGACCAGACCCGCCCCGCGCTGCGGCGACTCCCCGGCCGGGAGCGTCGAGGCGGGGCGCAACCACACCGCCCAGAGGTAGAAAAGCACGGCGGCGGTATAGACGACCAGAGCGGCCGTCGGCCAGGCTCCCGGGAGTGCTCCATGGTTGAGGAGGACGAAGACCGTGGCGCCGACGACGCCGATGAGGCTGCCCAGGCGGTAGGGATGGATCACGGAGCGCATCGTAGGCGGCCGGTCGTCGCTTGCCCATCCCTCCGCCCGCACCTCGAAGACCTCACCATCGACCTCGACCTTCAACGCGGAAGCCGCCGCCTCGGTGCCAGGCTGTGTGTCCAGGCCGGCCGCGTGGCGTGCCAGGCTCCGCCGACGGGATCAGCCGTGGCCGGGCGTGTTCGCGGTGCCTCGCACCGCGGCGCCCACCATCGGCACGTCCTGGGGGTTGGCGACCTTGCCCGAAGAGCGGCCCCGTCGGCGCTGCTTGGACTCCACCCACCGGGCCAGCCGGTCGATGCCGTAGTTGACCGCGATGAAGACGACCGCGGCGATGACATAGGCCTGGAAGGGAGCGCCCGCCCCCGAGCCGAGCTGGCGCGCGGAGGTGACCAGCTCGGGGTAGAGGATCATGTAGCCCAGCGCCGAGTCCTTCGTGATGACGATGACCTGGCTGACCAGGGTGGGCATCATCGCGGTGAGCGACTGGGGGATGAGGATCATCCGGCGGGTCTGGGAGGGGGACAACCCGATCGACAGACCGGCCTCGCGCTGGCCCGACGGGAGCGAGGCCACGCCGTTGCGGATGACCTCGGCCAGCACCGAGGAGTTGTAGCACACCAGCCCGGTCACGGTGCCGACCAGCGGGTTGACGCTGCTGGGCAGCCAGCCCATCATCACCAGGAAGTAGAAGGCGAAGAGCATCATGATCAGGACCGGGACGCCGCGGAAGAACTCCACGAAGATGGTGGCGGCCCAGCGCAGCGGGAAGTTCTCCGACATGCGTGTCATCGCCAGCAGGAGGGCGAGACCCATCGAGATGACGATGGCCAGGAAGGCCGCGATCAGGGTGGAGCGCAGCCCGGGGAGGAGGTAGTAGCGCCACGCGTCCCACCTGAGCACCCCCATCCACTTGTCGGGCGAGAGCTGGCCCTTCTCGTCCATCCGCAGCAGCACCCAGGCCAGGACGGCCAGCACGATCAGGCCGCCGACGACGGCGAGGATCCGGTGCCGGGTGCGGGCCCGCGGGCCCGGGACGTCGAAGAGGACGCTGGTGTCGGCGCTCATCGCTTCACCGCCAGCCTCTGGGCGAAGTAGGACGTCAACAGCCCCATCGGGACGGTCAGCAGCACGAATCCGAGCGCGATCAGCCCGAAGGCCGTCCACAGCAGGCCGGGGTCGAACTCGGCGACGTTCTTCATCACCAGCGCCGTTTCCGCCACCCCGATCGCGGCGGCGATCGTGGTGTTCTTGGTCAGCGCGATCAGGGTGTTGCCGAGCGGGGTGATCGCTCCGCGGAACGCCTGCGGCAGGACGATCTGGCGCAGGCTCTGACCGAAGGTGAGGCCGATCGAGCGAGCCGCCTCGGCCTGGCCCAGCGGGATCGTGTTGACGCCGGAGCGGATCGCCTCGCAGACGAAGGCCGCGTGGTAGACCGACAGGCCGAGGATGGCCAGCCGGAAGTTGTTGGTGTCGATGAATCCCCCCGGTGCGTCACGGGAGGCGAGGACGATGCCGAGCTGGCCGTAGACGCCGATGCTGCAGAACAGGATGATCAGCGTCAGCGGGGTGTTGCGCAGGAGCGTGACGTAGGCCGTGCCCACGTTGCGCAGGACGCCCACCGGGGAGAGCCGCATGATCGCGACGACGGTGCCGATGACCAGCGAGAAGATCGCTGACCAGGCGGTCAGCTTGATCGTCATCCAGAAGGCGGCCAGGAGTCCGAAGTCCTGGAGGATGGTCTGCATGGGTCTCCCGGGCGGACGGGACCCCGGCGGGTATGACGTGACCTCACGTCATACCCGCCGGTGTCAGCGAGCAGGGTGGGTGGTCCGGTCGGCTCAGGTGCAGTTGCCGCCGGCCTCCGGCGGGTTCAGCTCCTTGTTGTAGGCGAAGTCGCCCAGGTTGTCGGAGATGATCTTCTCCATCGTGCCGTCGTCCCACATGTCCTTGATGTAGCCGTTGATGTCCTCGCACTTGTCCGAGCCCATCGGCAGGCCGATCCCGTAGTTCTCCTGCGAGAACGTGTCGCCGACGAGCTTGAGCTTGCCCTGGTAGGCGTCCTGGTTGGCGTAGCCGGCCAGGATGACGTCGTCGGTGGTCAGGACGTCCAGGGTGCCGTTGGCGACCAGGTCGGCGCACTGGGAGTAGGTCTCGTACTCCTGGAGCTCGACGCCGGGGACCTCGTCCTTGATCTTCTGCGCCGAGGTCGAGCCGGTGACCGAGCACACCAGCTTGCCGTCCAGGGTGTCGTTGAGGCCGGTGATGTCGCTGTCCGAGGTGACCAGCAGGCTCTGGCCGGCCACGAAGTAGGGACCCGCGAAGGAGACCTCCTCCTTGCGCTTGTCGGTGATCGAGTAGGTCGCCACGACCATGTCGACCTGTCCGGTCTTGAGCAGCTGCTCGCGCTGCGGAGAGGGCGACTCCTGCCAGGTGATCTGGTCCTCGGAGAAGCCCAGCTTCTCCGCGACGGCCTTGGCGACGTCGACGTCCATGCCCTTGTAGGTGTCGCCGTCCTTGAGCCCGAGCCCGGGCTGGTCGAACTTGATGCCGATGGTGATGCCGCCGCTGTCGCCGCCGGCGTCGCTGCTGTCGCCGGCATCGCCGTCGTCCGATCCGCAGGCGGTGAGGGCCAGCGCGGCGATGCTCGCCATCGCGGCCAGCCGCAGGGTCTTGGTGGTGCTCATCGAGTGGTTCTCCTTCATCTCAGTGGGTGAGGATCTTGCCGAGGAAGTCCTTGGCGCGGGCAGACTGCGCGTGGGTGAAGAACTCCTCGGGGGTGTTCTCCTCCACGATCGCGCCGTCGGCCATGAAGACGACGCGGTCCCCGGCCTTGCGGGCGAAGCCCATCTCGTGGGTCACCACGATCATGGTCATGCCGCTGTGCGCCAGCTGCGTCATGACGTCGAGGACCTCGTTGATCATCTCGGGGTCGAGGGCGGAGGTCGGCTCGTCGAAGAGCATGACTCGCGGTTCCATCGCCAGGGAGCGGGCGATGGCCACCCGCTGCTGCTGACCGCCGGAGAGCTGGGCGGGATACTTCTCGGCCTGGTGGGCGACCCCGACCCGCTCGAGCAGCTCCATCGCGCGCTTCCTGGCCGCCGGCGCCTTCGCCCCGCGCACCTTGACCGGTCCCAGCGTGACGTTCTCCAGGATGGTCTTGTGGCTGAACAGGTTGAAGGACTGGAAGACCATGCCCACGTCGGCGCGCAGGGTGGCCAGGGCCTTGCCTTCCTGGGGCAGCTCCTGACCGTCGATGGTGATGCTTCCCGACTCGAAGCCCTCGAGCCGGTTGATGGTCCGGCACAGCGTCGACTTGCCCGACCCGGAGGGGCCGATGACGACGACGACCTCGCCCTCGTGCACGGTCAGGTCGATGTCCTGCAGGACGTGGAGATCGCCGAAGTGCTTGTTGACCTTGTCCAGCACCACGAGAGGCTTGCCGGGGGCGCGCCCGTCGGGCGCAGGGGTCTGCGTCATGAGGGGCACACTAACTGCACCCTCCGTGCCGCGTCAGGAGCGCGCCGGGGTTGTCACTGGATTGTGACCTTTGGGTAGGCGGGTGCGGTCACGCTCGGAAGAGCCCTCGGGTGGGCCAGGCGGGGCTTGAACCCGCGACCGACGGATTATGAGTCCGCTGCTCTGACCGGCTGAGCTACTGGCCCGCAGCGACCGATCCTAACCGCTGTCGAGGACGGCTCAGGACCTCAGGTAGTCCTCGAGCATGTCCCGCTCGGCCTCGAGGGCGTCGAGCCGGGCCTTGACGACGTCGCCGATCGAGACGATGCCGGTGAGGGCCCCGTCCTCGATGACCGGCAGGTGCCGCAGCCGTCGCTCGGTCATGGTGGTGGCCAGCTGGACGAGGTCGTCCGTGGCGGTGACCGACTGGACGTCGGTGGTCATGAGCTGGGACAGCGTGGATGTCTGGTCGTGCCCGCCACGCAGGTGGTGGACGACGTCGCGCTCGGAGACGATCCCGACGACCTGGGCGTCGTCGACGACGACGACGGCACCGATCTTGTTGTCGTCGAGAGTCTCGATGAGCTGCGCGACGGTCGCGGCGGACGGCAGGGTCACGACGGAGCTGCCCTTCTTCTTCAGGAGGTCGGCGACGCGCATGACTGACGTTAGCACGGGGCGCGCGGGTCCGTCCTGGGCAGCGCGAGACCCCCGCGACCGGTGGGGTCGCGGGGGTCTCGCGTGCGGTGCGGAGGGCGCTCAGCCGATCCGGCCGTACCAGACGTTGCTGGAGATGATCGGGCCGTAGCGCACGCCCGTGCTGGGGTTGAGGGCCTCGTAGGTCATGCCGTTCCCGGCGTAGATGCCGACGTGGTAGTAGTCGCCGTAGAAGACCAGGTCCCCCGGCTGCGGGTTGGACACGGGGGTCACGGCGGCCTTCTGCCCCGAGACCGTGCGCGGGATGTTGATTCCGGCCTGCTGGAACACCCACCAGGTGTAGGCCGAGCAGTCGAAGGAGGACGGCGGGGTGCCGTAGAGCTGGTAGGGGTAGCCGACGTAGGCGGCGGCCACGCCGAGCACGGACCCGCCGACCGGGGCGGGCGCCGCAGGCTGTGGCTGGGCGGCGGGCTGGCTGGGCCGCTGGGTCGTCTGCTCCTGGGTCGTCTGCTGCTGGGTCGTCTGCTGCTGGGGAGCCTGCCGCTGGCTCGTCTGCTGCTGGGGAGCCTGCCGCTGGGTCGTCTGCTGCTGGGGAGCCTGCTGCTGGGTCGTCTGCTGCGCGGCCTGCTCCTGGTCGACGGCCGGGGTCGAGGCGGGCTCCTCGAGGACTGCTTCCTGCACCTCGATGGTCGTGCCGGTGAAGGTGGCGCGCTCCTGACCCAGCAGGGTCAGTGCGGCGTCGGTGTCCTCGGGGGCGGAGCGGGCCTGGCTGCGGTCGGCGGCGGACTGCTCGCGCAGCTGGTCCAGCGAGCCGCTGCGCAGCGAGAGGAGCTGCGCGGCGCGCGAGGCGTCGGCGCTCGCGTCCTGGGTGGTCGTGGTCGTCGGCTCGGTGAGCTTGGCGCTCAGGGCGCTCGCCGGGTCGGCCGGCTCGCCGCCCAGGGTGGCGGCACCGGCGGTGGCCACGGTGCCGGCGACGAGGCCGCCGATCATCAGGGCTGCGGCGCCGCTGCGCGGGGTGGCGCTGGCAGAGCGGTGCTTCCCGCGGTTCGAGGCGCGGGCGGGGACGGTGGACTTCATAGGACCTCCGGGACCGTGGGGGGGACCACAGCCCGATGTGTGGGGGCCGACAGGTGCACGGGAGAACCTGTCGTCGTACAGGGGACATGCTCAGGCGCGAAGTTCGGGACAAGGCGCCGGATCAAATGTTACGAAAAGATCACGGAAGCACCAAGTTTCCCCGCGTGTTGTGACTGAAGTAACGGACGTGGCGCATGAGGCGAGATTCCTGAGAGTCGCCTGTGTGGCGAGGTGATTCGGGGTCGCGCCCTGACTCGCCGCGACGCCGTCGCTCGTCTGACTTTCACCGATGCACTTGATACTGGAGTGACGAAGGAGCATGATGTGACCCACAACCGCACAGTGGACGGGGCAGCCGCCCGTGGTCGAGGTCGTTGGGGAAGACGTCCCTCACCACACAGGAGGCCCAGGATGTCCGTCGTCATGCCACGAGTCATGACCCGCGGGGTGGTGTTCGTGCACTCCACCCCTACTGCGCTGTGCCCGCACATCGCCTGGGCGCTCGAAGGTGTCCTCGACACCCGGGTTGCCCTGGACTGGGTCGCGCAGCCGGTCGCGCCCGGCGCCATGCGCACCGAGTTCTCCTGGACGGGGGAGTCCGGTACCGGCGCCCACATCGCCAGCGCCATGCGCGGCTGGGACGGCCTGCGGTACGAGGTCGTCGAGGAAGCCAGCCGCGGCAGCGACGGTATGCGCTGGACGCACACGCCTGCGCTCGGCATCCACCAGGCCAGGCTGTCGGCCAACGGCGACGTGGTCGTCAACGAGGACCGGCTGCGGACCGTGGTCGAGTCCGCCGGCGGCAGCGCGGCCACCATCATGGCCGAGCTGGACCTGGTGCTCGGCGCGGCCTGGGACGCCGAGCTGGAGCCCTACCGGCACGCCGGCGAGGGCGCGCCCGTCACCTGGCTGCACAAGGTCGGCTGAGGGGTCGGGACGACCCCGGGCCTGGCGGGAGGAGGCGGCTCAGCGCCGCCCGCCCCCCTGCACGCCGACACGCACCTGCTCGTGGACCGCCAGCATCCGCTCGGCGGACGCCCGCCAGTTGAACCGCTCCGCCTGCTGGCGGGCCCGCACGTGGGAGCCCGGACGTGCCAGCAGCGCCTCCACGCCGTCGGCGAAGGCGGCGGGGGTGGAGTGCGCCACGTGGCCGCCCTCGCCCACGACCTCCTGCAGGGCGCCCTCGTCGGTGCACACCGCCGGCACGCCGCAGGCCATGACCTCGAGAGCGGCCAGCCCGAAGGTCTCCAGCGGGCCGGGTGCGACCGCCACGTCGGCGGTACCCATCTTGACGGCCAGCTCGCGGCGGTCGCTGATGTAGGAGTGGAAGACGACCGGCAGGTTGCGTGAGCGCTCCAGCAGCCGGTCGCGCAGCGGGCCGTGCCCGAACACCGTCATCTCCACGTCCATGCCGCGCCGGACCAGCTCGCGGACCGTCTCGATCGACAGCGCCGGACGCTTCTCGGGGGAGAGGCGGCCGCAGTGCACGAGCCGGACCATCTCACCCGGTGCCGGCGGCACGTAGGCCCTGGGGTCGCGGGTCGGCACGAAGGTCTCGAGGTCCACCCCCAGGGGGACGACGTGCGCGTCGATGCCGTTGCGGTGGAACTCCTCGGCGGCGAAGCGGCTCGGGCAGACGATCGCGTCGTAGTCGTGCGCGCTGCGACGGTTGATCAGGTCGGCCGTCCACACCGCGGGGGTGTCGGGCACCGGCGTGCGGCGCACCATGATCCCCGTCATGTGCTCGTGGCTGATCATCACCGAGCCGATGCCGCGGCGCCGCGCCCACCGGCCCATCCAGCGGGTGGTGGACCGGTCGGAGACCTCCAGCGCGTCGGGGTCGATCGCGTCCATCAGCCGGGACAGCCCGCGCCGGTCCCAGATCAGGGAGTAGCCGGTGCCGGGGATCGGCATCGCGGGCACGCGGAAGACGGTGCCCTGGGACTCCTCGCTGATCTCCGGTCCGGGCCCCGGAATGATGAGCGAGACCCGGTGGCCCAGGGCGCGGTAGTGCTCGCCCCACGCCTGCAGCGCCGTCTTGATGCCACCCGACGTCGGGCTCACGAAGTTGGCGACGCGCAGGATGTGCATAGCGTCCGCGAGCCTACCCGCGTGCGGCGTCCGGGTCGCGGGGGGCGTGGCCCGCGGTCAGCTCCAGCTCCGGAACGCCAGCGCCACGTTGACCCCGCCGAAGCCGAAGGAGTTGTTGAGCGCGGCGAGGTCGCCGTCGCCGAGGGCGCGCGGCGCGCCGGTCACGACGTCGAGGTCGATCTCGGGGTCCATGTTCTCGAGGTTGATCGTCGGCGGCACCTGGCGGTCGTGCAGGGCCAGGACGGTGAGCACGGCCTCGAGAGCACCCGCGGCACCGAGCAGGTGCCCGGTCATCGACTTGGTGGCGGTGACCGCGATCTGGTCCGTGCGCGTCCCGAAGGCGCGGTGGATGGCACGCGTCTCGGCCAGGTCGCCGACCGGGGTCGAGGTGGCATGCGCGTTGATGTGCACGATGTCCTCCACCGTCAGGCCGCCGTCGGTGAGGGCCTCGGTCATCGCCCGCGCGGCGCCCTCGCCCTCGGGGTGTCCCGCGGTGATGTGGTAGGCGTCGCTGGACGTGCCCGAGCCGACGATCTCGGCGTAGATCCGGGCCCCGCGGGCCCGGGCGTGCTCCTCGGCCTCGAGCACCATGAGCCCGGCGCCCTCGGCGATGACGAAGCCGTCTCGGTCGACGTCGTAGGGGCGGGAAGCCCGCTCCGGCTCCTCGTTGCGGGTCGACAGCGCCGTCATCGAGGCGAAGGCGGCGATCGGCAGCGGGTGGATCGCCGCCTCCGTGCCGCCGGCCACCATCACGTCGGCCTTGCCGTCGCGGATCATGTCGAGCGCGAGCCCCATACCCTCGGCGCCGGAGGCGCAGGCGCTGACGGGGCAGTGGGCGCCCGCACGGGCGGACAGGTCGAGGGAGACCGCGGCGGCGGGTCCGTTCGGCATCAGCATCGGCACGGTGAGGGGAAAGACCCGCCGCGGTCCCTTCTCCTTGAGGACCTCCCACTGGGTCAGCAGCGTCCACACCCCGCCGATGCCGGAGCCGATGGCCACGCCGAGGCGCTCGGGCTCGACCTCGGGGCTCCCGGCGTCGGCCCACGCCTCGCGCGCGGCCACGAGCGCGTACTGACCGGAGGGGTCGTTGCGGCGCACCTCGACCCTGGCGAGCACGTCGGCGGGGGAGGTGTGGAGGGACCCGGCGAAGGTCACCGGCAGCTCGTGCTCGGCGACCCAGTCCTGGGTGAGCGGGCGCACGCCGGAGCGGCCGGCCAGGAGCGATTCCCAGGTCTGCGGGGCGGTGCCCCCGACGGGAGTGGTGGCCCCGAGCCCGGTCACGACGACGCGGCGAGGCTTGTGGGTCGGGCTGACGGACATCTGCTCGGCCTCCAGGAGGGACGGGCGGCGGCGGTGGGCCGCCTCGGGGTGATGGGCGCCGGCCGACGGCTCCGCCGGTCGGCGCTCAAGAGTATGCGGTGCACGCCGGCACGCGGGTCGCGGCCGGGTGGTGGACCGGCCGGTCGGCCGACATGGCGCTCTGCCGGCCCGGGCTGGGGCCGGCGGGCGGAGGCGGTGGGACCGCGACCGCCCGCCGGACGGGTCAGCCCTGGTTGTTCGCGATGTAGGTGACCGCGTCCTTGACGTGGGTGAGGTTCTTGACCTCGTCGTCGGGGATGCGGACGCCGAACTTGTCCTCGGCGTTGACCACGATCGTCATCATCGACAGGGAGTCGATGTCCAGGTCCTCGGTGAAGGACTTCTCCATCTGGACCTCCTCGGGCTCCAGGCCCGTCTCCTCGTTGACGATCTCGGCGAGACCCGAGAGGATCTCCTGCTCGCTCAGAGCCATGGTTCGCTACTCCTTGTGGTTGCGGTTGGGGCTGACCCGGATGTGTGCCCGCCGGGCCTCGGGAACCGGTGGGTGCTCAGGGCATGACGACGACCTGCGCGGCGTAGACCAGCCCGGCGCCGAACGCGATCTGCAGCGCGAGGCCCCCGTGCGGTGCCTCGCCCTCGTCGAGCATCCGGGCCATGGCCAGGGGGACGGACGCGGCGGAGGTGTTGCCGGTCTCGGCGATGTCCCGGGCGACCGGGACGTGCTCGGGCAGCTTGAGCGCCTTGACCATGGCGTCGGTGATGCGCATGTTGGCCTGGTGCGGCACGAACGCGTCCAGGTCGTGGGGGGTGATCCCGGCGGCCTCCACGGCCTTCACCGCGACCGGGACCATGTCGTAGACGGCCCAACGGAAGACCGACTGGCCCTGCATGACGAAGGCAGGCCAGTCGAGGGCGTCCTGCCGCCCGGACTCCTCCATCCCGCCGCGCAGACCGGTCCACGGTTCACGCTGGGTGATCAGGTCGCGCTTGTCACCCAGGCTGCCCCAGAGGGTGGGGCCGATGCCCTGGAAGTCCGAGATGCCCACGACGGCCGCCCCTGCGCCGTCGCCGAAGATGAAGGCGGTGCCGCGGTCGTACTTGTCGGTGAAGTCGGACAGTTTCTCCACGCCGATCACCAGCACGTAGTCGACCGTGCCGGCGCGCACCATGTCGTTGGCCATCGAGATCCCGTAGCAGTACCCGGCGCACGCTGCCGAGATGTCGAGCGCGGCCGGGTCGGGGATGCCCAGGCGGAAGGCCAGCTCCGGTGCGGCGGCCGGGGTCTGGTAGGGGTGGGTGACCGTCGCCATGATCACCGCGCCGATCTGCTCGGGCGCCACTCCCGACTTGGTGATGGCGTCCCTGGACGCGGCTTCGGCCATGTCGATGACCGACTCCTCCGGTGCCGCGATGTGCCGGGTGACGATGCCGGAGCGCTGCTGGATCCACTCGTCGGAGGAGTCGATGAACTCGATGACCTCGTCGTTGGTGACCACGCGCTCGGGCCGGTAGCCGGCCAGCCCGTGGATGCGCGCGTAGCGCAGCTCCTGCGGCGCGGCGAGGGTCTTGTTGGTCACTGCGGGTCCTCCTGGTGGTGGCTCGGCCCGTCGGCCGTGGTCGGGTCGGCGGCGCCGTGCTCGCCGACCATCCGGCGGGCGGCATCGAGGTCGTCGGGAGTCTTCAGGGCCAGCGTCTCGACCCCGCGCAGGCCGCGCTTGGCCAGCCCGACGAGGGTGCCGGCCGGCGCCAGCTCGATGAGGCCTGTCGCGCCGAGCTCGGCGAAGGTCTGCATGGTCAGGTCCCAGCGCACCGGGCTGGACACCTGCGCGACCAGCCGGGCCAGGACCTGCTGGCCGTTGGCGACGGGGCGACCGTCGGCGTTGGACAGGAGGGTCACCTGGGGGTCGGTGGGGGACAGGCCCTCGGCGAGGGCGGCCAGCCGGTCGACGGCGGGCTGCATGTGGTGGGTGTGGAAGGCGCCGGCGACCTTGAGCGGGATGACCCTGGCCCCGGCCGGTGGGTCCTCCTGCAAGGCGGCCAGCTGCTGCAGCGTGCCCGCCGCGACGACCTGCCCGGCGCCGTTCAGGTTGGCCGGCGTCAGGCCGTGACGCGCCAGGGTGGCCAGCACCTCCTCGGCGTCTCCGCCCAGGACGGCGCTCATGCCGGTGGGGCCGGCGGCCGCGGCCTGCGCCATGCCGCGCCCGCGCTCGCTCACGAAGATCATCGCCTCCTCCGGGCCCAGGACCCCCGCGGCGGCGGCCGCAGTGATCTCCCCCACGGAGTGGCCGGCGACGGCGCTCACCGCGCGGCCGGTCTGCGCGGGGTCGGCGAAGAGCGTGCGCAGCGTCGCCAGCCCCGCCGCGACGATCAGCGGCTGGGCGACGGCGGTGTCCTTGATGGTGTCCTCGTCGGAGGTGGTGCCGTGCGCCACGAGGTCGAGGCCGCCGACGTCCGAGAGCTGCTCGAGCAGGTCCCGGAAGCCGGGAAGGTCGAGCCAGGGGCCGAGGAAGCCGGGGGACTGGGAGCCCTGTCCGGGCGCGACGATCACGAGCACCACTCCACTCTGCCGGGGAGGGCCGCGCGCGAACGACAGCGATCCCGACGAGAAGCTCGGTCGTTGTTTGTAGGAACCCTACAAAAGGATCAGCCGCTGCGACGGCGGAGGGGCTGGTCGGTCATCCGGCCCAGCGCCAGTGCCACCTGGAGCACCCACGCGTCGCGGGGGGTGTGCGCGTCCAGCCCGACGACGTCGGCGACCTTGCGCAGCCGGTAGCGCACGGTGTTGGCGTGCAGGAAGAGCTCGCGCGCGGTGGCCTCCAGGGTGGTGCCCTGGTCCAGGTAGGCCTGGACCGTCTCCAGCAGCGAGGACGGATGGTCGCGCAGCGGGCGGTAGACGCGGTCCACCAGCATCCGGCGCGCCGGCACCTCGCCGAGCAGGGCCCGCTCCGGCAGCAGCTCGTCGGCGGCCACCGGTCGGGGTGCCCGCACCCACGCCCGGCAGGCGTCGCTGCCGGACAGCGCGGCCCGGGCGCTGCGACCCGCTGCGAACAGGTGGGGGACCCGCGGACCCACGACGACCGGCCCGGGCCCGAAGTAGGCGGTCAGCCGGCCCGCGTCCTCGAGCCCGTCCTCGGCGCCGCCGAGCACGCACACCAGCCGCGAGCCCAGCGCCGCGATCAGGGCCTCCCGCCCCAGCCGGCGGGCACCGTCGCGCAGCGCCGTGAGCGCGGGACCGGATTCACCGCGGGGCAGTGCCCCGACGACCACGCACACGCCGGTCACCTCCTCCCAGCCCAGCTCGGCCGCGCGCGAGGCGAGGGTGTCGTCGGCCTCGCCGCGCACCACCGCGTGGACCACGAGGGACTCCAGCCGCGCGTCCCACCCGCCGCGCTGCTCGGCGGCCCGGGCGTAGACGGCGGCCGCGGCGAAGGCGACGTCGCGCGAGTAGCGCAGCACCGCCTCGCGCAGCCTCGCCTGCTCGTCGTCGTCGACCAGCTCCGGGACCGCGTCCTCGACGGTCGCGATGGCGGTGCGCGTCAGGTCGAGCGCCTGGCGCAGCGTGATCGTCTGTGCCAGGCTGCGCGGCGCCGACGCGAACAGCTCGCCGGACACGTCGTCCTCCGGCGCACCGGCCGCGTACCAGCGCAGGAGCGCGCTGATGCCGGCCTGGGCCACCAGCCCGACCCAGGAGCGGTCGTCGGGGCTCAGCGTGCGGAACCACGCATGCTCGACCGACATCCGCTGCGCCGCCCGGGTGGCCAGCCCACCGGCGCGGCGCGGCAGCGCTTCCGGGCCGGGACCGTCCGGCCCAGGACCCACGGAAGCGGTCTCGAAGGGCGGGGGCGGCACCGGTCCAGCCTAGTGCTGGTCCGGAGCCGCCGTGGGGTATGCCGTGCGGGCCGCCGGTCAGGCGTCCCCACCCATGGTGCCGGAGGTGCCGGCGTTGACGTCGAGCAGGCGGTACTTCTCGAAGGCCTGCCGGGGGATGTCGGGGTCGATCTCGCCGCGGTCCGCCAGCATCTGCAGGGCCTTGACCGCCATCGACGGGCCGTCGATGTGGAAGAACCGCCGCGCCGCCGCGCGGGTGTCGGCGAAGCCGAAGCCGTCCGCGCCCAGGGCGTAGTAGTCCTCCGGCACCCAGGGGGCGATCTGGTCCTGCACCGCACGCATGTAGTCGCTGGTGGCCACGATCGGGCCGGTGCCCTCGGACAGGCGCCTGGTCACGTAGGGCACGCGCCGCTCCTGCTCCGGGTGCAGGAAGGCCTGCTCGTCGCAGTCCATCGCCTCGCGCCGCAGCTCCAGCCAGGAGGTGACCGACCACACGTCGGCGCTGACTCCCCAGTCCTCGCGCAGCAGCTCCTCGGCCTCCAGGGCCCACGGCACGCCGACGCCCGAGCCGAGCAGCTGCACGTGCCGTCCCTGCTCGACCGGCTCGGTGCGCTTGATGCGGTGCATGCCGCGCAGGATGCCCTCGACGTCGACGTCCTCCGGCTCGGCCGGCTGGCTCATCGGCTCGTTGTAGACGTTGATGTAGTAGAAGACGTCCTCCGGGTCGTCGCCATACATCCGCCGCAGGCCGTCGGGCAGGATGTGCGCCAGCTCGTAGGCGTAGGCGGGGTCGTAGGCGACGCAGGCCGGGTTGGTCGAGGCCAGCAGCGGGGAGTGGCCGTCGGCGTGCTGCAGGCCCTCGCCGGTCAGCGTGGTCCGGCCGGCGGTCGCGCCGATCATGAAGCCGTGGGAGAGCTGGTCGGCGGCGGCCCAGATGCCGTCACCGCTGCGCTGGAAGCCGAACATCGAGTAGAAGATGTAGAACGGCACCATCGGGATCGAGTGGGTGTCGTAGGAGCTGCCCGCCGCGGTGAACGCCGCCACCGAGCCGCTCTCGTTGATCCCCACGTGCCAGAGCTGGCCGGACTCGGACTCCTTGTAGGCCAGCATCAGGTCGGCGTCCACGGAGGTGTAGTTCTGGCCGTGGACGTTGTAGATCTTGGCCGAGGGGAAGAAGCTGTCCATGCCGAAGGTGCGGGCCTCGTCCGGGATGATCGGCACCAGGTGCTTGCCGAACTCCTTGTCGCGCATCCACTCCTTGAAGATGCGGACCAGGGCCATGGTCGTGGCGACCTGCTGCTTGCCCGAGCCCTTCTTGGCGACGTCGTAGACCTTCTCGTCGGGCAGCTTCAGCTTGACCGCCTTCTCCGGCTCCCGCTTGGGCAGGTAGCCACCGAGGCGGGAGCGTCGCTCCTGCATGTAGCGGATCGCCTCGTCGTCCTGCCCGGGGTGGTAGTAGGGCGGACGGTAGGGGTCGGCCTCCAGCTGGGCGTCGGTGATCGGGATGCGCAGGCTGTCGCGGAAGCCCTTGAGGTCGTCGAGGGTCATCTTCTTCATCTGGTGGGTCGCGTTGCGCCCCGCGAAGTGGGTGCCCAGGCTGTAGCCCTTGATCGTGTGCGCGAGGATGACGGTCGGCTGGCCGGTGTGCTCCATCGCAGCCTTGTAGGCGGCGTAGACCTTGTGGTAGTCGTGCCCGCCGCGCTTGAGCTTCCACCAGATGTCGTGGTCGCTCCAGTCCTTGACCATCTCCTTGGTGCGCGGGTCGCGCCCGAAGAAGTGGTCGCGGATGAACGCGCCGTCGTTGGCCCGGTAGGTCTGGTAGTCGCCGTCCGGGGTGGAGTTGAAGAGGTTGACCAGGGCGCCGGAGGTGTCCCGGGCGATGAGCTCGTCCCAGCCGCGGCCCCACAGGACCTTGATGACGTTCCACCCCGCACCGCGGAAGTTGCTCTCCAGCTCCTGGACGATCTTGCCGTTGCCGCGGACCGGACCGTCGAGCCGCTGCAGGTTGCAGTTGACGACGAAGGTGAGGTTGTCGAGCTCGTCGTTGGCGGCCACGTGCAGCAGGCCGCGCGACTCCGGCTCGTCCATCTCGCCGTCGCCGAGGAAGGCCCACACGTGCTGCTGGCTGGTGTCCTTGATCCCGCGGTTGTGCAGGTACCTGTTGAACGCCGCCTGGTAGATCGCGTTCATCGGGCCCAGGCCCATCGACACCGTCGGGAACTGCCAGAAGTGCGGCATGCTCCGCGGGTGCGGGTAGGAGGGGAGCGGCTCGGCGTCGCCGTGCTTCTTGCTCTTCTCCTGGCGGAAGCTGTCGAGGTCGGCCTCGGACAGGCGGCCCTCCATGAAGGCCCGGGCGTAGATGCCGGGGGAGGCGTGTCCCTGGAAGAAGATCTGGTCGCCGCCGCCCTCGTGGTCGCGCCCGCGCCAGAAGTGGTTGAAGCCGACCTCCCACTGGGTGGAGATCGAGGCGTAGGTGGAGATGTGGCCACCGACGGAGATGTCCGGGTGCTGGGCCCGGTGGACCATCACCGCAGCGTTCCACCGGATCCACGCACGGTAGCGCCGCTCCATGTCCTCGTCACCGGGGAACCACGGCTCACGCTCGGGCGGGATCGTGTTGATGTAGTCGGTCGTGGTCAGCGAGGGCAGCCCGACCTGGGAGTCCCGCGCACGCTCCAGCATCCGCAGCATCAGGTAGCGGGCCCGCCGGCGACCGCCTGCCTCGATGGCCGCGTCAAGCGACTCCAGCCATTCCTGGGTCTCCTCCGGGTCGGTGTCCGGCACCTGGCTGGGCAGACCGTTGAGGATGGGACCGACGGGGCGCTCAAGCGGCATCAGCATGTCCTTTCCGAACGTACGGTGACTCGCCTCAGTCTGTCATGAAGGCTCACCCGTCGGAGGGGCCGGTCTTTACAACAGGGCGCCCCTCTAGTTGGCTGGTGGCCACCATGGAGAGCGACATGACAAAGGATGTGGACGTGGACGACGGCCCGCCGGCCGTGCCGGTGCAGCGACTGGGCTTCGCGCCCGGGCAGATCGTGGTCGAGTACGGCTTCGACGACGACGTGGACGAGGAGCTGCGCCGCGCCGTCGAGGCCGTGGTGGGAAGCCCGCTGGAGGACGAGGACTACGACGGCATCGTCGACGTCGTCCTGCTCTGGTGGCGGGACGGCGACGGCGACCTCGCCGATGAGCTCGTGGACACCGTCACCACGCTCGACGACGGAGGCTTCGTCGCGCTCCTGACACCCGGCGCCGGCCGCGACGACCGGGTCGAGGCGCATGACGTCCAGGAGGCGTGCGCCACCTGCTCGCTGACCGCCTCCGGCGGGGTGGCCCTGGGCGGGTGGCTGGGCCAGCGGCTGGTCGGCCGCAGGTGAACGGACCCGACGCGCAGGACCCGCGACCGACGCCCCTGCCCGGCCCGCCGCGCGTCGGGGACCGGGCGCCGTACCTCGCGCTGCCGGACCAGCACGGCGAGGTGGTGACGCTCGCGGACGCCGTCCACGAGCGTGCCGCGCTGCTCGTCTTCTTCCCCTTCGCCTTCTCCCCGATCTGCACCGGCGAGCTGCTGGAGGTGCAGCTCGACATCGACCGGTTCGCCAACGACCGGGTCCAGGTGCACGGCATCTCCTGCGACCCCGTGCGCTCGCTGCGCGCGTGGGCGGCCCGGGAGGGCTACCGCTTCCCGCTGCTGTCCGACTTCTGGCCGCACGGCGAGACGTCGAGGGCCTACGGGGTCTTCGACGAGCGGGAGGGGCGGCCCGGGCGCGGCACCTTCCTGGTCGACACGGACCTGACGGTGCGCTGGACGCTCGTCCACGGGCCCGACGACGAACGTCCTGTCGGCCTGCTGCACGAGGCCGTGCGGGCGCTGTAGCACCGCCGCGCCCGCCGGCGTCCTGAGCAGGGTCGCGGGGCTGGCACAATGGTCGGCCCAGGGCCTGTAGCTCAGTTGGTAGAGCGCCGCGTTTACACCGCGTAGGTCGTCGGTTCGAGCCCGGCCGGGCCCACGTGGACAACGACACAGCAGGACGCACGGGGGCGATCTCGGCAGCGGCGGGGCCCGATCCGTCGCTGGGGGAGGTGGTGGCGGTGCTCGAGGAGCTCTACCCGCCGGAGAGCGCCCAGTCGTGGGACCGGGTCGGCCTCGTCGCGGGCGACCCCGCCCAGCCCGTCAGGACGATCCTGCTCGCCGTCGACCCGACCCTGGAGGTGATCGCCGAGGCGGCAGCGGCGGGAGCCGACCTGATCATCACCCACCACCCCCTCCTCCTGCGGGGCATCCACTCCGTCGCCACGACGACCGCCAAGGGCGCGGCGGTGACCGACCTCCTCGTCAACGACATCGCGCTCTTCTGCGCGCACACCAACGCCGACGTGGCCGACCCCGGGGTCGGCCACGCCCTCGCGGCGGCCTGCGGGCTGGGGGAGACCGAGGCGCTGCAAGTCACCGAGGACCAGGAGCTGGGGCGGGTGGGCGAGCTCCCGGAGCCGGTCACGCTCGCCGAGCTGGCCACGCGCCTGCAGGCCGCACTGCCGCCGGCCCCGGTCGGCGTGCGTGTCAGCGGGCCGGCCGACGCGACCGTCCGGCGCGTGGCCGTGCTCGGCGGCGCCGGCGACTCCGCCTTCGACGCCGTCCGCAGCAGCGGCGCCGACGTCTACGTCACCGCGGACCTGCGCCACCATCCCGCGCTCGAGGCGCGGGAGGAGGCCCGGGGCGCGAGGCCCTACCTGATCGACGCCGGGCACTGGGCGAGCGAGTGGCTGTGGCTCCCGCAGCTGCGCGCGACCCTCGCCGCGCACCTGCCGGATAGCGTGAGCCTCGAGATCTCTACCGTGCGCACCGACCCCTGGGACTTCGTGGTCGGCGCGCAACCACCCCACGACGCAGGAGGTAGCCGATGAAGGCAGCACCCCAGATGCAGGCGCGGCTCCTCGAGCTGCTTGCCATCGACACCCGCCTGGACCAGCTGGACCACCGGATCCGCACGCTGCCCGAGCTGGTCGACATCGCCAGGATGGAGGGGGAGGCGGCCGACCTGGAGGCCGAGGTGGTGCGTGCCCAGACCGTCCTGTCGGACCTGGAGCGGGAGGTCGCCCGCGCCGAGGCCGCGGTCCAGCAGGTGCGCGACCGCACCGAGCGCAACCAGAAACGGCTCGACTCGGGTGCGGGGTCGGCCAAGGACCTGCAGGGTATGCAGCACGAGCTGCAGTCCCTCGCCCGCAGGCAGACGGTGCTCGAGGACGAGGAGCTGGAGGTGATGGAGCGGGTCGAGGAGGCGCAGGGCGAGGCGGACGAGGCCCGGCTCCGGCTCTCCGGCCACGCGACGCGGCTCGAGGAGCTGCGCGCCGCCCGCGACGAGAAGACCGCCACCACGACGGCCGAGCGCGAGGAGGTGGCCGGCGGCCGGGACGCCGTCGTGGCCGACCTCTCGGAGGAGCTGCTCGCGCTCTACGAGCGGGTGCGCGCGCACAGCGGGTCGGGTGCGGCGGCCCTGGTGCAGCGCCGTTGCGACGGGTGCCGGCTCGAGCTCAACGCGGTGGACCTGTCCCGGATCCGTTCGGCGGACGAGGACGAGGTGCTGCGCTGCGAGGAGTGCGGCCGGATCCTCGTTCGGACCGCGGAGTCCGGCCTGTGAGCCTGCGCCGGGCCCTGGTCGTCGAGGCCGACGGGGGCTCGCGCGGCAACCCCGGCGTGGCCGGCTACGGAGCCCTCGTCCGGGACGCCCGGACCGGGGAGCTGCTCGCCGAGCGGGCCGAGCCGCTGGGCAAGGCGTCCAACAACGTGGCGGAGTACAGCGGTCTCCTCGCCGGGCTGCAGGCGGTCCTGGACCTCGGCCTGGCCGACGACGCCGCGGTCGAGGTGCGGATGGACTCCAAGCTCGTCGTCGAGCAGATGTCCGGGCGCTGGAAGGTCAAGCACGAGGACATGCGGCGGCTCGCGCTGGACGCGCGCCGGCTCGTCGACGAGGTGCAGCGGCGAGGCGGGAGCGTCGAGCTGGTCTGGGTCCCTCGAGAGCGCAACAAGGCCGCCGACGCGCTGTCCAACGTCGCGATGGACGGCCGGTCGGTCTCGCGCGACCACCTCGCCCCGGCGGGCGCGACGGAGCCGGAGGACCCTGCGGACACCGCCGAGCCGGAGCAGGACCCGTGGGCGCTGCTCGAGGTCGACGAGGCCGACGGGCAGGGGGACGGCGGGGCCCCGGCGGACGGGGGCGGCCCTCATGCCTCGGAGATGCCCGAGGGCCTCGATCCGGCCCGGCCGACCTTCGGCGTGGGGCGGGTCCCGCTCAGCGACGTCTACGTCTCCGACGAGACGGTGCCCACCCTGGAGGGGGAGACGAGGCTCGTCCTGGTGCGGCACGGCGTGACGGACTTCACCCAGCAGCACCTGCTCGACGGGCGCGGCGGGGCCGACCCCTCCCTCAACGCCACCGGGATGGCACAGGCGCGGGCCGCCGCGGTGGCCGTACGACGGCTCGTCGAGCGCTCCGAGCAGGGGCCGCTGAGCGTGGTCTCGTCCTCGCTGCAGCGGGCCCGGCAGACCGGCCAGGCGATCGCCGACCACCTCGGCGTGACCCGCGAGGAGGACCGGGACTGGGACGAGCAGGGGTTCGGCGAGTGGGACGGCGTGGCCATGCCGGACCTCGTGCGTGAGCACGGGGAGGACCTGCTGCGGCTGCGCAACGACGCCGACTTCGCACCCCCCGGCGGTGAGAACCGGCACGAGCTCGACGCTCGCGTGGGTCGGGCGCTGGCGCGCGCGATCGCCCGTGGAGGCACCGTCGTCGTCGCCACCCACCGGGTGGTCCTCATGTCGGTCCTCGGACGGATGCTGGGGGTGGACCACGGCCGTGCCTGGTCGATCGCCACCGCGCCGGCCTCGCTGACGGCGATCGAGGTCTGGCCGGACGGCGGCGCACAGGTCGCGTTCGTCAACGACACGCACCACCTCTACGACCCGGCGTTCGACGAGGTCGCCGGGGCGACGGTGATCCTCGACGGCGGCCCGGGCCGGCGCACCCGCTGAACGGCGGGGTCGGGGCGGGCGCGGCCCCGGCACGGGGCGTCCGGCCGGACACCTCAGGCGGGCTGCACGTCCAGCACCCACGGCCGGCCGGCGCGCGCCGGCGGGTGGAGCTCCGCGTCGAAGCCCTGGCTCGCGAGCAGGTCGACCAGCGCCTCCGGTCTGCGCGGGTCGTCGGCCACCCGGCACAGCGCCCGGGCCACCAGGCCGCGCGTGTGCTTGGCCATGTGCGTCGCGCCGGGCACCTGCACGGTGACCCACCGGTGCGCGAGAGCGCCCTGCGGCACCCAGGCGGCGGCATACGTGCTGGACCGGCAGTCGACCACCAGGCCGCGCCCCACCGCGGAGGGGAGCACCTCCTCCAGGTGGGGTCGCCAGGCGGTGGACAGCGGCCCGACGCCAGGCAGGTTGACCGCCATCGAGAGCCGGTAGGGGGCCAGCCGGTCCGTCATGCGCACCGCGCCGTAGAGCGCCGAGACGACCACCAGCCGTCGGCTGGCGCGCCGGGACGCGGCAGCGTCGAGCCAGGCGAGGTCGAGCGCGTCGTAGAGCACGCCCGTGTAGAGGTCGCGCGCCGGCAGCGTCGGCGCCGTCAGCAGGCGCGTGTTGCGGGCGACCTCCTCGGTGAGGTTCGGGCTGACCCCGAGGACCTGCGCGGCGTCCGGGCGGGCGCTGACCGCCGCCAGCGCCTCCGCCACGCGGGCACGCTGCGGTGCCAGCGAGGGCCAGGACAGGGTCCCGGGACGCAGGGCGGCGCCCCTGGCGCGCGTCGCCTTGGACTCGGACGGGGGCAGCAGAACCAGCACGTCAGGAAGGGTAGGCGACGTCCCGGCACGTAGGGTGACCACCATGGTGCAGCGATCGAGGAAGCTGACGAGGGCCACCTCGCAGACCGAGCGGGGCCGCCTCCTGGAGGAGGCGTTCGAGCGGGCGAGGCAGGAGCAGGAGGTGCGCGAGACGTTCCCCCCGGCCGCCCTGGAGGAGGTCGCGCGGGCGATCGCCGACCCGCACCTGCCCGAGCGCGACGAGACCGCCCTGGAGCTGGTCACCATCGACCCGCCCGGCTCGATGGACCTGGACCAGGCGATGCACATCGAGCGGGCCGGTGCGGGCTACCGGGTGCGCTACGCCATCGCCGACGTGCCGGCCTTCGTCACGCCCGGCGGCGCCCTCGACGCCGAGGTGCGGCTGCGGGGCATGACCGTCTACTGCCCCGACGAGCGGGTGCCGCTGCACCCGACGCAGCTGAGCGAGGGCGCGGCCAGCCTGCTGCCCGACGAGGTGCGCCCCGCCTACGTCTGGGACATGCGGCTGACCGCCGAGGGCGTGCGCGACACCGCCGAGCTCTACCGGGCCATGGTGCGCTCGCGGCGCCGCTACACCTACGAGGAGGTCCAGGAACAGGTCGACGCTGGCGGGGCGGAGGAGACGCTCCTGCTGCTCAAGGAGGTGGGCGAGCTGCGTGTGCGACGCGAGGTCGAGCGGGGCGGCGCCAGCCTGCCGATGCCCGAGCAGGAGGTCGAGGTCGACGAGGAAGGACGCTACCGGCTCCGGCTGCGCCCGCTGCTGCCGGCGGAGGACTGGAACGCCCAGATCTCGCTGCTCACCGGCATGGTGGCCGCCCGGATCATGCTCGACGGAGGCATCGGTGTGCTGCGCACGATGCCCGCACCCGACGATGGGGCGGTGGCGCGCTTCCGGCGCGAGGCGAGGGCGCTGGGCGCGGAGTGGCCCCGGGGCGTGGCCTACGGCGAGTTCCTGCGCAGCCTGGACACGACCGCGCCGAGCCACCTGGCCGTCGTGGACGCGGCCACGCGACTGTTCCGGGGCGCCGGCTACACGGCCTTCGACGGGGAGCTGCCGCCCGAGGGTGCACGGTCCCAGGCGGCCATCGCGGCCCCCTACGCGCACGTCACGGCACCGCTGCGGCGGCTCGTGGACCGCTTCGGCCTCGCCGTCTGCGCGGCGCTGACCTCCGGCACGGAGGTGCCGACCTGGGCGCGCGAGGCGCTGCCGCTGCTGCCCGACCTCATGGACGAGGCCGACGACCGGGTGCGCGCCGTGGAGCGAGCCTGCGTCAGCGCGGTGGAGGCCGCGGTCCTGGTGGACCGGGTCGGGCAGCAGCTGCCGGGCGTGGTGGTCGACGGGCTGCGCGACGGCGTGCTCGTCCAGCTGACCGACCCGCCGGTGTCCGGGGCCGCCAGGGGCACGGCCAGGATCGGCACCGAGGTGCTCGTGGAGGTCGTCTCGGCCGACGTGGTCGAGAGCCGCTTCGAGCTGCGGATCGTCGACGAGAGGCCCTGAGCGAGCATGGACCTGCCCCGCGTCGTGGCCACCGACCTGGACGGCACCCTGCTGCGCACCGACGGCCACGTGTCCGGCTACACCCGGGAGGTGCTGGGCGAGGTGGAGGCCGCCGGGATCACGGTCGTGCTCGTCACCGCGCGACCGCCGCGGTGGATGCACGAGCTGGAGGAGCTGGGCGTGCACGCCGTCGCCCTCTGCGGTAACGGCGCCTTCACCTACGACGTCGCGGCGCGCAGGGTGGTCGGGCACCGGCTCCTGGGGCCCGAGGTGCTGGCGGCCCTGCTGGCCGACCTGCGCGACGGCATACCCGGGATCCTGCTCGCGACCGAGGGCGTCGAGGGACCGGCCGCGGAGACCGGGTGGGAGCTCGACGACCACCCGGGGGAATGGGTCCTGGGTCCCTGGCAGGAGCTGGCCGGACGACCCGTGGGCAAGCTGCTGGTGCGGCACGCGGAGCTGAGCACCGAGGTGCTGACCGATCGCGTGGCGGGGATCGTCGGCGACCGCGCCGAGGTGTCCCACTCCGGTGCGGTACGGATGACCGAGATCGGGCCGCCCGGCGTGACGAAGGCGGTCGCCCTGGGGCAGTGGTGCGACGAGCAGGAGCCCGCGGTGGACGCAGGCGAGGTCTGGGCGTTCGGCGACATGCCCAACGACCTGCCGATGCTCACCTGGGCCGGGCGGTCCTTCGCCGTGGCCAACGCCCACCCGGACGTCGTGGCGGCGGCCACGGACCTCGTGCCGAGCAACGACGACGACGGCGTCGCCCGGACCCTGGCGGCCCTGCTCGGCTGACGGCAGGCCGCCGGGTCCAGGTCGGTGGTGATGACGGTGCCCGCCGGCACGACGACGTCCGCGCGGACGGTGACGCCCGAGGTAGGTATGTGGATGAGCCGGCCGGTACGCCGGGTTCTGTGCCTCCGCGCCGTCACCGGCACTGCGGAGGTGGCGACCATCCATCTAGGACGGCCGTTGCCGACCGTCTCCAGCGACCTACCCGTGCGCTCGGGCGGGCAGCCCTCGAGCGCGCACTGTCTGGTCTTGCTCCCGGTGGGGTTTGCCTAGCCACGCCAGTCACCTGGCGTGCTGGTGGTCTCTTACACCACCCTTTCACCCTTACCCGCCGTCAGGACGGCGGGCGGTCTGCTCTCTGTGGCACTGTCCCGCGGGTCGCCCCGGGTGGCTGTTAGCCACCACCGTGCCCTGAGGAGCCCGGACGTTCCTCGGCGGACCCGGAGGTCCGACGCGGCCGCCTGGCCGACTCATCCACGCAGCCATCCTACCGGCGGTGCGCGCCCGCGCCGTCCGTGGGCTGCTCCAGGACCAGGTCCACCACGGGCAGGAACTCGCCGTAGGTCCGCCCGGCCGGCAGGTGCTGGCGCATCGTGCGCTCCAGGACCTGCCACCCGCGGGGATGGCGGGCCGCGTAGTCGGCCAGGACGGCCGCCACCTGCTCCTGAGGCAGCCGGCGTGCGGTGGCGGCCGCGTGCCGCAGCCTGCCGGTGCTCACCCGGCAGCGGGGGTCGGCCTGGAGGTTGCGGAACCACTGGGACCGGGGTCCGAGCCCGGAGACCACCCGGTAGGACGCGGGCGTCGGTCGGTCGACGACCTCCAGGCACACCTCGCGCACCTGCCCCGAGGAGCGGCCCAGGTGCTCCAGCATCAGCAGCCGCTGACCGAGCAGCCACCCCAGGCCGTGCCGGTAGAACCACAGCGGCGACCGCGCCAGGCGACGGTCGTGCAGGAAGCGCGAGCCCGCCCTGCCGGCGACCTCCAGCAGCCGGTCGCCGAGTCCCGCCGGACCCGCGGGGGACGGGTCCCTCACAGGTCGGTCGCCCCCGCATCGCGCAGGTCCAGGACCTCGATCCCACCCTCCGCCCCGAAGCCGCCGATGTGGGTGAGGTAGATCTTCCTGCCGACCTCGGCGAGCAGCCCGTCGTGGATCGGCACCACGCCGCGTGCCGGGGCGACGCGCCGGACGAACTCGACGGTCTCGGCCACCTTGCCCCACGGCGCGTTGACCGGCACGCAGAGCAGGTCGACCTCACCCGGCGCGGCGTCCAGCGCGTCGCCGGGGTGGAAGAGCGTCGGCTCGCCCTCGGCGACCAGCACCACGCCGACGTTGCCCACGCGGTCCACGTAGGGGTGGATCTGCGCGTGCACGGCGCCGACCGGGCGCACCGTCAGCCCGCCGAGCCCGAGCTGCTGGCCCTGCTCCATCCGCTCGGTGCGGGCGCCGAGCCCCTCCCTGGCGAGCGCCTCGGCGGTCTGCGGCTCGACGAGGACCCGGGCGGCCGGGTTGGCGCGCAGCAGGGCCGGGACCTGGGCCGGGTCGCAGTGGTCGGCATGCTGGTGGGTGATGACGACCGCCGTGAGGTCGCGGACGTCGGCGACGTCGGCGAGGTTGCCGGGGTCGATGAGGACGCGCTGGTCGGCGACCTCGACGAGGAGGCACGCGTGGCCGAGGTGGGTGAGCTGCATACCCCGACCGTATGCCGCCTGCGCACCGCCCGCCAGAGGGTCCGGACGGGCGGCGGCTGGGTGCGGCCGCGGACACCCACGTACGCTGGGCGCCCGTGGAGTTCCTCAACGGCATGCGGCCCGGGCACGACCTGACCTACGACGACGTCTTCATGGTGCCCTCGCGCTCGAGCGTGACCTCTCGCCTGGACGTCGACCTGCGCACCCCCGACGGGGTCGGCACCACGATCCCGGTCGTGGTGGCCAACATGACAGCGGTCGCCGGCCGGCGGATGGCGGAGACGGTGGCGCGCCGCGGCGGGATCGCCGTCCTGCCCCAGGACATCCCGCTGCCGGAGGTCCGCAAGACGGTCGAGCGGGTGAGGTCGAGCCACCCCGTCTACGAGACGCCGATCGTCGTCGAGCGCTCCGCCCCCGTGGCCCAGCTGCTCTCGGTCATGCACAAGCGGGCGCACCGGGCGGCGGTCGTGGTCGAGGCGGGCCGCCCGATCGGCGTGGTCACCGAGGCCGACACACAGGGCGTGGACCGCTTCGCCTCCGCCGGCCACGTGATGGAGGAGCCCCGCGTCGTGCTCGAGGAGGGCGTCGACCTGCGCGAGGCGTTCGACCTGATGGAGGAGGCCCACGCCGGGCTGGCCCCTGTCGTGGCCGGCGGGCTGCTGCGCGGCATCGTCACCCGGACCGGGCTGCTGCGCTCGGCGATCTACGCCCCGGCCCTGGACGCCGAGGGGCGGCTGTGCGTCGGTGCGGCGGTCGGGATCAACGGCGACGTGCCGGGCAAGGCGGCCGAGCTGCTCTCCTACGGCGTCGACGTGCTCGTCGTGGACACGGCCCACGGCCACCAGGACAAGATGCTCCACGCGCTGCCGCAGGTGGTCACCGCCCGCGACGCCCACGAGGCCGCGACCGGCCGTCGGGTCCCCGTCGTCGCGGGCAACGTCGTCTCCCGCGCCGGCGTGGAGGACCTCGTCGCCGCCGGGGCCGACGTCGTCAAGGTCGGCGTCGGGCCGGGGGCGATGTGCACCACCCGGATGATGACCGGCGTCGGCCGGCCGCAGTTCTCCGCCGTGCTCGAGTGCGCGGAGGCGGCGCGCGAGAGCGGTGCGCAGGTGTGGGCGGACGGCGGCGTGAAGTATCCGCGCGACGTCGCCCTGGCGCTCGCCGCCGGCGCAGCCTCGGTCATGGTGGGGTCGTGGTTCGCCGGGACCCTCGAGTCGCCCGGCGACCTCATGCGCGACGCCGACGGCCGCTCCTACAAGGAGTCCTTCGGGATGGCCTCGGCCCGCGCGGTGAAGAACCGGACCAGGGACCTGTCCGCCTTCGAGCGGGCCCGCTCCTCGCTCTTCGAGGAGGGCATCTCCTCGGGCCGCATGTTCCTCGACCCGCACCGGCCCGGCGTCGAGGACCTGCTCGACCAGATCGTCTCGGGCGTGCGCAGCGCCTTCACCTACGCCGGCGCCCGGTCGATCGGCGAGTTCCACACCCGCGCGGTGGTCGGGATCCAGGGGGCGGCGGGCTACGAGGAGGGCAGGCCGCGGCACACCTCCTGGTGAGGCCGGCTCAGCCTTCCTCGTCCAGCGCGTACCAGGCGGCGCCCACGATGCCGGCGCTGTTCCTCAGCTGCGCCGGCACGATGCGGGCGCGCAGGTCGAGGCGGGGGAGGAACTTCTCGGCGTCCTTGGACACGCCGCCGCCCACGATCAGCAGGTCGGGGGAGAAGAGCTTCTCGATCGTGGAGTAGTAGACCTGCAGGCGCTCGGCCCACTCCTTCCAGGAGAGGTCCTCCTCGGTCTTGACGCTGCTGGCCGCGCGCGTCTCCGCGTCGTGACCGTCGATCTCCAGGTGCCCCAGCTCGGTGTTGGGCACGAGGATCCCGTCGACGAAGAGGGCCGAGCCGATGCCGGTGCCCAGCGTGGTGAGGAGCACGACGCCCTTCTCGTCCAGGCCCGCGCCGTAGTGCATCTCGGCGACGCCGGCGGCGTCCGCGTCGTTGACCACGTGCACCGGCCGGTCCAGCGCCTCGGTGAACATCGCGTCGGCGTCGGTGCCGATCCATCCCTTGTCGATGTTGGCCGCGGACTCCACGACCCCGGCGCGCACGACGGCCGGGATGGTGATGCCGACCGGCGAGCCGGGCGCGACGCTCCCGGAGAAGTGCTCCACGATCTGGGCGACGACCTCGACGACGTCACCCGGGGCCGCGCCCTTCGGGGTGTCGATCCGCTTGCGCTTCTCGGCGAGCTCGCCCTTGTCGAGGTCGACCGGGGCACCCTTGATGCCGCTGCCGCCGATGTCGATGCCGAGGATGTGCTTCGCTGCCATGGGTGACAGGGTATGCGGTGCCAGCGCCCTCGCGCGTCAGGGCAGGGTGAGGATCTCGGCGCCGGAGTCGGTGATGAGGATCGTGTGCTCGAACTGCGCCGACGGGCGTCCGTCGGCGGTCAGGACGGTCCACCCGTCGTCCCACTCGACCCATTCGTGGGTGCCCAGGTTGAGCATCGGCTCGATGGTGAAGGTCATGCCGGGCTCGATGAGCGTGTCGTAGGCGGGGGCGGCGTCGTAGTGGGGGACGACCAGCCCGGAGTGGAAGGCCTCACCGACGCCGTGACCGGTGAAGTCGCGCACCACGCCGTAGCCGAAGCGCCGCGCGTAGCTCTCGATGACCCGCCCGATGACGTTGATCTCCCGGCCCGGACGTGCCGCGCGGATCCCTCGCAGGAGCGCCTCGTGCGTCCGCTCCACCAGCAGCCTGGTCTCCTCGGCGACGTCGCCGCACAGGAAGGTGGCGTTGTTGTCGCCGTGCACGCCACCGAGGTAGGCGGTGACGTCGATGTTGCAGATGTCGCCGTCCTGCAGCTCCCGGTCGTCGGGGATGCCGTGGCAGACCACCTCGTTGACCGAGGTGCACAGCGACTTGGGGTAGCCGCGGTAGCCCAGCGTCGAGGGGTAGGCGCCGTGGTCGAGGAGGAACTCGTGCCCGACCCGGTCGATCTCGTCGGTGGTCACGCCCGGACGCACCAGCTGTCCGCAGACCTGCAGCGCCTGGGCCGCCACCCGGGAGGCCACCCTGATGCGCTCGACCGTCTCGGCGTCCTTGATCTCCGACCCGGTGAAGGGCGCGGGCGCGGGGCGGTCGACGTACTCCGGCCGGGAGATCGAGGCGGGCACGGGACGGCGCGGGCTCACGGTCCCCCGGGCGAGAGGTGCGGTGGTCGACATAGGGTGGATTCTAGGTCGTGCGGCTGCGCGGCCAGGACCCAGCAGGACCCAGCACGAGAGGCAGGCAGGCATGGCCGCGCAGTACTGGTTCAACACCCGCACCCGCCAGGTCGAGGCGGGCGACGACCCCGAGCGGGCCCGCAGCAACGACCTGCTCGGTCCCTACGACACCCAGGAGGAGGCCTCGCGCGCGCTGGAGATCGCGGCCGCACGCACGGAGGCCTGGGACGAGGAGGAGCGCGCCGACGACGAGTGGCGCACCGGAGACCCGCAGGCCTCGGACTGGGACAGCAACCCGCTCAACGACTGACGCCGCCGGCGGACACGCCATGGACGAGGTCCTCGTGGAGCGCGTCCTGCGCGCCGTGGAGCAGGTGCCGCCGGGCCGGGTGGTCTCCTACGGCGACCTCGCCGCGCTGGTGGGCACCGGTCCGCGGCAGGTCGGCGCGGTGATGCGCCACTGGGGCGCCGAGGTCACCTGGTGGCGGGTCACCAGCCACGCGGGGGACCTGCGCGCCGACCTGCTCGCCCGGGCGCGGCCGCACTGGGACCAGGAGGGCATCGAGGTCAGGCCGGACGGGCGGGGCTGCCCGATCGCGGTCTACCGGGCCGACCTGGTCCGGCTGGGAGCCGACTACGCCGGTGCGGTGGCCGACCTCGAGGACGCAGGGTCGGGGACACGCTCGCCCGCACCGGAGGACCATGCCGGTGATGCGGCAGGATGGGCGACATGAACCGCCAGCAGGAGTACGTCCTCCGCACCATCGAGGAGAGGGACCTGCGCTTCGTCCGGCTGTGGTTCACCGACCTCCTGGGCACCCTGAAGTCGGTGGCGGTCGCCCCGGCCGAGCTGGAGCAGGCGTTCACCGAGGGCATCGGCTTCGACGGCAGCGTCATCGAGGGCTTCACCCGCGTCTACGAGGCGGACATGGTCGTCCAGCCCGACGCGGACACCTTCCAGGTGCTGCCCTGGCGCGAGCGCACCGCGCGGATGTTCTGCGACATCCACATGCCCGACGGGACGCCGGCGCAGACCGACTCCCGGCACATCCTGCGGCGCGCGCTGGACTCGGCGGCCCAGGAGGGCTTCACCTTCTACACCCACCCCGAGATCGAGTTCTACCTGTTCAAGGAGCCCTACGACCCGACCGTGGGGCCGGTCCCGGTGGACCAGGCCGGCTACTTCGACCACGTGGCCCGCGGCGACGGCCACGACTTCCGGCGGGCGGCCATCGAGATGCTGGAGCAGATGGGCATCTCGGTGGAGTTCAGCCACCACGAGGGCGGGCCGGGGCAGCAGGAGATCGACCTGCGCTACGCCGACGCGCTGTCGATGGCGGACAACATCATGACCTTCCGCACGGTCGTGCGCGAGGTCGCGCTGCAGGAGCGCGCCTTCGCCACCTTCATGCCCAAGCCGCTGGCCCAGCACCCCGGCTCCGGCATGCACACCCACCTCTCGCTCTTCGAGGGCGACACCAACGCCTTCTACGAGCCGGGGGCCCCCTACGAGCTGTCCCAGACCGGGCGCCGCTTCATGGCCGGCGTGCTCGCGCACAGCCGCGAGATCAGCGCGGTCACCAACCAGTGGGTCAACTCCTACAAGCGGCTGTGGGGCGGGGGCGAGGCGCCGGCCTACGTCTGCTGGGGGCACAACAACCGGTCCGCGCTGGCCCGGGTGCCGATGTACTCCATCGGCAAGGGCCACTCCCGGCGTGTCGAGGTCCGCTCGATCGACGCCGCCTGCAACCCCTACCTCACCTACGCGGTCGTGCTGGCCTCGGGGCTGCGCGGGATCCGCGAGGGCTACGACCTGCCGGTCGAGGCCGAGGACGACGTGTGGGCGCTCACCGACGCCGAGCGCCGGGCGCTGGGCATCGACCCCCTCCCGCAGAGCCTCGGGGAGGCGGTCGCGGTGATGGAGGGCTCGGACCTGGTCGCCGAGGTGCTCGGGGAGCAGGTGTTCGACTTCTACCTGCGCAACAAGTGGCAGGAGTGGGGCGACTACCGCTCGCAGGTCACCCGCTTCGAGCTCGACCGCTACCTGCTCCGCCTCTAGGGGGTATGGCGTGAGCCAGGACCCCCGGGGCGCGCACCCCGGGCGCAGCACGGGTGGGGGCGGCCGCGCCGGCGGCGGGACCGGACGGCTGGTCCGGGCCGGGCTGACCGACACCGGCCGGGCGGCGGGGCACCTGCAGGAGGTGGAGGCCCGCGCGGGCGACCTGGACACGGTCTCGCTGCTCGCCGACCTGGGCCTGGTCGCCGACCCGGACGGTGCGCTGCTCATGCTCGTGCGCCTGCTCGACCCGTCCGCGACCGGGCGCGACGGACGGCCCGCGGCCGCGCACGTGCTCCCGGTGCTGCGCGGCGGTGGCGACCCCCGCCGCCGGCTGCTCGCCCTGCTCGGCGGATCGGTCGCCCTCGGTGACCACCTGCTGCGCCACCCGGAGCACGTCGGCGTGGTGGCCGAGGGGCGCCCGCCCGAGCCGGAGCAGGTGGTCGAGGCGGTCCGCGGGCACAGCGGCCGCGAGGGCGCGGAGGCGCTGCGCGTCGCCTACCGGCGCGAGCTGCTGCGCGTGGCCACGGCCGATCTGACCAGCGAGGACCCGGTCGCGCTCATGCCGCAGGTGGGAGCGGCCCTGGCAGACCTGGCCGCGGCCGCGCTGCGGGGTGCGCTGCTCCTGGCGCGGGCCGACACTGAAGGGGAGGAGACGTGCGACCTGGCCGTGGTCGCCATGGGCAAGACCGGCGGCCGGGAGCTCAACTACGTCAGCGACGTCGACGTGATCTTCCTCGCGGCGCCGCGCGACGACCACGAGGAGGAGGCCGCGCTGGGCGTCGGGGCCGCGCTGGCCAGCGCGGTCATCCGGATCTGCGGGCAGAGCACCGCCGAAGGGGCGCTGTGGCAGGTGGACGCCGCGCTGCGGCCCGAGGGCAGGCGTGGCCCGCTGGTGCGCAGCCTGGAGTCGCACAAGGAGTACTACCGCCGCTGGGCCAAGACCTGGGAGTTCCAGGCGCTGCTCAAGGCGCGGCACGTGGCGGGGGAGGAGCACCTGACCCAGGAGTGGCTGGACGTCGTGCGCCCCATGGTGTGGGACGCGTCCGGGCGAGAGCACTTCGTCGACGACGTCCAGGCGATGCGCCGCCGGGTCGAGGACAACGTCCGCGCCGAGGAGGCCGACCGCCAGCTCAAGCTGGGACCCGGCGGGCTGCGCGACATCGAGTTCAGCGTGCAGCTGCTCCAGCTCGTGCACGGCCGGGCCGACGACGAGCTGCGCTCGGGCACCACCCTGGAGGCACTGGCCGCGCTGCGCGACGGCGGCTACGTCGGCCGCGACGACGCCAGGGTGCTGGACGAGGCCTACCGGCTGCTGCGCTGCCTGGAGCACCGGGTCCAGCTGCACCGCATGCGCCGCACCCACCTGATGCCCACCGCTCCTGCCGAGCTGCGCCAGCTCGGGCGGGCCATGGGGGAGCGCGGCGACGCGCAGACCGCGGTGGTGCAGCGCTGGCGCGCGGTCCAGCGGGACGTGCGGCGCCTGCACGAGCGGCTCTTCTACCGCCCGCTGCTCAGTGCCGTCGCGCGGCTGTCGACGGAGGAGGCGCGGTTGTCGCCGGAGGCGGCGCGTGCCCGTCTGGCCGCGCTGGGCTTCCGCGACCCGGCCGGCGCCATGCGGCACATCGGCTCCCTCACCGACGGCCTCAGCCGCCGGGCCACGATCCAGCGCCACCTGCTGCCGGTCATGCTCTCCTGGTTCGCCGACGGCGCGGACCCGGACGCCGGCCTGCTCGCCTTCCGCCAGATCAGCGACGCCCTGGGCACCACGCACTGGTACCTCGGCATGCTCCGCGACGAGGGCAGCGCCGCCCAGCGGCTCGCCGGTGTCCTCGCCTCGAGCCGGTATGCCGTGGACCTCCTCCTGCGCTCGCCGGGGACGGTGTCGGTGCTGGGCGACCAGACCGGCCAGGGACCCCCGGACCGGGCCGCCCTCGTCACCCGGATGTCGGCCGCCGCCGAGCGGCAGGAGCGGGCCGAGGAGGCCTTCCTCGCGGTGCGCGGGGTCCGGGCCCGCGAGCTGGTCAGGGTCGTGCTGGGCCACCTTGTCGGGGGCTGGACCGATGACCAGGTGCGCGCCGCGCTGACCGACCTCACCGAGGCCTATCTCGAGGCCGCCCTGCGCGTGGCCCGGGCCCGGGTGCTGGCCCGGCGCGAGGAGGAGCCGGCGGCAGTCGTGGTCGTCGTCGGCATGGGCCGGCTCGGTGGACGCGAGATGGGCTACGCCAGCGACGCGGACGTCATGTACGTCTACGACCCGCTCCCGGGGGCGACGCCGGAGCTGGCCGGCGAGCAGGCGGCCGACGTCCTGGGCGAGCTGCGCCGGGGCCTCGCCGGCAGCGAGGGCCCCGACCCGGTCCTGGAGCTCGACGCCGACCTGCGTCCCGAGGGCCGCAGCGGTCCGCTCGTGCGCAGCCTCGAGGCCTACCGGGCCTACTACGCGCGCTGGTCGGCCGGCTGGGAGTCCCAGGCGCTGCTGAGGGCCCGGCCCGTCGCCGGGGACGAGGCCCTGGCCGCCGCGTTCACCGAGCTCGTCGAGCCGCTGCGCTGGCCCGAGGACGGGATCAGCGACCACGCCGTGCACGAGATCCGCAGGCTCAAGGCCAGGGTGGAGGCCGAGCGCCTGCCGCGCGGCGCCGATCCGCGCACCCACCTCAAGCTCGGCCGCGGGGGGCTCTCCGACGTCGAGTGGGTGGTCCAGCTCCTCCAGCTGCAGCACGCGCACGCGCTGCCCGCGCTCCAGACCACCAGCACGCTGCAGGCGCTCGCCGGCCTCGTCGACGCGGGCCTGGTGCGGGCGGAGGATGCGACCCAGCTCGAGCACGCGTGGCGTCTGGCCTCCCGGATCCGCGGCGCGGGCGTGGTGTGGCGAGGCCGCGCGGTCGACTCGGTGCCCAGCAGCCTGCGGGACGCCGAGGGTGTCTCCCGGGTGATGGGCCGACCCCCGGGACGCGGGACCGACCTGGCCGAGGAGTGGCGGCGCGCCGGGCGGCACGCGCGGGCGGTCGTCGAGCGGCTCTTCTACGGCGAGGCCGGTGCCCTTCCGACGAGGGCGACGGAGCCGGCGGTCCGGGGCCGGCAACGGCTGCCGGGCCGCGCGGCGGGGTTCCGGCGGGCCGCCACCGGCCCACCGCCGTCGCCGCGACGCTTCCCTCGGCCGCGCCCCGGCGACGGCCCGGCGCGGCCCTCGTAGGATGTCCGGGTGACCAGCCCCGCCGACCCCGCGAGCCCGCGCACCGTGCCTGCGCGGAGCGTCTCCAGGGGCCTGCTTCTCCTGGCCGGCGCCCCCACCGAGGTCGCGGACTGGGCCGCGCGCAGCGTGGTCCCGCTGTTCCTGGTGCCCACCGGCGAGTGGACCGGGGCGACCGTGGCGGGGGACTCCCGGGTCGCGGCACCCTACGACGACGCGGCGACCGTGCTGGCCGCCCGGCCGGTGCCGGGGCGGGCCGGGCCCGCCCTGGGCTTCTTCCAGATCGAGGGTCGGGCCGTCCTCACCGTGCACGCCTACGGCCGCCGACGTGGCCCCGGCTGGGTCGTCTGGGAGCCGGACGCCGGCCTGCTGCGCCCGCCGGGCCTCCAGCTCGCCGGCCCGGCCGAGATCGTGAGGGTCGCCGGGGCCGCGCCGGAGGTGCGCGACGAGCTCGTCGACCTGCTCCACGAGACCCGTGCCCGCCCTCTCGTGATGCTGCAGGCCGTGCTCGCCACCCTCGGCCTTCCGCTGGCCCGTCTCCTGGAAGACCCGGCGGCCGCAGGGTCGCTCGAGGGCGTGACCCGGCACGAGCCGCGTCCGCGCGAGGTGGGCTGGTTCGAGGACGCGGTCGCCGACGGGGTCCGGCTGCGCCGCGAGCTCGGCGTGCTGCAGTGAGCGCTCCTTACGGCGGTGGCGCGCGACCAACGGCCCCGGGGCACGGGACCCTCGACGGGCGTGCCGTCATACCGACCCTGCTGGCGGCGGTGGACGTCGCCGGCGGGCGGGCGGTGCAGGTCGTCGACGGCGACGACGACCCGCTGAGGGTGGCGCTGGGCTGGGTGGCGCAGGGCGCCCGCTGGATCCACCTGGTCGACCTCGACCGGGCCTACCGCCGCGGCTCGGACCTGCCGCTGCTGACCCACCTCGTCGCCGCGCTGCCCGTGCCGGTGCAGCTCTCCGGCGGGCTCGACCGCCCCGAGGTGGTCGACCAGGCCCTCGCCACCGGTGCCCGCCGGATCAACCTCGCCGTCACCGCGCTGCGCGACCCGGGATGGGTGGCCGGGCTGCTCCGCGAGCACGGGGACCGCGTCGCGGTCGGCATCGACGTGCTCGGGGACCGGGTCGTGGCCCGCGGCTCGGGCGAGGACCTCGGTCCGGTGCAGGAGGTCGTGGCCACCGCCCGAGCAGCCTTCCTCGACGAGCGGCCCGGCGCCTACGTGGTCGCCGACGCCAGGCGCGACGGCCGGCGCACCGGGGCCGACCTGCGGCTGTTCCGCGGCCTCGTCGAGGCGCTGGGGGCGCCCGTCGTCGCCTCCGGCGGCGTCGCCACGCTGGCGGACCTCGTCGCGCTGCGCACCGTGGGGGTCTCCGGCATCGTGCTGGGCTCGGCGCTCTACCATCGTGCCTTCACCCTGACCGAGGCGCTGGAGGTGCTCGGATGACGCACCGCTTCAGCGGCCACGACCCGGCGGACGGGCACGACACGGCCGGCGTCCCCTGGCGCAGGCGCACGCTCACCGGGACCGGTTTCGACGGCGACACCGGGCAGGCCGACGCCACGCTCGCCCGGCTTCTGGGGGAGATCGCCGACGGGGACAGCCCCGACCCCGACCCGGCCGAGCTCGTCGCAGCCGTCTCGCGCGCCCGGCTGGTCGTGGGCATCGTCGCGGTGCCCGGGGAGATCGACGACTCCAGCGGCATCCCCGCCGACGCGTCCAGCGACATGGCCTCGGTCACCCTCGTGGCCCCGGACGGGCAGCGTGCGCTGCCGGCGTTCACCAGCACCGCGGCGCTGGCCGAATGGAACGACCGGGCCAGACCCGTGCCCGTCACCGCCCAGCGCGCGGCCCTCGCGGCCGTCCAGGAGGGGTGCGAGGTGATCCCCCTCGACCTGTCCGCCCCGCCCGGACCGCCGGCCTACACGCTGCGACCGTCGATGGTGTGGGCGCTGGCCACGGCCCGGCCGTGGGTGGCCGCGCACGAGGACGCGCACGTCGCCGCCGCCGTCGCGGCCGCCGTCGCGCCTGAACCGGCGGTCGACGCCCACGAGCTGGAGCCCGGTGCCACCGACCCCCAGGCCCTTCAGGTCTGCCTGGCGCTGCGGCCCGGCCTCAACCAGGACCAGGTGCAGTCCCTGGTCACGCGGGTGGGGGAGCGGATCGCCGCCGACGGCGAGGCTCGGGCGCGCATCGACGCCCTCGCCTTCCGCCTGCGTCCGGCCGGCTGAGCGCCGAGGCCCGCGCGCGGCGCGCAAGCACCTCGCCGACCTCGGGCGCACCGCCCGTCCCGTCCGGACGGCAGCGGCCCCGCACCGGGGTCCGGTGCGGGGCCGCCGGGTGAGGTGCGCGAGGCGCGCCACCGCATACCCGGGTCAGCGGTCGCCGGCCACCCTGTCGTCCTCCTGCTCACGCAGGGAGCTGGCGGACCCGGTGTCCTCGTGCGTGACCCCCGGGACGGTCACCTCGATCTGGGCCTTGGCGGCCGCCTCGATCCGCTCGCCGACCTCCTGGTCGATGTTGCGCCAGTACTCGTAGACCCTCTCGCGGATCTGCGGCTCCACGTCCGGCATCATCCCGGCCACCGTCTGCACCAGGCGTTCGCGGACAGTGTCGTCGTAGACCTCGCGCACCAGGGTGCCCGGCTGGCCGAAGTCGTCGTCGTCGGCGCGCAGGTCGTAGGCCTGGCGCACCAGCTCGCCGTCGGCCTCCCAGCCGTTCTCCACCGGCCCGACCTCGTCGGACCAGGGGCGACCGTAGGAGTTCGTCACGTAGGTCGGCTGGCTGCCGGAGTGCAGGTAGGCCATCGGACCGTCGAACTGGTAGGCGTTGACGCGGACCTTGGGCTGGTTGACCGGCAGGTGGGTGAAGTTGGCGCCGATGCGGTGCCGCTGGGCGTCCGGGTAGGAGAACACGCGCGCCAGCAGCATCTTGTCCGGCGAGACGCCGGTGCCGGGGACCTGGTTGGACGGGCTGAACGCGGCCTGCTCGATCTGGGCGAACCAGTTCTGCGGGTTGCGGTTCAGCGTCATCCTGCCCACCGTGTGCAGCGGGTAGTCCGCGTGCGGCCAGACCTTGGTCAGGTCGAACGGGTTGTAGCGGTAGGTCTTGGCCTCCTCGTAGGGCATGACCTGGACCTTGAGGGTCCAGCTGGGGTGCTCGCCCCGCTGGATCGCCTCGAAGAGGTCGCGGCGGTGGAAGTCCGCGTCGCTGCCTGCCAGCTCGGTGGCCTCCTCGTTGGTGAGGTTCTCCACGCCCTGGTCGCTGTGCCAGTGGTACTTGACGAAGAAGCGCTCGCCCTCGGCGTTGACCCACATGTAGGTGTGCGAGCCGTAGCCGTTCATGTGTCGCCAGGTCTTGGGCAGACCGCGGTCGCCCATGAGGTAGGAGACCTGGTGGGCGGTCTCGGGGTTGTGGGTCCAGAAGTCCCACTGCATGTTCGGCGAGCGCAGGCCGCTGTCGGGCAGTCGGCGCTGGGAACGGATGAAGTTGGGGAACTTCATCGCGTCGCGGACGAAGAAGATCGGCGTGTTGTTGCCGACGATATCCAGGTTGCCCTCCTCGCTGTAGAGGCGCACCGAGAAGCCGCGGACGTCCCGCCAGGTGTCGGGGGAGCCCTGCTCCCCGGCGACGGTGGAGAAGCGCACGAGCACCTCGCTGGAGGCCCCCGGCGCGAAGGCGGCGGCCTTGGTCCAGGCGGAGACGTCCTCGGAGACCTCGAAGACGCCGAACGCGCCCGAGCCCTTGGCGTGGGGCAGCCGCTCCGGGACCTTCTCCCGGTGGAAGCTGGCGAGGTTCTCCACGAGGGCGACGTCGTGCAGCAGCAGCGGGCCGTTGGCACCCACGGACAGGCTGTTGCGGTCGGAGTCGTTGGGGGCGCCGTTGCTCAGGGTCGAGCCGGCGGGGGCGGCACCGTCCGCGCCGTGCTCGGCGTTGACGTAGCCAGGTTGGGTGTCGGTCATTCCTTCTCCTTCTTCTCGGTCTTCCTCGGGGTCTGCTCGTGGGGGTCCTGCTCGCGGGTCGTCCCCGGGCCGTCGGCCGCCCGGCAGGCGGCGCACCGGCCCCAGAAGATCACCTCGGCCTCGTCGACCGCGAAGCCGGCCGCCTCGGGCCGGGAGGCGTCGAGGCAGGGCGGGCTGCCGGTCGTGCAGGGGACGTCGCGGATCGTCCGGCACTCCCGGCACACCACGTGGTGGTGGTTGTCTCCGCGGTCGAGCTCGTAGCGGGCCGCGGACTGACCGGGCTGCAGGCGTCGCAGGAGACCGGCCGCGGTGAGCGCGGTCAGGACGTCGTAGACGCCCTGGACGGACACTCCCGCGGTGCGCTGCCGGGTGCGCTCCAGCACGGTGGAGACGTCCGCGTGCGGGTGCTCGGCCACGACGTCGAGCACCGTGAGACGCGGCACGGTCACGCGCAGGCCGACATCACGGAGGAGCTGCTCGGGGGCGGAGGCGGACCGTGCCGCACGCTGCCGCTCCGTCGTCCTGACCATGGCCTCATTGCAGCACGTTTTCTTGAACAGTTCAAATCTTTGGGCGGTGCACCCGCCCCTGGAGGCGCCGTGGAGGGCTCAGGTATGAGGGGGGCAAGGAGCAGGTAAGGACTTGGTCAAGAGCCTTGAGGGAGCCTGGATGCCGGGGTAGGTTGCGGAGGCGACGCCGGGGGACCTGCCTCCGGTCCGGGGGAGGTGAGTGACACAGATGGCGGTCCAGGTCTCGGACGACATGGGTGCCGGTGAGGAGGGGGAGGTGCTCAGCGGGGTCGGGGGCGCGGTGTCGCTCATCCCCGCCGTCGGTGCTGCGTCCGGAGCGCTGGTGGTGCTGATGTCCGCGTGCTCGGTGGAGGGGCTGCGCACGCTGGCCACCGCCTGGGCGGGCCCCGTCCTGGTCGTGGGGTCGGTGGAGGAGGCGCGCGCCGTGCTGGGGACGGCCGCTCCCGCGGACCGGACGACGGAGCCCGCGACCGGTCCCGGGCCCACCCTGCTGCTGGACGAGGACCGCCGGGTGGTGGGGGACGGACGCTCCGAGGTGCCGCTCACCCCGCTGGAGTTCGACTTCCTCGTGGCGCTCAGCTCCGACCCGGGGCGGCTGCGCACGTTCGAGGAGCTGCAGCACGAGGTCTGGGGGACACCGCACATCGGCGACGTCACCCAGGTGCACTCGCTGGTCAAGCGGCTGCGGCGCAAGCTCCGGCGGCTCGACCTGCCGGTCCGGCTGCAGGCGGTCCGCGGGATCGGGTTCCGGTTGGTCCGCCCGGCACGGCTGACCCCCGTCCGCCGCTGACGACGCCGGGATCACCCGGGGCGGTCTGCTACCATGGAGGACGACCAGCCGGGTGCTCCGCGTGCCCGGTGTGCAAGAGGGGCTCCTCGCTCCCACCCGCGCCGGCCTCCGGGTTGCCGGGTCTCCAGGTGGGTCCCGGTTCCGGCCGGGGCCGCGGTATGAGGTGGCGCGAGCCACGACATACCCGTCCGGCGGGTCTGGACGTCCTGGTGGTGAAGGCCTCTTGCGCACCTCGTGCCAGGAGGCCTTTCTGGTGCCCGGGTCACCACGACAGACGAAGGAGCAGCACATCAGCGAGCCTCGCATCAACGACCGCATCCGTGTTCCGGAGGTGCGGTTGGTAGGCCCCAACGGAGAGCAGGTCGGCATCGTGCGCGTCGAGGACGCGCTGCGGCTGGCTGCCGAGGCCGACCTCGACCTGGTCGAGGTCGCCCCGATGGCCCGCCCCCCGGTGGCCAAGCTCATGGACTACGGCAAGTACAAGTACGAAGCTGCGATGAAGGCGCGTGAGGCCCGGAAGAACCAGGTCAACACGATCATCAAGGAGATCAAGCTCCGCCCCAAGATCGACGCGCACGACTACGGCACCAAGAAGGGCCACGTCGAGCGCTTCCTCAAGGGCGGCGACAAGGTCAAGGTGACGATCATGTTCCGCGGCCGCGAGCAGTCGCGCCCCGAGCTGGGCTTCCGGCTGCTGCAGCGCCTCGCCGAGGACGTCGCCGAGCTGGGCCACATCGAGAGCCAGCCCAAGCAGGACGGCCGCAACATGGTCATGGTGATCGGACCGGCGAAGAAGAAGACGGCCGTGCGCCAGGAGAAGAAGCGCGACGCCGAGCGCGCCCGGAGCGGCGCGGACGAGACCGACGCCGACCACGACGAGACCCACGACGAGGTCGAGCTGACCGAGGACCGGACCGCTCAGGAGAGCACCGAGCAGACCACCGAGCAGGCCTGAGCGCCGGCCGGCCGGCTGCCCAGACACACCCCGCCCCCGGGCGCGAGCAACATAAGGAGATCGGCCATGCCGAAGATGAAGACCCACAGCGGAGCCAAGAAGCGCTTCCGCGTCACCGGCTCCGGCAAGGTGATGCGTCAGCGCGCGCGCCACGTCCACAAGTTCCAGGAGCGCCCGGCCCGCCAGGCCCGCCGCCTCGTGAACGACGTGGTGGTCGCCAAGTCCGACGTCCGCAAGGTGAAGAAGATGCTCGGCCTCTGAGCCGGCACCTTCTCCCACCCCTTCCCCAGCACTAGTACAAGGAGAATCACGTGGCACGCGTGAAGCGGGCGGTCAACGCCCACAAGAAGCGCCGGGTCGTCCTGGAGCGCGCCAGCGGCTACCGCGGGCAGCGCAGCAGGCTCTACCGCAAGGCCAAGGAGCAGGTCACCCACTCGCTGGTGTACAGCTACAACGACCGTCGCAAGCGCAAGGGTGACTTCCGTCGCCTGTGGATCCAGCGGATCAACGCCGGCGCCCGCGCCAACGGCATGACCTACAACCGCTTCGTGCAGGGCCTGAAGGCCGCCGGTGTGGAGGTGGACCGCCGGATGCTCGCCGAGCTCGCGGTCAGCGACGCAGCCGCGTTCACCGCGCTCGTGGAGCTGTCCCGCGCCAACGTCCCCGCGGACGGCGCCAAGGCCGAGTCCGCGGCCTGAGCCGCCGACGCGACCGGCCGCCTCGACGCCCCGGCGCATGACCGCCGACCGCCCCCCGCTGCTGAGCAACCCTCGCAGCGAACGGGTCCGGCTGGTCGCCGCGCTGGGGCGTCGTGCTGCCCGTGACAAGCAGGGCCTCTTCCTGGTGGAGGGCCCGCAGGCCGTCCGCGAGATGCTCCGGTATGCCGTGCACGCCGCCGAGGTCGTCTACCTCACCCCGGCGGCGGCGCGACGGCATACCGAGATCGTGGCCGCCGCCCGGGAGGGTGGCGTGCGGACCCAGGAGTGCACCGACCAGGTGCTGGCCGCGCTCGCCGACACCGAGCACCCCCAGGGGGTGGTCGCCGTCGCCCGGCCGGTCGACGTCCCGCTCGCGCAGGCGCTGGACGCCGTGGCGGCCGACGGGTTCGCGGTGGTGCTGACGCACGTCCGGGACCCCGGCAACGCCGGGACCGTCCTGCGGGGAGCAGACGCGTTCGGGGCCTCCGCGGTGCTCGTCAGCGCCGCCTCGGTCGACGTGCACAACCCCAAGGTGGTGCGCTCGACCGTCGGCTCGCTGTTCCACCTCCCGGTGAGCACCGGCACACCGGTCCCCGAGCTGCTGGGTGCCTGCCGGGAGCGCGGCATCCGGCTGCTGGCCGCCGACGGCGCAGGATCCACGACGCTGCCCGAGGTCGACCTCACCGGGCCGCACGCCTGGGTCATGGGCAACGAGGCCTGGGGCCTGGACCCGGGGGTGCTCGCGCTGTGCGACGAGGTCGTCTCGATCCCGATCCAGCGGGCGGAGTCGCTCAACCTGGCGATGGCCGCCACCGTGTGCCTGCACGCGTCCGGGGCGGTGCGCGCGGAGCGCCGCTCGTGACCTCGCTCCTGGCGCAGGTCGGCGGGCGCGGCCGACGGCGGACCGTCCGCGGCACCGGCACGGACGGCAATCCCCGTCGTGGGCACCGGCCACCGTTGCCTAGACTTGCGCAGGTGTCCGGACCCAACACCAACTACGACCCCGTCGAGGTCGCCGCCCTGGAGCCGCAGGCCATCGAGGCCGACGTGGCCGTCGCCCTGACCGCGATCGCCGCCGCCACCTCCCTCGAAGAGCTGAAGTCGGCGCGCCTGGCCCACGCCGGCGAGAAGTCCCCGCTGGCGCTGGCCAACCGCGAGATCGGCGCGCTGCCGCCCAGCGCCAGGGCCGAGGCGGGCAAGCGCGTCGGGCAGGCCAGGGGTCGCGTCAACCAGGCCCTCGCCGCCCGCCAGGGCGAGCTGGAGGCCGAGCGCGACGAGCGGATCCTCGTCGAGGAGGCGATGGACCTCACGGCCGTGCCCGCCCGTCGGCCGCTGGGCAGGCGCCACCTGCTCTCCGTCACCGCCGAGCGGATGGCCGACGCCATGGTCGCCCTGGGGTGGGAGATCGCCGAGGGCCCGCAGGTCGAGGCCGAGTGGTTCAACTTCGACGCGCTCAACTTCGACAAGGACCACCCCGCCCGGCAGATGCAGGACACCTTCTTCGTCGAGCCGGCCGACGCGGGCCTGGTCCTGCGCACCCACACCTCCCCGGTGCAGGCGAGGGCGCTGATCGAGCGCGGGGTGCCGCTCTACGTCGCGGTGCCCGGGCGGACCTTCCGCACCGACGAGCTCGACGCCACGCACACGCCGGTCTTCGCCCAGCTCGAGGGCCTGGCGGTCGACGAGGGCCTCACGATGGCCCACCTCAAGGGCACCCTGGACCGGCTCGCCGAGGCGATGTTCGGCCCCGGCATCACCAGCCGGCTGCGCCCCTCCTTCTTCCCCTTCACCGAGCCCAGCGCAGAGATGGACTTCCGCTGCTTCGTCTGCCACGGCGAGGACCCCGACTGCCGCACCTGCGGCGGGACCGGCTGGATCGAATGGGGCGGCTGCGGCATGGTCAACCAGAACGTGCTGCGCGCCTGCGGCGTCGACCCGGACCGTTACCAGGGCTTCGCCTTCGGGATGGGCATCGAGCGCACCGCCATGCTGCGCAACACGGTGGCCGACATGCGCGAGCTGATCGAGGGCGACGTGCGCTTCAACGCGCAGTTCGGGATGGAGGGCTGATGCGCATTCCTCTGGACTGGCTCGGCGAGTACGTCGCCCTGCCCGACGGCGTGACCGGCGAGCAGGTCGCCGCCGACCTCGTGGCGGTGGGCCTGGAGGAGGAGGGCCTGCACACCAGCGGCGTGGGCAGGCCGCTCGTCGTCGGCCGCGTGCTGGAGAAGCACCCCGAGCCGCAGAAGAACGGCAGGACCATCAACTGGTGCCAGGTCGACGTGGGTGCCGCCAACGGCACCGGCGAGCCGCAGGGCATCGTCTGCGGCGCGCACAACTTCGAGGTCGGCGACCTCGTCGCGGTGATCCTGCCCGGCGGCGTGCTGCCCACCCCGCACGGGCCGGTGACCATCTCGGCCCGCAAGACCTACGGGCACGTCTCCGCGGGGATGATCTGCTCGGTCCGCGAGCTCGGCATCGGCGACGACCACGAGGGCATCATCGTGCTGCCCCGGCTGCTGGGCGACGAGCGCGTCGTCGAGCTCGGGCTCACGCCCGGCGACGACCTCGTCCCCGTCCTGGGCCTGGACCGCGAGGTCGTCGAGGTCAACGTCACCCCGGACCGCGGCTACTGCTTCAGCATGCGCGGCGTCGCCCGCGAGTACTCCCACTCGACGGGAGCCGCCTACACCGACCCCGCCTCGCTGCCCGTGGACCCCGCGACCGGCGACGGGTATGAGGTGCGCCTCGCCGACGGCGCGCCGCTGCTCGGCGTGCCGGGCTGCGACCGCTACGTCGCCCGCGTCGTCCGCGACATCGACCTCACGCGCACCACACCGGAGTGGATGGCCCGGCGCCTGACGGAGGCCGGGATGCGCCCGATCGGGCTGGCCGTCGACGTCACCAACTACGTCATGCTCGCCCTCGGGCAGCCCCTGCACGCCTTCGACCTGGACACCCTGGACGGGCCGATCGTGGTGCGCCGGGCGCAGGCGGGCGAGACCCTGAAGACCCTCGACGACGTGGTCCGCACCCTCGACCCCGAGGACCTGCTCATCACCGACTCGGGCACCCGGATCCTGGCGCTCGCAGGCGTCATGGGCGGCGAGGACGGCGAGGTCACCCCCGGCCGGACGACGGAGGTCCTGGTCGAGTCGGCCCACTTCGACCACCGCACCGTGGCCCGGACCTCGCGCCGGCACAGGCTGAGCAGCGAGGCCTCCAAGCGCTTCGAGCGAGGCGTGGACCCCGAGGTCGCGGCGGCCGCCGCCCAGCTGGCCGTCGACCTGCTCGTCGAGCACGGTGGCGGCACCGCCGACCCGCACATCACCGACGTCGACGAGCACCGGCCCGCCGGGCCGATCACCCTCGACCTGGGGATGCCGACCCGCTACGTGGGCGTCGACTACGCCCCCGGGCGGGTGCGCGAGATCCTCACGATGATCGGCTGCGGCCTTGAGGACGTGTCCGACGGCGCGGTCTCGGTGCAGCCCCCCAGCTGGCGGCCCGACCTGACCGACGCGGCCACGCTGGTCGAGGAGGTCGCGCGGATCGACGGCTACGACAAGATCCCCTCCGTGGTGCCACGCGCCGTCGGCGGCCGGGGACTCACCCACGCCCAGCGCAGCCGCCGGCTCGTCGCCCGGGCGCTCGCCGGCGCCGGGCTCCAGGAGGTGCAGACCTACCCGTTCGTCGGCCCCGAGCAGTTCGACGACCTCCGGCTGCCCGCGGACGACCCGCGGCGCACCGCCGTGCGGCTGGCCAACCCGCTGTCGGACGCGGCACCGTTCATGCGCACCGAGCTGCTCCAGACGCTGCCGGCCACGTTGCGCCGCAATCTCTCCCGCGGCGCCCACGACGTAGCCCTCTTCGAGGTCGACACCGTCACCCTCCCGTCTCCCGGGCTCAAGGCGCCCGTGCCCGACGTGGGACAGCGCCCCGAGGACCAGGTCCTCGAGAAGATCAAGGAGGCCGTCCCGGACCAGCCCTGGCACGTGGGGCTCGTCGCTGCGGGTCAGGTCGACCGGACCGGCTGGTGGGGCGGCGGCCGCCAGGTCGACGTCACCGACGTGGTCGGCTGGGCGCACACCGTGTGCGACGCCCTCGGCGTGAGCGTCCAGCGGCGACCGGCCGAGCGGATGCCCTTCCACCCGGGGCGCTGCGTCGAGCTGGTGCTGGAGCACGGTGCGAGCGTGGGCTGGGTCGGCGAGCTGCACCCCAAGGTGCTCCAGTCCCTGGGACTGCCCGGACGGACCGCCGCCGCGGAGCTCGACCTCGACGTGCTGGTCGCCGCCTCCGACCACCGGATCGTGGCGACCCCGTTGTCCACGCAGCCGATGGCGGCCTCGGACGTCGCCCTCGTGGTCGCCCGGTCTGTGCGCTATGCCGACGTCGAGGCCTCGGTGCGCGCCGGCGCGGGCGACCTGCTGGAGTCGATCGAGCTCTTCGACGTCTACACCGGCGACCAGATCGAGGACGACCAGCAGTCGCTGGCCTTCCGGATGCACTTCCGCGCGGCCGACCGGACCCTGACCACCGAGGAGGTCAACGCGGCGCGCGACGCGGCGGTCGCCAGGGCGGCGGAGCACCACGGGGCGGTGCAGCGGTGAACGCGGACGGCATGGGCGGCGCGCGCGTCGCCCTGGTCACCGGAGCCTCCCGGGGCATCGGCGACCACCTGGTGCGCGCGCTGCTGGAGGCCGGGTGGGCCGTCGTCGGGCTCTCCCGATCGGGCCAGGTCGCCGACGGGGCCGAGGGGATGCCGTGCGACGTCACCGACGCGGCCGCGGTCGAGCGTGCGGTCGCCGACGTGGTGGGCAGCCACGGCCGGATCGACCTGCTCGTCAACAACGCCGGCCTGATCGAGACCGAGCGGCCGCTGTGGGAGGCCGACGTCGAGGAGTGGTGGCAGGTGATGGTCACCAACGTGCGCGGACCGTTCCTGCTGACGCGGGCCGTCGTGCCGCACATGATCGCCGCCGGCGGCGGGCGGATCATCAACCTCAACTCCGGGTCGGGCACGCGGGAGAGCGACGTGCTCACGGCCTACCACGCGTCCAAGTCCGCCCTCGCCCGGCTGACCGGGGGAGTGGCGCTGGCCGGCGCCGAGCACGGCGTGCGGGCCTTCGACATGGCGCCCGGCGTGGTCGAGTCGGACATGACCCGCTCGATGGAGCTGCACCGCGGCCGCACCGAGTGGACAGACCCCCAGGACGTCACGGAGCTCGCGCTGGCCATCGCCGGCGGCGAGCTCGACGGCTTCACCGGCCGTTTCTTGCGCGCCGGCACCGACGACCTCGACGAGCTGCGCGAGCGCTCCCGGGCAGGCCTGGGCGAGGGTGAGCGGATGCTGCGGCTACGGCCCTGGGGCGACGACGACCCTGTTGCGGGCTGATCCGGTGTACGGCGTCCGACTCGCCTGGGGGGACCTGCCGCCGGACCTGCGCTCCTGGGTCGGGGACGTCCTCGGCGGTCCGGTCGTCACCGCGGTCTCCCAGCCGGGCGGCTTCTCGCCCGGCACGGCCGACCGCGTCGTCACGGCCTCGGGCCGTCGCGCCTTCGTCAAGGCCGTCAGCCCGGCCCAGAACCCCGGCACCCCTGCCCTGCACCGCCGCGAGGCCGCCGTGCTCCGCACGCTCACCGGCCTGGCCGAGGTCCCGCAGCTGATCGACGCCTACGACGACGGGGACTGGGTCGCCCTGGTCGTCGAGGACGTCGAGGGAGCTCACCCGAGCATCCCCTGGACCGACGAGGAGCTGCGCGCCAGCCTCACGTCGCTGACGCGCCTGGCGGGCCGGGCTGCGCCGACGACGTGGCCGGCCCTCGAGGAGGAGCTGGTCGGTGAGCTCGGAGCCTGGGCCCGGATCCGGCAAGCAGGTCCGGCCACGGTCGGCACGCCTCTCGACCCCTGGGTCGCCGACCGCCTCGACGAGCTCGTGGACCTGTCCGCCCGGACGCTCCCGCGGCTGCGGGGTGAGGCGATCTCCCACACCGACGTGCGCGCCGACAACCTCCTGGTCACCCCGGACGGGAGCGTGCGGGTGGTGGACTGGCCGTGGGCCTCCCGCGGTGCCGCGTGGGCCGACGCGGTGATGCTCCTCGTCAACGTGCGCTGGGGCGGCGGTCTCGACGTCCGTCCCCACCTGGGCACGGTGCTCGACCTCGGTGCGACGCACGAGGACGTGCTCGGCCTGGTCGCGGGCCTCGGCGGGTTCTGCACGGAGGCGGGCGGTCGGGCTCCCGAGCCCGGGCTGCCCACCCTGAGGCAGTTCCAGCGGGAGCAGGCTCGGGCGTGCCTCCTGCTGCTGCGGGACCTCTGGGACGGGTGAGCCGCGCCCGCACCGGCGCCCCGCCGGAGGGTGCTGGCACCCTCGTCGGCGTCGGGCGAGCGGTGCGGATAGTCATGCACAGATCTGTATACTCACACCGGTGACCAGCATTCCGATGACGCGTGCGGCCCGCCACCAGCGGATCTCCGACCTGCTCGAGCGGCACGCCGTGGGATCGCAGGGACAGCTGCTCGACCTGCTGTCCGAGGACGGGATCTCGGTCACCCAGGCCACCCTGTCGCGCGACCTGGTCGACCTCGGCGCGGTCAAGGTCCGCCGGAGCCGGCAGCTGGTGTATGCGGTGCCGGCGGAGGGCGGCGACACGACCCCTCGTCCCGCCCAGGACGCCGGCGAGGTCTCCTCACGCCTCGTGCGCCTGCTCCAGGAGCTGCTCGTCAGCGCGCGGGCGGTCGGCAACCAGGTGGTCCTGCGCACACCCCCGGGTGCGGCGCAGTTCCTCGCCGCCGCGATCGACCGCAACGACGACCCGGAGATCCTGGGCACCATCGCCGGCGACGACACGATCCTGGTCATCACCACGGCGCCCGACGGGGGCCCCGCCACGGCGCACCGGCTGCTCTCGCTGGCGGACGACGCCGAGCCGCGGGACCAGGACTGAGAAGATGACCCCATGACTGTGAGCCTGTGGGGCGGCCGTTTCGCCGGCGGCCCGAGCGACGCGCTGGCCGCGTTGAGCAAGAGCACGCACTTCGACTGGCGTCTGGCGCCCTACGACCTGGCCGGGTCGCGCGCCCACGCCCGGGTCCTGCACCGGGCCGGGCTGCTCTCCGAGGAGCACCTGGAGACGATGCTCGACGGCCTGCGCGGGCTCGGCGAGGACGTCCGCTCCGGCGACTTCGTGCCGGCCGACGGCGACGAGGACGTGCACACCGCGCTGGAGCGCGGCCTGCTGGAGCGGATCGGCCCGGAGGTGGGCGGCCGGCTGCGGGCCGGCCGCTCGCGCAACGACCAGGTGGCCACCCTGTTCCGGATGTACCTGCGCGACCAGGCCAGGCTGATCTCCGGCAAGGTCCTCGACGTCGTGCAGGCGCTCGTGGATCAGGCGGCGCGCCACCCCGGGACCGCCATGCCGGGCCGTACGCACCTGCAGCACGCGCAGCCGGTGCTCCTCGCCCACCACCTGCAGGCGCACGCCTGGGCACTGCTGCGCGACGTGGACCGCTGGACCGACTGGGACAGGCGGGCCTCGGTCTCGCCGTACGGCTCGGGGGCCCTCGCCGGCTCCTCGCTCGGCCTGGACCCAGCCTCGGTCGCGCACGACCTGGGGATGAGCGCGCCCGTCGAGAACTCCATCGACGGCACCGCCTCCCGGGACTTCGCCGCGGAATTCTCCTTCGTCGCGGCGATGGTCGGGATCGACCTGTCCCGGCTCGCCGAGGAGGTCATCCTCTGGGCGACCGCGGAGTTCGGGTTCGTCACCCTCGACGACGCCTTCTCGACCGGATCCAGCATCATGCCGCAGAAGAAGAACCCTGACGTCGCCGAGCTGGCGAGGGGCAAGGCCGGCCGCCTGGTCGGGGACCTCGCCGGCCTGCTCGCCTCGCTCAAGGGGCTGCCGCTGGCCTACAACCGGGACCTGCAGGAGGACAAGGAGCCGGTCTTCGACGCCGTCGACACCCTCGAGGTCCTCCTGCCGGCCGTCTCGGGGATGGTCGCCACCCTCACCTTCCACACAGACCGGCTCGAGGAGCTGGCCCCGCAGGGCTTCTCACTGGCCACCGACGTCGCTGAGTGGCTCGTGCGCGAGGGCGTGCCCTTCCGCGTCGCCCACGAGGTCGCGGGGGAGTGCGTGCGCGTCTGCGAGTCGCGGGGGATCGGACTGGAGGACCTCGGCGACGAGGACCTGCGCGCCATCAGCGTGCACCTCCACCCGGGGGTTCGCTCGGTCCTCACCGTCCCCGGCTCGATCGCCTCGCGCGACGCCCACGGCGGCACCGCCCCGGTGCGCGTGGCCGAGCAGCGTGCCCACCTGCTGCACGAGGTCGCCGCGCGCCGGCACTGGGTGGAGACCATGCCGCTGGTGCGGGACTAGGGGTGGCGCGGCTCCGACGCGTCCGGCGCGAGCTGCTCGGCGGACCGGTCCTCGACGTCGCCCCAGCGCTGCTCGGCGGGCACCTCACCGCGCACGGCGTCACCGTGCGGCTGACCGAGGTCGAGGCCTACGCGGGCACCCGCGACCCCGGCTCGCACGCCTTCCGCGGACCTACCCCGCGCACCGAGGTGATGTTCGGGCCCCCCGGGTACCTCTACGTCTACTTCTCCTACGGGATGCACTGGTGCTGCAACGTGGTGTGCGGCCCGGACGGGGAGGCCAGCGCGGTCCTGCTCCGCGCCGGCGAGATCGTCGACGGCGTGGAGCTCGCCCGCTCGCGGCGCGACGCCGGCCGGAGCCGGCCGCACCCGGCCAGGGACCTCGCCCGCGGCCCGGCGCGGCTCGCCTCCGCACTCGCCCTGGACCGCGACGAGCACGGGGCGGACCTGCTCGACCCCGACGGGCCCGTGTCCCTCCGCGTCGTCGACGGTGCCGACCTGCGGGTGTCCCGGGGACCGCGCGTGGGGGTGTCGGGTGAGGGAGGTGACCCGGACCGCTACCCGTGGCGGTTCTGGCTCGACGGTGAGCCGACGGTGTCGACCTACCGGCCGGCCGTGCGCCGCCGCAGGAGCGGCACGGACGGACGGACCGGCGCGACCGGACCGGGCACCGGCCGCACGTAGATATCCCAGGGGTCTAACTTGTCAAGCGGCGGCGTGGTGACGGTGTGCCCAGGCGGTGTGCTCGTCGTAGGGCGTGCCGTGTTTGAGGCAGCCGTGCAGGATCCCGATCCATCGGTTGCCCAGGGCGCGTAGGGCTTCGTGGTGCTCGTAGTCGGCGGCGCGGCGTTCGTCGTAGTAGGCGCGGGCGCCGGGGCTGCCGGTCAGGGAGCAGAAGGCCCACTGGTCGACCGCGTCGTAGAGGCGCTTGTTGCGCACGTACCGGGCCAGCACGATCTTCTTCTTGCCCGAGGCCTTGGTGATGGGTGAGGTGCCGGCGTAGTTCCTGCGAGACTTGGCGTCAGCGAAGCGTTCGGGGTCGTCCCCGAGCTCGCCGAGCACCCGGGCGCCGAGGACGTCACTCAGGCCTGGCAGCGAGAGGTAGATGTCGGCGTCCGGGTGCTGCTCAAAAGACTGTTCCAGCTGGGTCTCGAGGTCGGCGATCTGGGTGTTGAACGCGACCAGCAGCCCGACGAGGGCCTTGGTGCTCGCGGCGTAGGCCTCGACGACCGGGGCCGGAGCGGCCAGCTGCTCGGTTCGTAGCCCTTCCTGGATCCGTTCGGCGGTGGCGTCCAGGTAGCGGCGACGCCCGCCGGCGCGCAGCGCGGCCTTGATCTGGGACAGGGTCAACTTCGCCCCGGTGAGCGGGTCGGGTGCTCGGCCGAGGACGGCCAGGGCGTCGCGGTGGTCCAGGTCCTCGAACGCGACGAGGGCGGCGGGATAGTACTCGCGCAGCGCGCTGCGCAGCCGGTTGGTCTCCCGGGAACGGGACCAGACGAGGTTCTGGTGCGCCCGGGCGATGACCTTGACGCCCTCCACCTGCGCGCTGTCCCCGGCGACGAGCCGGTGGTTGTGCGCATCGGTGCGGACCAGGTCGGCCAGCATCTTGGCGTCGCCGGCGTCGGACTTGGCACCGCTGACATGGTGCCGGTCCCGGTACCGCGCGGCGGCCTTGGGGTTGATCGCGTGGACCTGGTACCCCGCTGCGACCAGCGCGTTGACCCACAGTCCCCGATCGGTCTCGATCCCGACGCGCACCTGCGCGGGGTCCTCGGCGTGCGCACCGAGGAAGGCGTGCAGGGCCGTGACGCCCTCGATGCCCTCCCCGAACCTCTTGGCCGCGAGCTTCTTGCCCGCCTCGTCCATCACGTAGACGTCGTGGTGATCCTCTGCCCAGTCGTTGCCGACGAAGATCACTGCCACCACCTCCTGCACTCGTCGGTATGTCCTTCTCTGGTGAGCCGAGACCGCCCCGGTAGCGACCTAATGGATCAGTGCCCACCCACGAACCGAGAGGGGCACGACATCCCAGTAGCACTCAACGGGCGACCTACCCGCGGGCCGGGACACGATCTACGTATAGAGGTTCACATGCGACCTCAGGCTGAGAGCGGTGTTCACCGGTCGACGGCTCGGCCCCAGCCTCCCACCCGAGACTGCCTCGGAGTAGGTGGCTGCACTCCCATTAGGCTGGGGCGCCACGCCACATACCCGACCCGGAAGGACCCGTACCGTGACGAACATCCTCGACGAGCTGCAGTGGCGCGGACTGGTGGCGCAGACCACCGACCTGGACGCGCTTCGCGCGGCGCTGGACGAGGGCCCGGTCACGCTCTACTGCGGATTCGACCCCACGGCCGCGTCGCTCCACTTCGGCAACCTGGTGCAGCTGATCGTGCTGCGTCACTTCCAGCGTGCGGGGCACCGGGTCCTGGCACTGGTCGGTGGGTCGACCGGACTCATCGGGGACCCCAGGCCGACCTCCGAGCGAGCCCTGAAGACCCGGGAGCTCACCGCCGAGTACGTCGAGCGGATCCGTCAGCAGGTCGCCCCGTTCCTCGACCTCGACGGGGACAACCCCGCTCTGCTCGTCAACAACCTCGACTGGACGGCGCCGATGAGCGCCCTGGACTTCCTGCGTGACGTCGGCAAGCACTTCAGGGTCAACCAGATGATCAAGAAGGACGCCATCGCGGCCCGGCTGGAGAGTCAGGAGGGCATCTCCTACACCGAGTTCAGCTACCAGCTGCTCCAGGGGATGGACTTCCTGCACCTCTACCGGGAGTACGGCTGCAGCCTGCAGACAGGCGGTCAGGACCAGTGGGGGAACCTCACCGCGGGCGTGGACCTGATCCACCGGGCAGAGGGGGGCACGGCCCACGTCCTCACCACGCCGCTGGTGACGGACGAGGCGGGGGAGAAGTACGGCAAGTCGGCCGGCAACGCGGTCTGGCTGGCTGCGGACATGACCAGTCCGTACGCCTTCTACCAGTACTGGATCAACGTCGCCGACTCCGAGACAGGCAAGCTGCTGCGGATCTTCACCGACCGCTCGCAGGAGGAGATCGCCGAGCTGGAGCTGGCCGCGGTCGAGCGACCCCATCTCCGGGAGGCCCAGCGGGCGCTGGCGGCGGAGGTCACCACCCTGGTCCACGGAGCCGCCGCGACCGAGCAGGTCGAGGCCGCAAGCGGGGTCCTCTTCGGCAGGGGCGACCCCGCCACGATCGACGCGCGCACCCTTGCGGACGCGACCAGGGAGCTGCCGGGCGCCCACGTCACCCCCGGCACAGACGTGCTGCAGGCACTCGTGGAGACCGGCCTGGCCGACAGCCGGGGAGCGGCCCGCCGGCTCGTGGTCGAGGGTGGCGTCAGCATCAACAACGTCAAGGTCAACGACGTGGAGCGCACGCTCGACGCGGCGGACTTCCTGCACGGGGCGGTCGCCCTGCTCCGACGCGGCCGGCGCAACCTCGCAGCGGCGCGGAACGCTGGCTGACCTGCGGATTTGTAGACCGGCCGAACCTCGTCTAGTGTTGTCCCTCGCCAGCCGACAGGGAGGCACGGACACCGGAAGGTGGCCGGTCCCGGGCAGGCGATCGACCTCCGGATCCCACCCGCACAGCGTGCGGGACCACGGATTTGACTCCGGTCCGACGAGGAAGATAACCTAGTCCAGCCCCCAAGACCTGGGCGCGAAAGCGCCGGTCCTGAGGTGTGCGTCCGATCTTTGAGAACTCAACAGCGTGTCAGATTATTGATGCCATAGTTTATTTTGTGCTGCTGCGTCGTGCCGCCCCCGGTGGGGCGTGGTAGCTTTTTTGTCAGGAATCTGTTCTCTTTGGTAAGAGTTTAGGTTTTTATCGGAGAGTTTGATCCTGGCTCAGGACGAACGCTGGCGGCGTGCTTAACACATGCAAGTCGAACGATGAAGCGGTGCTTGCACCGTGGATTAGTGGCGAACGGGTGAGTAACACGTGAGTAACCTGCCCTTCACTCTGGGATAACTCCGGGAAACCGGTGCTAATACTGGATATGACCTCAACCTGCATGGGTATGGGGTGGAAAGATTTATCGGTGGTGGATGGACTCGCGGCCTATCAGCTTGTTGGTGGGGTAATGGCCTACCAAGGCGACGACGGGTAGCCGGCCTGAGAGGGTGACCGGCCACACTGGGACTGAGACACGGCCCAGACTCCTACGGGAGGCAGCAGTGGGGAATATTGCACAATGGGCGAAAGCCTGATGCAGCGACGCCGCGTGCGGGATGACGGCCTTCGGGTTGTAAACCGCTTTCAGCTCTGACGAAGCTTTTGTGACGGTAGGAGCAGAAGAAGCACCGGCTAACTACGTGCCAGCAGCCGCGGTAATACGTAGGGTGCGAGCGTTGTCCGGAATTATTGGGCGTAAAGAGCTTGTAGGCGGCTTGTCGCGTCTGCTGTGAAAACCCGGGGCTTAACCCCGGGCTTGCAGTGGGTACGGGCAGGCTAGAGTGTGGTAGGGGAGACTGGAATTCCTGGTGTAGCGGTGGAATGCGCAGATATCAGGAGGAACACCGATGGCGAAGGCAGGTCTCTGGGCCATTACTGACGCTGAGAAGCGAAAGCGTGGGGAGCGAACAGGATTAGATACCCTGGTAGTCCACGCCGTAAACGTTGGGCGCTAGGTGTGGGTCCCATTCCACGGGGTCCGTGCCGCAGCTAACGCATTAAGCGCCCCGCCTGGGGAGTACGGCCGCAAGGCTAAAACTCAAAGGAATTGACGGGGGCCCGCACAAGCGGCGGAGCATGCGGATTAATTCGATGCAACGCGAAGAACCTTACCAAGGCTTGACATGTACCGGAAACCCTCGGAGACGGGGGCCCCGCAAGGCTGGTACACAGGTGGTGCATGGTTGTCGTCAGCTCGTGTCGTGAGATGTTGGGTTAAGTCCCGCAACGAGCGCAACCCTCGTTCTATGTTGCCAGCACGTGATGGTGGGGACTCATAGGAGACTGCCGGGGTCAACTCGGAGGAAGGTGGGGATGACGTCAAATCATCATGCCCCTTACGTCTTGGGCTTCACGCATGCTACAATGGCCGGTACAGAGGGCTGCTAAGCCGCGAGGTGGAGCGAATCCCTTAAAGCCGGTCTCAGTTCGGATTGGGGTCTGCAACTCGACCCCATGAAGTCGGAGTCGCTAGTAATCGCAGATCAGCAACGCTGCGGTGAATACGTTCCCGGGCCTTGTACACACCGCCCGTCAAGTCACGAAAGTCGGTAACACCCGAAGCCGGTGGCCCAACCTCTTGTAGGGGGAGCCGTCGAAGGTGGGACTGGTGATTGGGACTAAGTCGTAACAAGGTAGCCGTACCGGAAGGTGCGGCTGGATCACCTCCTTTCTAAGGAGCGTCACTGGCCGTGGTCGTGCGCCTGTTCGGGTGCGGGGCCGTGGTCGTAGGTGGCCTGCTGCGTGGGCGTTCGTCCCACGGTGGGTTGCTCTGGGTGGAACATCGGTTCTCTGTCGCTGCGCCTGGTTCTTGTGCGTCGCTGGTGAGTACGGCTCCCGTTCGTCGGGGGTGGGGAAAGCTGGTGCGTGCGGGGTGGGTGCGGTGCTGACACGTTGTTGGGTCCTGAGGGATCGGGCCCCCGGCCGGGAAGCTGGTCGGGGTTCTGGTTGCTCTGGTTCGTCCGGGGCCCCGGGGTCGTTCCCATACCCGCACCGTTGGTGGTGTGCGTGGTGGGCGAGCTGTCCGGGGTGGGCCTGGTCGTATGTTGAGAACTGTACAGTGGACGCGAGCATCTTTGTGGCTTTTAAGTTTTTAAGGGCGCACGGTGGATGCCTTGGCACCAGGAACCGAAGAAGGACGTGGGAATCTGCGATAAGCCTCGGGGAGTCGATAACCAGACATCGATCCGAGGATCTCCGAATGGGGCAACCCGGCAGGCTTCATCGCCTGTCACCCGTACCTGAATATATAGGGTGCGTGGAGGGAACGTGGGGAAGTGAAACATCTCAGTACCCACAGGAAGAGAAAACAACAGTGATTCCGTGAGTAGTGGCGAGCGAAACCGGATCAGGCTAAACCTTGTCTGTGCGACACCTGGTAGGGGTTGCAGACGGGGGGTTGTGGGAGTGCGTGTACCAGTGCTACCACGCTGGTGCGGAGTAAGAAATCGGTAGCATAGGCGAAGGGTCTGGGAAGGCCCGGCAGAGACGGTGAGACCCCGGTAGCCGAAATGTTTCCGACTCCGTGTCGTACCACCCAAGTAGTACGGGGCCCGAGAAATCCCGTACGAATCTGGCAGGACCACCTGCTAAGCCTAAATATTCCCTGGTGACCGATAGCGGACAAGTACCGTGAGGGAAAGGTGAAAAGTACCCCGGGAGGGGAGTGAAATAGTTCCTGAAACCGTGTGCCTACAATCCGTCGGAGCTGGCCTGCGGGCTGGTGACGGCGTGCCTTTTGAAGAATGAGCCTGCGAGTTAGTGCTCAGTGGCGAGGTTAACCCGTGCGGGGTAGCCGTAGCGAAAGCGAGTCCTAACAGGGCGATTGAGTCGCTGGGTCTAGACCCGAAGCGGAGTGATCTACCCATGGCCAGGGTGAAGCGCGGGTAAGACCGCGTGGAGGCCCGAACCCACTTAGGTTGAAAACTGAGGGGATGAGCTGTGGGTAGGGGTGAAAGGCCAATCAAACTCCGTGATAGCTGGTTCTCCCCGAAATGCATTTAGGTGCAGCGTCATGTGTTTCTTGCCGGAGGTAGAGCTACTGGATGGCTGATGGGCCCCACCGGGTTACTGACGTCAGCCAAACTCCGAATGCCGGCAAGTGAGAGCATGGCAGTGAGACTGCGGGGGATAAGCTTCGTAGTCGAGAGGGAAACAGCCCAGATCACCAGTTAAGGTCCCTAAGCGTGTGCTAAGTGGGAAAGGATGTGGAGTTGCGCAGACAACCAGGAGGTTGGCTTAGAAGCAGCCACCCTTTAAAGAGTGCGTAATAGCTCACTGGTCAAGTGATTCCGCGCCGACAATGTAGCGGGGCTCAAGCACACCACCGAAGCTGTGGCAGCAGCATCTTTGCCAGGCCTCACATCCGTGTGGGGTCCAGGCGTGCTGCTGGGTAGGGGAGCGTCGTGCCGCGGGTGAAGCCTCCGAGTGATCGAGGGGTGGACGCGGCACGAGTGAGAATGCAGGCATGAGTAGCGAAAGAGGAGCGAGAAACTCCTCCGCCGAATAACCAAGGGTTCCAGGGTCAAGCTAATCTGCCCTGGGTAAGTCGGGACCTAAGGCGAGGCCGACAGGCGTAGTCGATGGACATCCGGTTGATATTCCGGAACCGGCGAAGGACCGCCCAGTACCGAATCGCGTGATGCTAAGCGCCTGAAGCTTTCCGTCAACCGCCCTTCGGGGTGGTGCGGGGAGTGGAACGCGTGACCCTAGCGTGTAGTAGGTAAGCGATGGAAGGACGCAGGAAGGTAGCCTCCGCGTGGCGATGGTTGTCCACGTCCAAGAGCGCAGGACCGGGGATCGGTAAATCCGCCCCATCAGTGTCCGAGGCTTGATGGTGACCGTGTATGCGGGAAGCAGGGTGATCCTATGCTGCCTAGAAAAGTTCCTAGCGAGGTCCGAGCCGCCCGTACCCCAAACCGACTCAGGTGGTTAGGTAGAGAATACCAAGGCGATCGAGTGAATCGTGGTTAAGGAACTCGGCAAAATGCCCCCGTAACTTCGGGAGAAGGGGGGCCGAAGACGTGAGACCCCTTTGCGGGTTGGCGTCGACGGCCGCAGAGACCAGGGAGAAGCGACTGTTTACTAAAAACACAGGTCCGTGCGAAGTCGCAAGACGATGTATACGGACTGACGCCTGCCCGGTGCTGGAACGTTAAGGGGACGGGTCAGCCACTTCGGTGGCGAAGCTCAGAACTTAAGCGCCAGTAAACGGCGGTGGTAACTATAACCATCCTAAGGTAGCGAAATTCCTTGTCGGGTAAGTTCCGACCTGCACGAATGGCGTAACGACTTCTCCACTGTCTCAACCACGAACTCGGCGAAATTGCACTACGAGTAAAGATGCTCGTTACGCGCAGCAGGACGGAAAGACCCCGGGACCTTTACTATAGCTTGGTATTGGTGTTCGGTACGGCTTGTGTAGGATAGGTGGGAGACTATGAAGCGGGCACGCCAGTGTTCGTGGAGTCAACGTTGAAATACCACTCTGGTCGTTCTGGATGTCTAACCTCGGTCCGTGATCCGGACCAGGGACAGTGCCTGGTGGGTAGTTTAACTGGGGCGGTTGCCTCCTAAAGAGTAACGGAGGCGCCCAAAGGTTCCCTCAGCCTGGTTGGCAATCAGGTTTCGAGTGTAAGTGCACAAGGGAGCTTGACTGTGAGACAGACATGTCGAGCAGAGACGAAAGTCGGGACTAGTGACCCGACGGTGGCTTGTGGAAGCGCCGTCGCTCAACGGATAAAAGGTACCCCGGGGATAACAGGCTGATCCTGCCCAAGAGCTCATATCGACGGCATGGTTTGGCACCTCGATGTCGGCTCGTCGCATCCTGGGGCTGGAGTCGGTCCCAAGGGTTGGGCTGTTCGCCCATTAAAGCGGTACGCGAGCTGGGTTTAGAACGTCGTGAGACAGTTCGGTCCCTATCCGCTGCGCGCGTAGGAAACTTGAGGAGAGCTGTCCCTAGTACGAGAGGACCGGGATGGACGAACCACTGGTGTGTCAGTTGTCCTGCCAAGGGCACCGCTGATTAGCTACGTTCGGACGTGATAACCGCTGAAAGCATCTAAGCGGGAAGCACACTCCAAGATGAGGTTTCCATGCCCTACGGGGTGAGAGGCTCCCAGCTAGACTACTGGGTTGATAGGCCGGACGTGGAAGCACAGCAATGTGTGGAGCTGACCGGTACTAATAAGCCGACAACTTAAAACAACAAAGATGTTACGCGTCCACTGTACGGTCTCTCGAGATACGAACACGCCCCGACCGGCACCCACCCGCCCCGTGCGGGCAGGCGCCCGGCACGCGCGGCAACGTTCGAACAACTCGATAGTGTTACGGCGGTCATAGCGTCAGGGAAACGCCCGGTCACATTCCGAACCCGGAAGCTAAGCCTGACAGCGCCGATGGTACTGCACCGGAGACGGTGTGGGAGAGTAGGACACCGCCGGACCAACTTCTAGAGTAGGCCCTGACCAACACCACGGTGTCGGTCAGGGCCTACTCGCATGTCCGGGCCCGGCGACAGGACCAGGAAGGTGTGGCAGATGAGCGACGACGAGCGGGACCGGCCCCAGCGGGACGGGGTGCACGGTGGCCGCAGCGGCCGGGACGGGGGCGGTCGCGCGCCCAGAGGAGATCGTTCGGACCGGGGGGGCCGGGACGAGCGTCCGCGCGGGGAGGACCGTCGGCGGCCGCACCGGGAGGCACCCGGAGGCGACCGGAGAGGAAGCGGGTACCGGGAGGACCGGGGCGCCCGTCCGGCGCGGGTCGAGGGGCGGGGCCGTGAGCGTGAGGACCGGGGAGGGCGGGGCTCGCGGGAGTGGGAGGACCGTCCACGAAAGCCGCGGGATCCGGAGATCCCCGAGAGCGTGGACGCGCGCCAGCTCGACAAGGCGATGCGCCAGGAGCTGCTCACGCTGAGCAAGGACAACGCCGACGGCACGGCGCGCCACCTCGTGGCCGCCGGTCTGGCGGTGGCTGAGGACGACCTCGACGCGGCCCTGGAGCACGCGCAAGCGGCTTCCCGGCGTGCCGGGCGCGTGGCCGGCGTGCGCGAGACGCTGGGCGTGGTGCACTATCGCCGCGGAGAGTGGGCCAAGGCGCTGGCTGAGTTCCGCACCGCACGGAGGCTCTCGGGTTCGGACCACCTGCTGCCGCTCATGGCCGATGCCGAGCGCGGCCTCGGCAGGCCGGAGAGGGCCCTCGAGCTGGCGGCCACCCCGGAGGCTCGACGGCTCCCTCCGGCGGAGCTGATCGAGATGGCGATCGTCGTCTCCGGCGCCCGGGCGGACATGGGACAGACGGCGGCTGCCGTGCAGCACCTGCGCGAGCTGGTGCGCAAGGGCAGCCCGAAGGCGCCGTGGGCCGCGCGGCTGCGCTATGCCTACGCCGCGGCGCTCGAGGCGGACGGTCACGAGGATGAGGCCCAGGAGTACTACGCCCAGGCCGCCCACCTCGACGCGGACGGCGAGACGGACGCGGCCGAGGTGCTGGGCCTGGACGTGGCGCCCGAGCTCATCGACCTCGGGGACGACGAGGACCCGGACGATGAAGGAGAGCCCGGTCACGACGACCGTGACGGCTCTCCGACCGAAGGTCGGCCGGACGGGCCCGGTGGTCCTGGCAGGACCGCGGAGACCGGGCGTCCATGAGGGTCCGCGGAATCCTGTGCGACCTTGACGGCGTCGTCTACCGCGGCGACCGGGCCTGTCCCGGCGCGGTCGAGGGGCTGCGCGACGCCCGGGACGCGGGGGTGCGGGTGCTCTTCATGACCAACAACGCCTCCCGACCGCCGCAGGCGGTGGCAGACCAGCTCACCGGGCTCGGGCTGCCGACCGGCGCCGACGAGGTCCTGAACGCCTCCCAGGTCGCCGCCCGGGTGCTGCGCGAACGCCGTGACCGGGGCGAGCTCGTGCTCAAGGAGGGAGCGGTGGTGCTCGGGGTCGGGGGCGAGGGCGTCGGCGCCGCGCTGGCGGACGCCGGGCTGCGCTGGGCTGCGCCGGAGCAGGTCCGGGAGGCCGGGCTGGCGGGGGATCCGATGCCGGTCGCGGCCGTGGTGCAGGGGTACGGGCCCCTCCTGGACGTGAGCGACCTCACCGAGGCGGTGTACGCGGTGCGCGCCGGAGCCACCTGGGTGGCGACCAACGACGACGCGACACTGCCGACCGAGCGCGGCCTGGCCATCGGCAACGGCTCCCTCGTCGCCGCGGTCGCGAACGCGACCGGCGTCCTGCCCGAGGTGGTCGGCAAGCCCCACGCCCCCGCATACCGGATCGCCGTCGAGCGGCTGGGGCTCGCGCCCGAGGACTGCCTGATGCTGGGCGACCGGCTCGACACCGACATCGCCGGCGCCGCACGAGCCGGGCTGCGCAGCGCCCTGGTCCTGACCGGGGTCTCCACCAGGGCGGAGGTCGAGCAGGCGCCGGGCCGGCTGCGACCCGACCACGTCGCGGCAACCATCCCCGAGCTGACCCACCTCTGGAGAGACTGATGAGCGACGGCCCTCGGGACGACACGACGAACGACCACGAGGAGGAGCCGGCTGGGTCGGCACCCTCGCCCGCCACGGACCCTCGGCCCCGGACTGGCGACCGTGCCGTGGACGACGCGCTGGCCGCCTTCGACCGGACCGTCGCCGAGGGCGCGAAGACGCACGTGGCCGCGGCGGCGGAGGCGCACCGGGCGCTGCAGTCGAGGCTGACCTCCCCGCCCGTGGAACCGCCTGCACCTGGACAGGGCCGCCCCGGGCCACCCCGATGACGACGGACCGGCTGGACGCAGCTCTGACCGCGCGCGGGCTCGCCCGGTCCCGGACCCAGGCCCAGGCCCTCCTCCGGGACGGATGCGTCCTCGTGGACGGCACGGTGGTGACGAAGGCCGCCACCCGGGTCCGCCCGGAGGCACGCCTGGAGGTCGTCACGGACGACGTCGGGGGTGAGTCCGCCTGGATCGCGCGGGGCTGGGTCGGTCGTGGGGCGCTCAAGCTCGAGCACGCCCTGCGCGGCTGGGAGCCGCAGGGGCTGGACGTCGCCGACCGGTCCTGCCTGGACGTGGGCGCCTCGACCGGTGGATTCACCGAGGTCCTGCTCGCCCACGGTGCGCGCCGCGTCGTCGCCCTCGACGTGGGGCACGGCCAGCTCGACCCGCGGGTGCGGGCCGACCCCAGGGTGCTCGACCTGCCCGGCACCAACATCCGCGACGTCTCTCCGGAGGACCTCGGCGGACCGGTCGGCGTCGTCGTCTGCGACGTGTCGTTCATCTCCCTGCGTCTGGTCGTCCCGCTGCTGCGGCGGCTGTGCACGGACGACGCGGAGATCGTGCTCCTGGTCAAGCCGCAGTTCGAGGTCGGTCGTGCGGGCCTGGGGCACGGCGGCGTCGTCCGGTCGGCGGTGACCCGCGCCCGGGCCCTGGGCGAGGTCCTCCGCAGCGTGGACAGGGCGGGACTGGCGGTGGGAGGTGTGGAGCGTTCGCCGGTGGTGGGCGGCTCCGGCAACATCGAGTACCTGCTGTGGCTTCGGGTGCGTCGTACCGGCATGATTGGCTGGGGGCTCGACCCGGAGGAGCTGGCGCTGCGGCGCCGCGACCTGAGCCAGGAGGAGGAGCGATGAGCAGGCGCATCATGCTCGTGACCCACCCGACGCGGCCCGAGGTCGCTGACCTGGCCGCCGAGTTCGCCGCGCGCCTGGGCGACCACGACATCGAGGTCGACGTCGTGCCGGAGGCTCCGCCGTCGCACGAAGTGGTCGGCCCCCACCAGGTCGGCGGGGCCAAGAGCCCGGTGCCGCCGCACGTCGACGCCACCGGCAGCGAGCTCGTGGTCGTCTTCGGCGGCGACGGCACCATCCTGCGGGGCGCCGAGATCGCCCGACCCGCCGGCGTGCCCCTCCTGGGCGTCAACATGGGTCGGGTCGGCTTCCTGGCCGAGGCCGAACGGGACGACATCGAGACGGTGGTCGACCGGATCGTGCGCGGCGACTACCACGTCGAGCGCCGGATGACCGTCGAGGTCGACGTCCTGCACGAGGGTCGTCCCGTCAGTCACAACTGGGCGCTCAACGAGGTGGCTGTGGAGAAGTCGGCCCGGGAGCGGATGCTCGAGGTCGCCGTCGAGGTGGACGGCCGGCCCCTGTCGACCTGGGGGTGCGACGGCGTGGTGATGTCCACGCCGACCGGCTCGACCGCTTACGCCTTCTCCGCCGGGGGACCGGTGGTGTGGCCCGGGGTGGAGGCCCTGCTGCTCGTGCCGATCTCGGCCCATGCGCTCTTCGCCCGGCCCGTCGTGCTCGGCCCGAGCTCGCACCTGGCGGTCGAGGTGGTGCCGCACTCCTACGTCAGCGGCGTGATGTGGTGCGACGGCCGCCGCACCGTCGAACTGCCCCCAGGTGCCCGCATCGAGGTGCAGCGTGCCGACACGCCCGTGCTGGTGGCCCGCTTCTCCACCGAACCCTTCACCGACCGGCTCGTCCGGAAGTTCGCGCTGCCGGTGACCGGTTGGCGCGGCCCGGCGACGACGGGCAGCACCCCGCCGCACGGGGGCGCCCCGTGACCCTGCGGCGGATCAGGATCCAGGGCCTGGGAGTGATCGAGGACGCCGAGCTCGAGCTCGCCGAGGGACTCAACGTCATCAGCGGCGAGACCGGGGCGGGCAAGACCATGGTGGTCAGCGGACTGGGGCTGCTGCTCGGGGCGAGAGCCGACGCCGGCCTGGTCCGCAGCGGCTCCCCGCGGGCCGTCGTCGAGGGCGAGGTCGACGTCCCAGCCGGGCACCCGGCCGCCGTCCGCGTGGAGGAGGCGGGGGGAGACACCTCCGACGGGCTGCTCCTCGTCCGCACCGTCGCCGCCGAGGGGCGCTCCCGCGCCCACGTGGGAGGTCGCTCCGCGCCCGTCGCGGTCCTGACCGAGGTGGGCGAGCAGCTCGTCGCCGTCCACGGGCAGGCCGACCAGTGGCGGCTGCGCGACGCCGAGCAGCACCGGGTGCTCCTCGACGACGCAGGCGGGGCGCAGATCGACGCCGCGCTGACGGCATACCGCCAGGTCTTCGACTCCTGGGCCGCCGCACGGCGCCGGCTGGCCGAGCTGGTGCGCACCTCGACCGAGCGCAGCATGCGCGTGAGCATGCTGCGCGCCGCCGTGGAGGAGATCGCCGCGGTCGACGCGCAGGAGGGCGAGGAGGACGCGCTGCGCGCCGAGTCCGAGCGGCTGACCCACGCGGAGGAGCTGCGGTCCGGCTCGCTGCTGGTGCACGACGCGCTCGTCGGCGGCGACGACCCCGCGGACGACCGGCCCAGCGTCACCGGGCTGCTGGCCTCGGCCGGCTCGGTGCTCGCGCCCGCGGCGGAGCACGACGAGGATCTCGCCGCTCTGCGGACCCGGCTCGAGGAGATCGCCTACCTCAGCTCCGACCTCGCCGCGGACCTCGCCGCCTACGGGACCGGCGTCGAGGTGGACGAGGAGCGTCTGGCCGAGGTCCACGGCCGCCGCGCCCGTCTGGGGACCCTGCTGCGCAAGTACGGCGGCACCACCTCTGCGATGCTCGAGCTCGCCCGCACCTTCGCCGGGGAGCTGGCCGAGATCGACGTCTCCGAGGACGACCTGGCCGCGCTGGCCGAGGAGGCCGAGACGCTGCGCGCACAGGTGGGTCGTGCGGGGGAGGCGCTGACGGCGGCCCGGCGGGACACCGCAGCGCGCGTCGGCCGGGAGGTCACCGAGGAGCTGGCGCACCTGGCGATGGGCACCGCGGAGGTGACCGTGCACGTGGAGCCGCGGTGGGCCGGGGACGCCGGCCAGGAGGTCGACGGCCGCTCGGTGGGTGCGGCCGGGAGCGGCCCGGACCAGCCTGCGTCGACGGTGCCGGTCGGCGAGGGCCGGTCGGCCCACGCGCGCCGCCACGGCCTGGACGAGATCGAGATCCGTCTTGCGGCCAACCCCGGCGCGCCGGCCAGGTCGGTGACCCGCGCCGCCTCCGGCGGCGAGCTCTCCCGCGTCATGCTGGCGCTGGAGCTCGTCTGCGGCGGCACCGTGCCGACCTACGTCTTCGACGAGGTGGACGCGGGTGTCGGGGGCACCGCCGCCCTCGACCTCGGCGCGCGCCTGGCGCGGCTGGGCCGGACCGCCCAGGTCGTGGTCGTCACGCACCTGGGCCAGGTGGCCGCCTACGCCGACCGGCACCTCGTGGTCCGCAAGAGCACGGACGGCCAGGTGACCAGCAGCGGGGTCGTCCTCGTCGACGGCCAGGAGCGCGAGGCAGAGGTCGCGCGGATGCTCGGCGGCGTCGCCGACTCCGGCGCGGCGATCGAGCATGCCCGGGAGCTGCTCGCCCGACGTGCGACGATGGCCTGATGGTCATGCTGCGACGCGCCCCGCGGCGGCACGACGAGCCGACCGGTCCGGTGTCGGGCCCGCTGCGCGTGGACCCGCGCACCAAGAACCTGACCAAGCGGCTGCAGCCTGGGGACGTGGCGGTCATCGACCACGACGACCTGGACCAGGTCAGCGCGCACGCGCTCATCGCCTGCCGCCCCGTCGCGGTCGTCAACGCCGCCCCCAGCACCACCGGCGCCTACCCCAACCGGGGACCGCAGATCATCCTCGACGCCGGCATCCCGCTCGTCGACATGTGCGGGCCCGAGGTCATGCACCTCAGCGAGGGCGGCATCGCCACGCTTGAGGGCGAGGAGCTGCACGTCGACGGTGAGGTGGTGGCGCGCGGGGTCCGGCTGACCAAGGCGCTCGTCGAGGCCCAGATGGAGGACGCCCGCGCCAACCTCTCCGACCAGATCGAGGCCTTCTCGGAGAACACGATGGAGTACCTGCGCGCCGAGCGGCAGCTGCTCATCGACGGCATCGGGCTGCCCGAGCTGCGCACCGATATCGCGGGACGCTACGTGCTCGTCGTGGTGCGCGGCTACCACTACAAGGAGGACCTGCACGCGCTCCTGCCCTTCGTCCGCGAGGCCAGGCCGGTCCTGATCGGCGTCGACGGCGGTGCCGACGCGCTGCTCGAGCAGGGATTGCGCCCCCACCTCATCGTCGGCGACATGGACTCGGTCTCCGACGCTGCGCTGACCAGCGGGGCCGAGCTGGTCGTGCACGCCTACCGCGACGGCCGGGCCCCCGGCCTGGACCGGGTGCAGGCCCTCGGCATCACCGACGCGGTCGTGCTCCCGGCACCGGGCACCAGCGAGGACATCGCCATGCTGCTCGCCGACGACAAGGGCGCCGAGCTCATCGTCGCGGTCGGCACCCACGCCACCCTGGTGGAGTTCCTCGACAAGGGACGACAGGGCATGGCGAGCACCTTCCTCACCCGGCTGCGGGTCGGCAGCAAGCTCGTCGACGCCAAGGGCGTGAGCCTGCTCTACCGCACGAGGATCTCCTCGCTCTCCCTCGTCTGGCTGGTCCTCGCCGGCCTGCTGGCGCTGGTCGTGGCCCTGGCGGCGACCCCTGGTGGCAGGGCGTTCTTCGGCGTGCTGGCCGTACGATGGGACGACCTGTGGGCCTGGTTCGAGGGAATGTTCTAGTTGATCGACTTCCGATACCACGTGGTCTCGCTCGTCGCCGTCTTCATCGCGCTCGCGGTGGGGATCGCGCTGGGCGCCGGACCGCTGCGCGAGGGGCTGTCCTCCACCCTGGAGAGCGAGGTCTCCCAGCTGCGCGAGGAGCGCACCACCCTGCGCGAGCAGGTGGACGCCGCCGACGCCCGTGCCGCGGCGCGCGAGCAGGCCTTCGGCCGCGTCAGCGGCCGCGCCCTTGAGGGCACCCTCAGCGGTGTCCGCGTGGGCGTCGTCGCGCTGCCGGGCGCCGACCGCAACACCATCGACGCGCTCGAGGAGCGGCTCTCCACCGCCGGGGCGGACCTGGCCCTCAGCGTGGAGATCGCCGACTCGTGGGCCGACGCGGAGCCGGACGCGTCGCGCAGCGAGACGCTGCGCTCGGTCCAGGACCTGGTGCGCGTCCCCGAGCCGCGCGAGGGCGCCGATCCCGACGTCGCCACCGCCCTGGCCGCGGTCCTCGCCGGGGCCGACCAACCGGGCGACCTCGGCGCCTGGCGGCAGGCCGCGACCCTCCTGGAGGACGAGGGCCTGGTCGACCTGACCTGGCGCGACGCGACGAGCGACTCCTTCACCGACCGTCGCCCGCCGGACACCTTCGTCGTGGTCAGCGGCGGTCTGGACGCGGCGGACGCCGAGGAGCCCGCGGGCGAGCAGGCGCTGGCCGCCCGGCTCGACCTCGTGGAGGGGCTCGCCGAGCTCGACGTGCCGACGGTCGTCGCCGGGCAGGGCACCGAGAAGGCTCCGGTGGAGGGCGAGGACCACCTCGACCCGCTGGTCGGGGCGGTGCGGGACGACCGCGGCCTCGCCCAGGAGGTGTCCACCGTCGACAACCTCGAGCACATCACCGGTCAGGTCGCGACCGCCATGGCGCTGGCGTGGGCCCTCGACGGCGTGGTCGGCCACTACGGGCTGGGGCGGCTGGCGGACTCCTCGCTGCCGCAGGTGCCACCCGTGCGCACGGTCTCGGTCGGCGTGCCCGTCCCTGACGGGGGCACCGACGAGGGCGGCGCGGAGGAGGGGAGCACCGGCCGAAAGGACGGCAGGACCTCCGGGGACCCTGCGGACCCGGGTACCGCCGAGGACGGGAGCGGCGTGGGTGAGGTCCCCGGCACCGACGTGGCGCAGGAGGGCGGGGGGCTGGGCGAGCTGCTTCCCGACCCCGCAGGCACGACCTCGGCGCCGTGAGGCCGGGCCCCCTGGCGCTGACGGCCGGCGTGGCCGCGGCGGTCACCGCCGGCGTGCTGCACGCCGAGCGCGACGGACGGCTGCCGGGCGCGGCCCGGTGGCGTCGGACCAACCATGCTGGTGCCGGCGTCACCCTCGTCGAGGGGCTCGCCCTCGCCGTCGGGACCACGCTGCCGCTGCTCCTCGCCGACCCGCCCGCCGCTGGCGCGGTGGCTGGGGCGGCGCTGGCCGGGATCGTCGACGATCTCGGTGACGCCGCCGCGGCCAAGGGTCTGCGCGGCCACCTCGGCGCGCTGCGCCGCGGCGAGGTCACGACGGGCACGGTGAAGATCGCTGCCCTGCTCGGCTCCGGGCTGGTGGGGTGCCTGTGGTCGGACCGCAGGGTCGGCGCCTGGAGCGGCTGGCCGACGCTCGTCGGCGCGGCCCTGGTCGCGGGCTCTGCCAACCTGGCCAACCTGCTGGACCTGCGGCCCGGGCGGGCGCTCAAGGTGGGGCTGGTCCTGGGGCTGCCGCTGGCGCTGCGCGGCCGCCCGGCCGCGGCCGCCGTCTGCGCCTCGGGGACCGTCGTCCTGCCGCCGGACCTGCGGGGGGAGACGATGCTCGGCGACACCGGCGCCAACCCGCTCGGCGCGGCCGTCGGGCTGGCGGCGACCCAGGTCCTCGGCCCGCGCGGGCGTCTGGCGGCGCTCGCCGTCGTTGCGGGCCTGACCCTGCTCAGCGAGCGGGTGAGCTTCAGCCGGGTCATCGGGTCGACCCCGGTGCTGCGCGACCTGGACCGCTGGGGCAGGCCGCGGTGACCCCACCCCGGACGGGGCGGCCCAGCCCGCGACTCTCCGGCCAGGGGGTCCTGCTCGCGGCCGGCATGGTCGCCCTCATCACGCTGCTGGCCCGCGCCGTCGGGCTGGTGCGGTGGGTGGTCTTCTCCGACGCCGTCGGCGCCACCTGCGTGGGCCAGGTCTACGTCACGGCCAACACCGTGCCCAACGTCCTCTTCGAGGTGGCCGCCGGCGGGGCTCTCGCCGCGGTCGCGGTCCCGCTCGTCTCCGGGCACCTGGAGCGGGGCCGAGAGGACCTCGCCGACCGCACCGCCTCGGCGCTGATGACCTGGACGGTAGCGGTGCTGCTGCCGCTGGCCGTGATCGTCGCCCTGGCGGCCGGGCCGGTCACCGCCTGGCTGCTCGGGTCGCCCGAGGGCTGCGACCCGCAGGCGGCCCACGAGGCCGGCCGGTTGATGCTGCTGCTGTTCGCCCCGCAGGTCGTCCTCTACGGCGTGGGCATCGTCCTGGCCGGCGTCCTGCAGGGCCACCGCCGGTTCCTCGCCGCCGCCCTCGCCCCCCTGCTCTCCAGCCTGGTCGTCGTCGCGGTCTATCTCCTCTTCGGAGCCACCTACGATCCCGGCGTGCCCCTGGGCGAGCTGCCCCGCGACGCCGTGCTGGTGCTCGCCGGCGGCACCACCGTCGGGGTGGTGGCCCTGAGCCTGCCGCTGCTCGTGCCCGCGGCCCGGCTGGGCGTGCGCTGGCGCCCCACCTGGCGCTTCCCCCAGGGCACCGGCCGGCGCGCGGGCGCGCTCGCTGCGGCAGGAGTGACCGTGGTGGCCGCGCAGCAGCTCACCACCCTCGTCGTCCTGCTGCTCACGAACTCCTCCTCGGGCGTCGCGGGGATCACCGTATGGACCTACGCCCAGGCGACCTACCTGCTGCCCTACTCGGTGCTGGTGGTGCCGCTGGCGACCGTCGCCTTCCCGCGGCTCACCGGTGAGCGGGCGGCGGCGACCGCGGTCCTGCGCCGGGCGACGGTGCTCTCAGCCGTCGCGTCGGTGACGGCCGCGCTCATCCTCGTCGCCGCGCGCCGGCAGGTCGGCGCCGCCTTCCTGCTCCTCGACGCCGGGGCCGACGGTCCCGGCCGTCAGGCCCTGCTCGCCCTGCCCGCCACCGTCGCCGTCCTCGCCCCGGGGCTGGTCGGCTACGGGTTGCTGGCCGTGGGGACGCGGGCGCTGTACGCGGTCGGCTCGCCCCGGCGGGCGGCGGCCGCCGCCGCGGTCGGCTGGGCCCTGGCTGCGCTGCTGCCGCTGCTCGCGGTCCGTCCGGCCGCCAGCACCGGCAGCACGCTGGTCCTGCTCGCACTGGGGTCCAGCATCGGGATGAGCGTCGCGGGAGCGCTCCTGCTCCTCGAGGTCCGCGGGTATGGGGTGCTGCTGCGCTCGCGGGTGCCCTCCGCGCCGGCGCGGGGGCCCTCGCCGGCGGGCTGCCGGTCGTCCTGCTCTGCGAGCTCCTCGCCCCCAGCGACCTGCAAGGATGGGTGGAGGTGCTCGGCTGGGCGGTCGTGCTCGCCACGCTCGTCCTGGCCGGGGCGTCGCTGGGGGTGCGCTACCTCGCACCGGACGCCTGGCGGCAGGTCGTGGAGAGGGTGAGCAGGTGAAGGTCCTCCTGGTGACCGCCCTGGTGACGGGCGGGGTGGCGGCGCACGTGCGGATGCTGGCAACGGGCCTGGCCGGATCCGGCCATCGGGTGGTCGTGGCCTGCCCCGCGGCCACGGCGCACCGGATCGGCCCGCCGGAGGACGTCACGTACGTCCCGCTCCCGGTCGGCTCCCGCGCCCGCCCGGCCCAGGACCGGCGGGCGGTCGCCGTCCTCGCCCGGACCATGGCGGGCGCCGACGTCGTGCACGCGCACGGGCTGCGGGCCGGCGCCCTGGCAGCCACGGCGCGCCGCGCCTCCAGGGCCCGGCCCAGGCTGGTCGTCACCACGCACAACGCGGCGCCGGAGGGACGGGCGGCCCGCGCCGTCTACGCGGTGCTCGAGCAGATCGTGGCGCACGGCGCCGACCTCGTCCTCGGGGTCTCGCCCGACCTGGTGGACCGGGCCCGGCGGGCCGGCGCCCGGGGCGCCGCACCAGCGGTCGTGCCGGCCGCGACACGTGCGGTGCCGACCCCCGAGGAACGCCAGGACGCTCGCGCCCGCGTCCGCCGGGGGCTCGGGCTGGACCCGGGCGGGGGAGTGCGAGTCCTCGTGACCGTGGGCCGGCTCGCCGCGCAGAAGGACCAGATGACCCTCGTCGACGCGATGGAGCAGGTCGCGACGACGTGGCGCCGGTCCGTGGACGGACCGCCTCCCGTCCTCCTCGTCGTCGGCGAGGGGCCCGACCGCCCGGCGCTGGAGGCACGCGCCGCCTCCACCCACGAGCGCACCGACGTGCGCCTGGTCGGACACCGCGACGACGTGCCGGACCTGCTCCTGGCCGCCGACGTCGCGATCTCCTCGGCGCGGTGGGAGGGTCAGCCCGTCTGGCTTCAGGAGGCGCTCCAGGCCGGGACCCCCGTGGTGGCCACCGACGTGGGCGGCACCGCGACCGTGCTCGGCGACGCCGGCGTCCTGGTGGACGCCGCGACCGGAGGGCGCGGGGGCACCGCGCAACGGCTCGCGGGAGCGGTCTCCCGTGTGCTGCGTGACGAGGCTCTGCGCTCCGACCTGGGGGCCCGCGCGCTGGTCCGCGCGGCCGGGCTGCCCACGGCGGAGGACGCGCTGGCCGCCGCGCTCGCGGCATACCTCGACGGCCCCACGAGCGCATGAGTCGGCGGGGCGCGACGCCCGGTGTGTCCCCGTGCCCGTCGCCGCGGCGCGTGGCGTAGACTGAGAGCCCGTGGTGGAGACGACGAAACACATCTTTGTGACCGGGGGCGTGGCCTCCTCGCTCGGCAAGGGCCTGACGGCATCGAGCCTGGGATTCCTGCTCAGGAGCCGTGGCCTGCGGGTGACGATGCAGAAGCTGGACCCCTACATCAACGTCGACCCGGGGACGATGAACCCGTTCCAGCACGGCGAGGTGTTCGTCACCGAGGACGGCGCCGAGTGCGACCTGGACATCGGCCACTACGAACGCTTCCTCGACGTCAACCTCTCCGGGCGCTCCAACGTGACGACCGGGCAGGTCTACAACGACGTCATCGCCAGGGAGCGCCGTGGGGAGTACCTCGGGGACACCGTCCAGGTCATCCCGCACGTGACCAACGAGATCAAGGCCAGGATGCGTGCCGCGGCCAGCCACGGCACGGGAGGTGCCGTCGACCGGCCCGACATCATCATCACCGAGATCGGGGGCACCGTCGGCGACATCGAGTCGCTGCCCTTCCTCGAGGCCGCCCGCCAGGTCCGCCACGACATCGGCCGCGCCAACTGTCTGTTCGTGCACGTCTCGCTGGTGCCCTACCTGGCCCCGAGCGGGGAGCTGAAGACCAAGCCCACCCAGCACTCCGTCGCGGCGCTGCGCCAGGTCGGGATCACGCCCGACGCGCTCGTGCTGCGGGCCGACCGGGAGATCCCGGAGAGCATCAAGCGCAAGATCTCGATGATGTGCGACGTCGACAACGACGGCGTGGCCGCCTGCATCGACGCCCCCAGCATCTACGACATCCCCAAGGTGCTGCACCGGGAGATGCTGGACGCGTACGTGGTGCGTCACCTCGGTCTGTCCTTCCGCGACGTCGACTGGTCGGCCTGGGACGCCCTGCTGGAGCGGGTGCACGAGCCGGAGCACGACGTCGAGATCGCCCTGGTCGGCAAGTACGTCGACCTGCCGGACGCCTACCTGTCGGTGACCGAGGCGCTGCGGGCGGGCGGCTTCCGGCACGACGCCAGGGTACGGATCCGCTGGGTCGCCTCCGACGAGTGCCAGACCGAGGCCGGCGCGACCCGGGCGCTGCAGGGGGTCGACGCGATCCTCGTGCCCGGCGGGTTCGGGGTGCGCGGCATCGAGGGCAAGATCGGGGCGCTGCGCTGGGCGCGGGAGCGCAAGGTGCCCACCCTGGGCATCTGCCTGGGTCTGCAGGCCATGGTCATCGAGTACGCCCGCAACCAGGCTGCTCTCGAGCACGCCAGCTCCACCGAGTTCGACCCGCAGACCCTCGAGCCGGTCATCGCGACGATGGAGGAGCAGAAGGCGTTCGTCGAGGGGGCCGGCGACCTCGGCGGCACGATGCGGCTGGGGTCCTACCCCGCGCGGCTCGCCCCGGGGTCGGTCGCGGCGCAGGCCTACGGCGCCACCGAGGTGAGCGAGCGGCACCGGCACCGCTACGAGGTCAACAACGCCTACCGGGACCGGCTCGTCACGGCGGGACTGGTCGTCTCGGGGACCTCGCCCGACGACACGCTGGTCGAGTTCGTGGAGCTGCCGCGCGAGGTGCACCCCTACTACGTGTCCACCCAGGCCCACCCCGAGTTCCGTTCCCGGCCCGACCGCGCGCACCCGCTGTTCGCCGGGCTCGTCGAGGCGGCCCTGGACCAGCAGCGCTCGGAGCGGCTGGTCGAGGTCGAGGGACGCCAGCACCAGCACGCGCTCCCGTGACCCTCGACGCGCCGCGCCTGACCGCCGCCGACCTGCACGACGTCCCGGGCACCGCACCGGTGACCCACTCGGAGACGGCCTTCACCGGCGCCGTGTGGGACGTCCGCCGCGACCGGGTCCGGCTGGGGGAGGACGAGGTGGTCCGTGAGTACGTCGCGCACACCGGCGCGGTGGCCGTCCTCGCGGTGCGCGAGGACCGCGGCGAGCCCGAGGTCTTCCTCGTGCGGCAGTACCGCCATCCGGTCGGCGCCCAGGACTGGGAGATCCCGGCCGGACTGCTCGACGTCGAGGGGGAGGACCCGGTCCTCGCGGCGCAGCGGGAGCTGGCCGAGGAGGCCGACCTGCGCGCCGGCAGCTGGGAGCGTCTGACCGCGTTCACGCCCTCACCCGGCGGCCTCGACGAGGTGATCACCGTCTACCTCGCGACCGATCTGACGGACGTGCCCGCGGAGGAGCGGTTCGACCGCGAGGCCGAGGAGGCGGGTATGTCGTGCGGCTGGGTCGCTCTGTCCGAGGCCGTGGCCGCGGTGCTGGGTGGGAAGGTGCGCAACGCGCCGATGATGCTCAGCGTGCTGGCCTACGCGGCCCGGCTGCGCGGCGCGGACCCGGAGGAGCTCGGGGCGCGAGGAGAGGCGCTGGGACCACCGGCCGGGAGCCCGTAGACTTTCTCCTGTGCACGGGGCGGAGTGACGACCCGCCGGCCTACGCCATACCTGCGGGTATGACCACCGCCAGCCGGGCACCGCGCGTCCGGCGTGACCGACGAGAGGCCGAGGACATCTCGGCGAAGGTGTGGTGGCACCGCGACCTGGCCCCCGCCCGCACCTCTCGGGCTGCCTTCCGATGGGGCAGCCGCCCTTTCGGGACCTGACCGAAAGAGGAGAGACCATGCTTCGCACCCACGGGGCCGGCACGCTGCGACCCGAGCACGTCGGCACCACCGTCACCCTCGCCGGCTGGGTGGCCCGGCGCCGCGACCACGGCGGTGTCGCCTTCATCGACCTGCGCGACGCCAGCGGTGTCGTCCAGGTCGTCGCCCGCGACGAGGTCCTCACCGGGACCGCGCACGACCTGCGCAGCGAGTACGTCGTCAAGGTCGTCGGCCAGGTCACCGCCCGCGCCGAGAAGGACGTCAACCCCGACCTGCCCACCGGCGGGGTCGACGTCGTCGCCACCGAGATCGAGGTCCTCAGCGAGTCCGCGCCCCTGCCCTTCCAGATCGACGAGCGCGTCAACGTGGGGGAGGAGGCCCGCCTGAGGCACCGCTACCTCGACCTGCGCCGCCCGGGCGCGAGCTCGGCCGGGGCGAACCTGCGCCTGCGCTCCCGGGTCAACGCCGCCGCGCGGGCCGTGCTGGCAGGGCGCGACTTCGTCGAGATCGAGACCCCCACGCTGACGCGGTCCACCCCCGAGGGTGCCCGCGACTTCCTCGTGCCCGCGCGCCTGCAGCCGGGCAGCTGGTACGCCCTCCCGCAGAGCCCGCAGCTGTTCAAGCAGCTGCTCATGGTCGCCGGTATGGAGCGCTACTACCAGCTCGCGCGCTGCTACCGCGACGAGGACTTCCGCGCCGACCGCCAGCCGGAGTTCACCCAGCTGGACATCGAGATGAGCTTCGTCGACCAGGACGACGTCATCGAGCTCGGCGAGGCCGTCGCCCGGGCGGTCTGGGGGGTGCAGGGCGTCGAGCTGACCACGCCGTTCCCGCGGATGGCCTACGCCGAGGCGATGCGCCGCTACGGGAGCGACAAGCCCGACCTGCGCTTCGACCTGGAGATCACCGAGTGCACCGACTACTTCGCGGGCACGCCCTTCCGGGTGTTCCAGGCCGACTACGTCGGCGCGGTCGTCATGCCCGGCGGAGGTTCCCAGCCGCGCCGCCAGTTCGACGCGTGGCAGGAGTGGGCCAAGCAGCGCGGGGCGAGGGGCCTGGCCTACGTCACCGTGGGCGAGGACGGCGAGCTGGGTGGCCCGGTCGCCAAGAACATCTCCGAGGAGGAGCGGGCAGGCCTGGCCGCGCACATGGGTGCGCAGCCCGGTGACGCCATCTTCTTCGCCGCCGGCACCACCAAGGCCTCCCGGGCGCTGCTCGGCGCCGCCCGCCTGGAGATCGGCCACCGCTGCGGGCTCATCGACGAGGAGGCCTGGAGCTTCGTGTGGGTCGTCGACGCGCCCCTCTTCGAGCCGGCCTCGGAGGCCGTCGAGGCCGGCGACGTCGCGGTGGGCGCGGGTGCGTGGACGGCCGTCCACCACGCCTTCACCTCGCCGCAGACACAGTTCGTCGACACCCTGGAGTCCGACCCCGGCGCCGCGCTGGCCTACGCCTACGACCTGGTGTGCAACGGCAACGAGATCGGCGGCGGGTCGATCCGTATCCACCGCCGCGAGCTCCAGGAGCGCGTCTTCGCCATCATGGGGCTGGACGAGGAGGCCGCGCAGGAGAAGTTTGGCTTCCTGCTCGAGGCGTTCAAGTTCGGCGCGCCGCCGCACGGCGGGATCGCCTTCGGCTGGGACCGGATCGTGGCACTGCTGGCCGGCACCGACTCCATCCGCGACGTCATCGCCTTCCCCAAGTCGGGCGGCGGCTTCGACCCGCTGACCGAGGCGCCGGCGCCGATCACCCCGGAGCAGCGCAGGGAGGCGGGCGTCGACGCGACGCCGGCCGAGCAGGCCCCGGCGCCGCAGGGTGCCCCGGAGGTCAGCCCCCGGCAGAGCTGAGGAGCCCCAGTCCCGCCACGTGAGAGGCTGGGCCCATGACGACCACGTCCGCGCTGCGCGACGTGGTCGTCGTGGGTTCTGGCCCGAACGGGCTGGCCGCCGCGGTCACCCTGGCGCGCGCCGGCCTCGCCGTCACCGTCGTCGAGGGGCAGCCGGAGCCGGGCGGGGGAGTGCGCACCCTGCCGCTGGTCTCGGACCGGGTCGGACCCGACGAGGGCCTGCTGCGGGACGTGTGCGCCGCCGTCCCCGCGGCCGCCCCGACCTCGCCCTTCTTCGCCGAGCTCGACCTGCCCGCGCGGGGCGTGGACCTGCTCGTGCCCGAGGTCTCCTACGCCCAGCCGCTGGACGGCGGACGGGCCGGCGTCGCCTGGCGCGACCTGGCGCGGACCGTGGAGGGTCTCGGTGAGGACGGGGAGCGGTGGCGACGGCTCGTCGGGCCCCTCGTCCGGCACCACGAGGACGTCGCGCGCATCGCGCTGTCGGACAAACGTTCCCTGCCGGTCGCGGCGGTCGTCGGTGGCGCCGGCGCCGCCCTCGCCGCGGCCCTGGCGGTCCTTAGCACCCGCGCCGGCGACCGCTGGTGGCGCACCGACGTCGCCCACGCCCTGATCACCGGTGTCGCGGCGCACACGATCACCGCGCTGCCCTCGGTGGCCGCGGCCGGCACCGCCGCCTACCTGGGGGCGCTGGCGCACAGCCCCTCCGGCTGGCCGCTCGTCCGCGGAGGGATCGGTGAGATCACCCGGGTGCTCGTCGCGGACCTGCGGGCTCACGGCGGCCAGCTCGTCGTGGACCGGCCGGTGCGCGGGCGCGAGGACCTTCCCGCGGCACGGCACACCCTCCTGGACACGCACGCCTGCGTGGCGGCGAGGATGCTCGCCGAGCCGTTCCGCGGCCGGCTGGAGCGGCTGCCCGTGGGCGCGGGGGTCTGCAAGCTCGACTACGTCCTCTCCGCTCCGGTCCCGTGGGCGCACCCGGACGTGGCCCGGGCGGGCACCGTGCACGTCGGGGGCTCCGTGGAGCAGATGCGGCAGGCGGAGGCAGAGGTCGCCGCCGGCCGTCACCCGGACCGGCCGGTGCTGCTGGTCAGCGACCCCGCCTCGCACGACCCGGGGCGGAGCGGGCGGTCGGGGCTGCGCCCGCTGTGGGCCTACGCGCACGTGCCCCGCGGCTCGGACCGGGACGTGCGGCCGCAGGCGGAGCAGCAGCTGGAGCGCTTCGCCCCGGGCTTCCGCGACGTGGTCGTCGACTGCGTGGTCACGCCGGCGTCACGGATGGCCGACCACAACGCCGCCCTCGTCGACGGCGACATCTCCGGCGGCGCGGTGTCGATGTGGCGCATGGTCGCGCGGCCCGGTCCGCGGCCGGACCCGTACGCGGTGGCGCCCGGGGTCTGGCTCTGCTCGTCCTCCGTGCCTCCGGGGCCCGGGGTGCACGGGATGGGCGGCCACCACGCCGCCCGGCGCGTGCTGCGCGAGCTCGGCCTGCCCGTGCCCTCGCTGGCGCCCGGGCGCTGACCTCGGCCGACCTCAGCGACCGACCAGGAGCCTGGAGTGCCAGGCCCGCGCCGTGCGGAAGCCGAGCCGACGGTAGAGCCGGATCGCGGTGGCGTTGTCGCTGAACACGCCGAGCGTGCAGACCCCGTGGCGCTCCACCGACCACCGGGTCAGCGCGGAGGTGACGGCCCGCCCCCAGCCGCGTCCGCGCGCGGCGGTGGCCGTGACGATCCCGGCCAGGTGCGCCACGCCGGAGGCCTCCAGCTCGGCACCGCCCACCGCGACGAGGTCGCCGCTCGCGTCGCGCGCCCCGACCCAGCGCACCACCGCGCCCTCGCCGACGGCCGTCCAGACCCGTGGGTTGTGGGCCTGAGCGAAGGCCGACAGCTCCGCCGCGTCGGCCCTGTCGTCGAGCACGCGGAGCAGGTCCTCGCCGGGCGCCGGCGGCGGCGCGGCGCAGGTCCACATCCACTCCCAGTCGCCGCCCTGCTCGGCCAGGTCCAGGACCCGGTGCGCGACGGCCGCGTGCTCCTGGGGCACCGACACCGCGCGAGCACCCCATGCCGCGAGCAGCCCGGCGTCCGCGACCGCGGCCAGGGTGCCGGCCAGCCGGCCCGCCTCCTCCCGGGTGCCCTCGGGGGGCGGACCCGTCGGCGCGGACCGGCGCAGGGGAGCGACCCACGCGCCCGGTCGGCGTCCCGGGCGCTGCACGACGGCCACGGCCGACCCCACGACCGCCTCGCCGGCCAGCGGGTCGGCCAGCGCCCACCTGACCCACGGGTCCGGGCCGGCCAGCCGCAGCAGCTCCGCGCGGTCGGCCGCGCGCAGCGCCGGTGAGCCGGGTGAGGGGGAGACCACGAGGACGATTCTGCCGCAGCCGGTAGGGAGCACGATCCGGCCCCGTCGCGGTCCGCCGTGCGGACGGAGCCGGCGCACGCAGAAGGGGAGCCGGGTGCGGCCTGCGCACCCGGCTCCCGTCGGCCCACCCGCGAAGGTCAGCCGATGCGCTCCAGCTCCGGCTGCTCGACCGGGGAGGGCGGGACGGTCTCGCCTGCGCGACGGGCTCCCGCGGCCCAGAACAGGCCTGCGCCGGTCAGGAGGTTGATCGCACCCAGGCCGGCCAGGAGGGCGACCATGCCGAGGGCCAGCTTGAGGGCCGAGGCGGTCACGGTGCCGACCCCGAGCTCGCCGACCAGGCCGTGCACGGTTCCGGTCCACATGGCCTCGCGGGCCGCGGCGTCAGCAGGGTTGGTGCGGTCGAAGTCCTGCCAGTAGCGGCCGCCGCCGTCGTACTCGACGGTCCAGCCCTCGGCCGGGAACGGGTCCGGGACGGCGAGCGTCTGGTCGCCGACCTGCAGCTCGGTCAGGGCGTTCCCGTCGGGGTCGACGAGGGCGTCCTCGGTCAGGGTGATGGGGTAGGTGCCGTCGATGACGTGGTGGGTGATGGTGGCCATCTGGTACATGTACTCGCTCGCGGTGTTGACCAGCGGGTCGTCCGGGTCCATCTCGCGGTCCGAGACCGGGTAGCCCCACTCGTCGGTGAGCATCGTCATGATGCCGTCGGCGGCGGCGGTGTCGCCGCGGTCGACGAGCTGGCCGTCCTCGTTGTAGCTCAGCTCCACGCCCTGCACCTCGCTGAAGCTCTGGAGCGAGTGCTTGCCGTCCTGGTACATCGAGAACGCGACACCGGAGCCGATGAAGAAGACCAGGCCGAAGACCATGAGCATGATCCCGACGAGGCGCAGACGTTGTGGCATGAGGACCTCCTCCGGGCGTGGCCCGGACATCGTGGTGAGGGCCGGGCAGTGCGCCCGGTCGACGGCCCGTTGTGCGCCGTCGTCACCCATCCTGCCAAAGTACGACGCAACGTAGTAGGGACTAAGGTCCCGGGTTCCGAGGCCGGAGGTCCCGCGTCCTGCGGGTAGCCTCGGGGGCGTGGTGGGAGCCGGAGCGGACCTGTTCAGCGACCCCGACGGCGGGGCCGCCGGGGAGGGGTCGGACCTGCGCCCGCCGCTGGCGGTGCGGATGCGGCCCCGGGCGGTCGAGGAGGTCCGCGGCCAGCAGGACGTGCTCCGCCCGGGCTCGCCCCTGCGACGGCTCATCGAGGGCCACGCGGGCGCGGCCGGCCCGCTGTCGGCGATCCTCTGGGGGCCGCCGGGCACCGGCAAGACCACCCTGGCCCACCTGGTCGCCACCGCCGCCGGGCGCACGTTCGTGGAGCTCTCGGCGGTCACCGCCGGGGTCAAGGACGTGCGCGCGGTGATGGAGCAGGCCGGCCGGGAGCGCTCGCTCTACGGTCGGCAGACGGTGCTCTTCCTCGACGAGATCCACCGCTTCAGCAAGGCGCAGCAGGACGCGCTGCTGCCCGGCGTGGAGAACCGCCTCGTCATCCTGGTCGCGGCCACCACCGAGAACCCCTCCTTCAGCGTCATCGCGCCGCTGCTGTCGCGCTCGATGCTCATCCGGCTGACCTCGCTGGACGACGAGCAGCTCGGCGAGGTCGTGGACGAGGCGCTCCAGGACGAGCGCGGGCTGGCCGGCGAGCTGGCCCTCGAGAGCCAGGCCCGCGACCACATCGTGCGGATCGCCGGCGGGGACGCCCGGCGGGCGCTGACCACGCTGGAGGCGGCGGCGGGCGTCGCCCTGGACGCCGTGCCCGCCGGCGCCGAGGGACGGCAGGTCACGATCACCCTGGCCGACGCCGAGCAGGCGGTCGACACCGCGGCCGTCCGCTACGACCGCACCGGGGACCAGCACTACGACGTCGCCAGCGCCTTCATCAAGTCGATGAGGGGCTCGGACGTCGACGCCGCGCTGCACTACCTGGCCGTGCAGCTCGAGGCGGGGGAGGACCCGCGCTTCATCGCCCGCCGCATCGTCATCTCCGCCAGCGAGGACGTCGGCATGGCCGACCCGACGGCGCTGCAGACGGCGGTCGCGGCGATGCACGCGGTCGCCCAGATCGGCATGCCCGAGGCGCGGATCATCCTGGCCCAGGCGGTCGTGCACAACGCGCTGGCGCCGAAGTCCAACGCCGCCTACAGCGCGGTGAACGCCGCGATCGCCGACGTCCGCGCCGGCAAGGGGGCCCGGGTGCCCGCGCACCTGAGGGGCAGCGGGTATGCCGGTGCCGCGCGGCTCGGGCACGGGCAGGGTTACCGCTACAGCCACGACGAGCCGGCCGGGGTGGGGGCGCAGCAGTTCCTGCCCGACGACCTGCTCGCGCAGGACGCCGACTACTACCACCCCACCGGGCGCGGCTGGGAGGAGCGGCTCGCCGAGCGGTGGCGCGAGCTGCGCCGGATCGTCCGGGGTCGGGGGCCCGGGTCGGGCCGCTAGAGTGGGCGGGTCCGTCTGCAGCCTGGTGAGGAGACCATGGAAACCGCCGAGATCCGCCGTCGTTGGCTGTCCTTCTTCGAGAGCAAGGGCCACGCGGTGGTGCCCAGCGCACCGCTGGTCTACGACGACCCGACCCTGCTGTTCGTCAACGCCGGCATGGTCCCGTTCAAGCCCTACTTCCTGGGGCAGGAGACCGCGCCCTGGCCGCGGGCCACGAGCGTGCAGAAGTGCGTGCGCACCCTCGACATCGAGGAGGTCGGCAAGACCACCCGGCACGGCACCTTCTTCCAGATGAACGGCAACTTCTCGTTCGGCGACTACTTCAAGGAGGGGGCGATCAGCCACGCCTGGGAGCTGGTGACCGGCTCGCAGGACGACGGCTTCCTCGGCTTCGACCCCGACTCGGTCTGGGTCACCGTGCTGGACGGCGACGACGAGGCCGCCGAGCTGTGGCGGCGTGTCGCGGGGCTGCCCCCGGAGCGCGTCCAGCGCCGGGGTCCGGCCGACAACTACTGGCACATGGGGGTCCCCGGGCCCGGCGGTCCGTGCAGCGAGATCTACATCGACCGCGGACCGGAGCACGGCCCGGACGGCGGCCCGGTCGTCGACGAGGACCGCTTCCTGGAGATCTGGAACCTCGTCTTCATGCAGGACGACCTCGGGCAGGTGCGTTCCAAGACCGACTTCGACATCGTCGGCGAGCTGCCCCGCAAGAACATCGACACCGGCATGGGCCTGGAGCGCGTGGCCTACCTGCTCCAGGGGGTGGACAACCTCTACGAGATCGACGAGGTCTATCCCGTCATCGAGCGTGCCGAGGAGATCAGCGGCCGCGCCTACGGCGTCGACCACGAGGACGACGTGCGTTTCCGGGTCGTCGCCGACCACGTCCGCTCCGGCCTGATGCTCATGGGCGACGGTGTCACGCCGGGCAACGAGGGCCGCGGCTACGTCCTGCGCCGGCTGCTGCGCCGCGCCGTCCGCTCGATGCGGCTGCTCGGCGTCGGTCCCGACGAGGCCACCCTGCCGGCGCTGCTGCCGGTCAGCAAGGACGTCATGCGCAGCTCCTATCCCGAGCTCGAGCGCGACTGGCACCGGATCAGCCAGACGGCCTACGCCGAGGAGGAGGCCTTCGCCCGGACGCTGTCCAGCGGGACGACGATCCTGGACACCGCGGTGGCCCGCGCCAAGGCCTCCGGGGCGACCACGCTCGCGGGCGCGGAGGCCTTCCAGCTGCACGACACCTACGGCTTCCCGATCGACCTGACCCTGGAGATGGCCTCCGAGCAGGGACTGGCGGTCGACGAGGAGGGCTTCCGCACGCTGATGACCGAGCAGCGGCAGCGCGCCAAGGCCGACGCCCGCGCCAAGAAGCACGGCCACAGCGGCGCCACCGCCTACAAGGCGATCGCCGACCGGCTCGGGCGCGCGGTGCAGTTCACCGGTTACAGCGAGATGTCCGGCCGCGGGACCGTGGTGGGGCTGCTCGCCGACGGCCACGAGGTCGACCGGCTCGCCGCCGGGCCTGCCGAGGCCGGCGGCACCGAGGTCGAGCTCGTCCTGGGCCAGACGCCGTTCTACGCGGAGGCGGGGGGCCAGCTGGCCGACCACGGACTCATCCGGCTGGACTCCGGCGGCGTGGTCGAGGTCGCCGACGTGCAGCGCCCGATCCCCGGTCTTGTGGTCCACCGCGGACGGCTCGTGGAGGGCGAGCTGGCGCTGGGGGAGAGCGCCGAGTCGCAGATCGACACGCTGCGGCGTGCCGCCGTTTCTCGTGCGCACACCGCCACCCACATCGTGCACAAGGTGCTGCGCGAGACGCTGGGCGACACCGCGACCCAGGCCGGCTCGGAGAACGCACCCGGGCGGCTGCGCTTCGACTTCCGATCCACGCGCGGCCTGTCGGCCGAGGAGCTGGTCGCCGTCGAGGCGCGCATCAACGAGCGGCTGATGGACGACCTGCAGGTGTCCGCCGCCGAGATGTCGCTGGTGCAGGCGCGCGAGATGGGCGCCATGGCACTCTTCGGCGAGCGCTACCCGGAGGTCGTGCGCGTCGTCTCCGTGGGCGGGCCGTGGTCGCTGGAGCTGTGCGGCGGCACGCACGTGCTCAACTCTGCGCAGCTCTCCCTGGTCACGCTCGTCGGCGAAGCCTCGATCGGCTCCGGGGTACGACGGGTGGAGGCGCTCGTCGGCGCCGACGCCTACCAGCACCTCGCGCGTGAGAACGTCATCCTCAACCAGCTCACCGACACCTTGAAGGTGCGCCCGGACGAGGTGCCCGACCGGGTGGCCCAGCTCGTGGCGCGGCTCAAGGACGCCGAGCGGGAGATCGCCCGCGCCAAGTCCCAGCAGGTGCTCGCCGCGGCGGGCCGCCTGCTCGAGCAGGCTCGCGACCTCGACGGTACGACCTTCCTGGGTCACCACGTCGGCGACGTGGCCGGCGACGACCTGCGGACGATGGCCGCCGACCTGCGCGGCCGGCTCGGCACCGAGCGCCCGGTCGTCGTCGCCCTGACCGGCGTGGCCGGGGACCGGCCCCAGGTCGTCGTGGCGACCAACGAGGCCGCGCGGGAGCGCGGCGTACGTGCCGGTGCCCTGGTCAGGGTCGCGGCCCAGACGCTCGGTGGCGGCGGCGGCGGCAAGGACGACCTGGCCCAGGGCGGCGGCCAGGACCCGAGCCGCACCGGCGCCGCGCTGCAGGCCGTCGAGGACGAGATCAGGGCGTGACCACGTCCTCCTCGGGCAGCCCCGCCGGCCGGCCGGCCGACCGGCCCGCCGACGGGCGTGCGGCGGACCGCGGCGTGCTCCTGGGGGTCGACGTGGGCGAGGTCCGCGTCGGGGTCGCGGCGTGCGACCCCGACGGGATGCTGGCCCACCCGGTGGCCACCCTGGCGCGCGACCAGGAGGGCGAGGAGGAGCTGTCCTCGCTCGCCGAGCTGGTGCGGGAGCGCGACGCCGTCGCGGTCGTCGTCGGGCTGCCGCGCTCGCTCTCCGGCGAGGAGGGCTTGGCCGCGCGGCGGGCCCGCGACTACGCTGACTCCCTGCAGCGGCGACTGGACGTGCCGGTGCGACTGTGGGACGAACGGCTCACGACGGTCGACGCGCACCGGAACCTGCACCGAAGCGGGGTCCGGGGCCGCGACCAGCGGGCCGTGGTCGACCAGGTCGCAGCGGTGCTGATCCTCCAGGCGGCGCTCGACGCCCGACGTGCCGGACGCCCCGCCGGCACACCCCTGCGGGCGCGCAAGCCCCGGACCCGCCGGTCCGGCCAGACGTAAGGACATCGATGAGCCTGCCCCCGGACGAGGACTGGGACGACGAGCACCGTCGGTCGCGGTTCGACGACGACGTGCTCGGCCTGCGCGGCGTCAAGGAGCACGACGAGTCGCTGGCCGACGACGTGCTTGACCCGGAGCCCGAGGTGCCGATGTTCCGGCCGCGGCGCCGGCGCCGGCGCAACCCCCTCGCCACCGTCGTGGCGCTCGTCCTTGCCGCAGCGGTCGTGGTGACCGCCTCGGTCTACGCCTTCGGGTGGGTCGGTGACCTGCTGCCCTCCTTCTCGACCGGCAGCAACGACGTCCAGGACTACGAGGGTGCGGGGACCGGTGAGGTCCTGGTCGAGGTCCCCCAGGGCGCCGGTGGCGGCCAGATCGCGCAGATCCTCGCCGAGGCGGACGTCGTGGCCTCGGCCGGTGCCTTCACCGCCGCGCTCCAGGCGGACCCGCGGTCCAGCTCGATCCAGCCGGGGACCTACCGGATGGCCAACCAGATGAGCTCCTCGGCGGCGCTCGCGCGGCTGCTCGACGGCAACTACCGCGAGATCAACGGCGTCACGGTCCGCGAGGGGCTGTGGGTCTCCGAGACCTTCGAGGTGCTGGCCGAGGCGACCGGCAACGAGGTCTCCGACTACGAGGACGTCGACCCGGCCACGCTCGACCTTCCCGACGCCGCGGAGGGCGAGCTGGAGGGCTTCCTCTACCCGAGCACCTACGAGTTCGCACCGGACTCCACGCCGCAGGACCAGCTGCGGGCCATGGTCGAGCTGGGCAGGCGCACCTATGCCGAGATCGGGGTGCCCGACGACGAGCTGCGCGAGATCATCATCAAGGCGAGCATCGTCCAGGGCGAGGGCATGTTCGCCGAGGACCTGCCCAAGGTCGCCCGGGTGGTCGAGAACCGCCTGGTGGACACCGCGGACACCGATGGCCGGCTGCAGATGGACTCGACCATCCACTTCATCTTCCAGGAGCGTGGCAAGGCCGGCACGACCGACGAGCAGCGCCAGGTGGACGACCCTTACAACACCTACGTCAACCCCGGGCTGCCCCCGGGCCCGATCAACAGCCCCGGCGAGGCCGCCATCCGTGCGGCGCTGAACCCCGAGCCCGGGAACTGGCTCTACTTCGTCACCGTCAACCCCAGCACCGGCGAGACCAAGTTCGCCGACACCTACGAGGAGCACCTGAAGAACCAGGACGAGTTCCTCCAGTGGTGCTCGGACAACCCGGACCAGTGCTGAACCCGTCCCCGGGCGGCGCGGACCGGACCGGGGCGCGCCGTGCGGGGGTCGTGGGACGGCCCGTGGGGCACAGCCTCTCCCCGCGCCTGCACCGGGCCGCGTTCGCCGTCCTCGGACTGGACGGGTGGACCTTCGAGGCCACGGACGTCCCTGCCGGTGGCCTGGCCGACCACGTCGCGGGCCTGGGACCGGAGTGGGTCGGCCTGGCCGTCACGATGCCGCTGAAGCGGGAGGCTCTCGAGCTGCCCGGCGCCGTGGAGGTCGGACAGGACGCCCGGCTGGCGGGCGGCGCCAACACGCTGCTGCGCCGGGGATCCCGATGGGCCGTCGACAACACCGACGTGGCCGGGCTGGGCGCGGCGATGGCAGGGGCCGGGGTCCGCGCACCGCGGCGGGCGACGGTGCTGGGCGCCGGCGCCACCGCCCGGTCCGCCCTCGTGGCCCTCGCCCGCGCCGGCGCGGGCGAGGTGGTCCTCGCCGTCCGGGACCGGGTGCGTGCCGAGACGATGGTGCTGGTGGACGAGCTCGGCCTCTCGGCGGAGGTGCTGCGGCTCGGGCAGGAACGGCTCGTCCTGGACCCCGCGGCGGGGGAGGTGGTGGTCAGCACCCTGCCGGCCGGCGCGGACGTCTCCGGTGTCCTGGTGCCCGACGTGGCCTCCGCGCCCGTCGTCCTGGACGTGGCCTACGCGCCCTGGCCCAGCGGGTTCGCCGCCGCCGTCGACCGGGCGTCCGGCGGTCGGCTCGCCGTGGTGCGAGGGACCGAGATGCTCCTGCACCAGGCGGTGCGCCAGGTGGAGCTGATGACCGGGCATGATGGCCCGGTGGAGGCGATGCGAGCTGCGCTGGCGGGGGAGGCCGGGTGAGCGAGGTGGCGGTGACCGTGGTCGTCGGCGCGGTGGTGGCGCTGCTCGGCATACCCGTGGGCCGGTGGCTGGAGGCGACGACCTACCGCAAGCCGGACGAGGACGACGTGCCGCACCCCGGTCGGCGCTGGTGGGTGCCGATCGTGCTGGGGCTGGTCAGCGCGCTGGTGGTGCACCGGATCTGGTTCGTCCAGGACGACGCGGTGCCCGGCTGGCCGGTCGCCGTCGTGCTCACCGCGACCGCGCTGATGGTCGTGCTGTCCTGCGTGTGCCTGGCCGCGATGGACCTCGACGTGCACCGGCTCCCGGACCGGATCATGTGGCCCACGATGGGCTTCCTCGCGGCGGGGATCACCCTGGCGGCCTTCGTCGGAGGCGGGTTCGACCCCTGGCTCCGCTCGGTGCTGGCAGCCCTCGCCAGCGGAGGGTTCTACCTCCTGCTGGCGCTGCTGTCCCTGGCCCGGGGCTCGCTGGCGCTCGGCCTGGGCGACGTCAAGCTGGCCGTCGTGCTCGGCGGCGCGCTCGGCTGGTACGGCTGGCCGGAGACCGTGACCGGCATCTACGCCGGGTTCCTCGTCGGCGGCGTCGTCGCGGTCGGCCTCCTCGTGGCGCGCCGGGTGAGCTGGCGCGGCGACTTCGCCTACGGGCCCCCGATGATGGTCGGTGCCCTGCTGGGCTTCCTCCTGGCGCCGCAGACGGGCGGCGCGTTCCTCTAGGAGCCGCCGCGCTCCCGGCTCCTGGCCGCGCGTGGCCGCGTGGGAGAATCTGTACCCATGCTGCGCTGGTTGACCGCCGGAGAGTCCCACGGCCCTGCCCTGACCGCCGTCATCGAGGGCCTGCCTGCCGGCGTGGTCGTCGAGCGGGCCGCAGTGGAGGGCGCCCTGGCGCGACGCCGGCTCGGTTACGGGCGCGGCGCCCGGATGAAGTTCGAGGCCGACCAGTTGTCCTTCCTCGGCGGCATGCGCCACGGCCTGACCCTCGGCTCACCCCTCGCGCTCCAGATCGCCAACTCCGAGTGGGCCAAGTGGCAGGCGGTGATGGACCCCGAGCCGGTCGACGCCGACGAGGTGGCCCGCGCCGACGACGTCGGGGCGCCCCAGGAGCTGGCCCGCAACAGGCCGCTCACCCGGCCGCGGCCCGGGCACGCCGACCTGGTCGGCATGACCAAGTACGGCTTCGACGAGGCGCGCCCCGTCCTCGAGCGCGCCTCGGCCCGCGAGACGGCCGCCCGGGTCGCGCTCGGAGCGGTCGCCGCGGCCTTCCTCGAGCAGGCGGTCGGGATCCGCCTCGTCTCCCACACCGTGGCGATCGGCCGGGCCGGGATGACGGGTCCCGGGACCGACGCGCCCACGGCCGAGGAGCTCCCCGGCCCCGACGACGTGGCCGCGGTCGACGCCGACCCGGTGCGCACCCTGGACCCCGAGCTCTCCGCGGCGATGGTCGCCGAGGTCGACGCCGCGCGCAAGGACGGCGACACCCTCGGCGGCGTCGTCGAGGTGCTCGCCTACGGCCTGCCGCCGGGGCTGGGGTCGCACGTGCACTGGGACCGTCGCCTCGACGGCCGGCTGGCGGGCGCGCTGATGGGCATCCAGGCGATCAAGGGCGTGGAGGTCGGGGAGGGCTTCCGCACCGCGGCCCGCCGCGGGAGCCAGGCGCACGACGAGATGGAGAGCGACGCCCGCGGCCTGGTGCGGCGCACCACCCTGCGCAGCGGCGGGACCGAGGGCGGGATGAGCACCGGCGAGGTGCTGCGCGTGCGCGCGGCGATGAAGCCGATCAGCACCGTCCCGCGCTCCCTGCGGACCGTGGACACCACCACCGGCGAGGCTGCGACCGCGATCCACCAGCGCTCCGACGTCTGCGCCGTCCCCGCCGCCGGCGTCGTCGCCGAGGCGATGGTGGCGCTCGTCCTCGCCGACGCCGTGCTGGAGAAGTTCGGCGGGGACTCGGTGGCCGAGGTGGCCCGCAACCACGCGGCCTACCTCGGGTCCGTCCCTGAGCACCTGCGCACGCCGTCGACGACCGGGACCCACCGGTGAGCGGGCCGGTCGCGGTCCTCGTCGGGCCGCCCGGCGCGGGCAAGACCACCGTCGGCCGCGTGCTCGCCGACCGGCTCGGCGTCCCCCTGCACGACACCGACGCCGCGGTCGAGGAGCTCGTGGGCAAGCCGGTGGCCGACATCTTCGTCCAGGACGGCGAGGCAGTCTTCCGCGGGCTCGAGCGCCAGGAGGTCCTCCGTGCGCTGCACGAGGAGGAGGGCGTGGTCGCCCTCGGGGGCGGGGCACCGGTGCAGGAGGAGATCGCGGAGGCCCTGCGCGGGGGCGGGCTCCCGGTCGTCTTCCTCGACGTGACGATCGCGGACGCGGCGGGCCGGGTCGGCTTCGACGTCTCGCGCCCGCTGCTCCTGGTCAACCCGCGGGCTGCCTGGACCCGCCTGATGAACGCGCGTCGCCCCGTCTACGAGGAGCTGGCGACGGTCCAGGTCCAGACCGGCGGGCGGAGCCCCGACGAGGTCGCCGACGAGGTGCTCGCGCTCCTGGGCCTGACGCCGTGAGCGAGGCGCGGACCCGGACCGTCGAGATCGCCGGACCGCCGAGGTATGACGTGCGTCTCGGCGCGGGCGCCGAGCGTCACCTGGCCGAGCACGCCCGGCCGGGCCGGCGGGTGCTGCTCGTGACGCAGCCGGGGCGCAACGAGGTCGCCGAGGCGGCCAGCGAGGTGCTCGCCGGCTCCGGCGCGCGGGTGGTGCGCGCCGAGGTGCCGGACGCGGAGGCGGCCAAGACGGCGGAGGTGCTCACCGGGCTGTGGGGCCTGCTGGGCCGGGAGGGGTTCACCCGCGACGACCTCGTGGTGGGGGTCGGCGGCGGGGCGACCACCGACCTGGCCGGGTTCGTGGCCGCCACTTGGCTGCGTGGCGTCGAGGTGGTGCTGCTGCCCACCTCCCTGCTGGGGGTGGTCGACGCCGCCGTCGGCGGCAAGACCGGCATCAACACCGCCGAGGGCAAGAACCTCGTCGGCGCCTTCCACCCGCCGCGGGCCGTGCTGTGCGACCCGGCCTGGCTGGGCAGCATGAGCAGGGCCGACTACGTCTCCGGACTGGCCGAGGTGATCAAGTGCGGCTTCGTCACCGACCCGGTCATCCTCGACCTCCTCCAGGCTGCGCCCGCCCGAGCGGCCGACCCCGCCGCCGATCCGGAGCTGGCCGTCGAGCTGGTCGCGCGCGCCGTCCAGGTCAAGGCGGACGTCGTCTCGACGGACCTGCGCGAGGCGGGGCTGCGCGAGGTCCTCAACTACGGGCACACCTTCGCGCACGCGATCGAGCAGGTGGAGGACTACCGCTGGCGGCACGGGGACGCCGTGGCGGTGGGCATGGTCTACGTCGCCGAGGTCGCCCACCGGGCCGGTCTGATCGACACCGACCTCCTGGAGCGGCACCGCGCGGTGCTCGCCTCGGTGGGCTTGCCCACGGCATACCCCGGGGGCGCGCAGCGCTGGACCGAGCTGCGCGCGGCGATGGCCCGGGACAAGAAGTCCCGCGGCAGCACGCTGCGCCTGGTCGTCCTCGAGGGGCTCGCCCGCCCGACGCGCCTGGAGGGTCCGGACGAGGCGACGCTGCGGGCCGCCCACGCTGCTGTCAGCCAGGCAGGATCGGCAGCCGGCGCCGTACCCTGACCGGCGCCTGCGCAGCCTCGTGGCCCGGGGCGTGGGTGGGGACGTGCCCGGGCCTCCCGGCCCGGCTGGTGCCGGAGACCGGTGCGCTCCCACCCTGGGGCGCTCCGGTCATGATCCCGCTGATCTGCGCCTGCTGCGCCGCTGAGGGCATCCCCCAGGACGGGTCGTCGTAGCCGGCGACCTGCCACAGCGGCGTGTGCTGACGGGTGCCGAGCAGGATGTCCACCATCTTTCCCGAGACCAGCGACGGGTGCTCGACGCCGCACGACTGGGCCACCTTGAGCATCTCGCGACGCCAGGAGCGCAGGTAGTTCGCGGCGCGGACCGACCTCAGGGTGGGGTGTTCTGCAGCGCCCCGGCCTCCGCGCAGCCGCGGTTGAGCGCCTCCACCGCAGGGCCCGACAGGGCGCCGTAGCGGCGCTGGTCCCGGCTGAACGGCCGTTCGGCGTCGTCGGCGGAGACGATGTACTGCCGCAGCTCCGGCCCGAGCTTCTCCAGGGCGTAGCGGGCGTGCCCGACGACCGGGAAGTTGCGCAGGACCGCGTGCCTCTTCTGCGTCATGTCGTGCACCGCGACGGCGGCGAGGACGGCCGCGGGCAGGGAGACGGTGAGCGCCTTGGACCACTTCATGGGCCCCACTGTGAGGAAAAGCGGTGCGTGAGGAGGGCAGCGGCACCGGTAGACTCGGGAGAGTTTGGGTCCCGGACGCGGACCCGCGAAGCGAACCGCATACCGAGGGAAAGCAGCACACGTGGCGACGACCAACGACCTGAAGAACGGCATGATCCTGGACATGGACAACGGTCTGTGGCAGGTGATGGAGTTCCAGCACGTCAAGCCCGGCAAGGGGCCGGCGTTCGTGCGCACCAAGCTCAAGAACGTCACCTCCGGCAAGACCGTCGACAAGACGTTCAACGCCGGCACCAAGGTCGACACCGCCACCGTGGACCGGTCCGACTACCAGTACCTCTACAACGACGGCACCGACTTCATCTTCATGGACGAGAAGACCTACGAGCAGATCCCGGTCTCGGCCCAGATCATGGGCGACGCGGCGAACTACCTGCTGGAGAACGGCCGGGCGATGATCGCCCAGCACGAGGGCCAGGTCCTCTACATCGAGCTCCCGGCCTCCGTGGTCCTGGAGATCACCCACACCGAGCCCGGACTGCAGGGCGACCGCTCCACCGGCGGCACCAAGCCGGCCACCCTGGAGACCGGCGCCGAGATCCAGGTGCCGCTCTTCCTCGAGGCCGGCACCAAGGTCAAGGTCGACACCCGAGACGGCTCCTACCTCGGCCGCGTGAACTGACGTGGCGGCCCGCTCCAAGGCGCGCAAGCGGGCCCTGGAACTGCTCTACGAGGCCGACCAGAGGGGCATCAACGTGGGTGTCCTGCTCGAGGAGAGGGTGGCCGCGCCGACCACCCAGCACCCGCTGCCGGAGTATGCCGTGCAGCTCGTGCGCGGGGTCCTCGCGCGCTGGTCGCAGATCGACGAGGTGCTGACCACCTACTCGCAGGGCTGGAGCCTGGAGCGGATGGCCGCGGTCGACCGCGCCGCGCTGCGTCTGGGCACCTGGGAGATCGTCTGGAACGACGAGGTGCCCGACACCGTGGCGATCTCCGAGGCGGTGCAGCTGGTCCAGGCCCTCTCGACCGACGACTCGCCCCGGTTCGTCAACGGGCTGCTGGCCCGGGTCGTCGAGGTCAAGGCCACCCTCGTCCGAGCCCCGTACCCGACCGGCGACACGGTCGGCCCACGTCAGGAGGCCCTGCGCCGCGGAGAACGCCGGTAGCGCAGGCCAGTCGCTCGAGGTGCCGGTCGACCCGTCCCTCCCACCCGGGGCGTGGGTCGTCGCGGGTCGGCTGGGCGTACCAGCCGTGGCGCAGGCGGACGACCTCCCCGGCCTCGACGAGCCGGTCCAGCTCGCGGTGGCTGTGGCCGAGCGCACGGAACTGCTCCCGGGCGAACGGGCTCGGTGGCAGGATCATGCGCCCAGGCTGGCCTGGCACGACGTGCGGCTCTGTGCGCCGTCCACAGCTGTGGGCACCCCGACCACGCCGGGCGGCCACCGTGCAAGGATGTGTCGCCGCTCGCGGACCGATCGTGTCGTCGGTGGGGTATGGGGTGTGGCCGGGTGGACACCCTGCCACCGGGCGCCGCGCCGGGTCTGCGACGATCCAGGGGTGGCCGTGCCGAGCAGCGAGGGGTCCGCACTGGGCAGGGCCGAGGCCGTGGCGGACCTGGGCGTCGACCCCGAGGCCGGGCTGTCGGGCCCCGAGGCGGCTCGCCGGCTGGAGCGGGACGGCCCCAACGCGCTCGTGGCCTCCGCCCCCGTCCCGCGCTGGCGCACGTTCCTGGCCCAGTTCCAGGACCCGCTGATCTACCTCCTCCTCGCGGCCGTGGTCGTCGCGACCGGAGCCTGGTGGGTCGAGGGCGCCGGGGGATGGCCGGTCGACTCCGTCGTGATCGCGGTCATCGTGGTGCTCAACGCGGTCCTGGGCTACAGCCAGGAGACGCGCGCGGAGCAGGCGGTCGCCGCGCTGCAGCGGATGACCGAGGTGCGGGCGACGGTGGTGCGCGGCGGCCGGGCGGTGCAGGTCCCGGCGCGCGAGGTCGTCCTCGGCGACGTCCTCGTGCTCGCGGAGGGGGACAGCGTCGCCGCCGACGCGCGGGTGGTGACGGCCAACGCCCTGCGGGTCGCCGAGGCCGCGCTCACCGGGGAGTCGACCGCCGTGTCCAAGGCGCCCGGGACGCTGCCGGACGACCTGCCTCTCGGGGACCGCACCAACGCGGTCTACAGGGGCACGGCGGTGACGGCCGGCACGGGTCGTGCGGTCGTGACCGGGACGGCGATGGACACCGAGATGGGTCGTATCGCCCGGTTGCTGGAGTCGACGGTCCGCCAGCCCACGCCGCTGGAACGCGAGATCGCCTTCATCGGCAGGTTCCTCGGCATCGCCGTCGTGGTCATCGCCGTCGTCGTGATGGCGACCGTGTGGCTGATCAGCGACGTCCGCACCGCCGAGGACGCGGTGACCGTGCTGCTGCTGGGCGTCTCGCTCGCGGTCGCGGCCGTGCCCGAGGGGCTGCCGGCCGTGCTCTCGGTCGTCCTGTCCGTCGGGGTCCAGCAGATGGCGCGGCGCGACGCGATCGTCAAGGACCTCAGCTCGGTGGAGACGCTGGGTTCGGCCTCGGTGATCTGCACGGACAAGACCGGCACGCTGACCAGCAACGAGATGACCGTCCAGCGGGTGGTCACCGCCTCCGGCAGCGCGGAGGTCACCGGCGCGGGCTACCGGCCCGAGGGCGTGGTGCACGACGGGGACGCGGTGCTCGGCACCACCGCCGACCCGGACCACGAGCCGCAGCGTGCCGAGGGCACGGTCGTCCTTTCCGGCGGGTCGCTGGCATCCAACTCCGAGCTGCGCCAGGAGGAAGGGCAGTGGTCCGTGCTCGGCGACCCGACCGAGGCGGCCTTCCTGGTCGCCGAGCGCAAGATGGGGCTGACCGAGCGCCGGGTGCGGCGGTTCACCCGGGTCGGCGAGGCGCCGTTCACCTCCGGGCGCAAACGCATGTCGACCGTCCACCTCGACCACGAGCGGGACGACGAGCCCGTGCTCGTCACCAAGGGCGCCCCGGACGTGGTGCTCGCGCGCTGCACCCGCTACCGCAGGGGGATGGAGACCCTCGTCCTCGACGAGGCGACGCGGGCCCGGGCGCTGGCGGACGTGGAGGACCTGTCGGGTCGGGCGATGAGGACCATCGGCGTCGCCTACCGGCCGCTCGGCCGGTCCGGCTCCGACGGGGCCGGCACCCGGCTGCTGGACACGGCATACCTCGAGGCCGGCGAGGTGCCCGCGGAGGTCGCGGAGGAGCTGGAGCAGGACCTGGTCTGGGTGGGCACGGTCGGGATGATCGACCCGCCCCGGGCGGAGGCCGGCGAGGCCGTCCGCGACGCGCACCGCGCCGGGGTCCGGGTGGTGATGATCACCGGTGACCATCCGTCCACCGCACTGCGCATCGCCCAGGACCTGGGCATCACCGGCCCCGACGGGACGGCCCTGACCGGGGCCGAGCTCGACCGGCTCGACGAGGAGGGCCTGGCCCGGGCCGTCACCGAGGTGGACGTGTTCGCGCGGGTGGCGCCGGAGCACAAGCTGCAGATCGTCGACGCGCTGCAGTCGCAGGGCCACGTCGTCGCGATGACGGGCGACGGCGTCAACGACGCCCCGGCGCTACGGTCGGCCGACATCGGGGTGGCCATGGGCATCACCGGCACCGAGGTGACCAAGGAGGCCGGCGCGATGATCCTGCGGGACGACAACTTCAGCACGATCGTCGTCGCCGTCCGCCAGGGCCGGGTGATCTTCGACAACATCAAGAAGTTCCTGCGCTACCTCCTCTCCTCCAACATGGGCGAGGTCCTGACCGTCTTCCTCGGCGTGGTCCTCGCCCCGGTCATCGGCCTGACCGACGCGAGCGCCGAGGCTGTCGTGCTGCCGCTGCTGGCCACGCAGATCCTGTGGATCAACCTGGTCACCGACTCCGCACCCGCGCTCGCCCTGGGCATGGACCCCGAGACCGACGACGTGATGGCCCGGCGGCCGCGACGCCGCGGGGAGCGGGTGATCGACGCGCGGATGTGGTCCGGGATCCTGGCTGTCGGCGCGGTCATGGCCGTGGTCAGCCTGCTCACGATCGACGTCTTCCTGCCCGGCGGCCTGGTCGAGGGGCAGGACGACCTGACCGTTGCCCGGACGGCAGGCTTCACCACCCTCGTCCTGGCCCAGCTGTTCAACGTGCTCAACTCGCGCTCGCAGACGGTCAGCGGCCTCAAGGACCTGTGGAGCAACCGCTGGCTGTGGGCGGCGATCGTCTTCGGCGTCGTGGCCCAGGTCGCCGTGGTGCACCTGCCCGTGCTGCAGACCGCCTTCGGCACGGCGGCGCTGGACCCGTTCCACTGGTTGGTCTGCACGCTGCTGGCCAGCTGCGTGCTGTGGTCCGACGAGCTGATCAAGCTGGTCGAGCGGGCCCGCGACAGGAGGCGCGCGGGACGGTAGTACGCTGTCCGCGACCGACACGTCCTTTAACCACCGTCCCGAGAGGCGGGGAAGGAGACGGGCTGTGAGTGCTGCCCACCCAGAAGCTGTCCCAGGACGTGTGGTCCTGAGCAGCGACGACATCAACCGCGCCGTGCGCCGGATCGCCCACGAGATCCTCGAGGGCAACAAGGGCCCGCAGGACCTGCTCCTGCTGGGCATCCCCACCCGTGGCGCGCACCTGGCCCGCCGCCTCGGCGAGGCGCTGCTGCAGGTCGAGGGGACCGAGGTCCCGGTCGGCTCGCTCGACGTGACGATGTACCGCGACGACCTGCGCCGCCAGCCCACCCGGGCCGTGGAGCCCACCGACATCCCCGGGGACGGCGTCGACGGCAAGGTGGTGGTCCTCGTCGACGACGTCCTCTACTCCGGCCGCACCGTGCGCTCCGCCCTCGACGCGCTGGCCGACCTGGGCCGGCCGCGGGCGGTGCGCCTGGCGGTGCTCGTCGACCGCGGCCACCGCGAGCTGCCGATCCGCGCCGACTACGTCGGCAAGAACCTGCCGACCTCGCACAGCGAGCGGGTCATGGTGCGCCTGGTCGAGCACGACGGCGAGGGCACCGAGGGCGTGCGGATCGCGGGCCCGGCCGACGGGGGAGCAGCCCGGTGAAGCACCTGCTCTCGATCGCGGACCTGTCGCGCGAGGAGATCCTCTCCGTCCTCGACACCGCGGTGTCGATGCACGAGGTCCAGCACCGCGACGTCAAGAAGCTGCCGACCCTGCGCGGCCGCACCATCATCAACTTCTTCTTCGAGGACTCCACCCGCACCCGGTCCAGCTTCGAGATCGCGGGCAAGTGGCTCAGCGCCGACACGATCAACCTGACCGGCAAGGGCACCTCGGTGTCCAAGGGTGAGAGCCTGCGCGACACCGTGCTGACCATCGACGCGATGGGCGTGGACATGCTCATCGTGCGCCACCCGGCCAGCGGTGCCCCGGCGCAGATCGCCGACTGGGTGGGCTGCTCGGTCGTCAACGCCGGCGATGGCACCCACGAGCACCCCTCGCAGGCGCTGCTCGACGCCTACACGATGCGGCGCGCGCTCGGTGACCTGGAGGGCCGCCACGTCGCGATCGTCGGCGACCTGACCCACTCCCGCGTGCTCCGTTCCAACCTGCTGTGCCTACGGCGGCTGGGGGCGCAGGTCACCCTCGTCGCGCCGCCGACCCTCATGCCCAGCGGGATCGTCGCGTGGGCGGGCGCGGACGGCTTCGCCACCTCCTACGACCTGGACGAGGTGCTGCCGACCGTCGATGCGGTGATGATGCTGCGGGTCCAGCGCGAGCGGATGAGCGGCGGCTACTTCCCGACCGCCAGGGAGTATGCGGTCACCTACGGGCTCACCCCGCGCCGCCTCGCCCTGCTGCAGGACCACGCCGTCATCTGCCACCCGGGGCCGATGAACCGGGGCCTGGAGATCTCCGCCGACGCCGCCGACGCGGCCCGGTCCCTGGTCCTGGACCAGGTCTCCGCGGGCGTCGCGGTGCGGATGTCCATCCTCTACCACCTCCTCGCCGGGGAAGGGAGCGAGCAGTGAACGCGCACAAGAGCACCAGCACCCCGCCCCCGGTGCTGATCGAGGGAGCCGACGTCCTCGGCCAGGGCGTCCAGCACGTCCTCGTCGTCGACGGACGCGTCGCCGCCCTCGGCGCCGACGCCGCCGACGGGGCGCCGGAGCGCACGCAGCGCATGCACGGGGACGGACTGGTGCTGCTGCCCGGCCTGGTCGACCTGCACACGCATCTGCGCGAGCCGGGGCGCGAGGACGCCGAGACCGTCGAGTCCGGCTCGCGCGCGGCGGCCGCCGGCGGGTTCACCGCGGTCCTGGCGATGGCCAACACCGACCCGGTCACCGACACCGCCGAGGTCGCCGAGCGGGTCCACGACCTGGGCCGCCGCGCCGGCTACGTCGACGTGCACCCCGTCGGCGCCGTGTCCAAGGGCCTGGCCGGCGAGGAGCTGGCCGAGCTGGGCCTCATGGCCCGCTCCCGCGCCCGCGTCCGGGTCTTCTCCGACGACGGCCGGTGCGTGCAGGACGCCCGTCTCATGCGCCGCGCGCTGGAGTACGTCCGTTCCTTCGACGGCGTCATCTCCCAGCACAGCCAGGACCCGAGCCTGGCCGGCCCGACCGCCTGCTGCCACGAGGGCGAGCTGTCCGGGCGGCTCGGCCTGCCCGGCTGGCCAGCCGTCGCCGAGGAGACCGTCGTCGCCCGGGACGTGATGCTCGCCCGCCACACCGGCTCCCGCGTCCATGTCGCCCACGTCTCCACGGCGGGCAGCGTCGAGGTGATCAGGTGGGCCCGGGCGCAGGGCATCGACGTGACCGCGGAGGTCACCCCGCACCACCTCATGCTGACCGAGGAACACCTGGCCGGCTACGACCCGGTCTACAAGGTCAACCCGCCGCTGCGGCCGACCGAGGACGCCGAGGCGCTGCGCGAGGCGCTGGCCGACGGCACCATCGACGCGGTCGCGACCGACCACGCGCCGCACGTGCGGCAGGACAAGGAGCACGCCTTCGTCGACGCGGCCTTCGGCATGCTCGGGCTGGAGACCGCGCTGCCGGTGGTGAGCACCCTGATGGTGCGCACCGGACGGATGAGCTGGTCCGACGTCGCCCGCGTGATGTCCACCGCCCCGGCTCGCATCGCCCGCCTGGGCACCCAGGGGCACGGGATCGCCGTCGGTGCCCCCGCCAACCTGACGCTGGTCGACCCGGCCCGCGAGCACACCGTCGACGCGGCGCTGTCCCAGTCGCTGTCGCGCAACAACCCCTGGCACGGCCGCGAGCTCGTGGGTGCGGTGCACCTGACGATGCTGCGCGGGCGGGTCACGGCCCGGGAGGGTCTGGTGTGGGGTGCCGAGGAGGAGAACGAGTGAGCGAGCACCGCATACCGAAGGAGGCCGTCCTGGTCCTGGAGGACGGGCGGACCTTCCGCGGCGAGGCCTACGGGGCGCTCGGCACCACGGTGGGCGAGGCCGTCTTCGCCACCGGGATGACCGGCTACCAGGAGACGCTCACCGACCCCTCCTACCACCGGCAGGTGGTCGTGATGACCGCCCCGCACATCGGCAACACCGGCATCAACGCCGAGGACCGGGAGAGCGAGCGGGTCTGGGTCGCCGGGCTCGTCATCCGCGACCCCGCCCTGCGCCCGTCCAACTGGCGCTCCCGGGGCGATCTCGAGGACGGGCTGCGCCGGGCCGGAGTCGTCGGCATCAGCGGCGTCGACACCCGTGCGGTCACCCTGCACCTGCGCGACCGGGGCGCCATGCGCGCCGGGATCTTCTCCGGCGAGGCGGCCGCCGCCACGCGCGAGGAGATGGTGCGCACGGTCACCGAGGCGCCGGTGATGACCGGGGCGGCGCTCGCCGCCGAGGTGACCACCCAGCACCCCTACGTGGTCTCGCCGCCGGAGGGCACGCCGACCCGGTTCACCGTGGCCGCGCTCGACCTGGGCATCAAGGGCCGCACCCCCGCGCTGCTCGCCGCCCGCGGCATCCGCGTGCACGTCCTGCCCTCCACGAGCACCTTCGAGGAGGTGCTCGCGACGCAGCCCGACGGCGTGTTCTTCTCCAACGGTCCGGGCGACCCCGCCACGGCCGACCACGAGGTCGGTCTGCTGCGCAGCGTGCTGGACGCCGGCCTGCCGTTCTTCGGCATCTGCTTCGGCAACCAGCTGCTCGGGCGGGCGCTGGGCCTGGGCACCTACAAGCTGGCCTTCGGCCACCGCGGCATCAACCAGCCGGTGCTCGACCGGTCCACCGGCAGGGTGGAGGTGACCGCGCACAACCACGGCTTCGCGATCGCCTGGCCGCAGGGGGTCCCCACCGACCAGGCGGCGGACACGCCGTACGGCCCCGTCCGCTGCTCCCACGTCGCCCTCAACGACGACGTCGTGGAGGGGCTCAGCTGCGAGCAGGTCCCCGCCTTCTCCGTGCAGTACCACCCCGAGGCGGCCGCCGGCCCGCACGATGCGGAGTACCTCTTCGACCGGTTCGTCGACATGCTCACCGGCCACCAGCAGCAGGAGGACACCCGTGCCCAGGCGTGAGGACATCAGGAGCGTCCTGGTCATCGGCTCCGGGCCGATCGTCATCGGCCAGGCGGCGGAGTTCGACTACTCCGGCACCCAGGCCTGCCGCGTCCTGCGCGAGGAGGGCGTCCGCGTGGTCCTGGTCAACTCCAACCCGGCGACGATCATGACCGACCCCGGCGTTGCCGACGCGACCTACGTCGAGCCGATCACCCCCGAGATCGTCGAGTCGATCATCGCCAAGGAGCGTCCCGACGCGGTGCTGGCGACCCTGGGGGGCCAGACCGCGCTCAACACCGCCGTCGCGCTGCACGAGGCCGGTGTGCTGGAGAAGTACGACTGCCCCCTCATCGGCGCCAACGTGCGCGCGATCCAGCTGGGGGAGGACCGGCAGGCCTTCAAGGGCGTCGTCGAGACGTGCGGCGCGGAGAGCGCCCGGTCGACGATCTGCCACACCATGGACGAGGTGCTCGCGGCCGTCGAGGAGCTGGGCTACCCGGTCGTCGTACGCCCCTCCTTCACGATGGGCGGGCTGGGCTCCGGCTTCGCCCACGACGAGGGGTCGCTGCGCCGGATCGCCGGCGCCGGCCTGCAGGACAGCCCGACCACCGAGGTGCTCCTGGAGGAGTCCATCATGGGGTGGAAGGAGTACGAGCTGGAGATCATGCGCGACCACGCCGACAACGTCGTCGTGGTCTGCTCGATCGAGAACCTCGACCCGATGGGCGTGCACACCGGCGACTCGATCACCGTCGCACCGGCGATGACCCTCACCGACGTGGAGTACCAGCGGCTGCGCGACATCGGGATCGCGGTCATCCGAGAGGTCGGCGTGGACACCGGCGGCTGCAACATCCAGTTCGCGGTCAACCCCGAGGACGGCCGGGTCATCGTCATCGAGATGAACCCCCGCGTGTCGCGCTCGTCCGCGCTGGCCTCCAAGGCGACCGGCTTCCCGATCGCCAAGATCGCGGCCAAGATGGCGCTCGGCTACACCCTCGACGAGGTGCCCAACGACATCACCGGCGTGACGCCGGCCAGCTTCGAGCCGACGCTGGACTACGTCGTGGTCAAGGTGCCGCGCTTCGCCTTCGAAAAGTTCCCCGCGGCCGATGCGACCCTGACGACCACGATGAAGTCGGTGGGGGAGGCCATGTCGCTGGGCCGCAACTTCACCGAGGCGCTGCAGAAGGCGCTGCGCTCGGTCGAGCGCAAGGGCAGCTCCTTCCACTGGCGCGAGGAGGAGATGCCCACCGCCGAGATGGCGCACGCCCTCCTGGCGCAGGCCACCACCCCCACCGACGGGCGCCTGGTGCTCGTGCAGCAGGCGATGCGCGGGGGGTGCACGGTGGAGGAGGTGCACGAGGCCACCGGCATCGACCCCTGGTTCCTCGACCAGATCGAGCTGATCAACCAGGTCGCCCAGGAGGTGCGCGACCACGCCCGGGCCGCCGACGGCGGCCGGCTGACGCCGGCGCTGCTGCGCCGGGCGAAGCGGCACGGCTTCTCCGACGCCCAGCTGGCCGAGCTCAGCGGCATGTCCGAGGCCGTCGTGCGCGGCGTACGCCACGCCCTGGGCGTGCGGCCGGTCTACAAGACGGTCGACACCTGCGCCGGCGAGTTCCGGGCCCTGACGCCCTACCACTACTCGACCTACGACGAGGAGACCGAGGTCGCCGCCCGGGAGCGACCCGCGGTGATCATCCTGGGCTCGGGCCCCAACCGGATCGGGCAGGGGATCGAGTTCGACTACTCGTGCGTGCACGCGTCGATGACGTTGCGCGAGCACGGCTTCGACACGGTCATGGTCAACTGCAACCCGGAGACGGTCTCCACCGACTACGACACCTCCAGCCGGCTCTACTTCGAGCCGCTCACCCTCGAGGACGTCCTGGAGGTGGTGCACGCCGAGCGGCAGGCCGGACCGCTGGCCGGAGTCGTCGTCCAGCTGGGCGGCCAGACCCCGCTGGGGCTCGCCGCAGCGCTCAAGGCCGAGGGCGTCCCCGTCGTGGGCACCTCCCCGGAGGCGATCGACCTCGCCGAGGACCGTGGTGCCTTCGGGCGGGTGCTGGCCGAGACCGGCCTGGCCGCCCCCCGGCACGGCACCGCCTACTCCGTCGACGAGGCGCTCGAGGTGGCCCACGAGATCGGCTACCCGGTCCTCGTGCGCCCCTCCTACGTGCTCGGGGGACGGGGTATGGAGATCGTCTACGACGACGACTCGCTCGCCGGCTACGTGGGCCGGGCCACCCAGGCCAGCCCCGACCACCCGGTGCTCGTCGACCGCTTCCTCGACACCGCGGTGGAGATCGACGTCGACGCGATCTACGACGGCAAGGACCTCTACGTCGGCGGCATCATGGAGCACATCGAGGAGGCCGGCATCCACTCCGGCGACTCGGCCTGCGTGCTGCCGCCGTTCACCCTGGGCCGCTCCGAGCTGCAGCAGGTGCGCGAGGCGACCCACCGCCTGGCCGAGGCGATCGGCGTCCGCGGGCTGATCAACGTCCAGTTCGCGCTCGCCCAGGACGTGCTCTACGTGCTGGAGGCCAACCCCCGGGCCAGCCGGACCGTGCCCTTCGTGGCCAAGGCCACGGGCGTGGCCCTGGCCCGGGCGGCGGCGCGGGTGATGCTCGGCACCACGGTCGAGCAGCTGCGGGCCGAGGGCGTGCTGCCCCGCGAGGTGGACGGCGGCGCGCTGCCGGCCGACGCGCCGTTCGCGGTCAAGGAGGCGATCCTGCCCTTCCGCCGCTTCCGCACCCAGACCGGTGAGGCGGTCGACTCCATCCTCGGACCGGAGATGCGCTCGACCGGCGAGGTCATGGGCATCGACGCGGGCTTCGGCGCGGCCTTCGCCAAGAGCCAGCTGCGGGCCGGCTCGGGCCTGCCCCTGGAGGGCACGGTCTTCGTCTCCGTGGCCAACCGGGACAAGCGCTCGATGATCTTCCCGGTCAAGCGGCTCGTCGACCTGGGCTTCACGGTGATGGCCACCGAGGGGACGGCGGACGTGCTGCGGCGCAACGGCATACCCGCCGAGGTGGTGCGCAAGCACAGCCAGGGACGGGGTGCCGACGGTGAGCCGACCGTGGTGGACCGGATCGCCGCAGGCGAGGTCGACATGGTGATCAACACGCCCTCGGGGCGGGACTCGCGCGCCGACGGCTACGCGATCCGCGCGGCGACCACGAGCCTGGACCGGCCGATCATCACCACCGTGCAGCAGCTGGCGGTGGCGGTCCTGGGGATCGAGGCGATGCGCGAGGGGTCGCTGGACGTGACCTCCCTGCAGGAGCACGCCGCCGCGCTGGACCTCTTCGGCCGCGGCCCGGCCGGTCTCCGGACGGACTGACCGGGGCCGAGACGATGGGCACGATGACCACGGGAGGCCCGCCGGCGGTCCCGGCGACGACCGGGGTCGTCACGACGGTGCGCGCGGCCGGTGCCTACGACGTGGTCACCCTGACCGTGCCCGACGCCGGGACCTGGGCCGCGGCACGACCCGGCCAGCTGGTGGTGGTGCCGGTGGACCCGACGCGGGGCAGCGTGCTGCCCGAGGTGCACTGGCTCGCCGGCGTGCACGCGGACCCCGTGCACGGCACCAGCCTGGAGCTCGTGCTCGACGCCGGGAGGGACACGGCGCCGGGCGAGGCGATCCGCCTCCTCGGACCGCTGGGGCGGGGATTCTCGCCGCCCTCGACGCCGGTGCCCGTGGTCCTCGTCGGCCACGAGGCCGGTGCGCTCCCGCTGCGGTGGCTGGTCACGATGGTGCGCCAGCGCGGCTGCACCGCCCACGTCGTGCTCAGCGCCGCAGACCCGGAGCGGCACCTGGACCTGGTCCACCTGCGCCGGCACGCGCGGGCTGTCGTGCTGGCCCTGCCGGAGGACCTGCCCGCCGCCCTCGAGCGGGTCCTGGACGCCCCCGACGTCGACGCGGCGGTCGTCTACGCCGCCGCCCCGGTCCCGGTCCTGCGCGAGGTCGCGGGGCGCGCGCTGGCGCGGGGGCTGCCCGTGCGGGCCGCGGCCCTCGACCTGGACGGGCCGGGGCCGGTCTGCGGGACCGGCCTGTGCGGCGGGTGCGACCTGGAGGTGCCGGACGCGGCCGGCACCCGGGTGCTGCGACCGTGCCTGGAGGGCCCCGTCGTGCCCGGGGAGCTGCTCGTCGAGGAGGCCCGCCGGTGAGCCGCGCCCCGGCGGCGCAGCTGCCGCGCGTACTGCTCGGTGCCGGTGCCGTGACCGACCCGCGCGCGCTGGCCCGCTTCGGGGACCTCCACGGCGTGCCGCTCACCGTCGGCCCGGTCGAGGCCGGCTCGCGCCGCCCCCGGGCGGGACGTCCCCGGGTGCACGCCACCGGGGTCGGGGGCGTGGACCACGACGACCTGCGGGCCGTCTCGCTGGCGGCCGCGCGCGAGACGCTCTCGTGGGCGTCCGGCCGCGGCCTGAGCGCCTGCCTGGCGGTGCGGGGCGCGACGACGGGTGACCTGGCCGCGGTCGTGGACCAGGTGCACCGCAGCCTGGAGGGGGACTGCGTGGTCCTCGTCGAGGTCGACCTGCGCGGCGCCGACGACCAGACCGTGCTGCGCTCGATGGCACGGGTGCGTGAGGCCGCCCCCCGCGACCAGCTCCTCCTCGCCCGGCTCGACGTCGCGGGGGCCGACCTCGTGGCGCGCGCCAGGGCGGCCGTCGGCGGTGGTGCCGGCGCGGTCGTGGTGTCCGGGCAGGTGCCCCTGGGCCCGGGGCGCTGGTGGTCCGGACCCTCGACGCACGCGCTGACCCTCGCCGGGCTGCGGGTCCTGCGCGAGGCCGCCCGCGAGCAGCGCTGGCCCGGTGCCGCGCTGGTCGCCGCCGGTGGCATCCACGGCCCGGGCCCGGCGCTCGCCGCCGTGTCCGAGGGTGCCGAGGCGGTGCAGCTCGGCACCGCCCTGTGGGCCGACCCGACGCTGCTGTGGCGGGTCCGGGACGCGCTCGGGGCCGGTGCGGCACGGTGAGGCGTCCGACGTTCACCGCGGCAGGGGCGTCGCCGCGGTACAGACGACGTCCTGCACGTCGTGCGACGTCGGTAGCGCTGCATCTCGTGCAGCACCTTGCCTGTCCCGACCGCGTGCCCTGCGCCACCCGGCCGGACGCCGAGGCGGGCCTGCCTCGGACCGTGGACCCGCGCGGCACGCCATACCCGAGCACGCCCCGGAGGGGCGACAGCCCCGCGCGCACCACCGACCACGACCGGAGGACCCCGTGACCGAGCACTTCGGAGCCAGACTGGCCGCCGCGATGGACCGGCACGGTCCGCTGTGCGTGGGGCTCGACCCCCACGCCCACCTGCTCGCCGCGTGGGGGCTGCCCGACACGCCCGAGGGGCTGCGCAGCTTCAGCGCGACGGTCCTGGAGGCGGTGAGGGGCGAGTGCGCGGCGATCAAGCCCCAGTCCGCCTTCTTCGAGCGGCACGGCGCGGCCGGAGTGGCGGTCCTGGAGGAGGTGCTGGCCGCCTCCCGCGAGCGCGGGCTGCTCACCGTGCTCGACGCCAAGCGCGGCGACATCGGCTCCACCATGGGCGCCTACGCGCAGGCCTACCTGTCCGACGGGGCGCCGCTGGCCGCCGACTCGGTGACCCTGAGCCCCTACCTGGGCTACGGCTCGCTGCGCCCGGCCGTGGACCTGGCGCGGCAGACCGGGCGCGGCGTCTGGGTGCTGGGCCTCACCTCCAACCCGGAGGGCGCCGGCGTCCAGCTGGTCGGGAGCCCGACGGTCGCCGCCCGGGTGCTCGCCGAGGTGGCGCAGGACGACGCGGGCCTCGAGCCGTTCGGCGACGTGGGGGTGGTGGTCGGGGCGACCCTGGACCCGGACGACCTCGCCGCGGCCGGGGTGGACCTCGCCGGTGCCGGGGCGCCGGTGCTCGCCCCCGGCGTCGGTGCCCAGGGAGCCGGCGCCGAAGACCTGGCGCGCACCTTCGCCGGACTGACCGAGCGTGTCCTCGTCCCGGTCAGCAGGGGGGTGCTCGCAGCCGGTCCCGCACCGGCTGACCTGCGCCGGCAGGCCCGCGAGCTGACCGCAGAGCTGCGGGCCGCGCTGCGTCGCTGACCTGCGGTGGAGACCGGCTGCGCCGGTGCCGTCCACCGGGGGTCCGGGTTGGCAGACCCGTGCCCGAGTCGGTAGGTTCGCAGGTACGCGGACGTGCTCGTCCGCAGCAGACCCGCACACCGAGGAGTTGAGCGTGGCACTTCCCCAGCTGACGCCCGAGCAGCGCGCGCAGGCGCTCGAGAAGGCCGCCGCGGCGCGCAAGGAGCGCGCGGCCGTGAAGAACCGCCTGAAGAACGCGCAGGGGTCCCTCAAGGAGGTCGTCCAGCAGGGGCGGACCAACGACGTCATCGGCAAGATGAAGGTCTCGGCGCTGCTGGAGTCGATGCCCGGCGTCGGCCGGGTGCGCGCCCGTCAGGTGATGGAGGAGATCGGCATCTCCGAGAGCAGGCGTGTCCGCGGCCTGGGCGCCAACCAGATCGCCCAGCTCCTCGAGCGCTTCGGCGAGAGCTGAGCACCCGGCCAGCGCCCGCCCGGCCGTCGGACGCCCAGACGGCCGCCGACCGGCGTCTCGTGGTCCTGGCCGGTCCGACCGCGGTCGGCAAGGGCACGGTGGCGGCGTACGTGCGCGAGCACTACCCGCAGGTCTGGCTGTCCGTGTCCGCCACCACCCGCCGGCCCCGCCCCGGCGAGGTCGAGGGGCGGCACTACCACTTCGTCGACGACGCGGAGTTCGACCGGCTCGAACGGGACGGACAGCTGCTCGAGTGGGCCGTCGTGCACGGTCGGGCCCGCTACGGCACGCCCCGCGAGCCGGTCGAGGAGGCGCTCGCCCACTGCCGCCCGGCCCTGCTCGAGATCGACCTGCAGGGTGCCCGGCAGGTGCGCCGGGCGATGCCCGAGGCACTCTTCGTCTTCCTGGCCCCGCCGTCCTGGGAGGAGCTGGTCAGCCGGCTCGTCGGCCGAGGTACCGAGAGCGAGGAGGAACGGGACGTCAGGCTGCGCACCGCGCGCACCGAGCTGGCCGCCGCGGAGGAGTTCGACGTGACCATCATCAACGACGATGTCGCCCGGGCCGCCGAGCACCTCGTATCATTGATGGTTGACCCCACCCCAGCAAAGGAACCGTGAGAACGTGACCGGCACCATCGCCCATCCCGACGGCATCACCAACCCGCCGATCGACAGCCTCCTGGAGCGGGCCGACAGCAAGTACGCCCTGGTGATCTACGCGGCCAAGCGGGCTCGCCAGATCAATGCCTACTACGCCCAGCTCTCCGAGGGCCTGCTGGAGTACGTCGGGCCGCTCGTGGAGGCCGAGGCCACCGACAAGCCGCTGTCGATCGCCCTGCACGAGATCGACCAGGGCAAGCTGCACACCAGCTCGCCCGAGAGCTGAGGGCGGGGGGCAGGACGTGCGGGTCGTCCTCGGCGTCGCAGGCGGCATCGCGGCCTACAAGGCGGCCCTCGTCCTGCGCCTGCTGACCGAGGCGGGGCACGAGGTGACCGTGGTGCCCACCGCCGCGGCGCTGCGCTTCGTCGGCGCCCCGACCTGGGAGGCCCTCAGCGGCCGCCCCGTCTCCAGCGAGGTCTGGGACGACGTCCCGGAGGTCAAGCACGTGCGTCTGGGGCAGGAGGCCGACCTCGTGCTCGTCGCACCGGCCACCGCCGACCTGCTCGCGCGGGCCGCGCACGGGCTGGCCCACGACCTGCTCACCACCACCTTCCTGACGGCGCGCTGCCCGGTGGTGCTGGCCCCGGCCATGCACACCGAGATGTGGCTGCACCCCGCCACCGTCGCCAACGTCGCCACGCTGCGCGAGCGCGGCGTCACGGTCGTCGAGCCCGACTCCGGCCGGCTCACCGGCACGGACTCCGGTCCCGGACGCCTGCCTGACCCCGAGCACATCGTCGCGGCGGCGATGGCCGCCCTGCACGGCCCCGCCACCGACGACCTCGCCGGCCGTCACGTCGTCGTCTCCGCCGGGGGCACCCGGGAACCGCTGGACCCGGTCCGCTTCCTGGGCAACCGCTCCTCCGGCAAGCAGGGGTATGCCGTGGCCGCCGAGGCCGCGCGCCGCGGCGCCCGGGTGACGCTCGTCTCGGCCAACGTCGCGCTGCCGACGCCTCCCGGCTGCGAGGCGGTCCAGGTGGGCACCGCCCTGGAGCTGCAGGAGGCGGTCGAGGCCGCCGTGGACGCCGGGGACGTGGACGTCGTCGTGATGGTCGCCGCGGTCGCGGACTTCCGGCCCGCGCACTACGCGCAGAGCAAGATCAAGAAGACGCACGGCGAGGGCGACGAGAGCGCTCCGGTCATCGAGCTGGTGCGCAACCCCGACATCCTCGCAGGCCTGGTGCAGGACCGCGCCGGCGCAGGCCGGCCCTTCATCGTCGGTTTCGCCGCCGAGACCGGTGACGGCACCGGCGACGTGCTCGAGCTGGCCCGCGACAAGCTCCAGCGCAAGGGCTGCGACCTGCTCGTGGCCAACGAGGTCGGCGTGGACAAGGCCTTCGGGCAGGACACCAGCACCGTGCACCTGCTGCGGCCGGACAGCCAGGAGGCCGTGACCGTCGGCCCGGCGACCAAGGACGTCATCGCGACCGCCATCTGGGACGTCGTCGCGGCCGAGCTGGGCTGAGCGTCCGCAGACCGGGGGGTCGGGACCCGGAGGACCCGGAAGGTCGGTCGGGGGCGGACCGTAGACTTCCGGGCACCCACGCCAGCAGCCGCTGCGACCCGAGGAGATCCATGGCCCGCCTGTTCACGTCAGAGTCCGTCACCGAGGGGCACCCCGACAAGATCTGTGACCAGATCAGTGACGGCATCCTCGACGAGCTGCTCCGGCAGGACCCCCGTTCCCGGGTCGCCGTCGAGACGCTCGTGACCACGGGCCTGGTCCACGTCGCCGGCGAGGTGCGCACCAGCGGCTACGCCGACATCCCCCGGATCGTGCGGCAGACCATCTTGGACATCGGCTACGACAACTCGCACAAGGGCTTCGACGGGCGCACGTGCGGGGTGCAGGTCTCCATCGGCGAGCAGTCGAGCGACATCGCCGTCGGCGTCGACACCGCCCTCGCCAGCCGCGGCGAGGAGGCTCCCGACCCCTACGACGTGCAGGGCGCGGGGGACCAGGGCCTGATGTTCGGCTACGCCTGCGACGACACCCCCGAGCTCATGCCGTTGCCGATCTACCTCGCCCACCGGCTGGCCGAGCGACTGGCCGACGTGCGCAAGAACGGCGAGCTGGACTACCTGCGTCCCGACGGCAAGACCCAGGTGACGATCGCCTACGACGGGGACCGCGCGGTGCGGCTGGACACGCTCGTCCTCTCCACCCAGCACGCGGCGGAGGTCTCGCTGGCCGACCAGCTCACCCCCGACATCCGTGACCGGGTGATCACCCCGGTCCTCGACGCGGCCCGCGAGGCCGGCATCGAGCTGGCCACGGACGGCTACCGGATGCTGGTCAACCCCACGGGCATCTTCACGATCGGCGGCCCCATGGGCGACGCCGGGCTCACCGGGCGCAAGATCATCGTCGACACCTATGGCGGGATGGCGCGCCACGGCGGCGGGGCGTTCTCGGGCAAGGACCCTTCCAAGGTCGACCGCTCCGGCGCCTACGCGCTGCGCCGGGTGGCCAAGCACGTCGTGGCCGCACGACTGGCCCGCCGCTGCGAGATCCAGGTCGCCTACGCGATCGGGACCGCCCAGCCGGTGGGCCTCTACGTCGAGACCTTCGGCACCGAGACCGTGCCGGTGGAGCAGATCCAGGCCGCGATCACCAAGGTCTTCGACCTGCGACCAGCCGCGATCGTCCACGAGCTGGACCTGCTCCGCCCCATCTACCGCCCGACGGCGGCCTACGGTCACTTCGGGCGCACCGGGGCCACCGGGGTGCAGGAGGCCTTCACCTGGGAGCGCCTGGACCGGGTGGAGGACCTCCTCCGGGCGCTGTGAGCGGGCACGGGGACCCGGGGGCCGGGGCGGTCGAGCAGCTGCCCCTGGTCCAGGTCCCCGGGACGGGACGTCGCAAGGGGGACCGGTCACGGCCCAGGGCCGACCGGCCGGTGGCCGGGACCGACCCGGTGGCGACCGTCCTCGTCGACACGCCGCTGGCGCACCTGGACCGGCCGTTCGAGTACCTCGTCCCCGCGGACCTGGCCGAGGACGCCCGCCCCGGCGCCCGCGTGCGCGTCCGGTTCTCCGGGCGCGACCACGACGGCTTCGTCCTCGCGCGCCGCGCCAGTGCGCAGCACGAGGGCAGGCTGGCACTGCTGCGCCGGGTCGTCAGCCCGGAGCAGGTGCTCACCCCGGCCGTCGTGCGGGCCGCACGCCAGGTGGGCGACCACTACGGCGGCACGCTGGCGGACGTGCTCCGGCTCGCCGTGCCGCCCCGCCACGCCCGGGCCGAGCGCAGCGTGCCCCCCGAGGCTGAGGAGGACCCGTCGACGCAGGACGCGCCGGTCCCGGTCGGGTCGTCGGGGGAGGAGCCGTGGGATGCCTACCCGGCCGGTCCGGCGCTGCTGCGCCGGCTGAGGACGGGCGGCTCCCCGTGGGCGGCCTGGCTCGCGCTGCCCGCGCAGCCGCCCGAGCGGGACTGGACGGCCGCCGTCGCCGGGGCCGTCGCGGCAACGCTCCGCGGCGGGCGCGGCGCGGTCGTCGTCGTCCCGGACCACCGGGACGTCGACCGGGTGGTGGCCGCGCTCACGCGGCTGGTCGGGGCGGACGCCTGCGTGCGGCTGACCGCAGACCTGGGGCCCGAGGCCCGCTACCGCGCGTTCCTGAAGGTGCTGCGCGGCCACGCCCGCGTCGTCGTGGGTACCCGTGCGGCGGCCTGGGCGCCGGTGCGCGACGCCGGCCTGTTCGTCTGCTGGGACGACGGGGACGACCTGCACCAGGAGCCGAGGGCGCCCTACCCGCACGTGCGCGAGGTGTTGCGCGCCCGGGCCGGGGTGGAGGGCGCCGGGCTGCTGGTGGGGGGACTGACGCGCGACGTCACGCTCCAGGCGTGGGTCGGTCAGGGCGTCCTGCCCGACGTCCTGCCCGCGCCCGGCGTGCTGCGCTCGGCCGCCCCGGCGGTGGTCGTCGCGGGGGAGGGACACCAGCAGGACCGCGACCCCGGGGCTGCGACCGCCCGCATCCCCTCGGTCGCGTGGCGGGCGCTGCGCGACGGTCTGGAGCGGGGTCCGGTCCTCGTCCAGGTGCCCAGGCAGGGGTATGTCGTCTCCCTCGCCTGCCAGGACTGCCGCACGCCCGTCCGCTGCGCCCGCTGCTCCGGCCCCGTGGGGGTGCCGGCCGGCACCGGCGGGCGGCGCACCCCGGCATGCCGGTGGTGCGGCACGCCGGCGCGGCCGGGACAGGCCTGCCGCTCGTGCGGCTCCCCCCGGCTGCGGGCCTCGGGCATGGGGGAGCTGCGGACCGCGGAGGAGCTCGGCCGCGCCTTCCCCTCGGTGCGCGTGATCAGCTCCGGCGGCGAGCGCGTCGTGCCCGAGGTCGGGGCGGAGCCGGCGCTGGTCGTCGCGACGCCCGGCGCCGAGCCGTGGGCCCCGGGCGGCTACGGAGCCGTGGTGCTGCTCGACGGGTGGCGGCTGCTGGACCGTCCGGTCCTGGACGCGGGGGTCGAGGCGCTGCGCCGGTGGTGCACCGCGGCGTCGGCGGCGCGCCCGGCGGACGCGGCGGACCGGCCGCGGGTCGTGGTCTGCGGCGTGCCGCCGCACGCCGGTGTGCCGGCCGTGGAGGCGCTGGTGCGCTGGGACCCCGTCCGTCTGGCCTCCGAGGAGCTGGCCGAGCGCACCGTGCTCGGACTGCCTCCGGTCCGACGGCACCTGGTGGTCAGGGGTTCGCTGCAGGGGGCGCGGGAGGTGGTCGACGCGCTCGTGGCCGCGGGTCACCTCGCTCTCGGCGAGCCGGTCGCCGATGCGGACGGGCAGGCCGTGGTCGTCCTGCGGGAGGCCGACCGGCCGGTCCCGTCCGACCCGGGGCCGGAGGGGCTGATCTCGGCCGACGTGCGCGCCGTCCGCGCCGCCCGCAGCGCACGCAAGAGCGAGGACGCGGTCCGCCTGGTCCTCGACGGCGCAGAGGGAGCCTTCTGAGCCACGGGAGCAGGGGCCGGGGAGACGGTGCCCGCGACCGGCCCGAGCAAAGTCTCGAATGCGTAACGATCGGGTCACCTTGTGGGCACGGAAGTGGCATTGAGGGGGTCCGCGTGCCTATCTTTTACTGGCAACCCCCCGGCTCGGCGCCGATCCCGGGCGCGACCAACGTGGATCGCGGCCTCGGTCCGGGCTTCTCACTAGGAGGAACATTGAAGATCAGGCGCGCGACCATGGCCGTCGTGGCGGCCGGCGCACTGGCTCTGGCCGGCTGCACGTCCGACACCGGAACCCCGGACAGCACGACCACCGCCGGAGAGGGCGGCGGCGGCACCGACCAGGGCTCGGAGACGAGCGGAGCAGAAGGGTCGGACACCACCGAGGGAGCCGGCGGTGAGGAGTCTTCCGCCAAGGTCGACCTCGGCGACGTCGTCACCAACGACGACACCATCTCCTTCTCGACCGGGTCCGAGCAGTACAACGCCTACAACGGCGACACCTCGGCCACCAACTCGACCTACAACGCGACCGTGAACGCCCAGGTCAACAGCGGCTTCTGGTACTGGGGCACCGATGGCACCGTCTACCCGAACGAGTGGTTCGGCAGCTACGAGAAGACCTCGGACGACCCGCTGACCGTCGAGTACACCATCTCCGACGAGGCCGTCTGGTCCGACGGCACCCCGGTCAGCGCGAACGACTACCTGCTCAGCTGGGTCTCGACCAACCCCGAGGCCCTCGGCGGGGCCAAGGGTCTCGGCTTCGACCCGGTCAGCGACATGGCGACCTACGTCCAGGACACCCCGCAGGCCGAGGTGGACGGCAAGACCTTCACGCTGGTCTACGCCGACCCCAACCCGGACTGGGAGATCATGGTCAGCGGCGCCCTGCCCGCGCACGTGGCCGCCAAGCAGTCCGGCCTGGAGCCGGGCGAACTGGCCCAGGCGATCCTGGACGGCGACACCGACACGATCAAGAAGGTGTCCAAGTTCTGGAACACCGGCTGGGTCTTCAACGACTACCAGATCAAGGACGAGTCCATCGTCCCGTCCAGCGGTCCCTACACCCTGGAGGGTGCGGTCTGGGAGAAGGACCTCTCTCTTGGCCTGGTCCCGAACGAGGACTTCTGGGGCACCCCGCCGGCCACCGGCAACCTGGTGTTCAAGTTCGCCGCTCCGGAGACCCACGTCCAGGCCCTGCAGAACGGTGACATCAACGTCATCGAGCCGCAGGCCACCGTGGACACGGTCGACCAGATCAAGAACATGGGCGACACCGTGGCCCTGCAGACCGGCAACGAGATGACCTGGGAGCACCTGGACTTCAACTTCGCCGAGGGCAGCGTCTTCAGCGAGGACAAGGGTGGCCTGGCCGCCCGCGAGGCGTTCGCGATGTGCGTCCCGCGCCAGCAGATCGTGCAGAACCTGATCCAGCCGATCAACCCCGACGCAGTGGTCATGAACCTGCGCGAGGTCTTCCCGTTCCAGACGGAGAAGTACAACGAGGTCCTCAGCGCCGCCTACAGCGGTCAGTACGACGAGGTCGACATCGAGGGTGCCAAGGCCAAGCTCGCGGACGCCGGCGTGGAGACCCCCGTCGACGTGCGCATCGGCTACTCCGCCCCCAACCAGCGCCGCACCGACGAGGTCACCACGATCAAGTCGTCCTGCGACGAGGCCGGCTTCAACATCATCGACGCCGGCGACCCGACGTTCTTCCAGTCCGGCGGCCCGCTCGAGGTCGGCGACTGGGAGGTCGCGCTGTTCGCGTGGGCCGGCTCGGGCCAGATCGCCTCGGGCCGTCCGATCTACTCCACGGACGGCACGCAGAACTTCGGTGGCTACTCCAACGCCGACGTCGACGCAGCCTGGAAGACGCTGTCCACCTCGCTCGACCCGGCCGTCCAGCTGGAGCAGACGAAGATCATCGAGAAGACCCTCTGGGACACCCTCTACGGCATCCCGGTCTTCGCCCACCCGGGCGTCGTCGGCTACGACGCGTCCATCGAGAACGTGCGCCACACCGCGGTCCAGACCGGCGTGTCCTGGAACGCGGAGCAGTGGGTCCGCGCACAGTGACCGACGGCCGCTCGGCGGCCAGGCCACGGTGACGATCCACCGCGACGCCTAGCCAGCACGGGGCGGGAGGTCCATCGGGCCTCCCGCCCCGTGCTGCGTGCAGTGCCTCTCTACGCCTCTCCACTTCCACCGTTCACACCCGGGACACGCGTGGTCGGCGTGGCGGTATCCGCCCCAGTCGGGTTAGTCTGCGTCGGTCACCGAGCCACAACGACAGTGGCTCCAGCAGGAAGGTTCTTCTCCCGTGCTCCAGTTCATCCTCCGGCGGATCGGCATCTCTGCCCTGGTCCTGCTCATGGGGTCCGCCCTGATGTTCTTCGCGACCATCAACGCCGGCGACCCCCTCCAGGACCTGCGCGAAAGTCGCGCGACGAACCGTGACCAGCTGATCGCCGCACGCATCGACAACATGAACCTGGACCTGCCCTGGTGGCAGCGTTACCTGTCCTGGCTCGCCGGCGCCGGCAAGTGCCTCGCCCTCCAGTGCGACCTCGGGACCAGCCGCGACGGCGCCAACATCAACGCGCTGCTCCTCAGCTCTGCCGGGGCGAGCCTGCGGCTGGTGTCGCTGTCGGTGGCGCTGGCCATCGTGATCGGCATCCTGCTCGGCGTCCTGTCCGCCATCCGGCAGTACTCCGGCTTCGACTACGCGATCACCTTCCTCGCCTTCCTCTTCTTCTCCCTCCCGGTCTTCTGGGCCGCGGTGCTGCTCAAGGAGTTCGGCGCCTACCGCTTCAACAACTGGATAGCCGATCCGGCGCTCGCCACGACGGCGATGGCGGTGATCGCGGTCGTCTTCGCGGTGGTCGTCGCCGCGGTGCTCGGGGGAGGACTGCGTCGTGAGGCGATCACCTTCGCGGTCACCGCCGTCGTGGTCTTCGGCGCCGTGCTGGTCTTCGACCGCGTCGACTGGTGGCGCCAGCCCGCGCTGGGCCTGCCGATCATCATCGTCGGTGCCCTGGCCGCCCTGGCCTTCTTCCTCGTGCTCACCGTCGGTCTGTCCGAGCGCCGGATCCTCTACTCCGGTCTGGGGACCGTGGCGACCGGGATCGTCGCCTACTTCGTCACGGCGCCGGTGGTGCGGGACCCCAGCGGCTGGTGGGTCGTCCTGGCGCTCGGACTCGTCGCCCTCGTCGTCGGCGCGGCGATCGGCTGGTTCTTCGGCGGCTTCCAGAAGAAGATCGCGATGTTCGTCTGCGGCGGGACCGCGCTGGCCTTCGCCTTCCTCGTCTTCATGGACCAGCTGCTGCGCAACTGGGGAGGGTTCCTCCAGCAGGTCCCACGCCCGATCAAGACGATCGGCGACGCTGCGATCCCCTACCAGAAGCTCGACGGCAACTTCTACATCATCATGTACAACTGGGGCGTGCAGCTGGTCCTGCCGACCATCGTGCTGACCCTGATCTCGATCGCCGGCTACAGCCGCTACACGCGCTCCTCGATGCTCGAGACGATCAACCAGGACTACATCCGCACCGCCCGCTCCAAGGGACTGTCGGACCGGGTCGTCTACTCCAAGCACGCGCTGCGCAACGCGCTGATCCCGATCACCACGATCGTCGCCTTCGACTTCGCCAACCTGCTCGGCGGCGCGGTCGTCACCGAGACGGTCTTCGGGTGGAAGGGCCTGGGCGACATGTTCAAGACGGGCCTGGACTTCGTCGACCCCGGCCCGGTCATGGCCTACTACGTGGTGGCCGGGACCGCAGCCGTGTTCATGAACATGCTGGCTGACATCGCCTACGCCTTCCTCGACCCCCGCATCCGGCGGTGACGCCGTGAACACCGCCCGCCCGACGACGCAGGCCGACCTGGCAGCGCACACAGCGAGGACCATCCGATGAACGACAAGCCCACCCCGCCCGGCGACGACCGGCCCGACCAGGACAAGCCCCGGGCTCCCGGGTCCGGCGACGAGGGGCTCTCGCCGGAGCCGCTGCCGCACGACCCGGCGTCCCCCCAGGACCCCGACGTCGCCGACGGAGTCTCGGAGGCGACCGACGGTGAGCTGCCCGGCACAGAGTACTCCGTCGAGAAGCAGATCGACCTGAACCAGAAGTCCTACTCGCAGGGCCAGCTGGTCCGGCGGCGCTTCTTCCGGCACCGTGGCGCGATGATCTCCCTGGTCGTGCTGCTCTTCGTCACCATCTTCGCCTTCACCTCCATCGGCTACGGCCTCATCCCCGGCTGGTGGAAGAAGCCCTTCTGGGTGGGAGGCCTGGTCGAGGACGGGGGTCGACCCACGCTGCAGATCTGGCCGTTCGTGTGGGGCGAGCACCCCTTCGGGCAGGACAACGCCGGCAAGGACTACTTCTCGCTGACGATGCGCGGCACGCAACGCTCGCTCATCGTGGCCTTCACCGTCGGTCTGGTCTCGACCTTCATCGGGACGGCCATCGGGGCGATCGCGGGCTACTACCGCGGCTGGATCGAGGGTCTGCTCATGCGGATCACCGACCTGTTCATCGTCATCCCGGCCCTGGTCCTGGCTGCGGTGTTCGGCAAGATGGCCAACGGTGGCATCTGGCCGCTGGCGTTCCTGCTGTCCGTGATCGGCTGGACGGGCCTGGCCCGCCTGGTGCGCGGTGAGGTGCTGTCCCTGCGCGAGCGCGAGTTCGTCACCGCAGCAGAGGCCATCGGGACAGGTTCGGCACGGATCGTGTTCAAGCACATCCTGCCCAACACGATCGGCACCATCATCGTCAGTGCCACGCTGGCGATCGCCTCGACCATCCTGGTGGAGTCGGCCCTGTCCTTCCTGGGCTGGGGCGTGCGCGCGCCCGACACCTCTTTGGGTCTGCTCATCTCCACCTACCAGACCAGCTTCCAGAACCGGCCCTGGCTCTTCTGGTGGCCCGGCATGATCATCCTCGTGATCGCGCTGTCCGTGAACTTCCTCGGAGACGGTCTGCGCGACGCCTTCGACCCCCGTCAGAACAGGACCGCCGACTGATGAGCACCCCCACCGACCACTACAGCGGCCCGATCTACACGGGGTCGGGCGCCCCCGGGGACGATGACACGGTCGTCCTGGACTTCGACGACGTCGACGTCCGGTTCAGGACCGAGTTCGGCAGCGTCCACGCCGTCAAGGGGGTGGACCTGCGGGTCCGTCCCGGCGAGGTCGTCGCCCTCGTGGGTGAGTCCGGATCCGGCAAGTCCGTGACCTCGATGACCGCCATGCGGCTGCTGCCCAGCAACGCCACGATCGGCGGTGCGGTCAACGTGGCGGGCAAGGAGGTGGGCCGGCTGCCCGAACGCACGATGCGCCGGATGCGTGGCAACGACGTGGCCATGGTCTTCCAGGAGCCGATGACCGCGCTCAACCCGGTCCTGACGATCGGCACCCAGATGGTCGAGTCGATGGAGCTGCACGGGGTGGCACGGGCGCAGCACGCCATCAACCGCGCCATCGAGCTGCTCGGGATGGTCGGGATCCCCGAGCCTGAGCGCCAGATGAAGAAGTATCCCCACGAGCTCTCCGGCGGGCAGCGCCAGCGGGTGGTCATCGCGATGGCGATCAGCTGCGACCCCAAGGTGATCATCGCCGACGAGCCGACCACCGCCCTGGACGTCACCGTGCAGGCCGACATCCTGGACCTGCTGCGCTCCCTGAAGGACAAGCTCAACACCGGCATCCTGCTCATCACCCACAACATGGGCGTGGTGGCCGACATGGCCGACCGGGTCGCGGTGATGTTCAAGGGCGAGATCGTCGAGCGCGGCACCGTCGAGGAGGTCCTGCTGCGCCCCCAGCACCCCTACACCAAGATGCTGCTGGGCTCGGTGCCGCGGATGGGCGCCGGACGCGGGCAGATGGGCATCAACGTCAAGGAGGAGGTCGACAAGGACGCACCTCTGGCGATCGAGCTGAAGAACCTGGTCATCGAGTACCAGCGCCTGGGCAAGCCCCCGTTCCGTGCCGTCGACGACGTCAGCTTCAGCGTCCGCAAGGGCGAGATCGTCGGCCTGGTGGGCGAGTCGGGGTCGGGCAAGTCGACCATCGGTCGCTGCGCGCTCGGGCTCATCCCCGCCGCCAGTGGCGAGTTCCGCCTGCTCGGCCAGGACGTCACCACGATGAAGAGGGGTGAGCTCAAGGCGTTGCGCAAGCGGATCGGGGTGATCTTCCAGGACCCGGCAGCCTCGCTCAACCCCCGGCTGCCGATCGGGGAGTGCATCGCCGAGCCGCTGGTCGTCCACAGCATCGGCAACCGCAAGAGCCGCGAGAAGAAGGTCCACGAGCTCCTCGACGCGGTGCAGCTGCCCCGCGAGGTCTACAACCGCTACCCCCACGAGGTCTCCGGTGGTCAGCGCCAACGCATCTGCGTGGCCCGGGCCCTGAGCCTCGACCCCGAGCTCCTCGTCGCCGACGAGCCGACCTCGGCTCTCGACGTGTCGGTGCAGGCGCGCGTGCTGAAGATCTTCGCCGAGCTGCAGGACCAGTTCGGCTTCGCCTGCCTCTTCATCAGTCACGACCTGGCGGTCGTGGACCTGCTGGCCCACCGGGTCGTCGTGCTGCAGAACGGCGAGGTGGTCGAGGCCGGTCCGCGCGAGCAGATCATGGAGAACCCTCAGGAGGAGTACACCCAGCGCCTGATCGCCGCGGCGCCGGTGCCCGACCCGATCGAGCAGGGCCAGCGCCGTCGCGAGCGCCACGAGCTGCTCCGCGCCCAGGGCGAGGAGGTCGTCGAGCTGCAGCTGGACGACCCGGACGCCTTCCGCGTTCAGACCGCGGCCGACCCCGAGCAGGACGAGCTCTGAGCCGCACCGCCCCGGACGCACGAAAGGTAGGTCGTTGAGGGTCGTCTTCGCCGGGACCCCCGACGTCGCGGCGACGTCGCTGGAGCGGCTGCTGGGCTCAGGGCACCAGGTCGTCGGCTGCCTCACCCGGCCCGACGCCGGAGCTGGCCGTGGCCGCCGCTCCCGTCCATCCCCGGTGCGGGCGCTGGCCGAGGAGGCCGGCATCCCCGTGCTCGCCCCCGCGGGGCTGCGGGAGGAGGGCGTGCGGGAGCACCTGCAGGCGTGGGCGCCGGACGTCGTCGCGGTGGTGGCCTACGGAGGCCTGGTTCCGCCGGAGCTGCTGACCCTGCCCCCGCACGGCTGGGTCAACCTGCACTTCTCGCTGCTCCCCGCCTGGCGCGGTGCGGCCCCGGTCCAGCACGCGCTGCTGGCCGGTGACGACGTGACGGGCGCCGTGACCTTCACGCTCGAGGAGGGCCTGGACACCGGGCCGGTCCTCGGGCGCCTCACGGAGACCGTCCGGCCGCGCGACACCAGCGGCGACCTGATGGGCCGCCTGGCCCACTCGGGTGCCGAGCTGCTCGTGGCCACGCTCGACGCGATGGAGGCGGACACGCTCGTGCCCGAGCCGCAGTCGGTGGACGGCGTGAGCCTCGCCCCCAAGATCGAGGTGGCCGACGCCCGCGTGGACTGGTCCCGCCCGGCCTTCGCCGTGGACCGTCTCGTACGGGCCACCACCCCGGCGCCCGGCGCCTGGAGCACGTGGCGGGGCGAGCGCGTCAAGCTCGGCCCGGTCGAGCCCGTCGGCACAACGGACCGCACCACCTGCGCCGAAGAGGTCGTGCTGGCGCCGGGGGAGGTCCGTGCCGACAAGCGGCAGGTCCTCGTCGGCACCGGCTCGACGCCGGTCCGGCTGGGCCTGGTGCAGGCGCGTGGCAGGAAGGCCGTGCCGGCGGCCGACTGGGCCCGCGGGGTCCGCCCCGCCGAGGGGGAGACCCTCGGTGACTGAGCGGCACGGCAGCGCCGGACGCAGCGGGGCCGGTGGTCGGCCGGGGCGCACCGGTCAGGGCGCACGTGACGGGCGCAGGGGGCCGCGGGCCAGGTCCGCCCAGCGGCCTGCCGAGCGGGCCAGGCGCGGCGACCCGGCCCGGGACACCGCCTACCTCGTGCTGAGGGCCGTCGAGGGCCAGGGGGCCTACGCCAACCTCGAGCTGCCGGGGGCGCTGCGCAAGGCCCGGGTGCGGGGTCGCGACGCCGCGTTCGCGACCGAGCTGGTCTACGGGAGCCTGCGGATGCAGGGCCTGTACGACGCGGTGGTCCAGATCGCGGCCGACCGACCCGTCGCCGGCATCGACGCCCCCGTCCTGGACGTGCTGCGGCTCGGCGTCCACCAGCTGCTCGGCATGCGCGTGCCCGACCACGCAGCGGTGAGCGCCACCGTCGCGCTCGCCAGGTCGCACGTGAGCCAGGGCGCCGGCGGCTTCGTCAACGCGGTGCTCCGCAGGGTCGGCGAGCGGTCCCGGCAGGAGTGGGTCGAGGCCGTCACCGCCGGTCTGGAGGACCCCCTCGCCCGGCTCGCCGTGGAGCACTCGCACCCCGAGTGGATCGTCCGGGCGCTGAGGGCCGCGCTCATCGCGCACGGCGGCACGGCCCAGCAGGCCGGCGTGGAGCTGCCCGAGCTGCTCGTCGCGCACAACACGCCGGCCCCGCTGACGCTGGTGGCGCGGCCGGGGCTCGTCGAGGACGCCGCCCTGGTCGGTGCAGGTGCGCAGCCCTCGCCCGTCGCACCCACGGCGTGGACGCTGCCGGGCGGCGACCCGGGTGTCCTCTCCGGCGTGCGCGACGGCCGGATCGCCGTCCAGGACGCCGGGTCCCAGCTGCTCACCCTCGCGCTGGCGCAGGCCCCCCTGGACGGGCCCGACCGCCGGTGGCTGGACCTGTGCGCCGGCCCCGGCGGCAAGGCGGGGTTGCTGGCGGCCCTCGCCCTGCAGCGGGGGGCCTCGCTGCGCGCCAACGAGGTGGCCCCGCACCGGGCCGAGCTCGTGCGGCATACCCTCCGGGCCGCGCTCGAGGCGGGCGCCGACGTCGAGGTGACCGTCGAGGACGGGCGCGTCGTCGGGACCCAGGAGCCGGGCACCTACGACCGGGTCCTGGTCGATGCACCCTGCACCGGCCTGGGCGCGCTGCGGAGGCGCCCGGAGGCGCGCTGGCGCCGTTCGCCCGCGGACCTGACCGGGCTCGGCCCCCTGCAGCGCGAGCTGCTCGTCTCGGCGGTCGACGCCGTGCGCCCCGGGGGACTGGTCGCCTACGCGACCTGCTCCCCGCACCTGGCGGAGACGACGCTCGTGGTCGGGGACCTGCTGAAGCGGCGCACGGACGTCGAGCTCCTCGACGTGCGCCCCCACCTGCGCGACCGGGACGGGGTGCCGCTCCCTGGCACGGGCACCGAGGGGGAGTCATGGGCCCAGCTGTGGCCGCACCGGCACGGGACCGACGGGATGTTCGTCGCCCTGCTCCGGCGGCGCTGACCGGACACTAGGGTGTGGGCCATGGCCCGCCCGCACCTGCAGATCAGCCCCTCGATCCTGTCCGCCGACTTCGCCAACCTCGAGCGCGAGCTCGCCCGCATCGGCGACGCTGACTGGGCGCACGTGGACGTCATGGACAACCACTTCGTCCCCAACCTCACGCTGGGCCAGCCGGTCGTCGAGGCGTTGGCGAGGGTCAGTCCGGTCCCGATCGATGCGCACCTGATGATCGAGGCCCCCGACCGGTGGGCGCCCGGCTACGCCGAGGCGGGCGCACGGTCGGTGACCTTCCACGTCGAGGCGGCCGCCGACGCGGTGGCCACCGCGCGCGCGATCCGGGCGGCCGGTGCCCGCGCCGCCTTCGCCCTGAAGCCGGGGACGCCGTTCGAGCCCTACGAGGAGCTGCTCGACGAGGTCGACATGGTCCTGGTGATGACCGTGGAGCCCGGGTTCGGCGGCCAGTCCTTCATGGTCGACCAGATGCCCAAGGTGCGGGCGGTGCGGGAGGCGGTGCGGCGGCGCGGGGGAGAGATCTGGATCCAGGTCGACGGCGGGGTGTCGCTCGACACGATCGGGCAGTGCGTCGAGGCCGGTGCCGACGTCTTCGTCGCGGGGTCCGCGGTCTACGGCGCGGAGGACGTGCCCGCGCGGATCGGCGAGCTGCGGGAGCTGGCGGCGCGCGCGTGCGGGAGCCGTTCCGACGGCTGACCTGCGTGCGCGGTGTCGCCGGGCCCGGCGGTGTCGGGGTTGACGCTGGGGCTACCATGGAGGGGCAATACGTGCTCCGGGGTCGGTGAAATTCCGAGCCGGCGGTGACAGTCCGCGACCCGGCCGCAGCCAGCGGCCGGCTGACCTGGTGAAACTCCGGGACCGACGGTGAAAGTCCGGATGGGAGGCAGCACGCGCGTCGCCACGGCGACGGACGCACCAGCGGCAGGTGCCGGCGACGGCATACCCGCAGCGGACGTCCGGAGCACGGGCGACACGTCATCGCTTCGCGCACGAACCCCCGGCGCCCACACCTCGTGGCCGGGGTTTTTTCGTCTCTGGCCGCACGATCCGCAAGGGATGGAATGCTGTGGACGTCTGGAACGACATCTTCAACGCACAACTTCAGCTCGGTCAGCACACGGTCCTGTGGCGCGAGGTCGTCGGCAACGCCTTCGGGCTGGCCTCGGCGATCCTCGGCATGCGCCGCAAGGTCTGGGCCTGGCCGGTCGGCATCGTCGGCAACCTGCTGCTCGTCACCGTGTTCATGGGAGTCTGGTTCGCCAACCCCCAGGAGCACAGCCTCTTCGGGCAGGCCGCCCGACAGGTCTTCTTCATGATCACCAGCGTCTACGGCTGGTGGGTCTGGAACCGCTCCCTGCGCGGCCGCGCCAAGGGCTCCCCGGCGATCACCCCGCGCTGGGCCACCGGGCGCGAGCGCGGCATCTACCTGGTGGCCGCCGCCGGCCTGGTGGTGCTCAGTCAGTGGGTGTTCCGCCAGGTCGGGGTCGGCTGGCCGGCGCCGAGCTGGTACTACTGGACCGACGCGTGGATCTTCGTCGGCTCGATGCTGGCCACCTACGCGATGGCCCGCGGCTGGGTGGACTTCTGGCTGGTCTGGATCGCCGTCGACCTCGTGGGCGTCCCGCTGCTGTGGAGCTCGGGCTACTACCCCTCGGCGGTCATGTACATCATCTACGGCGGGTTCGTGATCTGGGGCTTCTTCGTCTGGAAGCGGGCAGCCAGGGTCGAGGCACCCACGGGCCAGGGGCCGAACCTGGCGGAGGACCGTACCCTGGTCGGGTGACTCCCACCACGCCGCGGCGCGACCCCTACGACACCTTCCGGCCGGTCGTCGGGGCGTGGGTCGCGGGCGGGATGGCCGTGGCCTGCGTGGTCACCTTCGCGCTCGTGGCGATCTTCTCCCCGATGCCGCTGGGCTCGACGCCCGCCCTGAGCCTGGTCAACAGGGCGGGTGTCGCGCTCATCGGCGTGGCCGGGGCCGCCTTCCTGCTCCGGTATGCGGTGCTGCGCGCCGTCCCCAGCCGGTCCGGCCTCAGGGTGGTCAACCTGTTCTCCTCCCGTGACCTGGAGTGGGCCCAGATCGTCCAGGTCGGTTTCTCCGGCGGTGCCCCGTGGGCGGTCCTGGAGCTGGACGACACCGAGGAGCTGGCCGTGATGGCCATCCAGCGCTCGGACGGCGACCGGGCCCGCGCCGAGGCGTCCCGCCTGGCCGCGCTCATCGAGCACCACCACAGGACGGCCGGGACGGGCTGAGCCCGCCGGTCAGCCGGAGCCGGACGCCGGGTCCTCCGGCTCGACGGGCGCCGTCGGGTCCAGCTCCTCCTTCGTCGCCGGCACCCGCCGGCGCGCCTCCGTCAGCGGCATGCCGGCCAGGACCAGCAGGTCGACGACCGTGGAGCGCACCTGGGCGCGCACGACCTCGGCCGACAGGCCGGCCCGGGGGTGCGACCACGTCGAGCGCCGGGCGAGGGTCACGAGGTCCTCCTGGGCGCCGGCCAGGGAGGTGTGGTGCTCGAGATGGTCCTGGATCGTGGCCGCCGCCTGCGCCAGGTCGGCGACCATGTCGGTGTAGGTCGCGGGGACGAACTCGTCGTCCTCCACCGCCAGCTCGGCGCGCCGCACCAGGACCCGCAGGTTGCGCACCGCCAGGTCCAGCGGCCCGAGCAGCTCGTGGATCGTCTCGACGTCCTCCCTGTGCACCCCGGAGAGCAGCGGGGCCAGGCGGGCGGCGGCCGTGGCCTCGGCGGTGGCCTGTCGCAGCTCCTCGATCTGTGAGGACAGCCCGCGGGCGTGGGCGAGGGTGGCCGCGGCACGGCCCCGGTCCCGGTTGCGCAGCGACTGGACGGTGTCGGTGAGCACCTCGGCCACCCGGCCGACGATGGCCACCGCTCGCTGGCGCGGGCGTTCGGTCGTGGAGCGGACCGGGGCGAGCATGGCGATGACCAGCGCGACGGCCCCGCCGACGACCGCGTCCAGCCAGCGGCTCAGCGCCTCACCCTCCCCGGCGACGAGCGTGGTCAGGATGGTGCCCTGGATGCCGGCCTGCATCATCAGCATCTGGCCACCGCCGACGAGCACCGCCAGGGACATCGCCACCACGACCACGGCCACGATCTGCCAGACGCCCGAGCCGAACGTGTGCACGAACAGGTCCCCGATGAAGATGCCGACCGCCACACCGACCGTCAGCTCGGCGATCCGCCGCAGCCGGGAGGTGTAGGTGAGCCCGAGGCAGACGATCGCGGTGACCGGCGCGAAGAACGGCAGCGGGTGCCCGAGCAGGTCCCGGGCGGCCCACCAGGCGACACCGGCGCCCAGCGCCGCCTGGACGATGAGCCAGGCGCGCGCCCGCAGGAGCAGGGTCCGGGCGAGGAAGGCTCCGGGCGCGAGGTGCCCGCGGACAGGATCGAGCACCCGGTGGCCGGGGTAGCGGCCCGGCCTGCCGCCTGAGGTCATGGGGCCAGTCTGTCCCACCTCGCCGTGCCCGACACGGTGTCGACGACCACGTCGGCCGCCGGGACGCCGCCGGCGAACAGGGCGTCCTCCTGGTCGGCCCACCGCTGCCAGTGCGGCGCGAAGACCTCGCCGTCCCGGGCCAGGGCACGCACACGACGCACCGTGCGCGGGGCTTCTAGCCAGATCCGTACGTCGAGGTCACCGGCGCAGGAGGAGGCCAGGACGCCGACCCCCTCGAGGACGACCACCGCGGCCGCCGGCACGTCGCGTCGTGTCCCGGGCTCGGAGGCGTCCCAGTCCCACGAGACGTAGCTGCCCGGCCGGCCCGAGCGCAGCGGCGCGACGACCTCGGCGCACAGCGGTCCGAGCGCCTCCGCCAGGCCGTCCCACCCGGGGTAGAGCTCCTCGACGTGCACCACCTCGCAGCTCCGGCCGAGCCCGCGCACCGCTTCGGCGAGGCCGCCGGCCAGGTCGGTCTTGCCCGCTCCGCTGCGGCCGTCCACCCCCACGAGCACGGGTATGCCGGCCTTCCTGCGGGCCGGCTCCGCCTCCAGCCGGGGGCGCAGCGCCGGCCACAGCGTTCTGTGGACCCCGCTCACAGGGAGCGGTCGTGGGCGGCCAGCGCCGCGACGTCGGCGTCGGCGCCCTCGACGACGGCCAGGCTGGCCGACGTGCGTCCGAAGGCGTGCAGGAGGAGCTCCAGCGGCGTCCCGCGCAGGACGACCGTCCCGGTGCCTGCACGCGGGCGTCGCAACGAGGCCCGGCCCCGACCCGGTGCCACCGCCACCACACCGACCGGGGCGCTGCGGTAGAGCACGGGGCCGCTGCGGCGCACCGAGCCCCAGAGCGCCGACTGCACGGACCCGTCGTGCTCGGTGGGTCGCCAGTCCGGCTGCGCCCGGACCATGTCCTCCAGGTGCACAGCCAGCTCCGGCGTCTCGACGAGGCGACCGACCAGCGCGGTGCGCGCGGGCGACCAGCGCGGCGGACCCTGGCGGAAAAGGGCCAGCGTGCGCTCGAAGTCCTCCTGCGCGATCCGCTCCTGCACCGCAGCCGTGTGCCGGCGCAGAAACCCGAGCGGCACACCGATGCCCGGCACCGCGTCGGGGCGTGTGCTGCGCAGGACCAGGTGGGCCAGGAGGTCGCGCACCGTCCACGGGTCGTCCAGGGTCGGGGCGTCGGGGCCCAGGGCGGAGGCGGTGTCGGCGATCCGGGCGCGTAGGGCGTGGTCGGGCTGCATACCCCCATCTCACCACGGGCGGAAGCCGCCCACGGTGCGTGAGAGGATGTTCCACCGCACCCCACCCACACCTCGCCCACCAGGAGGCCGGTCCCCGCATGTCCGTCCACAGCCGACCGGTACCCAGGCCCACTGCCAGCAGGGCGGTGCTGCGTCGTGGCCTGGGCGTCATCGTCGCAGGCATCCGGACCGAGCCCAGACCGTTCGCGGTGGCCGTGGTGGGGTCGGTGCTGTGGGCCGCCGCGACGGTCGGGACGGCCGGGGCGATCGGCTGGGTGACCGACCACGTCATCCAGCCGGCGGTGCAGGAGCGCAGCGTGTCCGCGTCCGGGCTCTGGACGATCTTCGGGGTGCTGGCCGCGGTGCTCGTCGTCAACGTGGTCGGCGTGATCCTGCGGCGGGTCTACGCCACCATCGCCGGGTTCAACCTGCAGGCACGGTACCGGCGCCGGGTGACGCGCCAGTACCTGCGGCTGCCGCTCTCCTGGCACCACGCCCACCCCTCCGGCCAGCTGCTGTCCAACGCCCACGCCGACATCGAGGCCACCTGGCAGGTGTTCAACCCGCTGCCGATGGCGATCGGCGTGCTCTTCATGCTCGTCATCGCCGGGGTGATGATGGTCGTCGTCGACCCGTTCCTGGCCTTCGTCGGCCTGCTCGTCTTCCCCGGGCTCTTCCTGGCCAACCTCGTCTTCCAGCAGTTCATGTCCCCGCGGATCACCCGTGCCCAGCAGCTGCGGGCCGAGGTGGCCGAGGTGGCCCACGAGTCCTTCGAGGCGGGCCTGCTGGTCAAGGCGATGGGCCGCGAGGAGGAGGAGACGGAGCGCTTCGCCCGCTCCACCTACGCCCTGCGCGACTCGCTCATCCAGGTCGGGCGCACCCGCGGCACGTTCGAGCCGGTGATCGAGGCGATCCCGACCCTGGGCACCCTCGCGCTGCTGGGCGTGGGCACATGGCAGGTCTCCCGCGGCGTGCTGGACGCGGCCCAGGTGGTGCAGATGGCGTATCTGTTCTCGCTGCTCGCCTTCCCGGTCCGTTCGTTGGGCTGGGTGCTGGCGGAGATCCCGCGCTCGGTCGTCGGCCACGACCGGGTCCAGCACGTCCTGGAGTCCGAGGGCGCCATGGAGTACGGGCCCGCCGCGCTGCCCGACGAGCAGGGCCCGGCCCGGTCGGCCCTCTCCGGCGTCACCTACCGCCACCACGGCGAGGAGGACCCCACGCTGCACGACGTGAACCTGGTGGTGGAGGCGGGCACGACGACCGCGCTCGTCGGCCCGACCGGTTCGGGCAAGTCGACGCTGGTCAACCTCAGCCTGCGGCTGGTCGACCCCCAGGGCGGGCTCGTCGAGCTGGACGAGGTCGACGTGCGGGAGCTGGCGCAGGGCGTGATCCCGGGTGCGGCGACGCTCGTGGCCCAGCAGACCTTCATGTTCGACGACACGGTGCGCGGCAACGTCACCCTGGGCGAGGAGGCCACGGACGCCTCCGTGTGGGAGGCGCTGCGCATCGCGCAGGCCGACGTCTTCGTCGGCGCCATGCCGCACGGGCTGGACACCGTCATCGGCGAACGGGGCGGCAACCTCTCCGGCGGGCAGCGGCAGCGGATCGCCCTGGCCCGGGCGGTCTGGCGGCGCCCGCGCCTGCTCGTCCTCGACGACGCCACGAGCGCGGTCGACCCGGCGGTCGAGCAGGCCATCCTCGCCGGGCTGCGCGAGGCCAGGGCCGGGACGACGGTCCTCGTCGTCGCCTACCGGATGGCCACGATCATGCTGGCCGACGAGGTCGTCTACGTCGAGCAGGGCAGGGTCGTGGACCAGGGGAGCCACGAGGACCTGCTGCACCGCTGCGCCGGCTACGCCGACCTCGTGCAGGCCTACGCCCGCGAGGCGGCCGACCGGGCCGCCGTCGAGCGGTCGGAGGAGCGGTCATGAGCGCGAGGAGGGGCAAGGGACGCGACGCGGAGGACGAGGCGGCGGTGGAGCACGGACGGACGGTGAGCAGCCGGATCGAGGCGCAGAGCGGGCTGAGCACCATGGGCACCCTGCGGCGCGGGCTCGAGCTCTCCCCGGAGCTGCGCGGCGGGTTGGCCATCACCGTGGTCCTCGCGGTGCTCGCGACCGTGGGACGCGTGATCATCCCGTTCGTGGTCCAGCAGACGACCGACAACGGCATCCTCGCCGAGGGCGGCCCCGACATCGGCTTCGTGCTGCGGGCCATCGCCGCTGCCGCCGGTGTCGTCGTGGTCACCAGCCTGGCTCAGTACCTGGTCAACGTCCGGCTGTTCATCGCGGCCGAGTCCGGCCTGGCGACCCTGCGGCTCAGGGCGTTCCGGCACATCCACGACCTGTCGGTGCTGACCCAGAGCACCGAGCGGCGCGGCTCGCTGGTCTCCCGGGTGACCAGCGACGTCGACACGATCTCGATGTTCGTGCAGTTCGGCGGCCTCATGCTGCTGATCTCCTCGGCGCAGATCATGCTGGCCACCGTCCTGATGCTGGTGTACAGCCCGCTGCTGGCCCTGGTCGTCTACCTGTGCTTCGTGCCCCTCGTCTTCCTCGTGCGCTGGTTCCAGCCGCAGCTGGGGGAGGCCTACGGGCTGGTCAGGGCGCGCGTGGGCGACGTGCTCGGCGCGGTCAGCGAGTCGATCGTCGGTGCGGTGACGATCCGCTCCTACGGGGTCGAGGAGCGCACCGCCGAGCGGCTCGACACCGCGATCGAGAGCCACCGCCGCTCGGCCATCAGGGCTCAGATCCGCTCGGTCATGGCCTTCGTCTCCGGCCAGGCCTTCGCGGGGCTGACCACCGCGGTGGTCCTGGTGATCGGCACCTGGCTGGCCGTGCAGGGCCAGGTGACCCTCGGACAGCTGCTGGCCTTCCTCTTCCTGGTCAACCTGTTCACCCAGCCGGTGCTCATGGCCACCGAGATCCTCAACGAGCTGCAGAACGCCGTCGCCGGCTGGCGCAGGGTCATCGGGGTCATCGACACCCCGGCCGACGTCGCCGACCCGGGCGCCGCGGGCGTGCACCAGGGGCGTGGCCCGATCGAGGTGCGCTTCGAGGAGGTGTCCTACGCCTACCCGGGCGGCGAGCCGGTCCTGCGCGACGTCGACCTGCGCATCGAGCCGCACACCAGGGTGGCGATCGTCGGTGAGACCGGCTCGGGCAAGACCACGATGGCCCGGCTGCTGACGCGGCTCATGGACCCCACCGAGGGGCGGGTCCTGCTCGACGGCGTCGACCTGCGCCGGATCGCCTTCGGCTCGCTGCGGCGGCGCGTGGTGCTCGTCCCTCAGGAGGGCTTCCTCTTCGACGCCGACATCCTGACCAACATCCGCTTCGGCCGGCCCGAGGCCACCGACGACGAGATCGCGCTCGCGGTCACCGAGCTCGGACTGGACCCCTGGGTCGACGGGCTGCCGCACGGGGTGCACACCCAGGTGGGCCAGCGCGGCGAGTCGTTGTCGGCGGGCGAGCGCCAGCTGGTCGCGATCGCGCGCGCCTACCTGGCCGACCCCGACCTGCTCGTCCTGGACGAGGCCACCAGCGCCGTCGACCCGGCCACCGAGGTCCGCGTCCAGCGCGCCCTCGAGGGGCTGACCCGTGGCCGCACGTCCGTGGCGATCGCGCACCGACTCTCCACCGCGGAGGCCGCCGACCTGGTGGTCGTGGTCGACCGGGGCCGGATCGTCGAGCTCGGGCACCACCGCGACCTGGTCGGCCTCGGCGGCGTCTATACCCGCATGCACGACTCCTGGTCGGCCCAGCAGCGCACCGGCGGCTCCCTGCCGTGAGGGGACCGACGGCCGCGGCGCTCGCCCTGGCGGCGTGCGGTCTCCTGCTGCTCGGCGTCGGCCAGCCCTGGGCCACCGCCCTCACCCAGGCCGCGCCCGGCGCACCACGGTGGCCCGGCACGGTCAGCGGCGCGGAGCTGGTCCCGTGGCTGGGCCCGGTCGTCCTCGTGGCCGGCCTGTGCGTGGTCGCCGGGCTGGCGGGTCTCGTCCGGGCCAGGTACGCCGCGCTCCCCGTCCTCGCCATCGCGCTCCTCGGCACGGTCCTCGCGCTCACCCGCGCCGGACGGACCGGGGAGGGGACCGTGTCCTCGCACCCCACCGCCTGGCCGTGGGTCGCGCTCGGCAGCGCCCTCGTCGCGCTCCTCGCCGTCGTGCTGTGGCGCCCCGAGCGGGTCCGTCCCGACCGACCGGCGGGCCCGCGGTCCGGGCCCGGTGCCGGGTGGGAGCAGGAGCGGCGGCGCACCGAGCGGGTGTGGCTCGAGCTGAGCAGGGGAGAGGAACCGGACGAGCGGTGACGGGCCGGACACGGCGACCGGCGCGGGGGTGGGCCCGGCGGGGTGCTCCGGCTGGCACAATGGGACCGACCACGCCCCGGGCCAGCGCGCCCCGTCCGCAAGGAGCACCGATGCACGACGACGACGACAACCACGGCCAAAGCCCGGCAGCCTGGGTCTCGGTGGCCGTCATGGTCCTCGCCGCCGCCGTCGCCTGCTACGCCGCGGTCTTCGGTCCCACGACGATGCTGTGGGGCGGGATCGTGGTCTTCCTCGCCGGCGGCGTGATGTGGTACTTCCTGGAGCGCTTCGGCCTCGGGGCGGCCGGGTCCGGTCACGAGCGCTGACCCGACCGACGACCGGAGGCACCCGACCGGGCGCGGCGCTGCCGCCCGGCGCCACCCCGAGGGCCCGGTCCGCGTCCACGGCCGTCTAGGCTTGGGCCGTGGCGACAGTGCTTGAGCAGATCATCCAGGGGGTCCGCGAGGACCTGGCGCAGCGACGTGCCGCGCTGCCGCTCGAGGCGCTCCAGGAGCGGGCCGGCGCGACGCCCTCCCCCCTGGACGCGGTGGCGCACCTCGCCCCGCGGACCGGCGTCCACGTCATCGCCGAGGTCAAGCGCAGCAGCCCCAGCAAGGGCGCGCTCGCGGCCATCGCCGACCCCGCCTCCCTCGCGGCCGACTACGCGGCCGGCGGCGCGAGCGCCATCAGCGTCCTCACCGAGCGGCGACGCTTCGGCGGTTCGCTGGCCGACCTGGATGCCGTGCGGGGCAGGGTCGAGGTCCCGGTCCTGCGCAAGGACTTCGTGGTCGACCCCTACCAGGTGTGGGAGGCCAGGGCTCACGGCGCGGACCTGGTCCTGCTCATCGTGGCCGCGCTGCCGCAGCCGGTGCTCGTCGGCCTGCTGGAGCGGGTCGAGTCGCTGGGCATGCACGCGCTGGTGGAGGCGCACGACGAGGAGGAGGTGCGCCGCGCGGTCGACGCCGGCGCCCGGATCGTCGGCGTCAACAACCGTGATCTGAAGACCCTCGAGGTGGACCGCTCCACCTTCCCAAGGGTCGCCCGGCACGTGCCCGAGGACCTGGTGCTGGTGGGGGAGTCCGGGGTGCGCGGCCCGCTCGACGTGCTGACCATGGCTGAGGCGGGGGCGCACGCCGTCCTCGTCGGAGAGGCGCTCGTCACCGGGAAGCGACCCCGGGAGGCGGTCGGTGAGCTGCTCGCCGCGGCCGCCCACCCCGCGGTGCACACGGACGGCACGGCGCGGCGCGAGGGGCGCCCGTGAGCGCCGGCACGGTGCCCGGCCGGTTCGGTGGCTTCGGCGGCCGGTTCGTGCCCGAGGCGCTGGTGGCGGCCCTGGACGAGCTCGAGACGGCCTGGCTGCAGGCACAGTCGGACCCGGACTTCGGCGAGGAGCTGGCCAGGCTCCACCGTGACTACACCGGCCGGCCCAGCGCGCTGACCGAGGTGCCCCGGTTCGCCGAGCACGCTGGCGGCGCCCGGGTGTTCCTCAAGCGCGAGGACCTCAACCACACCGGGTCGCACAAGATCAACAACGTCCTGGGCCAGGCCCTGCTGACCGTGCGGATGGGCAAGCGCCGCGTCATCGCCGAGACCGGCGCCGGGCAGCACGGCGTGGCGACGGCGACCGCCGCCGCGCTCATGGGCCTGGACTGCGTGGTCTACATGGGCGAGGTCGACACCCGGCGCCAGGCTCTCAACGTGGCCCGGATGCGCCTGCTCGGCGCCGAGGTGGTGCCCGTGGCCACCGGTAGCGCGACGCTGAAGGACGCCATCAACGAGGCGATGCGCGACTGGGTCACCAACGTCGACCACACCCACTACCTGCTCGGGACCGTCACCGGTCCGCACCCCTTCCCGACCATGGTCCGCGACTTCCACGCCATCATCGGCATCGAGGCCCGCGAGCAGATCCTCGAGCGGGTCGGACGGCTTCCCGACGCCGTCTGCGCCTGCGTCGGCGGCGGGTCGAACGCGATGGGGATCTTCCACGCCTTCCGCGAGGACGACCAGGTGCGGCTGCACGGCTTCGAGGCCGGTGGCGAAGGGGTGGACAGCGGCCGCCACGCGGCCAGGTTCTCCGGCGGGGAGCCCGGCGTCCTCCACGGCGCCGCGACCTACGTCCTGCAGGACGAGGACGGTCAGACCCGTGAGACGCACTCGATCTCCGCCGGCCTGGACTATCCCTCGGTCGGCCCCGAGCACGCCTACCTGCACGACACCGGTCGGGCGAGCTACGAGCCGGTCACCGACCAGGAGGCGATGGACGCCTTCGCGCTGCTCTGCCGCACCGAGGGGATCATCCCGGCTATCGAGAGCGCACATGCGCTGGCCGGGGCGCTGCGCGTGGGACGCGCACACCCCGCTCGGGAGGACGGCGAGGCACCCGTCGTGCTGGTCAACCTCTCCGGCCGCGGGGACAAGGACGTGGACACCGCCGCCCGGTGGTTCGGGCTGGTGGACGGCGAGGACCTGGTCGAGGCGGAGGAGCTGAGGGCCGCACGCCCGGTCACCGAGGGTGAGGGGAGCGGAGCATGAGCGCGCTGGAGCAGGTGTTCGCCCGGTGCCGCGACGAGGAGCGCGCGGCCCTGGTCGCCTACCTGCCGGCCGGCTACCCGGACCTGGCGACCTCGGTCGCCGCCGTGCGCGCCGCCGCGGAGGCCGGAGCCGACGTCGTCGAGGTGGGAGTTCCCTACACAGACCCCCTCATGGACGGCCCGGTCATCCAGCGCGCCGCCAGCCAGGCGCTGGCCGGCGGGTTCCGGCTCGCCCACATCTTCGAGGTGGTGCGCGCGGTGCAGGAGGCCGGCGCTGTGCCGGTCGTCATGTCCTACTGGAACCCGGTCCTGCGCTACGGCGTCGAGCGGTTCGCCGCCGACCTGGCCGCGGCCGGGGGTGCCGGACTGATCACGCCGGACCTGATCCCCGACGAGGCCGGCGCGTGGCGGTCCGCCGCCGAGGAGCACCGGCTCGACCCCGTGTTCCTCGTGGCGCCCAGTTCCACCGACGCGCGGCTGGCGATGACGGCCGCCGCCTGCCGGGGGTTCGTCTACGTGGCCTCGACCATGGGGGTCACCGGGACGCGGACGAGCGTCGGCACCGGGGCCGCCGAGCTGATCCGACGCATGCGGTCGCTGACCGAGCTGCCGCTGTGCGTGGGGCTGGGCGTGAGCACCCGCGAGCAGGCCGCGGAGGTGGCCGCGTTCGCCGACGGCGTGATCGTGGGCTCGGCCCTGGTCGCCGCGGTGGCCCAGGACCCCACGCTCGAGCGGCTGCGCTCCGTGGTCGGCGAGCTCGCCGACGGGGTGCGGGCCGGTCGGCAGGAGGGGGGGACGGCGCGGTGAGCGCGCCCGTCGACCAGCCGCGCACCGGGCCCGTGCGTGCCGCACGCCCACCGGCACGGCGGCCCCCGCGCGGGTGGACCGGTGCAGTCGGCCTGGTCGCTCGGCTGGTGCTCGGCGGCGTGCTGCTCGCGGCCGGCTGGCTCAAGGTCACCGACGTCACGTCCTCGGTGCAGAGCGTGGTGGCCTACGAGCTGTTCAGCTACGAGGTGTCCCGGATCGTCGGCACGATGCTGCCGGTCGTGGAGATCGCCGTGGGGCTGCTGCTCATCACGGGTCTGCTCACGCGCGCCAGCGCGGTCGTCGGCGCGGCCCTGATGATCGTCTTCATCGCCGGCATCGCCTCGGCCTGGGCGCGCGGCCTGAGCATCGACTGCGGATGCTTCGGCACCGGCGGACCCATCGACCCCGAGGACACCCGATACCTGTCCGAGATCCTGCGGGACCTCGGTCTGCTCGCGCTCGCCGGCTGGCTCGTCGTGCGCCCCCGTACCCCCTTCTCCCTGGACCAGCTGCTCTTGAAAGGCCGTTGACCATGCCTCGTCCTCCCGCCCCTCCGGTCAAGCCGGTCGCCGCCAAGGGTCCTTCCATGGGTCTGATCGGTGGCGTCGTCGTCCTCGTCGTGGCCCTCATCGCCGTCCTGGTCTGGGCAGCGAGCCGGGGCGGTGGCCTGGACGCCGTCGGCAGCAGCAGCACGCTCCCGGAGGGCGGCGGCGTGAGCGTGGGGCCGGGCGTCGACGCGGACGTCACGCAGGTGCGCGTCTACGAGGACTTCCAGTGCCCCTGGTGCGGCAGGCTGGAGGCCTCGGTCGGCGAAGCGCTCTCGGACAAGGCGGTCGCCGGGGACATCAACCTGACCTACCAGATCATGTCCTTCCTCGACGGTGCCTCCAGCGACCGTTCCTCCACGCGCGCCGCCAACGCCGCCCTCTGCGCCGACGACGCCGGCGTCTTCGTACCCTTCCACGCCGCGGTCTACGCCAACCAGCCGCCCGAGGGGCAGGGCTACCGTGACGAGCAGTTCGTCGGCTGGGCGAAGGAGGCCGGGCTCTCGGGCACCGAGCTGGACACCTTCAGCTCGTGCGTCAGCGACCTGACCCACGAGGACTACGTCCAGGCGATGCAGGAGCGCGCGAACAAGGACGGCGTGACCTCCACCCCCACCGTGGTGGTCAACGGCAGCACCCTCAGCCAGGAGGAGATGAGCTCCCTGCTGCAGGACCCCTCCTCGCTCGACGGCATCCTGGAGTCCCACTCCTGAGCCTGGACGGACCTGGCCACGAGGTCGGTGGACCGGGGGATGACCGACGTCAGACCTCCGCGTCTTTGCGCAGCTGTGGCGGCGTCTAGGGTGGGGACCATGCGTCGCGCCAAGATCGTCTGCACCCTGGGTCCTGTCACCAGCTCCGCCGAGCAGATCCGGGCGCTCGTCCGGGCCGGTATGGACGTGGCGCGGCTCAACCTCTCGCACGGCTCCCACGAGGAGCACTACGAGCGCTACATGAAGGTCCGTGAGGCGGGCGACTCCTCGGGGCACGCCGTCGCGATCCTGGCCGACCTGCAGGGCCCGAAGATCCGCACCGGCACGTTCGCCGGCGGACCGGTCACGCTCGCCACCGGCGACCGGTTCACGATCACCACCCGCGACGTCCCCGGCGACCGCGACTGCGTCTCCACGACCTACGGCGGGCTGGCCGGCGACGTGCACCCCGGCGACGACCTGCTCATCGACGACGGCAAGGTGCTGCTGCGCGCGGTGGAGGTCACCGCCACCGACGTCGTCACCGAGGTGGTCATCGGCGGCGAGGTCTCCAACCACAAGGGGATCAACCTGCCCGGCACGCCGGTGAGCGTCCCGGCGATGTCGGAGAAGGACGAGGAGGACCTGCGCTGGGCCGTGCGCACCGGCGTCGACTTCGTGGCGCTCTCCTTCGTCCGGTCCGCCTCCGACTACGACGGCGTGCGGCGCATCATGGAGGAGGAGGGCCGCATCCTGCCGGTCATCGCCAAGATCGAGAAGCCGCAGGCGGTGGCCGACCTGGAGGAGATCGTCGAGGCCTTCGACGGGGTGATGGTCGCGCGCGGCGACCTGGGCGTCGAGCTGCCGCTCGAGCAGGTGCCGCTGGTGCAGAAGGACGCCATCCAGCTGTGCCGGGAGCGGGCCAAGCCGGTCATCGTCGCCACCCAGGTCCTGGAGTCGATGGTGGACAACCCGCGCCCGACCCGGGCCGAGGCCAGCGACTGCGCCAACGCCGTCCTCGACGGCGCCGACGCGATCATGCTCTCGGGGGAGACCTCGGTCGGTGCCTGGCCGATCAAGGCCGTGGAGACCATGTCCGACATCATCCGCAGCACCGAGGACCACGGGCTGCACCGGATCGCCCCGATCCTCACCACGCCTCGGACCACCGGCGGTGCGGTCACCCGAGCGGCGATCAGCATCGCCGACGCCCTGGAGACGGTGAAGTTCCTCGTCACCTTCTCCAAGAGCGGCGACACCACGACCCGGATGGCGCGGATGCGGCCGGCGGTGCCGATGCTCGCCTTCACCACCGAGCAGTCCACCCGGTCCCGGCTGGCCCTGACCTGGGGGGTGGAGACCTTCCTGGTGCCCTTCGTGTGGCACACCGACCAGATGGTGATGCAGGTCGAGGAGGCGCTCCTGCGCGAGGGGCGGTGCGAGCCCGGCGACCTGGTCGTCATCGTCGCAGGGTCGCCCCCCGGCGTCTCGGGCACCACCAACGCGCTGCGGCTGCACCGCGTGGGCGACGCGGTCCTCGGCCGGGCGCGGGCCTACCAGGACGACCCGCTGGCCTGATCCCGGCCCCCACGGTGCACCGGCGGCGTCGACCGGACCGCCCGGTTCCGCGGGTATGCTGGTTGACCGGTCGCGACCGACCCTCCCGCCGGGGTGGTGGAACGGCAGACACGGGGCACTCAAAATGCTCTGCCCGCGAGGGCGTGCGGGTTCGAGTCCCGCTCCCGGCACGTTGCACACGCACCTCCTCCGCCACGGCGGCGGACCGACGAGACAGATAGGCTTTGACCCGTGACCGACGCGAAGACGCAGCCCACGGCCCCCGGCGACGACGCCGCCCCCGAGCGCGACGCCGCCGCCCCCAGGAGGAGGCTGCGGCGGCAGCCACGGGGCAGGGTCTGCGGATCCTGCTCGCCGAGGACGAGGCGCTCATCCGGATGGACCTGGCCGAGATGCTCACCGAGGCCGGCCACGAGATCGTGGGGCAGGCCGCCGACGGCGAGCAGGCGGTGGCCCTGGCCAGGGAGACCGAGCCGGACCTGGTCGTCATGGACATCAAGATGCCCGGTATCGACGGGATCTCCGCCGCCGAGCAGATCGGCAAGGAGGGCCTCGCCCCGGTCGTCATGCTCACGGCCTTCAGCGACAAGAACCTGGTCGAGCGTGCCCGGGACGCGGGCGTGATGTCCTACGTCGTCAAGCCGTTCAGCGCCGTCGACGTGCTGCCGGCCATCGACATCGCCCGGGCCCGCTGGGCCGAGCGCAAGGCGCTGGAGTCCGAGGTGGCCGACCTGGGCGAGCGGTTCGAGACCCGCAAGCGCGTCGACCGTGCCAAAGGTCTGCTGATGACCCAGCTCAAGCTCAGCGAGGCCGAGGCGTTCCGCTGGATCCAGAAGGCGGCCATGGACCGCCGTCTGTCGATGCGCGAGGTCGCCGACGCCGTCATCGCGGGGATGCCCGCCAAGAAGTGAGCCGGCGGGGGGCGGCCTAGCGCAGCTGCCCCACCAGCGTGACCAGCACCGGCGCCACCACCAGCGCCGGCAGCAGGTCCCCCACCGGGATCTGGCGGATGTGGAGCAGCCGCAGCGCGATGCCCACCAGGAGCAGACCGCCCACCGCGGTCAGCGCCGCCACCTGCGCCTCGGACACCACCGCCCCGAGGGTGAGGCCCAGGACGGTGAGCGAGCCCTGCACCACCGCCACGGACACCGCCGAGAGCAGCACGCCGACACCGAAGGTGGAGGCGAAGGCGATCGCGGCGAAGAAGTCGAGCGCCGACTTCAGCGCCAGCTGGTCGATGCCCCGGCCCAGCCCGTCCGACAGCGAACCCAGGATGGTGAGCGGGCCCACGCAGAAGAGCAGCGAGGCGGTCAGCCAGCCCTCGATGAAGCGCTCCCGCTCGTCCTTGCCGTGCTCGCCTCCCTCGACGTCGTCGTCGCGCTGCACCCGGCGCTGGACCACGCCGGCCAGCGACTCCAGGCGGTCCTCGATCCGCAGCAGCGCCCCCAGGATCCCCCCGATCAGCAGGCTGCCCAGGACGATGAGCACGGGGGCGCCGCTGCCGACGGCCGACACCAGCGCCGGGGAGGTGACGTCGAGGGCGCTGAGGATGGCGACGAGCAGGGTGACCAGGCCGAGGCAGTCGGTCACCACGCCCCGGACCCGCTCGGGCAGCCGATGCCCGGCCAGCATGCCGAGGCCGGCGCCGAGGAGAACGGCGACGACGTTGACCACGGTCCCCAGGCCTGGGAAGGCTCCGTCCATGCGGTGAGCGTAGGGCCTGGCGGTCACGCGCCCGGAGGGCGGTCCCGCAGCAGGCAGGTCAGCCGGGCGGTGCACACCCGGCGGCCGTCGTCGTCGCTGACCACGATCTCGTAGCTGGCCACCGACCTGCCCAGTGACAGGGGCGTGGCCACCCCGATCACCCAGCCCTCGCGCACGGCTCGGTGGTGGGTGGCGCTGAGGTCGAGCCCGACGGCGATGCGACCCTCTCCGGCGTGCAGCGCCGAGGCGATGGAGCCGAGGGTCTCGGCCAGCGCCGCCGAGGCGCCGCCGTGCAGCAGGCCGTAGGGCTGGGTGTTCCCCTCGACCGGCATCCTGGCCACGGTGCGCTCGACGCCGACCTCGAGGATCTCCATACCCATCCGTCCGACGAGCGTCCCCGCGAGCAGCTCGGGTGTCATGCCGAGGGGGAGCGGGGGGAGGGGCTGGGTGCTGTCGGTCATGGGACATAGGCTGCCATGCGTGAGTCGACTGCTGCTGCTGGACGGACACTCGTTGGCCTACCGCGCGTTCTTCGCGCTGCCGGTGGAGAATTTCTCCACCTCGACCGGGCAGAGCACCAACGCCGTGTACGGCTTCACCTCCATGCTCATCAACCTGCTGCGCGACGAGGCGCCCACGCACCTGGCGGTGGCCTTCGACGTCTCGAGGCAGACCTTCCGCACCGAGCAGTACGCCGAGTACAAGGCGGGCCGGGCCGCGACGCCGGACGAGTTCCGCGGTCAGGTCGACCTGATCAAGGAGGTCCTCGACGCCCTGCGCATCCAGCACGTGGAGCTGGACGGCTACGAGGCGGACGACGTGATCGCCACCCTCACCGGCCAGGGCCGCGAGCTGGGTATGGAGGTGCTCATCTGCTCCGGCGACCGCGACACCCTGCAGCTGGTCGACGAGGGCACCACGGTGCTCTACCCGGTCCGCGGCGTCTCCGAGCTGTCCCGGATGACACCGGAGGCGGTGCAGACCAAGTACGGTGTGCGGCCGGAGCGCTACAGCGACCTGGCGGCCATGGTGGGGGAGTCGTCGGACAACCTGCCGGGCGTTCCGGGAGTGGGTCCCAAGACGGCCGCCAAGTGGCTCGGGCTGCACGGCGACCTCTCCGGGATCGTCGACAACGCCCCGCAGCTGAGCGGAAAGGCCGGCCAGTCGCTGCGGGACCACCTGGAGCAGGTCCTGCGCAACCGCCGGCTCAACCAGCTGGTCGCCGACGTGCAGCTGCCCGTGGGTCTGGACGAGCTGGCGGTGCGCGGCTGGGACCGCGAGGAGGTGCACCGGGTCTTCGACGGCCTCGAGTTCCGGGTGCTGCGCGAGCGTCTCTTCGCCACGCTGGAGTCCGCGGAGACGGAGGCGGAGGAGGGCATCGAGGTCGAGGGCACCGTCCTGGGGGCGGGGGAGCTCGAGCCGTGGCTCGGGGCGAACGCCGCAGCGGGGACGCGCGTGGCCGTGGTCGTGCACGCGGCGGCGCGCACCGAGGCCGGCCCGGGGGAGGCGACGGCGGTCGCGCTGGCCGGCGCCGAGCAGGCCGGCTACGTCGACCTGCTGGACCTCGGCGAGGAGGACGAGCGCGCGCTGGCCGCCTTCCTGGCCGACGAGGCGTGCACCAAGGTCCTCCACGACGCGAAGGGGCAGGTCCGTTCCCTGGAGCAGCGCGGGCTGGGTCTGGAGGGCGTCGTCAGCGACACGGCGCTGGCCGCCTACCTGGTCCGCCCGGACCAGCGCTCCTACGACCTGGCCGATCTGGCGCTGCGCTACCTGCACCGCGAGCTGCGGCTGGACGAGGACCCGGGGGCCCAGGGCCAGCTCGAGCTGTCCTTCGGGGGCGACGACGCGGGAGGGGCCGCCGCGGCCCGCTCGGCCATGGTGCACGCCCGAGCCGTGCACGACCTGTCCCTCGCCCTGGACGAGGAGCTCGCCGACGAGGAGGAGCAGAAGCTGCTGCGCGACGTCGAGCTCCCCCTGGTCGGGGTGCTGCGCCGGATGGAGCAGGCCGGCATCGCCGTCGACCTGCCGGGTCTGGAGCGCCTCGAGGCGGAGTTCGCCGACGCGATGACGCAGGCCCAGCAGGACGCCTGGGAGGCCATCGGCGACGACACGATCAACCTCGGGTCGCCCAAGCAGCTGCAGACGGTCCTCTTCGACACGCTCGCGCTGCCCAAGACGCGGCGGACCAAGACCGGCTACACGACGGACGCCGACGCCCTGGCCGGGCTCTACGCCCAGACCGAGCACCCGTTCCTCGAGGCGCTGCTGCGGCACCGGGACAAGACCCGGCTGCGGGTGACCGCGGAGGGCCTGATCAAGTCGGTCGCCGACGACCAGCGCATCCACACCACCTACCAGCAGACGATCGCGGCCACCGGCCGCCTCAGCTCGACCGAGCCGAACCTGCAGAACATCCCTATCCGGACCGAGGAGGGGCGCCGGATCCGGGAGATCTTCGTGGTGGGGACCGACCCGGGCGGCGGCTCCTTCGAGTCGCTGATGTCGGCCGACTACAGCCAGATCGAGATGCGGATCATGGCGCACCTGTCCCAGGACGCCGGGCTCATCGAAGCCTTCCGCACCGGCGAGGACCTGCACCGCTTCGTCGGCTCTCGCGTCTTCGGCGTGGAGCCCGACGAGGTCACCCTGCAGATGCGGGCCAAGGTCAAGGCGATGAGCTACGGCCTGGCCTACGGGCTGTCCGCGTTCGGGCTGTCCAAGCAGCTCGGCATCTTGACCGCCGAGGCCAAGGGCCTGATGGAGGAGTACTTCGAGCGGTTCGGCGGCGTGCGGGACTACCTGCGCGACGTCGTCGCCGAGGCGCGCCGCACCGGCTTCACCGAGACGATCCTGGGGCGGCGGCGGCACCTTCCCGACCTGACCAGCGACAACCGGCAGCGGCGGGAGATGGCCGAACGGATGGCCCTCAACGCTCCGATCCAGGGCTCGGCCGCGGACCTGATCAAGGTGGCGATGCTCGGGACCGAACGGGCCCTGCGCGAGGCCGGCGTGCGCTCGCGCATGCTGCTGCAGGTGCACGACGAGCTGGTCCTGGAGGTCGCGCCGGGGGAGCGCGAGCAGGTCGAGGAGATCGTCCGTGCGCAGATGGGTGCCGCAGCCGACCTGGACGTGCCGCTCGACGTCAGCGTCGGCGTGGGTCGCAGCTGGCACGACGCCGCGCACTAGTCCGGGCAGCCCCGTGAGCGTGCGTTGGTCACGATTCGGACACGCTGGACGGTGGCACGTCCGCAGGCTTGCGACGGTGTGGTTTACTTCCGGGCAGCGATCCGAAGGAGGACCCGTGCGCGCCCGCGTCATGTCATTGTTCGCGGCGCTGCTCCTGACCGTGATGCTGGTGCCCGGCGCTGCCGCCGCGGCGCTCAGTCACAGCTCCTCGCCACCGACGGCGGCCGTGCCCGCCGCGGTGCTGAGCCAGGACGACGCCGCCAAGAGCACCGCACCACCCCAGGACGAGGCTGCCCAGTCGATACGCGGAAGCATCCGCGGGCCGGACCGGCAGCCGATCAGTGGTCTGACCATCACGGTGACCCAGGACGGCACCGAGGTCGGCAGCGGCACGACCGACGACAAGGGCCAGTGGGAGGTCCCGTTGCCCGAGCCCGGCACCTACTCCGCCTCGATCGACCCGGCACAGCTGCCGGAGGGCGTGGTGCCCCGGACCGAGGACGGCGCGCAGATCGACGGCGTGGTCGTCCGGCCGGGGGCGCAGCAGGGCGTGATCTTCCAGCTCGCCGCGGGCGCCGGGGGGGAGGACGGGGCCGCGGCGCCCCCGGCGGCAGGCGGCACGTCGTTCGCGCGACAGTTCATCCAGCTGACCGTGGAGGGCATCAAGTTCGGTGCGATCATCGCGATCACCGCGGTCGGCCTGTCGCTGGTGTTCGGCACGACCCGGCTGATCAACTTCGCCCACGGCGAGTACGTCACCTTCGGCGCGATCATGGCGTTCTTCCTCTCCGTCACCCCCCTGAACCTGCCCGTCTGGCTGGCCGGGATCCTGGCGATGATCCTCACCGCGCTCCTGGCGGGCGGGGTCGAGCTCACCGTCTGGCGCCCGATGCGGCGCAAGAGCGCCGGCCTGATCCAGCAGTTCATCGTGGCGATCGGGCTGGCCCTGGTGGTCCGGCACATCCTGCTGGTGCTGTTCGGGTCCCGGCGCCGTCAGTACGACGAGTACAACCTCCAGCAGTCGATGGACCTCGGACTGTTCCGCATCACGCCCCGAGACCTGATCGTCACGCTCATCGCGTTCGCCCTCATGGGCCTCGTCGCCTTCATGCTGGAGCGCACCCGGGTCGGCAAGGCGATGCGAGCCGTCAACGACAACCAGGACCTGGCGTCCGCCTCCGGCATCAACGTCGAGCGGATCATCATGATCGTCTGGCTCCTGGGCGGCGCCCTCGCGGGCCTCGGCGGCGTGCTGTTCGGGCTGACCCAGGCGGTCTACCCCGACATGGGCTTCCAGCTGCTGCTCCTGATGTTCGCCGCCGTCATCCTCGGCGGCCTCGGCAGCGCCTACGGCGCGATGGTCGGTGCGATCGCCATCGGGCTGGTCTCCCAGCTCTCCACGCTGTGGTTCCCCGCCTCGCTGCAGAACATGTGGGCGCTTCTCGTCATGATCCTGGTGCTCCTGGTCCGCCCGCAGGGCTTCTTCGGACGCCGCGAGCGAGTGGGATGAGAGGACGACGACAGTGGACCTGATGGCAATCCTCAGCAACGCCCTGCGGGGCGCGCTCGGCCCGGAGGCGGCGATCTACGCACTCGCCGCCGTGGGCCTGAACCTGCACTTCGGCTACACCGGGCTGCTCAACTTCGGGCACGTGGGCTTCATGCTCGTCGGGGCCTACGGCACGGCGGTGCCGGTGATCGCCTGGGGCAGCCCGCTGTGGGTGGGCATCCTCGTCGGTATGGCGTGCGCCGTGGTGCTGGCGCTCCTGCTCGGCATCCCGACGCTGCGGTTGCGCGGCGACTACCTCGCGATCGCCACGATCGCGGCGGGCGAGGTGCTGCGCTACCTCTACCGCTCGGAGTGGGCCGAGCCGCTGACCGGCGGTGTCTTCGGCATCACTCAGTTCGCCAACGGCTTCTACGCCTTCAACCCCTTCACCGGACCGCTCGCCCTCGGCCCGCTGAACTTCTCCCGGAACGCCCTGTGGGTGATGACCGTGGGGTGGGGCGCGGCGCTGCTGGCCGCGCTGCTCGTGGCGCTCCTCGTCCACTCGCCGTGGGGCCGCGTGCTGCGGTCCGTGCGGGAGGACGAGATGGCCGCCCGCAGCCTGGGCAAGAACGTCTTCGTCTACAAGATGCAGAGCCTGGTCCTCGGCGGGGTCATGGGTGCGCTGGCGGGTTCCCTGCTGGCGATCAACACGCAGGCGCTCAGCCCCGACGTCTTCATGCCGATCCTCACCTTCTACCTGTGGACGATCGTCATCCTGGGCGGGGCGAGCCGGATCATGGGTCCCATCCTGGGATCCGTCGTGTTCTGGTTCCTGCTCACCTCGCTGGACTCGCTGCTGCGGCAGGCCATCAGCAGCGGCGTCATCCCCACGAGCGTGCTGGACAGCAGCGATGTCGGCGCGATCCGCTTCGCAGCCGTCGGCCTCGGCCTGATGCTGCTGATGCTGTTCCGCCCGGCCGGGCTGCTGGGCAACCAGAAGGAGTTGCGTCTCGATGTCCGCTGACCACGCCCGGTCCGAGCCCGCGCACGAGGACCTGATGTCCCAGCGAGAGGAGCTCATCGACGCCGAGCAGGAGCTCAAGCATCAGGGACCCTCTGCCGGCGCGCTGCGCGCGGCGGAGGCGTTGCGCGACGTCGCGGCGGTGCCCGGCGTGGCCAAGCCGGACCCGATCCTCGTCGCGGACGGCGTGGTCCGGCAGTTCGGTGGCCTCACCGCCGTCGACGTGGACCACCTCGAGGTGCAGCGTGGCACGATCACCGCCCTCATCGGTCCCAACGGGGCCGGCAAGTCGACGTTCTTCAACCTGGTCAGCGGTTTCGACACGCCGACGAGCGGGACGTGGTCCTTCGACGGCAAGGACGTCAGCGGGTGGGCCGCCTACCGCATCGCCCGCCTGGGCATGGTGCGGACCTTCCAGCTGACCAAGGCCCTGATGCGGCTGACGACCCTGGAGAACGTCATGCTGGGGGCCACCGACCAGGCGGGGGAGAGCCTGTGGCGCGCGCCGCTGCGCTTCCTCTGGGCCGGGCAGGAGCGGGAGAACCGGGCCCGGGCCGAGGTGCTGCTGGAGCGCTTCAGGCTCACCCACATGCGCGACGAGTTCGCCGGCACCATGTCGGGGGGGCAGCGCAAGCTGCTGGAGATGGCCAGGGCGATGATGGTCGACCCCTCGTTGCTGATGCTCGACGAGCCGATGGCGGGCGTCAACCCCGCCCTGACCCAGTCGTTGCTGGGGCACATCCAGGCGCTGCGCGACGACGGTGTCTCCATCGTCCTGGTCGAGCACGACATGGACGTGATCATGTCCATCAGCGACTGGGTGGTCTGCTTCGCCGAGGGCAAGGTGATCGCCGAGGGGCGTCCGGACGACATCCGTCGGGACCGGGCGGTCATCGACGCCTACCTGGGGACCAGGCGCAGCCTGTCCGACGACGCTTCCGAGGAGGACCAGGCATGAACGACGACGCGCGCAGCGAGGACTCCGCGACCACGGGCGGCACGCCGCTGCTGAGCTCGGTGGAGCTGGTCTCGGGCTACCTGCCTGAGGTCAACATCCTCAACGGTTGCAACGTCCACGTCGACCGCGGCGAGCTGGTGGGGATCATCGGGCCCAACGGAGCGGGCAAGTCCACGCTTATCAAGACGATGTTCGGGCTGGTTCCCGTCAGTTCCGGCCAGGTCCTGCTCGAGGACCGTGACATCACCGGCCGCGCGGCCCACCTGCTCGTGGCCGACGGTCTGGGCTATGTCCCGCAGAACAACAACGTCTTCCCCTCGCTCACGATCAGCGAGAACATGGAGATGGGGATGTACGTCCGCCCCAAGGAGTTCGAGAGCCGGTTCCGGGCCGTGGCCGAGCTGTTCCCGCTGCTCGCCGACCGGCGTGCGCAGCGGGCCGGCTCGTTGTCCGGCGGCGAGCGCCAGGTGGTGGCGATGGGCCGTGCCCTGATGACCGACCCGATGGTGCTCTTCCTCGACGAGCCCTCGGCCGGCCTGTCGCCCCTGATGCAGGACGTGGTCTTCGAGGCGGTCTCCAAGATCAACGACTCGGGCGTCTCCATCCTCATGGTGGAGCAGAACGCGCGGCAGTGCCTGGACATCTCCGACCGGGCCTACGTGCTGGACCAGGGCCGCGACGCCTACACGGGCACCGGCGAGGAGCTGGCGAGCGACCCGAAGGTCATCGAGCTCTACCTGGGCACCCTCGCGCGCATCGACGACTGACCGCCGCGCACCGGACAGGCGAAAGGCCCGCCCCTCGAGGGGGGCGGGCCTTCGTCCGTGCCGTCGTGGCGCGTCAGCGCGAGTCGGCGGCGGGGTTGGACTCGACGGTCTCGATCGACTCGAACTTGCCGGCGTCATCGAAGCCGTAGACCTCGATGGAGGCGCGTCCGGGCTCGCCGGCGTCGGTGAAGTCCAGCGGACCGCTGACGCCCTGGTAGTCGATGTCCTCACCGGCGTCGATGAGGTCCTTGCACTCCGCGTACGAGGTGCACTCGGTGCCGTCCTTGGTCACGTTGACGACCTCGGACTTGAACTCCTGCGCGTCGGCCGACCCTGCGGCGTCGGCGGCCAGGGCCACCACGACCGCGCAGTCGTAGACCTGCGGGGCGAACTGGGTGTTGTCGCCCAGCTCGGGGGCGAACTCGGCCAGCGAGGACAGGAAGTCGTCGTTGGCCGCAGACGCCGGGGCGGTGCCCTTCATGCCGGCCAGCACGCTGGGGTCAGCCTCGTTGACCAGGGATCCCAGGTCCGGGTTGCGCATCCCGTCCGCCGCGTAGAAGCCCGTGTCGGCGGGGGTGATCCCGGCCTCGATGAGGCCCTGGATGATCTGCACGCCCTCCTCGAAGGCGACGACGACCACGGCGTCGGGCTGGGCCGAGACGACGGCCTGGACGACGGAGTCGTACTGCTGCGCCAGCGGGTCGTAGGTCTCGTTGAGCGCGACCGTGGCTCCGGCGTTCTCCAGCGCGTCGGCGGTGGCGTTGGCCAGGCCGCGGCCGTAGTCGTCGGCGCGGGCGACGATCGCGACGTTGGACCAGCCGTCGTTGACGATCGTGTTGGCCAGGACCGGGCCCTGCAGGGCGTCGGACGGCGCCGTGCGGATGTAGAGCCCGTCGTCGTCGTAGTCGGTGAACGTCGGCGCGGTGTTGGAACCCGAGCACTGCATGACGCCCGCGCCGGTGATCCGGTCGATGATGTCGAGCGAGCGGCCGGAGGCCGCCGCGCCGATGATGGCGCTGACACCCTGACCGAGGATCCGGTCGGCGGAGGCCTGCGCGATCGTGGCCTGGTCGCCCTCGTCGCCGCCGATCGGTGCCGGGATCTCGGCGCCGAGGACACCGCCGGCGTCGTTGATGTCCTTGATCGCCAGCTCGAGCGACTTGATCTGCGGCGGGCCGAGGTAGGCCAGCGCGCCGGTCTCCGGGAGGATGTAGCCGAAGGTGAAGGACGCGGGCTTGGCCGCGTCGGTGCCGGCCGCTCCCGTCTCGGTGGTGCCGTCGGTGGCGCTCTCGGTGGCGCCGGAGTCGGCGGGCTGCGTCTCGGTGGTGGCGGCGTCGGGCTCGTCCGCCCCCGACCCGCAGGCCGCGAGGAGCGCGACGGCCGACAGCGCGGCCACCGCCTTCACGTGGATCTTCCTGAACATCGTTGTCCTCTCGAACGTGGTGGCCCGTTGCACGGGTGTGTGACCCCGCTTCACGGGCGGGTGTGGGCGCCAGACTAGCCCGCGGATGCTCACTTGTGGAGAACTGTGACCGTACTGTGACCAGCCCTGTTCCCGGTCGGTCGCGGCGAGTCGCGTCAGCCGGGCCTGCCCGCCACCAGGACGAGGGTGCCCGGGACGAGCTCGCCGCGCAGCCGGCTCCACCCGCCCCACTCGTGGTCGGCGTCGTCGGGCCATCCCGGCTCGACAAGGTCCGCCAGGTGCAGGCCGGCGCCCACCACCGCGCGCACCAGGTCCCCCACGGTGCGGTGGTGCTCGGAGTAGAGCGCCTCCCCGGCCGTCGTCTCCTCCACGTAGGCGCGCCGGTCGAAGTAGGAGTGGGTGACGGTCAGCCCCGCCTGGCCGGGCACGTCGGGGAAGACCCACCGGAAGGGGTGGGACAGGGAGAAGACGCAGCGGCCGCCGGGGCGCAGCACCCTCGCCCACTCCTTCAGGGTGGCCTCCACGTCGGGGACGAAGGAGAGGACGCCGTGGGCGGTGAGGACCAGGTCGAAGGCGGCGGCGGCGAACGGCAGGCGGGCGCCGTCGCACTGGACGTAGGAGGGGTGCGGGGCGGACGGCATACCGCCGTCGATCCGGCGGGCCACGCCGAGCATGCCGGCCGAGAGGTCCGTGGAGACCACCCTGGCCCCCTGCCCGGCCGCCCAGCGCCCGCCCTGAGCCGCGCCGGCACCGACCTCGAGCACGTCGAGCCCGGCGACCTCGCCGAGCAGCCCCAGCCGGGTCTCGGTCCATCCCTCCGGGCCCCACACGAGCTCCGCGTCGCCGAGGAAGGCTCCGTGCTCGGCGTAGTAGTCCTCCGCCTGGGCGTCCCACCACCGGCGACCGGCGCGCACGGCGTCGTCGTGCCCCACCGGGCGGCGGCTGACACGGTCGGGGGACGCAGGCTCGCTCACCCGAGCAGTCTGGCAGGGCGGGGCGACTTTGACCCCGTGGCCCGTGGTCGTTAGTCTTGGTGGGCGCGTCGCGTGCGCTCACGCGTGCCCGTGCACAGATCCACCAGCACCACTCCAGCACTGTCCACCTTCATCCTGTCCACAATCGGAGCCCCTACTACATGACTGCCACCACGGCCGACAAGGCCATCTCCCAGATCGCTGTCAACGACATCGGGTCTGAGGAGGAGCTGCTCGCAGCGATCGACGCGACGATCAAGAACTTCAACGACGGAGACATCGTCGAGGGTGTCATCGTCAAGGTCGACCGGGACGAGGTCCTGCTCGACATCGGCTACAAGACCGAGGGCGTCATCCCCTCGCGCGAGCTGGCCATCAAGCACGACGTCGACCCCTCCGAGGTCGTCAGCGTCGGCGACGAGGTCGAGGCCCTGGTCCTCCAGAAGGAGGACAAGGAGGGCCGGCTGATCCTGTCCAAGAAGCGCGCCCAGTACGAGCGTGCGTGGGGTTCCATCGAGCGGATCAAGGAGGAGGACGGCGTCGTCACCGGCACCGTCATCGAGGTCGTCAAGGGTGGCCTCATCCTCGACATCGGGCTGCGCGGCTTCCTGCCCGCCTCGCTGGTGGAGATGCGTCGCGTCCGCGACCTGCAGCCCTACGTGGGCAAGCAGATCGAGGCCAAGATCATCGAGCTGGACAAGAACCGCAACAACGTGGTCCTGTCCCGCCGCGCCTGGCTTGAGCAGACCCAGTCCGAGGTGCGCACCACCTTCCTCAAGGAGCTGCAGAAGGGCCAGGTCCGCACCGGCACCGTCAGCAGCATCGTCAACTTCGGCGCCTTCGTCGACCTGGGTGGCGGCGTCGACGGCCTCGTGCACGTCTCCGAGCTGTCCTGGAAGCACATCGACCACCCGGGCGAGGTCGTCGAGGTGGGTGACGAGGTCACCGTCGAGGTGCTCGACGTCGACATGGACCGCGAGCGCGTCTCGCTGTCCCTGAAGGCGACCCTCGAGGACCCGTGGCAGGTCTTCGCGCGCACCCACGCCATCGGCCAGGTCGTGCCCGGCAAGGTCACCAAGCTCGTCCCCTTCGGTGCGTTCGTGCGCGTCGAGGACGGCATCGAGGGCCTCGTGCACATCTCCGAGCTGGCCGAGCGCCACGTGGAGCTGCCCGAGCAGATCGTCACCGTCGGTGCCGAGGTGTTCGTCAAGGTCATCGACATCGACCTGGAGCGTCGCCGGATCTCGCTGTCGCTGAAGCAGGCCAACGACGCGGTCACCGCCGAGTTCGACCCGACCCTCTACGGGATGGCCGCCGAGTACGACGAGCAGGGCAACTACAAGTACCCCGAGGGCTTCGACCCGGAGACCAACGAGTGGCTCGAGGGCTTCGACACCCAGCGCGAGAAGTGGGAGAAGGAGTACGCCGACGCCCACGCCCGCTGGGAGGCGCACAAGGCGCAGGTCGAGGCGGCCACGGAGTCCGACGCCGACACCGGCGTCCAGGTCGCCCCGGCGTCCACGTCCTACTCCTCGGAGTCGGAGGACGAGGCGGGCGGCACGCTCGCCTCGGACGAGGCGCTGGCCGCGCTGCGCGAGAAGCTCACCGGCAACTGAGCACCCGCCCCTGACGGGGGTATGACGTGCCGGGCCCGGTCCCCCTCGGGGGGCCGGGCCCTCTCGTGTCACCGGGGGCCGGCGCCGGCTCGGTATGGTCGTCGGGTGCCGCTGACCCTCACCGACGCCCGTGCCCGTGCCCGTACCGTCCGCGACGTCTCCTGCACGGTCCACCTGGACCTCGGTGGGGACGACCACGTGATCTCCCGCTCCACGGTGCGCTTCTCCGCCGAGGCCGGGGCGAGCACGTTCCTGGACCTCCAGCACGCCGTCGACGTCTCGGTCACGCTCAACGGTGCCGAGCTCCACGGCGTGTACCGCGACGAGCGGGTCCACCTGGAGGACCTGGACGGCGACAACGAGGTCGTCGTCGAGGCGCGGATGCCCTACGTCACCGACGGCGACGGCATGAACCGGTTCGTGGACCCGGCCGACGGGCAGGTCTACCTCGGCTGCTACGGCGGGATGGACGTGGCCAGGCGGGTGTTCGCCTGCTTCGACCAGCCCGACCTCAAGGCGCCCTTCACCATGAGCGTGACCGGGCGGCCGGGGTGGACGGTGCTGTCCAACGGCACCTCCGCCGGTCCGGACCAGGAGCAGACCTGGACGTTCACCACCACCCCGCCCGTGTCGTCATACCTCGTGGCCGTCTGCGCCGGCACCTTCGCCTCGCGGACGTGGGAGCACGCCGGCACCCGCTTCGGCTGGCACTGCCGCGCCTCGCAGGCCGACGACCTGGACCGCGACCTGGCACAGCTGCGGGACGTCACCGAGCGCGCCTTCGACGCCTACGCCGCGCGGTTCACCGAGCCCTACGCCTTCGGCGCCTACGACCAGGTCTTCGTGCCCGGCCACAACTGGGGCGCGATGGAGACCCCCGGGGTCGTGACCTTCCGCGACGAGCTGCTGCCGGCCGGGGTGACCGACCCGGGGCTGGCGCGGCGCCGGGCGATGACGGTCGCGCACGAGATGGCGCACATGTGGTTCGGCGACCTGGTGACCTTCCGCTGGTGGGAGGACACCTGGCTCAACGAGTCGTTCGCCGACTACATGGGCTTCCTCGTCGGCGGGCTGGCGCTGCCGGGGGTGGACGCGTTCGCCGAGTTCGACGTCTCGCGCAAGGCCGGCGGCTACGCGGCCGACACCCGCCCGAGCTCGCACCCCGTCGCGCCGCGGCCCGAGGACGTCCCGGACGTGGACGCGGCCTTCAACAACTTCGACCCGATCTCCTACGCCAAGGGCAACTCGTGCCTGCGCCAGCTCGCGTTCTGGCTGGGTGAGGAGACCTTCTTCCGCGGGGTGGACCGGCACCTGACGCAGCACCGCTTCGGCACCGCCACCCTGGACGACCTCGTCGGCACCCTGCAGTCCGTGACCGACCGCGACGTCATCGGCTGGGCCGAGGCATGGCTGCGCACCACCGGGCACGACACTCTCCGCGTGGTGCGGACCGACGAGGGGAAGGGTATGCCGGCTCTCCGGCGGGAGGGTTCCCGTCCCCACCGGCTCCGGGCGAGCGGCTACGACCGTGCGGGCGAGGACGGCCTGGTCGCCGCCTGGGAGCGTGTGGTCGACCTCGACGCCGAGGAGGTGCCGTTGCCGGCGGCGGACATGGTCGTGCCGAACAGCACGGGGGACACCTTCGCCGCCGTCGCGCTCGACCCTGCCGGCCGTGAGCTGGTCCTCGAGCGGCTCTCGGCCGTGCCGGACGAGCACCCGCGCACCATCCTGTGGGCGACGCTGCTCGACGAGGCCGTCCAGGGACGGCTGCCGGTGGGCACCCTGGTCGAGCTCGTCGAGCAGCACCTGCCGCCCGAGCCGTCGACCGTCGTCGTGGAGCACGTGCTGACACGCGCGGCCGCGGCGGTGCGCTCGAGCGCGGTCCCGGCGGACGTGCCGGGGCTGCTTGACCGCCTGGCCCTCGTGGCCGTCGCCATGCTGGGCGACGACCGGCCCGACGCCGCGGTGCAGAACCTCGTCGCCACGGCCGTCGGGACGAGCCGTGACGCTGCCCTGCTGCACGGGTGGCTCCGCGACGGCGGGCCGCGCGGACCGCTCGCGCCGACGCACCGGTGGGACACGATCGTCCGGCTCGCCGAGCTGGGTGAGCGGGTCGAGGACGTGGTCGAGGCGGAGCTGCGCCGCGACTCCTCCAGCGTCGGCCGGCTGGCCGCCCTGAGCGCCGGTGCCGCCGTCCCCGGGGCGACGGTCAAGGCCGCGACGCTGGACCGGCTGCTCGCCGAGGGCACCTCCAACCGCGAGCTGCTGGCCCTGGCACGCGGGCTGTGGTCCGCGGAGCAGCGGCACGTCGTTGACCCGCTCGTCACCGCATACCTCGACCGTGCCCCGGAGGTGGCCCGGCGCGGACAGGCGATCGCACTCGTGGTGGGTCGCGCGGCACCGCAGTTCCGCTGGACCGACGCACAGCTGGTGGCGCTGGACGATGCCGTGGCGGGTTCGGACCTGCCGCCCGTCCTCGCCCGCACCTGGGCCGACCTGCTGCACGACCAGCGGCGTCACGACGTGACCGGCATCGCTCCGACACCCAGTGCGGACCACTGCCCTGACAGCCCTCGGTAGCTCCCCGCCGTGTCGGCGCTTGACACACGCAGTTGCCATTGGGAGGGTGACAGCGTCATCGGCATCGCCGTTGCTGTGGTGAGGAAGGAAGGTGCCATGAACCAGAAGATCATCGCAGTCCTCGCGGGGGTCCTCATGGTACTGGGGCTGGCGCTACCGGCGCAGGCTGTGGCTCGCGAGGGAGGGACGCTGTACCGGTCCTCGTGCGTCCAGCCGTCCGATCCCTGGGCAAGGTCATTGTCGACTGAGGTGACCTATCTCGCCGGACCAGGGAGCACGTCCCAGTACTGGGACGACGGGCCGTTCTGGACCGCTCGGTATCGGCAGGGGTCCTACAACGGTGGCGACTGGTTCGCTCGTGTCTACTACGGCGCCTTGAGCGATCCGGGAACGTACGCGTACTGCCGGAACCCGTGAGGAACTGGCAGGTCTCGGTTGCTGTCGTCGGCTGCGTGCTGAGCCTGGGGGCATGCGTCACGCCGGCGGCGGACTCGGGGCCGAGACCGACCACGACCCGGGAGGCTATCGCGTCAGAGTCCGTGCCGGATCCGGAGGCGGTGGCTCGCGATCGTCGGGAGCAGGCCGAGCTGATGTCGACCTGCCTGACCGACCTCGGGTTCCCGACCCGGATGCGGGAGGACGGCAGCTTCGAGATCGGCGAGGTGGTGGCGGACCAGCAGGCCAGCCTGGATGAGGCGATCACGACGTGCACGGAGCAGGTGGGCCGGGGGAGCAGCTCGCGCACTCCGTCGGAGGCCGAGCTGTCGACGCTCTACGACCTGATGCTCGAAGGACGCGAGTGCCTCCTCGACCACGGCTACTCCATCTCCCAGCCTCCGACCCGGGAGACGTTCATCGAGACGTACCTGGCCAGCTACGAGGGCGGGACGCTTCCGTGGATCCCCTGGATGGACATCAACGATCCCGAATCGGTGAATCTCTGTCCACAACCCACCGAGGAGGAGGTGCTCCGCCGGATGCTCGAGGAAGGGTCTGTCGGCTCTCGGCGTTAGCGTTGAGGTATGCGACCCACGACCGACCTCCAGCGCACGGTGAACCCTTTCCGGGTCGTCTCCGACTTCAGCCCCAGCGGTGACCAGCCGGCCGCCATCAAGGACCTCGCCGACCGGATCAACCGCGGCGAGCAGAACGTCGTGCTCCTGGGCGCGACCGGCACCGGCAAGTCGGCGACGACGGCCTGGCTGATCGAGCAGGTCCAGCGGCCCACCCTGGTGATGGCCCCCAACAAGACGCTCGCCGCGCAGCTCGCCAACGAGTTCCGCGAGCTGCTCCCCAAGAACGCCGTCGAGTACTTCGTCTCCTACTACGACTACTACCAGCCGGAAGCCTACGTTCCGCAGACGGACACCTACATCGAGAAGGACTCGTCCATCAACGACGAGGTCGAGCGGCTGCGGCACTCCGCGACCAACAGCCTGCTCACCCGGCGCGACGCGGTCGTGGTGGCCTCGGTCTCCTGCATCTACGGCCTGGGCACCCCGCAGGAGTACGTCGACCGGATGGTCCGGCTCAAGGTCGGCCAGACGATCGGGCGCGACGACCTGCTGCGCCGGTTCGTCACCATGCAGTACTCCCGCAACGACGCCGCGTTCACCCGCGGCACCTTCCGGGTCCGCGGCGACACCGTCGAGATCATCCCCCAGTACGAGGAGCTCGCGCTGCGGGTCGAGTTCTTCGGCGACGAGATCGACAAGATCTACACCCTGCACCCGCTGACCGGCGAGGTCGTGCGCGAGGAGCAGGAGATGTACGTCTTCCCGGCCTCGCACTACGTGGCCGGGCCGGAGCGGATGGAGCGGGCGATCGGCGGGATCGAGACCGAGCTGGCCGACCAGCTGGAGACCTTCGAGAAGCAGGGCAAGCTGCTCGAGGCCCAGCGGCTGCGGATGCGCACCACCTACGACATCGAGATGATGCGCCAGGTCGGGTCGTGCTCGGGCATCGAGAACTACTCGCGCCACATCGACGGCCGCGCGTCGGGGTCCGCGCCGAACTGCCTGCTCGACTACTTCCCGGAGGACTTCCTGCTCGTCATCGACGAGTCGCACGTGACCGTGCCGCAGATCGGTGCGATGTACGAGGGCGACATGTCGCGCAAGCGCACCCTCGTCGAGCACGGCTTCCGGCTGCCTAGCGCCATGGACAACCGCCCGCTGAAGTGGGAGGAGTTTCTCGAGCGCATCGGCCAGACCGTCTACCTCTCGGCGACCCCCGGCGACTACGAGATGGCCAGGGCCGACGGCGTGGTCGAGCAGATCATCCGTCCCACCGGCCTGGTCGACCCCCAGGTCGTGCTCAAGCCGACCAAGGGCCAGATCGACGACCTGCTCCACGAGATCGGGGAACGGACGGCCAAGAACGAGCGGGTCCTGGTGACCACCCTGACCAAGAAGATGGCCGAGGACCTCACCGACTACCTCCTCGACAAGGGCGTGCGGGTGCGCTACCTGCACTCCGAGGTGGACACCCTGCGCCGGGTGGAGCTGCTGCGCGAGCTGCGGCTGGGGGAGTACGACGTCCTCGTCGGCATCAACCTCCTGCGCGAGGGCCTGGACCTGCCGGAGGTGTCGCTGGTCAGCATCCTCGACGCCGACAAGGAGGGTTTCCTGCGCTCCACCCGCTCGCTCATCCAGACGATCGGCCGCGCCGCCCGCAACGTCTCCGGCCAGGTGCACATGTATGCCGACACCGTCACCCCGTCGATGCGGGACGCCATCGAGGAGACCAACCGGCGCCGGGACAAGCAGCTGGCCTACAACGCGGCCCACGGGATCGACCCGACCCCGTTGCGCAAGAAGATCGCCGACATCACCGACATGCTCGAGCGCGAGGACGCCGACACCGAGGCGCTGATGGGCAGCGGCCGGCGCCAGTCGCGGGGCACGGGCCGGGGCCGCGGGGCGGCGGCGGCCGTGGGCACCGCGGTCATCGAGCGTCGCTCCACCGACGACCTGCCGGCCACCGAGCTGGCCCAGCTCATCCACGAGCTGACCGACCAGATGCACCAGGCCGCGACCGACCTGCACTTCGAGCTGGCGGCCCGGCTGCGCGACGAGATCTCCGAGCTGAAGAAGGAGCTGCGGCAGATGCGGGAGGCCACCGGCTGAGCAGCGGGCCCCGCCCGGTGCCACCCGTCACGCCTGCCGGTGGTGCCTCGCTGTGCCACAATGACGACGTCCATCGGAGGGGAGTATCCCCGGCGGCATCCTCGTCAGGACGGTCCGGACCGCGCCAGCGGCCGGACCCGGGGAGCCGGCACCCGGGCAGACCCCCGACGCGGGTCTGCGGTGCGGGAGAGACCTCCGGTCCGTAGAACTGACCGGAAGGGTTTTTCCATGACCGTGCCCACGTGGGTGTGGATCCTGACCATGGCGCTCGTGGCCGTGTTCTTCGCCTTCGACCTCCTCGTCCTCGGTCGCAGGCCGCACGAGCCCTCCCGGCGGGAGGTGTCCCTCGCGCTGACCGGCTACGTCGGCGCGGCGATCCTCTTCGGGCTCGGGGTGCTCTTCTTCGAGGGTGGGCAGCTGGCAGGGGAGTTCTTCGCCGGCTGGCTGACCGAGTACTCGCTCTCGATCGACAACCTTTTCATCTTCCTCATCATCATGGCCAAGTTCGGTGTGCCGAGGAAGTACCAGCAGTACGCGCTGATGGTGGGCATCGTCATGGCCCTCGTCATGCGGGCGATCTTCATCCTGGTGGGCGCGGCCGCCATCGAGCGCTGGTCGTGGGTGTTCTACATCTTCGGCGTCTTCCTGATCTACACCGCGGTCAAGCTGGCCAAGGAGAACATCGGCCACGACGACGCCGACGACGACGACTTCCAGGAGAACGCGCTCCTGAAGTTCATCGAGCGGCGCTTCCCCCTGACCCAGTCCTGGGACGGAGGGACCAAGCTGCGCGTCGTCGAGGCCGGCAAGACGGTCCTCACCCCGATGGCCATCGTCATCGTCGCGCTGGGCACGACCGACCTGCTCTTCGCCCTCGACTCGATCCCGGCCATCTTCGGCCTGACCCAGGAACCGTACCTGGTGCTGATGGCCAACGTCTTCGCGCTGATGGGCCTGCGGCAGCTCTACTTCCTGCTGGGTGACCTGCTCAAGCGGCTGGTCTACCTGGGCATCGGCCTGGCGGTCCTGCTGGCCTTCATCGGCGTGAAGCTGATCATCCACGCGCTGCACGAGAACAACCTGTCCTTCATCAACGGCGGCGAGCCGTTCCACGTCTGGGACATCCCGATCTGGTTCTCCCTCGGGGCGATCGTGGTCATCCTGGGCGTCACCGCGGTCGCCAGCCTCATCAAGAGCGGCAGGGACGCGCGCGCCGCCGTCCGCGCCGGCGGCGACGACGGGGCCCCGGACCTCGGCGAGGTCAGCCTGCTCGGCGAGGGGCACGAGCACCGCGCCGGGGGCGAGCGTGGCGCGGACCGGGAGGGCCGGGACGGGCGGGACGAGGAGAGCGAGGGCCGGGGCTGAGGCCTCGCCGGTGCCGGCGTCTCAGCCGGGCTGGCCCCGGGCACGCCGCTTGGGTAGTATGTAATATTGCACCGAGCGTCAGATCAACAGAGAGGCTGATCCCATGCCACCGACCATGCAGGGCGTCTTCGCGGTGTCCACCACCCCGTTCGGCCCCGACGGCCAGCAGCAGCTCGACGTCCTGGGACGCGGCCTGGAGCGGGCGCTGGCCGCCGGCGTCCACGGCGTCCTGACCCAGGGCGCGACCGGGGAAGCCCTGTCGCTGGACGTCGAGGAGCGCGACGCCCAGGTGCGGGCCACGGTCGAGACCGTGGCCGGCCGGGTGCCGGTCGTCGTCGGCTGCATGGCCTACCGCCCCGAGGACATGCTCGCCCAGGTCCGCGACGCGGCCCGGGCCGGTGCCTCCGCGGCGATGATCACCCCGCCGTTCTACGGGGGGCTGGCGCCCGAGGCGGCGGTCGAGGCGATGGACATCGTGCTGCGCGGCAGCGAGCTGCCGGTGATGGTCTACAACAACCCGCACTCGACCGGGGTCGACCTGCTGCCGGAGCACCTGGCGCGCCTGTCCGGCCGCGACGCCTTCTGGAGCGTCAAGGAGACCTCCGGCGCCGCGACCCGGGTCGCCGAGCTGCGGGCGGAGCTGGGCGAGGACGTGGACGTCTTCGTCGGTGCCGACGGCATCGCCCTGGAGGGCTTCCTGCAGGGCGCCAGCGGCTGGGTGGCGGCCTCGGCCTTCCTCACGCCGGGGCCGTGCGTGCGCCTCTGGGAGCTCGCCCGGTCCGGCGACTGGACGGCGGCCGCCCAGCTGTGGCAGCGGCTGTCGGTGCCGCTGGGACAGATCGAGGGCAGCCCCGCCTTCATCTCCCTGATCAAGCAGGGCCTCGGCCAGCTCGGCCTCGAGCAGGGGCCGGTGCGCCCGCCCCTGCCGACCGCGTCCGAGGAGTCCGTGGCGGCCGTCGTGGCCGCCGTCGCCGCGATCGAGCAGGAGGTCTGACCGATGTCCGAGCGTGGCACCGCCTTCGTCCAGCACGTCCTCGAGGACCAGCTGGGCGTGCACGTCTCCAGCAAGCTGCAGGCCGGCCAGGGCGAGCGGGTCGAGCTGATCAACCCCTCGACGGGGGCACCCATCGGCTCCCTCGCCGGCGCCTCCCCGGCGCAGGTCGACGAGGCCGTCGCGGCCGCCCGTGCGGCCTTCACCACGGCCGGCTGGGCCGACGACGACGCCGGGCGGGCACAGACCCTGCGGCGGCTGGCGGACCTGGTCCACGAGCACGCCGAGGAGATCGCCTACCTCGACGCGCTCGAGGCCGGCAAGGTGCAGCGGCTCAGCGTCGAGGAGGACGTGGCCGACGTCGTGGCCAACCTGCGCTACTTCGCCGACCTGGCCGACCACCACGAGGGGCGTCAGCTGCAGGGCCCCGACGGCTGGGGCTGGGTGCGCGGCATCCCGATCGGCGTCGTCGGCGTCGTCCTGCCGTGGAACTTCCCGATCGCCATGCTCGGCTGGAAGGTCGCCCCGGCGCTGGCGGCCGGCAACACCCTTGTCATCAAGCCGGCCGAGGACTCGGTGCTCAGCGCCCTGTACTTCGGCGAGCTCGCCCGTGAGGCGGGGGTGCCCGACGGTGTCGTCAACGTGCTGGTCGGTGACGGCCCCGGCGTCGGGCAGGCGCTCGGCCTGCACGACGACGTGGACATGCTCACCTTCACCGGCTCCGGGGAGGTCGGACGTCTCTTCCTGGGCTACTCGGCACGGTCGAACCTCAAGCGGGTCTCCCTCGAGCTCGGGGGGCGCGCGGCCTACATCGTCGACTCCGAGCACACCAAGGACCCGGCCGGCATCGCCGAGGACATCGTCGGCGCCGCCTTCGGCAACGCAGGGCAGAACTGCACCGCCACCTCCCGCGTCGTCTTCGTCGGCGACGAGGACGGCTACGAGCAGTTCAGCCAGGCCCTCGCCCGGCAGGCGCTGGCCTTCCCCGTCGGTGACCCGATGGGCCAGGAGGCCGCGATGGGCCCCGTCATCAACGCCGGGGCCAGGGACCGGATCACCACCTGGGTCGAGGAGGCGGTGGCCGCCGGTGCCACCGTGCTCGCGCGCCAGGACGGCCTTCCCGAGGGCGAGGGCTACTGGGTCGCGCCCACCCTCCTGCAGGGCGTGCCGGACAGCGTCGCGCTGGGGACCGGGGAGGTCTTCGGACCGGTCGCGCACGTCATCCGCGTGGACACCCGCGAGGAGGCCGCCGAGCTGGTCAACGGCGAGCCCTACGGGCTGGCCTCCACCGTGTGGTGCGAGGACATCGGCACCGTGAAGTGGTGGACCGAGCAGGTCCGCGTCGGCACCCTGGCCCTCAACGGCTACAGCGAGGGCACCGTCGCCACCCCCTTCGGCGGGCTGCGCCAGTCCGGCTTCTGGGGCCGGGACAACGGACCCGAGGCGCTGGACGGCTACCGGGAGCTGATGACCGTCTGGGTCGCCGCCCCCTGAGCGGGGTCCGGGTCAGCACGGGAGGAGGTGAGCATGCGCGTCGTCGTCGTCGGGGCCGGCATCGTCGGGGCGAGCTGCGCGCTCGCCGCGGCCAGGGCCGGCTGCGAGGTGGTCGTGCTCGAGCGCGGCCAGGTCGGGTCCGGCACGACCAGCCGCGGCGAGGGCAACGTGCTCGTCTCCGACAAGGCGCCCGGGCCCGAGCTCGACCTGGCTCTGGTCAGCCGCTCCACGTGGGGCCGGTGGGCCGAGGAACTGGGCCCGGACCCGTTGGAGTTCGAGCCCAAGGGCGGGGTCGTCGTCGCGACCGCGGCCGACGCGCTCGCCCCGCTCGCGGAGCTGGTCGCGGGGCAGGCCGTGGCCGGCGTGGCCGCGGACGCCGCCGATACCGACGCGCTGCTCGAGCTGGAGCCCCACCTGGCGCCGGACCTGCCGGGCGGGTTCCACTACCCGCAGGACGCGCAGGTGCAGCCGGTGCTCGCCGCCGCCGCGATCCTGGCCGAGGCGGTCCGCCTGGGCGCCGTGCTGCGCGCCGGCGCAGAGGTGGTCGGCGTCCGCCGCCGCGTGGACGCCACGCTGCGGGCGGTCCTGTGCGCCGACGGGGCGGAGGTGGAAGCCGATGCCGTCGTCAACGCCGCCGGCACCTGGGGCGGCCAGGTCGGAGCCGCGCTCGGCGCGCCCGTGCCGGTCCTGCCCCGCAAGGGGCTCATCCTGGTCACCCAGCCGGTCCCGGCGCTGGTGCACCACAAGGTCTACTCCGCGGACTACGTGGCCAACGTGGCCGCCTCCACCGAGGGGCTGGAGACCTCGTGCGTGGTGGAGTCGACGCGCGGCGGCACGGTGCTCATCGGCGCCAGCCGCGAGCGGGTCGGCTTCGACCCCTCCGTGGACCCCGCCACGGTGGCGGTCCTCGCCGCGCAGGCTGTCCGGCTCTTCCCCGTCCTGGAGCAGGTGCAGCTGATGCGCGTCTACCGCGGCTTCCGTCCCTACTGTCCAGACCACCTGCCGGTCATCGGACCCGACCCCAGGGTGCACGGGGTCCTGCACGCCTGCGGTCACGAGGGCGCCGGGGTCGGACTGGCACCCGCCACCGGGGAGCTGGTCGCCGCCCACCTGACCGGTGCGGACCCGATGACCACGCTCGGGATCGACCCCGCGCCCTTCCTGCCCGACCGGCTGCTGGTCGGCGGCGGGTCCGAGGCCGCCGGCAGCGTCGTCGACGGAGCCGGGACGGGAGTCCTGCGATGAGCCCCAGCTTCCAGCTCGACGGGCGGCCGGTGCCGTTCGTGCCGGGGCAGACGGTCGGCGCCGCGCTCGTGGCGTCGGGCCGCACGTCCTGGCGTACGACCCGGCACGAGGGCCGGCCACGGGGCATCTTCTGCGGCATCGGGGTCTGCTTCGACTGCCTGCTCACCGTGGACGGCGTGCCCGACCAGCGGGCCTGCCAGGTGCTCGCCCGCGAGCAGCTGGACGTCAGCACGCCGGAAGGTGAGAATCCGTGACCACCGGTACCGTCCGCGCGACGGCCTCCGGCGCCGCACCCGACGTCGTCGACCTGGTGGTCGTCGGGGCCGGGCCGGCCGGCCTCGCCGCCGCCGCGGTGGCCGTGCTCGGCGGCCTGTCCGTCGCGCTCGTCGACGCAGGCCAGGAGCTCGGCGGCCAGTTCTGGCGCCACCCGCCGCACGGCTCTGCGGTCGGGGATGGCAAGGACCTCCACCACGACCTCCGCAGCTACCGGCAGCTGACCGCCACGGTGCGCGACGCCGCCCGCTCGGGACGCTGCCGGTCGCTCCTGGGGCACCACGTGTGGACGGCCGTGCACCCCGCCCCGGGACAGCACGTCCTCCACCTGGTGGACCGCAGCGCCGGCCCCGGACGGGAGAGCGCCGTGCGGCTCGAGGCGCGGCACGTGGTCCTGGCCACGGGCGCCTACGACCGGCCGCTGCCGTTCCCCGGCTGGGACCTGCCCGGCGTCTACACCGCCGGCGGGCTGCAGGCCCTCCTCAAGGGCGCCGGCGTGCGGGCGGGCTCCCGCGTCGTGGTGGGCGGGACCGGCCCCTTCCTGCTCCCGGTCGCGGCCGGGCTCGCCGCGCGCGGCGCCTCCGTCGTCGTGTGCGAGGCCAACGACCCCCGGCGCTGGGCCGGAGGGGCCGGCGCGGCGCTGGGTCTTCCGGGCAAGCTCGTCGAGGGCGCCGGCTACGCCGCGACCCTCGCCCGGCACCGGGTCCCCGTCCAGCTGCGGCAGGCGGTCACCGCCGCCCACGGCACCGACCGCGTCGAGGCCGTCACGATCTCCCGGCTCGACAGGTCGGGCGCCGTCGTCGCCGGCTCCGGGCGCCGCCTCGAGGCCGACGCCGTCGGTACCGGATGGGGCTTCGTGCCCCAGCTCGACCTCGCCGTGACCCTCGGGGCCGACCTCGTGCCCTCCTGGGGCGGCGACCAGGTGGTGGGCGTCGACCGGTGGCAGCGCACGTCGGTGCCCGGGCTGTCCGCGGCCGGGGAGGTCTGCGGCGTCGGAGGCGCCCGCCTCGCCCTGCGGGAGGGTCAGCTGGCGGCCGAAGGCGTCCTGCGCGACCTCGGCCGGCCCGGCGTCACCGGGGACCGCGGCGTGGTCGCGGTCCGCCGCGAGGTGGCACGGCACCGTCGGTTCGCCGCTGCCATGGCGCACGCCCACCCGGTCCCGGCGGGGTGGACCGGCTGGCTGGAGGACTCCACGACCGTCTGCCGGTGCGAGGAGGTCTGCGCCGGGCAGGTCCGCCGCGCCGTCGCCGACGGCGCGGTGGGCGTGCGCCAGGTCAAGCAGCTGACCCGCGCCGGCATGGGCTGGTGCCAGGGGCGCATGTGCGCCCCCGCGGTCGCCGCGCTCGCCGGTCCTGGCGGCCCGGGCACCGAGGTGCCCGAGCGGCTCGTCGCCACCCCCGTCCCCCTCGGCGTCCTCGCGCGGGGGACGGGGCGGGACCCCATACCCTGATCCCACCGGCCCCCGAAGAGAAGGTCTGACCATGCGCTCCTCCGTCGTCTACCACGCCGTCGACTCGCACACCGAGGGCATGCCCACGCGGGTGATCACCGGCGGCGTCGGCGTGCTGCCCGGCGACACCATGTTCGAGCGCCGCCAGCGGTTCCTCGCCGAGCGCGACGACCTGCGCACGCTGCTCATGTACGAGCCGCGCGGGCACGCCTCGATGAGCGGCGCCATCCTCCAGCCGCCGACCCGGCCGGACGCCGACTACGGCGTGCTCTACATCGAGGTCTCCGGCTGCCTGCCGATGTGCGGCCACGGCACGATGGGGGTGGCCACCGTGCTCGTGGAGACCGGCATGGTGGAGGTGACCGAGCCGGAGACCGTCATCCGGCTGGACACCCCCGCCGGTCTGGTCACCACCAGGGTGCGGGTCGAGGACGGACGGGCGGTGTCGGTCACCCTCGACAACGTGCCCTCCTATTCCCACGCGCTGGACCAGGTCGTGCAGGTGCCCGGGTTCGGCCAGGTGCGCTACGACATCGCCTACGGCGGCAACTTCTACGCCTTCGTCAGGCTGGAGGAGCTGGGCCTGCCCTTCGAACGCGCCGAGAAGCAGCGGCTCCTCGACGCCGGGCTGGCGATCATGGAGGCCGTCAACGAGCAGAACCCCGTGGCCCACCCCGAGAACCCGCAGATCGACGTCTGCCACCACGTCTACCTCGAGGCGCCCGGCTCGACCGCGCAGCACTCCCGGCACGCGATGGCGATCCACCCCGGCTGGTTCGACAGGTCCCCCTGCGGCACCGGCACCAGCGCGCGGCTGGCCCAGCTGCACGCCAGGGGCGAGCTCGAGGTCGGCGCCGAGCTCGTCAACGAGTCCTTCATCGGCTCCCGCTTCACCGGCCGGATCACCGGGCCGACCACCGTCGGCGACCGCACCGGCATCCTGCCGCAGGTCACCGGACGGGCATGGATCACCGGCACCGCGCAGTACATGCTCGACCCCACCGACCCGTTCCCCGCCGGCTTCCTGCTCTGAGGTGAGTGAGCGATGACCTGGCAGACCGTCGACTACCACACGGCGGGGGAACCCTTCCGGATCGTCACCGGCGGCGCACCGCCGCTGCCCGGCGCGACCGTAGCCGAGCGCCGCGCCCGGGCGATCACCGACCCGGACGCCCAGCGCGTGCGCCAGCTGCTGTGCCAGGAGCCTCGCGGCCACGCCGACATGTACGGCGGCTTCCTCGTCCCGCCGGACGACGACGGCGCCCACCTCGGTGTCCTCTTCTGGCACAAGGACGGCTTCTCCACCGCCTGCGGGCACGGGACCATCGCGCTGGCCACGTGGGCCGTGGAGACGGCTCTGGTGCCCCGGACCGCCGACGGTCCGACCGAGGTGGTCGTCGACGTGCCCTCCGGACGGGTGCGTGCCCTGGTGCGCAGCGAGGGGGAGCGGGTCGTGGAGGCCACCTTCGTCAACGTGCCCTCCTGGGTGCGCTCCCGGGGCGTCGAGGTGGTCACCTCCCGCGGGACGGTCCGGGTGGACGTCGCCTTCGGCGGGGCGATGTATGCCGTGCTCCCCGCCTCCGACGTCGGGCTCGACGTCGCTCCGTCGGACTACGCCGACCTCATCGCCCTGGGCCGGCAGATCCGCGACGACCTCAATGCACGCCACGCCGCCGAGCACCCCGAGGACCCCCGGCTGTCCGGGATCTACGGGACGATCTTCACCGCTCCCGGGGAGCACCCGCTGCACCAGCGCAACTGCACCGTCTTCGCCGACGGCGAGGTGGACCGGTCGCCGTGCGGCTCGGGCACCGCGGCCCGGGTGGCGCTGCTCGCCGACGACGGCACGCTCGGAGAGGGGGAGGTCCTCCTGCACGACTCGATCGTCGGGACGCGCTTCGAGGCCCGCGTGCAGGCCCGGACGGTCGTGCACGGCCGGCCGGCCGTGGTGCCCGCGGTGACCGGCAGCGCGTATCGTGTCGCCACCTGCGAGTTCACCGTGGACCCGCACGACCCGGTCGTGCCCGGGTTCGTGCTGCGGTGAGCGGCGCGGCCGGAACGGTGCGAGGAGGGGAGAAGGTGGACCAGACCGACCTCAGCGCGCTCCAGCTGCCCAGCTACGGCGAGCAGGCGAGCCTGCGGGCCCAGATCGCCGAGGCGCTGCGCGCCCTGCTGATCACCGGGCAGATGGCGCCGGGCGAGCTCTACTCGGCCCCCCGGCTCGCGGCGCAGTTCGGGGTGTCCGCGACGCCGGTCCGCGAGGCGATGCTGGACCTGGTCAGCGAGGGCCTGGTCGAGGTGGTGCGCAACAAGGGCTTCCGGGTGACCGCGGTCGGCGACGAGGAGCTGGACGCGATGGCCGAGCTGCGCACCCTCGTGGAGCCGCCGGTCATGGGGATGGTCGCCGAGGCCTGCGAGGGTGCGGTCGCCGAGGCGGTCGAGGCGCTGCGGCCGCTGGCCGCCGAGATCGAGGCCGCGGCGGGGCGCGAGGACCTGGTCAGCTACATCGAGGCCGACACCGAGTTCCACCTGCGCTTCCTGGCCCTGCACGGCAACGACCACGTCGTCTCCACGGTGCGAGACCTGCGCTCGCGATCGCGGCTCTTCGGGCTGAGCCCGCTGATGGAGTCGGGCGTGATCATGCAGCACGTGGCCGAGCACGAGGAGATGGTCGGCCTGGCCCTCGAGCGCGACCGTCCGCGGATGGAGGCGCTCGTGCGGCGGCACATCGGCCACGTGCGCGCCGCCTGGGCAGGACCGCCCGCCCGGGCGTGAGCCCCGCCTACCAGCCGCGCTGCCGCCACTCGTCCAGGTGCGGCCGTTCGGCGCCCACGGTCGTGTTGTCGCCGTGGCCGGGCAGCACGAGCGCGTCGTCGGGGTAGACCCCGAAGATCCGCTCCTCCAGGTCGTCCACGAGCGAGACGAAGTCCTTCGGCGACGTCGTCTTCCCCGGCCCGCCGGGGAAGAGGCTGTCCCCGGTGAGGATCACGGTCTGCGGCACGTCTCCGGCCGCGGTCAGCGACACCGCCACCGAGCCGGGGGTGTGGCCGCGCAGCGCGACGACGTCCAGCAGCAGGCTGCCCACCATCACGGCGTCGCCGTCCTGCAGGCGCCGGTCGACCCGGACGGGCAGCTCGTCGGCGTCGTCCGCGCCGGCGAGCGTGCGGGCACCCGTGCGGTCCGCCACCTCGGCCAGCGCCCGGTGGTGGTCCCAGTGCCGGTGCGTGGTGAGGACCTGGGCCAGCTCCTGGTCGCCACCGGTCTCGGTCAGCAGCTCCATGATGCGCCCGGCGTCGTCCGCCGCGTCCACGAGCAGCCGCTCGCCGGTGGCCGTGCACGTCAGCAGGTAGACGTTGTTGTCCATCTCCGAGACGGACAGCTTGTCCAGCACCGCGCCCGGCAGCTCCAGCCGCCAGACGGGGCCGCCGGGGGTCACGTGACCGGCGAGATCGCTCATGCGCAGAGTCTACGCAGCGGCCGGCCCGCGCCCGGGCGCGCTCACCCGGCCGCCCGGGGACCGCTCACCCGGCCGCCCGGGGACCGCACACCCGGCCGCCGCCGCCCTCACACCGTCAGGGGCCGGTCGGTCGGCCGGATCGGCGCGGGCAGCGTCGTCGACCCGGTCAGGTAGCGGTCGACGGCCGCCGCGCACGCCCTCCCCTCGGCGATCGCCCAGACGATGAGCGACTGCCCGCGCCCGCAGTCGCCTGCGGCGAAGACTCCCTCGAGCGGTGTGGCGAAGTCCGCGTCCCGCTCGTAGGTGTTCTGCGGCGTGCGGGGCAGCACCTGCGCCGGCGCCGCGGTCCCGTCCGGTCCGACGAAGCCCATCGCCAGCAGGACCAGCTGCGCCGGCAGCTCCCGCTCGGTGCCCTCCACCAGCTCGACCCGGCCGTCGACGAGCCGGGCGTCGGCCAGCCGCAGCGCGCGCACCCGCCCGTCCTCGTCCCCGAGCACCTCCACGGTCGAGACGCCGTAGCTGCGCTCGCCGCCCTCCTCGTGGGCGGTGGTGACCTTGTAGAGCATCGGGTAGGTCGGCCAGGGCTGGTGCGCGGGGCGCTCGGTCGGCGGGGTCGGCAGGATCTCCAGCTGGGTCACGCTGCGGGCACCGTGCCGGTGGGCGGTGCCCAGGCAGTCCGCGCCGGTGTCGCCGCCGCCCACGATGACCACGTCCCTGCCGGCCGCGTCGATGCCGCGCTCCGCGCCGAGGGCCTCCCGGTTGGCCGGGACGAGGTAGTCCATCGCCGGGTGCACGCCGTCCAGCCCGGCTCCGGGGACCTGCAGCAGCCGGGGCACGGTCGACCCGGTCGCCAGCACCACGGCGTCGAATCGCTCGCGCAGGTCGGCCAGGCTCGGGTCGCCCGGCCCGTCCCCGCCGACGGTGACGCCGGTGACGAAGCGGATGCCCTCCCCCCGCAGCTGCACCAGCCGACGGTCGACCACCGACTTCTCCATCTTGAACTCGGGTATGCCGTAGCGCAGCAGCCCGCCCACCGCGTCGGCCCGCTCGTGCACGACGACCGTGTGCCCGGCGCGGCCGAGCTGCTGGGCGACGGCCAGGCCGGCCGGCCCGGACCCGACGACGGCCACGGTGCGGCCGCTGAGCCACTCCGGCTCCCTGGGCGTCACCCGGCCGTTGGAGAAGGCACGGTCGACGATGGAGACCTCGATCTGCTTGATCGTCACCGGCTGCTGGTTGATGCCGAGCACGCAGGCGGTCTCGCAGGGCGCCGGGCACAGCCGCCCGGTGAACTCCGGGAAGTTGTTCGTCGCGTGCAGCCGCTCGATCGCGTCGGCGAAGTTGGCCCGGCGGGTCAGGTCGTTCCACTCCGGGATCAGGTTGCCCAGGGGGCAGCCGGTGTGGCAGAACGGGATCCCGCAGTCCATGCAGCGCGAGGCCTGGCGGCGCAGCACCGAGGTGTCCTGCTGCTCGTGCACCTCCTTCCAGTCCATGATCCGGACCGGAACGGGCCGGCTGGGCCGGTCCTCGCGCTCGCGGTGGGTGAGGAAGCCTCGTGGGTCAGCCATGGGAGTCCTCCAGGATCAGCTGCCAGGCGTGGGGGCCGTCGGGGTCCAGGCCGCGCTGCGCGACCTCCTCGCGGATGCGGAGCACGCTGGCGTACTGCCGCGGGGTGATGACGGTGACGCGGTCGGGCAGCTCGTCGTCCGCGAGCAGCCCACGGGCGACCTCGCTGCCGGTGAGCTCGAGGTGCTCGGCGACCAGCGCCCGCACCTCGTCCACGTGCCCGGTCTCCCGCAGCGGGGCCAGCAGCAGGTCGTCGCGGGAGAGGGCCAGCGGGTTCATCCGGGCGGGGTCGAGGTCGAGCACGTAGGCTGTGCCGCCGGACATCCCGGCGCCCACGTTGCGCCCGGTCGGACCGAGGATCAGCGCCCGCCCGCCGGTCATGTACTCCAGCGCGTGGTCCCCGACGCCCTCCACGACGGCGGTCGCGCCGGAGTTGCGCACGCAGAAGCGCTCACCGACGACGCCGCGCAGGTTGACCTGGCCCGACGTCGCCCCGTAGCAGACGACGTTGCCGGCGATCGCCTGCTCGGCGGCGACGAACGGTGCCTCGGCCGGCGGCCGCACGACGATCCGTCCTCCGGACAGGCCCTTGCCGACGAAGTCGTTGGCGTCCCCGACCAGGTCCAGCGTCACCCCGCGCGGGAGGAAGGCCCCCAGAGACTGGCCGGCGGACCCCGTCAGGGTCAGCTCGACCGTCCCGTCCGGCAGCCCCTCGGGCCCGGCCGCGACCGTGACGTGGTGGCCCAGGAGCGTGCCGAGGGTGCGGTTGACGTTGGTCACCGCGAAGGACGCACGCACCTGGGTGCCGTCCTCCAGGGCCGGAGCGGCCGCCGCGAGGAACTCGTTGTCCAGCGCGGCCGCCAGCCCGTGGTCCTGGTCGACGGTATGCCGTCGCGCCGCCCCCTCGGGCAGGTCCGGCACGTGCAGCAGCGGGGAGAGGTCGAGACCCTGCGCCTTCCAGTGGTCGACCGCCGCGGAGGCGTCGAGCAGGTCCGCCCGGCCGACCACCTCCTCGATGCTGCGGTAGCCCAGGGAGGCGAGGAGCTCGCGGACCTGCTGGGCCACATACTCGAAGAAGGTGATCACGAACTCGGCCCTGCCCGTGTAGCGCTCGCGCAGCTCGGGGTTCTGGGTGGCCACGCCGACGGGGCAGGTGTCCAGGTGGCACACGCGCATCATGATGCAGCCGGAGACCACGAGGGGAGCGGTGGCGAAGCCGAACTCCTCGGCGCCCAGCAGCGCCGCGACGAGCACGTCCCGGCCGGTCTTGAGCTGGCCGTCGCACTGGACCACGATCCGCTCGCGCAGCCCGTTGACGAGCAGGGTCTGCTGCGCCTCGGCCAGCCCGAGCTCCCAGGGGGTGCCGGCGTGCTTGAGCGAGGTCAGCGGGCTGGCGCCGGTCCCGCCGTCGTGCCCGGAGATCAGCACGACGTCAGACTTGGCCTTGGCCACGCCGGCGGCGACCGTCCCCACCCCGACCTGGCTGACCAGCTTGACGTGGATCCGCGCCCGGGGGTTGGCGTTCTTGAGGTCGTGGATGAGCTGCTTGAGGTCCTCGATCGAGTAGATGTCGTGGTGCGGAGGGGGAGAGATGAGGCCGACCCCGGGTGTCGAGTGCCGGGTGCGCGCCACCCACGGGTAGACCTTGCCCGGCGGCAGCTGGCCGCCCTCGCCGGGCTTGGCACCCTGGGCCATCTTGATCTGGATGTCGTCGGCGTGGGTGAGGTAGGCGGAGGTGACCCCGAACCGTCCCGAGGCCACCTGCTTGATCGCCGATCGGCGCTCCGGGTCGAGGAGGCGGTCGACGTCCTCGCCGCCCTCGCCGGTGTTGGACCTGCCCCCCAGCCGGTTCATCGCGACCGCGAGGGTCTCGTGGGCCTCCTGGGAGATCGAGCCGTAGCTCATCGCCCCGGTGGCGAACCGCCTGACGATCTCGCTGACCGGCTCGACCTCGTCGACGTCGACCGGCTCGCGGTCCGGCCGCAGCGAGAAGAGGCCGCGCAGCGTCATCAGCCGCTCGGACTGGTCGTCGACGAGCCGGGCGTACTGCTGGAAGACGTCGTAGCGCTGCTCGCGCGTGGAGTGCTGCAGCCGGAAGACCGCCTCCGGGCTGAACAGGTGCGGCGGGCCCTCGCGGCGCCACTGGTACTCCCCGCCGATGTCGAGGGTGCGGTGGTCGGGGCTGATCCCCGAGAGGGGGTATGCCGTGGCGTGCCGCTGCGCGACCTCCTCGGCGAGGACGTCCAGGCCGACGCCGTCGATCTGGGTGGTCGTTCCGGCGAACCAGCGGTCCACCAGGGTCCGGGCGAGGCCGACGGCCTCGAAGGTCTGTGCCCCGCGGTAGGAGGCGAGGGTGGAGATGCCCATCTTGGACATGACCTTCAGCACGCCCTTGCCCAGCGCCGTGATCAGGTTGGCGATCGCCACGTCCGGGTCGAGGCCGTCCAGCTGCTTGCCCGAGGAGCACAGGTTCTCGACCGTCTCCATCGCCAGGTAGGGGTTGACCGCGGCGGCGCCGTAGGCGACCAGGGTGGCCACGTGGTGCACCTCGCGGACGTCACCGGCCTCGACGAGCAGGCCGACCCGGGTGCGGGTGTTGTCGCGGACGAGGTGGTGGTGGACGGCGCTGGTGAGCAGCAGCGACGGGATCGGCGCGTGCTCCCGGTCGGCGTGCCGGTCGGAGAGGACGACGAAGAAGGCGCCCCTGGCGACCGCCTCGTCGACCTCCCGGCAGATCTCCTCCAGCCGTTCCTGGAGCGCCGCCGCGCCGCCGTCGACCCGGTAGAGACCGCGCACCACCACCGCACCGAGGTCGTGGTGCCCCTCGACGTTGAGCCGCCGCAGCTGGGCCAGCTGGTCGTTGTCGATCACGGGGAAGTCGAGGACGACCTGCCGCGCGTGGGCGGGCGTCTCCGCGAGCAGGTTGGGCTCGGGCCCGGACGAGCCGGTCAACGAGGTGACGATCTCCTCGCGGATGGCGTCCAGCGGCGGGTTGGTCACCTGCGCGAACGCCTCGACGAAGTAGTCGAAGAGCAGCCGTGGCCGGTCCGAGATCGCCGCGACCGGGGTGTCGGTGCCCATCGCGCCGAGCGGCTCGGCGCCGGCCTGCGCCATCGGGGCCAGGATGATGCGCAGCTCCTCCTCGGTGTAGCCGAAGATCTGCTGGCGGCGGGTCACCGAGGCGTGCGTGTGCCGCACGTGGACCGGCTCGGGCAGGCTCTCCAGCCGGACCAGGTTGGCGTCCAGCCACTCCCGGTAGGGCTGCCGGGCCGCCAGGTCACGCTTGAGCTGCTGGTCGTCGACGATCTCGCCGCGCCCCACGTCGACGAGGAACATCCGGCCGGGCATGACCCGGCCCTTGCGCACCACCCGCTCGTCGGGCAGCGGCAGCAGCCCGGACTCCGAGCCCAGCACGACGAGGCCGTCGTCGGTGACCCAGTAGCGGGAGGGCCGCAGCCCGTTGCGGTCCAGCACCGAGCCGACCAGGGTGCCGTCGGTGAACACCAGGTTGGCCGGGCCGTCCCACGGCTCCATGAGCATCGAGTGGTACTCGTAGAAGGCGCGCACGTCGGGGTCCAGGTCGGCGTTGTTCTCCCACGCCTCGGGGACCATCATCAGCACCGCGTGCGGCAGCGACCGTCCGCCCAGGTGCAGCAGCTCGAGCACCTCGTCGAAGGTGGCCGAGTCGCTGGCGCCCGGAGTGCAGACCGGCAGCGCGTCGGCCAGCGGGCCGGGGAAGAGGTCGCTGCTCAGCTGCGACTCGCGGGCGTTCATCCAGTTGCGGTTGCCGCGCACCGTGTTGATCTCGCCGTTGTGCGCGACGAGCCGGTAGGGGTGCGCCAGCGGCCACGACGGGAAGGTGTTGGTCGAGAAGCGGGAGTGCACCACGGCCAGGGCGCTGGCGTAGCGCTCGTCGAGCAGGTCGGGGAAGACGCGGGGGAGCTGGTCGGTGGTCAGCATCCCTTTGTAGGTGAGGGTCCGGGTGGACAGCGAGACGGGGTATGCGGTGGTGCGCCGCTCGATCCGCTTGCGGCACAGCCAGGCGCGCCGCTCGAGGGCCGGGCCGGTCTCGCCCGCGGCGTCCCCGTCGCCGGTCACGACCAGCTGGCGCAGGACCGGCATGGCCGAGCGCGCGGTCGGGCCGATCATGTCGGTGACGACAGGGACGTCGCGCCAGCCCAGCACGCGAAGCCCGGACCCGGCGACGATCTGCTCGACCTGGTCCGCGACCTCGTCGGCGGTGCCGTCGGCGGGCAGGAAGAGGATGCCCACCGCATACCCGCCCTGCTCGGGCAGCTCGAAGGGCAGGACCGCGCGCAGGAACGCGCCGGGGACCTGGGTGGTGATGCCTGCCCCGTCGCCGGTGTTCTCCTCGGCGCCGACCGCGCCGCGGTGGTCCAGGTTGTGCAGGGCGGTGAGCGCCTGGGTGACGACGGAGTGCCGCGGCTCGCCGTCGAGGCGGGCCACGAACGCCACGCCGCAGGCGTCGTGCTCGTGGGTGCCGTCGTAGAGGCCCTGCGCGGGACGGCCGGGGACGGGGCGGAGCGCGTGCGCGGACTCGGTCATGGGTCGCCGTTCTGGGAGGGGCAGCCGGGGGAGGTGCCGGGCGGGGCGGCACGTGCGGGGCTGCGGTGACCCGACGCGAGGGGTGGGTGGACAGCATACATATGCAGAGGTCTGCATGGAACCCCTTTCGCGGTCGGGTGTGTCGGTCCGGCGACCTAGAGTGGTCGGGTGCGATCTTCTGCGTCCGTCCCGTCCCCGAGCCTGCGACCGCGTCACGACCGGATCCAGGTCCGGGGTGCCCGCGAGCACAACCTGCAGAACGTCTCGGTCGACATCCCCCGCGACGCCCTCGTCGTGTTCACCGGGCTGTCGGGCTCGGGCAAGTCCAGCCTGGCCTTCGACACCATCTTCGCCGAGGGTCAGCGCCGCTACGTCGAGTCGCTGTCCGCCTACGCCCGGATGTTCCTGGGACAGATGGACAAGCCCGACGTCGACTTCATCGAGGGCCTGTCGCCGGCGGTCTCGATCGACCAGAAGTCGACCAACCGCAACCCGCGCTCGACGGTGGGGACGATCACCGAGGTCTACGACTACCTCCGGCTGCTCTACGCCCGGGTGGGGCGCCCGCACTGCCCGGTCTGCGGGGAGCCGGTCGAGCGGCAGACCACCCAGCAGATCGTCGACCGGCTGCTGGAGCTGCCCGGCGGCACCCGCTTCCAGCTGCTCGCGCCGGTCGTGCGCGGGCGCAAGGGCGAGTTCGTCGACCTCTTCGCCGAGCTGCAGGCCTCCGGCTTCGCCCGGGCCCGGGTGGACGGCGAGGTGGTCCAGCTCAGCGCGCCGCCGACCCTGGAGAAGCAGCGCAAGCACACCATCGAGGTGGTCGTCGACCGGCTCGTGGCCAAGGACGCCGTCGACGGCGTGCCCGACCCGGCGCACCTGCGCCGGCTGACCGACTCGGTGGAGACCGCGCTGCGGCTGACCGACGGCATCGTGGTGGCGGAGTTCGTCGACGCGGCCCCCGCCGGCGGGGGGAGCGCCGATCGGCCGGCGCCGGTCGACGCGGAGGGCCGCCCGCTGCCGCACGAGCGCCGCTTCTCCGAGCGGATGGCCTGCCCGAACGAGCACCCGCTCAGCCTCGACGAGCTCGAGCCGCGCAGCTTCTCCTTCAACAGCCCGTTCGGGGCCTGCGCGGAGTGCACCGGCATCGGCTCCGAGCTCGAGGTCGACCCCGAGCTGGTGATCCGCGGCGAGGACACCTCCATCCTCGAGGGCGCGATCATCCCCTGGTCCACCACCGCCGGGCTCAACGACTACTACAAGCGCGTGCTCGGCGGCCTCGCCGAGGACCTGAAGTTCCGCCTCGACGTGCCCTGGCGCCAGCTGCCCGGCCGGGCCCGCGACGCGATCCTGCACGGCTACAAGCACAAGGTGCACGTGCGCTACCGCAACCGCTTCGGCCGCGAGCGCAGCTACTCCACCGGCTTCGAGGGCGTCGTGCCCTACGTCAAGCGCAAGCACGCCGAGACGGAGTCCGAGAGCAGCCGGGAGCGCTACGAGGGGTTCATGCGCCGGGTGCCCTGCCCGGCGTGCAAGGGCGCCCGGCTCAAGCCGGAGATCCTTGCGGTGCTCGTGGGCGGGCGCAGCATCGCGCAGGTGTGCGAGCTGCCCATCGACGAGTGCGCGCAGTTCCTCTCCGGGGTCGACTACACCGAGCGCGAGCTGACGATCGCCGGCCAGGTCAACCGGGAGATCGCCGCCCGGCTGGGCTTCCTGCTCGACGTCGGCCTGGACTACCTGACGCTGGCACGGCCGGCGGGGACGCTCTCCGGCGGGGAGGCCCAGCGCATCCGCCTGGCCACCCAGATCGGCTCGGGCCTGGTCGGCGTGCTCTACGTCCTGGACGAGCCCAGCATCGGGCTGCACCAGCGCGACAACCACCGGCTCATCGAGACGCTGACCCGGCTGCGCGACCTGGGCAACACGCTCATCGTCGTGGAGCACGACGAGGACACGATCAGCACCGCCGACTGGGTCGTCGACATCGGCCCGGGCGCGGGGGAGCACGGCGGGCACGTCGTGCACAGCGGCTCGGTGGAGGGTCTGGTCAACCACCCGACCTCGCTGACCGGCATGTACCTCTCCGGCCGCCGCTCCATCCCGGTGCCCGCCCAGCGGCGCCCCCAGGACGGGCGGTGGGTGACGGTCCGGGGCGCCCGCGAGAACAACCTGCGCAACATCGACGTCTCCTTCCCGCTGGGCAACCTCGTCGCGGTCACGGGGGTGTCGGGCTCGGGCAAGTCGACGCTGGTCAACGACATCCTCTACCACGTGCTGGCCAACCAGCTCAACGGCGCCCGGCACGTGCCCGGGCGGCACCGGCGGGTCGAGGGCCTGGACCAGCTGGACAAGGTCGTGCACGTGGACCAGAGCCCGATCGGACGGACCCCCCGCAGCAACCCGGCCACCTACACCGGCGTCTTCGACCACGTCCGCAAGCTCTTCGCCGGCACGCAGGAGGCGAAGGTCCGCGGCTACCTGCCCGGCCGGTTCTCCTTCAACGTCAAGGGCGGCCGCTGCGAGGCGTGCTCCGGCGACGGCACGCTGAAGATCGAGATGAACTTCCTGCCCGACGTCTACGTGCCGTGCGAGGTGTGCCACGGGGCCCGCTACAACCGCGAGACCCTCGAGGTGCGCTTCAAGGGCAAGACGATCGCCGACGTGCTCGACATGCCGATCGAGGAGGCCGCGGAGTTCTTCGCGGCGGTGCCGGTTATCAGCCGCCACCTGACCACGCTGGTCCAGGTGGGGCTGGGCTACGTCCGGCTCGGCCAGCCGGCCACCACGCTCTCCGGCGGCGAGGCGCAGCGAGTCAAGCTCGCCTCCGAGCTGCAGAAGCGCTCCACCGGCCGGACGATCTACGTGCTCGACGAGCCCACCACCGGGCTGCACTTCGAGGACATCGGACGGCTGCTCGGCGTGCTGCAGGGGCTGGTGGACAAGGGCAACACCGTGCTCGTCATCGAGCACAACCTCGACGTCATCAAGAGCTCGGACTGGGTCGTCGACCTCGGTCCGGAGGGCGGTGGCGGCGGGGGTACCGTCGTGGTGGAGGGCAGCCCGGAGCAGGTGGCCACCCACCCCACCAGCCACACCGGACGGTTCCTGGCCCCCGCCCTCGGCATCGACCGGGACCAGGAGGCACCCACGACCCGGCGCACGAGCGCCTGAGGAGGACGCATGACCCAGCCGACCAGCGCCGCCCCCTGCGCCTGCGGCACCTCCCGCCGCCGGCTGCTGCAGGGTGCCGGTGCCGTGTCCGTCGCGGGAGCCTCCGCGGCGCTGCTCTCCGCCTGCGGGGGCCGGTCCTCGCCCTCGGCGGCCTCGACGGCGGCCGACGGCGCGCTCGTCGTGCCCGCGGCGGACACCGGGGTCGGCTCCTCGACGTACTACCGTGACGCCAAGATCATCGTCAGCCAGCCGCAGGAGGGGGACTTCGTGGCCTTCGGCTCCACCTGCCCGCACGCGGGTTGCGCGGTCTCCGAGAGGGAGGGCGCGGTCCTGGTCTGCCCGTGCCACGGCAGCCGCTTCGACCCCGCCACCGGCGACGTCGTCCAGGGCCCGGCGACGACCGGTCTGACGGTCCTGGACGTCACCGTCGACGGCGGGGACCTGCTGGTCCGTGGCTGACCCCGCCAGCTACCGGCCGCGGCCGGGGGAGATCCCCGCCGAGCCGGGCGTCTACCGCTTCCGCGACCGGCACGGGCGGGTCATCTACGTCGGCAAGGCCGGGTCCCTGCGCTCCCGGCTCTCCTCCTACTTCCAGGACCCCGCCGCCCTCCACCCGCGGACCCGGCAGATGGTCACGACCGGCGCCAGCGTCGAGTGGACCGTCGTGCGCAACGAGGTCGAGGCCCTTCAGCTGGAATACTCCTGGATCAAGCAGTTCGACCCGCGCTTCAACGTCAAGTACCGCGACGACAAGTCCTACCCCTACCTTGCGGTCACGATGGGCGAGGAGTTCCCCCGTGCCCAGGTGATGCGGGGCTCGAAGCGTCCCGGCACCCGCTACTTCGGTCCCTACACGCACGCCTGGGCGATCCGCGAGACGCTGGACACCCTGCTGCGGGTGTTCCCCGTGCGGACCTGCTCCAAGGGGGTCTTCCGGCGCGCCCAGCAGACCGGCCGCCCCTGCCTGCTCGGCTACATCGGCAAGTGCTCGGCGCCGTGCGTGGGCTGGATCAGTCCCGAGGACCACCGGGCGCTGGCCGAGGACTTCTGCGCCTTCATGGCCGGCGACCACGCCCGGTTCGTCAGGCAGCTCGAGGCGGACATGCAGGCGGCCTCGGCCGAGCTGGACTTCGAGACCGCAGCCCGCCTCCGCGACGACGTCGCCGCCCTCAAGCGTGCCCTGGAGCGGTCCGCGGTCGTGCTCAACGACGACACCGACGCCGACGTCTACGCCCTGGCGGACGACGAGCTGGAGGTGGCCGTCCAGGTCTTCCTCGTCCGCGGCGGGCGCATCCGCGGCCAGCGCGGCTGGGTGAGCGAGAAGGGCGCCGAGGACCTGGGCTCGGTCGTCGAGCACCTGCTGCAGCAGGTCTACGGGGCCGAGGAGGGCGACGAGGTGCCCCGCGAGGTCCTGGTGCCGGTCCTGCCGTCCGGGCACGAGGAGCTCGAGGAGTGGCTCGGCGGGCTGCGCGGCGCCCGGGTGCGCGTGCGCGTCCCCCAGCGGGGCGACAAGCGCACCCTGATGCAGACCGTCGCCCGCAACGCCGAGCAGGCACTGGCCCGGCACAAGGTCGCCCGATCCGGCGACCTGACCCTGCGCTCGCAGGCCCTGCAGGAGCTGCAGGACGCGCTCGAGCTGGGCGAGGCACCGCTACGGATCGAGTCCTTCGACATCAGCCACGTGCAGGGCAGCGACATGGTCGGCTCGATGGTCGTCTTCGAGGACGGGCTGGCCCGCAGGTCGGAGTACCGCCGCTACGTCGTGCGCGAGGGCACCGGCGACGACACCGCCGCGATGCACGAGGTGCTGACGCGGCGGTTCCGGCACCTCGTGAGGGGCCGCGCGCGCGCCGAGGAGGGCCGGGTCGCCGGGGAGGCCGACCGGCCCGCGGGCCTGGAGGAGACGGACGGGCCCGACGAGGGCAGGGACAGCTCGTCCACCTTCCGCTACCCGCCCAACCTCGTCGTCGTCGACGGCGGGCTGCCGCAGGTCAACGCCGCGCAGGCGGCCCTCACCGAGGTCGGCGTCTCCGACGTGACGGTCGTGGGTCTGGCCAAGCGGCTCGAGGAGGTCTGGATCCCCGGGCAGGACCACCCCGTGGTGCTGCCGCGCACCAGCGAGGGCCTCTACCTGCTGCAGCGCGTGCGGGACGAGGCCCACCGGTTCGCCAACACCTTCCACCGGCAGCGCCGCTCGCGGTCGATGACCGCCAGCGAGCTGGACGGCATACCCGGTCTGGGGAAGGCGCGTCAGCAGTCGCTGCTCGCGCGCTTCGGCTCCGTCAAGGCGCTGCGTCGTGCCACGGTGGAGCAGCTCCAGGAGGTCCCCGGCATCGGACCGGCCGTCGCGACCGCCGTCTTCACCCGGCTGCAGGGCGCCGAGCGGGGGGTGGCGGTTAACCTGAGCACCGGCGAGGTCCTCGACTGAGCCGGCCGCCCAACGGGCGGCGACCCGGCGGCGCGCCGTGAGAGCGTCGTGCCGCGCCGTGACCGACGACGAGGTGAGCCCACCGTGACCCCCGAGGATCGCACCGCAGAGCCGTCCCCGACGACCGCGGAGCCGGCCGTGCCCCCCGCCGGGCACGTGCGCCGCCAGGACGTCGTCGTCCTCACCGGCATGTCCGGGGCCGGACGGACCACCGCCGGGGACGTGCTCGAGGACCGTGGCTGGTACGTCGTGGACAACCTGCCGCCCTCGATGATCGTCCAGCTCATGGAGGTCACCGCCGACGACCCGCAGCGGCAGAAGGTCGCCGCCGTCGTCGACGTCCGCAGCCGCGACTTCACCACCGAGCTGTCGGTCGCGCTCAAGGAGCTGACCGTCCTGGGCTGGCGCCCCCGGGTGGTCTTCGTCGACTCCTCCGACGAGGCCCTCGTCCGCCGCTTCGACGCGGTCCGGCGACCGCACCCGCTCCAGGGGGACGGGTTGCTGCTGGACGGGATCCGGCGCGAGCGGCGGACGCTCGCCGACCTGCGCTCCAACGCCGACGTGGTCGTGGACACCAGCAACTACAACGTGCACCAGCTCAGCGCCAAGATCGACTCGCTGGTCGAGACCGGGGTCGAGGTCCGGCTGCGCCTGGCGGTGATGTCCTTCGGGTTCAAGTACGGCATCCCCCTGGACGCCGACGTGGTGCTCGACCTGCGCTTCCTGCCCAATCCCTACTGGAACCCCGAGATGCGGCCCTACACCGGCAAGGACGCGGTCGTGCGCGAGTTCGTCCTCGGGCAGGAGCTCGCGGGCAGCTACCTGGACCACGTCGAGGCGATGCTGCGCACCGCCACCGCCGGCTACCTGGCCGAGGGACGCCGCTACGTGACGGTCGCGGTGGGCTGCACCGGCGGCAAGCACCGCTCGGTGGCGATCGCGGAGGACCTGGCGCTGCGGCTGGGCGACCTGGAGGACGCCGGCGTGCAGCTGACCACCTTCCACCGCGACCTGGGACGGGAGTGATGCCTCCCCGGGTGGTCGCCATGGGCGGCGGCCACGGTCTGTCGGCCACGCTGCAGGCGCTGCGCCACATCACCGAGGCCATCACCGCCGTCGTGACGGTCGCCGACGACGGCGGCTCCAGCGGCCGGCTGCGCGAGCAGTTCGACATCCTGCCCCCGGGCGACCTGCGGATGGCCCTGGCCGCACTGTGCGAGGACACCAGCTGGGGCCACCAGTGGTCGGCGGTGCTGCAGCACCGCTTCCGCGGGCACGGGGAGCTCGGCGGGCACGCCCTGGGCAACCTGCTCATCACCGCGCTGTGGGACCTCATCCCCGACCAGCAGGTGCGCGGTCTCGACCTGGTCGGGCGGCTGCTCAACACCCGGGGCCGGGTGCTGCCCATGTCGCTCGTGCCCCTGGACATCGAGGCGTCCGTGCTGGTGCCCGACGACATGGGGGAGGGGGCCGAGATCATCGTGCGGGGCCAGTCGAGGGTGGCCCGCCACTCCGGCAAGGTGGAGACCGTGCGGCTGACGCCGCAGGCACCGCCGGCCTGCCCCGAGGCGCTGGAGTCCATCAAGCTGGCCGACTTCGTGGTGCTCGGCCCCGGGTCGTGGTTCACCTCGGTCATGCCGCACCTGCTGGTGCCCGAGCTGCTCCGGGCGCTGCGCGACACCCCGGCCAGCCGGATCCTCACCCTCAACGTGAGCCTGACCGACGACGAGGCCAGCGGGTACACCGTCGCCGAGCACGTCCACGCCGTCGTCAACCACGCCCCCGGCCTCACCTTCGACCACGTCATCGCCGACCCTCAGGTGGTGCGCACCGACGCCGAGCGGGCCGCCCTGGAGGCGGCCGTCGAGCAGCTCGGGGCCGCCCTGGTGGTGACGACCGTGGCCAAGATGGGCGCGCCGGGGGTGCACGACACCCTGCGGCTCGCAGCGGCCTTCAGGGACATCATGGCGGTGACGCGGTGAGTCCCGGGTCGGGCCAGGGAACGGGTACCCTGCCCGCAGCGAGGAGCCAGCAGATGGGGTCTGCTCCGACCCTGCACGGGCGTAGAAGGAGGTTGACGGCAGTGGCGATGACCGCGAGGGTCAAGGACGAGCTCAGCCGGCTGCCGGTCACCAGGACCTGCTGCCGCAAGGCGGAGGTGTCCACGATGCTGCGCTTCGCCGGCGGTCTGCACATCGTCGGGGGGCGCATCGTCATCGAGGCCGAGCTGGACGCGGCGCAGAGCGCCCGTCGGCTGCGCGCCTTCATGGCCGAGGTCTACGGCAGCAGCAGCGAGCTCATGGTGCTCAAGCCGGGAGGGCTGCGCAAGCAGACGCGGTATGTCGTGCGCGCCACCTCCGACGGCGAGTCGCTGGCGCGCCAGACCGGCCTCATCGACAACCGCGGGCGTCCGGTCCGCGGACTGCCGCCGCGGGTCGTGGGCGCCAGCGTCTGCGACGCTGAGGCCGCCTGGCGGGGAGCCTTCCTCGCGCACGGCTCGATCACCGAGCCGGGACGCTCCTCCGCCCTCGAGGTCACCTGCCCCGGGCCGGAGGCTGCGCTGGCGCTCGTCGGCGCCGCCCGCCGCCTGGGCATCCAGGCCAAGGCCAGGGAGGTGCGGGGCGTGGACCGCGTGGTGATCCGCGACGGCGACGCCATCGGCGCGATGCTCACCCGGCTGGGCGCCCACGACGCCGTGCTGGCGTGGGAGGAGCGCCGGATGCGCCGCGAGGTCCGGGCCACCGCCAACCGGCTGGCCAACTTCGACGACGCCAACCTGCGCCGTTCGGCCCGGGCCGCGGTCGCGGCCGGTGCTCGGGTGGAGCGCGCCCTGGAGATCCTCGCCGGCGAGATCCCCGAGCACCTGCGTGTGGCCGGGGAGCTGCGGCTGAAGCACAAGCAGGCCAGCCTCGAGGAGCTCGGCCAGATCGCGGACCCGCCGATGACCAAGGACGCGGTCGCGGGCCGGATCCGGCGGCTGCTGGCGATGGCGGACAAGCGCGCCGAGGAGCTGGGGATCGAGGACACCGAGGCCAGCCTCACGCCCGACATGCTCGACGACTGACACGGGCCTGCCCGGCGACCGACCCTGAGCTCAGCAGAAGGGTCCCCTGCTTTTGGTGCGTCCCCGTGGTGCCGATAGGTTGGGACCAGACGACGACGTCGATCACCGTGGCGCGCAGACGGCGTGCCACCACCGACGAGGGAAGGTTGTTCCATGACCGTTCGCGTAGGCATCAACGGCTTCGGCCGCATCGGCCGCAACTTCATCCGGGCCGTGCTGGCCTCGGGCGCCGACATCGAGATCGTGGGGGTGAACGACCTGACCGACAACGAGACGCTGGCGCACCTGCTCAAGTACGACTCGATCCTGGGTCGGCTCGACGCCGAGGTGACCGCGACCGAGGACGACATCAGCGTCGACGGCCGCTCGATCCGGGCGTTCGCCGAGACGGACCCGGCAGCCCTGCCGTGGGGCGAGCTCGGCGCCGACGTCGTCGTGGAGTCCACCGGCATCTTCACCGACGCGACCAAGGCCCGGGCGCACATCGACGCCGGCGCCAAGAAGGTCATCATCTCCGCGCCGGCCAAGAACGAGGACATCACCCTGGTGCTCGGCGTCAACGCCGACGACTACGACCCGGCCGCGCACGACATCATCTCCAACGCCTCCTGCACGACCAACTGCCTGGCCCCGATGGCCAAGGTCCTGCACGAGGAGTTCGAGATCGTCAAGGGCCTGATGACCACCATCCACGCCTACACCGCCGACCAGAACCTGCAGGACGGCCCGCACAAGGACCTGCGCCGCGCCCGAGCCGCAGCCCTCAACATCGTGCCGACCAAGACCGGTGCGGCGCAGGCGGTGGCGCTCGTGCTGCCCGAGCTCAAGGGCCGCTTCGACGGCTACGCGCTGCGGGTCCCGGTGCCGACCGGCTCGGCCACCGACCTCACCTTCGAGGCCGGCCGCGAGGTCACCGTGGAGGAGGTCAACGCGGCCATGAAGAAGGCCGCCGAGGGGCCCCTCAAGGGCATCCTGTCCTACACCGAGGACCCGATCGTCTCCAAGGACATCGAGACCGACCCGCACTCCTGCATCTTCGACTCCGGCCTGACCAAGGTCATCGGCAACCAGGTCAAGGTCGTGGGCTGGTACGACAACGAGTGGGGCTACTCCAACCGCCTGGTCGACATCGTCGCCCTGGTCGGCAGCAAGCTCTGAGCCCGATGCGCACGATCGAGCAGCTCGCCGAGGAGCTCGGCGGACTCGCCGGCCGGACCGTGCTGGTCCGCAGCGACCTCAACGTCCCGCTGGACGGGTCGACCATCACCGACGACGGACGGGTGCGCGCCTCGGTGCCCACCGTCCGCCTGCTGGCCGACGCCGGCGCCCGCGTGGTCGTCGTGGCGCACCTGGGCCGCCCCAAGGGCGTCCCGGAGGCGAAGTACTCCCTGGGGCCGGTCGCCGGGCGCCTCGGCGAGCTGCTCGGTCGCCCCGTCGGCTTCGTCACGGAGACGGTCGGCCCGCAGGCGCAGGCCGCGGTCGCCGCGATGTCCGACGGGGAGGTCCTCGTCCTGGAGAACCTCCGGTTCAACCCGGGGGAGACCGCCAGGAGCGACGAGGAGCGCGCGGACTTCGCCCGGCAGCTGGCCGGGATGGTCGACGCCTTCGTCTCCGACGGGTTCGGCGTCGTGCACCGCGCCCAGGCGTCGGTGTATGACGTCGCCCGCCTGCTCCCGCACGCGGCCGGCGACCTGGTCCGCTCCGAGGTCGAGGTCATGCGCCAGCTGCGCGAGGATCCCCGGCGCCCCTACGCGGTGGTGCTGGGGGGCGCGAAGGTCAGCGACAAGCTCGGCGTCATCGAGTCCCTGATCGCGGTCGCCGACCGGCTGCTGATCGGCGGCGGGATGGTCTTCACCTTCCTCAAGGCCCAGGGGCACGAGGTGGGCACGAGCCTGCTGGAGGCCGACCAGGTCGACACGGTGCGCGGCTATCTCGGGACCGCGGCCGAGCGCGGCGTGGAGATCGTGCTGCCGACGGACATCGTGGTCGCCGACGCCTTCTCGGCCGACGCGCGCCACGAGGTGGTGGCGGCGGACTCCATACCCGCCGGCATGATGGGCCTGGACATCGGACCAGACTCGGAGAAGTTGTTCGCAGACCGCCTCGCAGACGCCCGGACCGTCTTCTGGAACGGGCCGATGGGCGCGTTCGAGATGGAGCCCTTCGCCAGCGGCACCCGCGCGGTGGCCAAGGTCCTGGTCGAGCGCACGCACGAGGGTGCGATGACCGTCGTCGGAGGCGGCGACAGCGCCGCCGCGGTGCGAGAGTTCGGCTACGACGAGGACGACTTCGGCCACATCTCCACCGGCGGTGGGGCCAGCCTGGAATACCTGGAGGGCAAGGAACTGCCCGGACTGACCGTCCTGGAGGACTGATGGCTGCCAAGACCGCACGTACCCCGCTGATGGCGGGCAACTGGAAGATGAACCTGGACCATCTCCAGGCCACCCACCTGGTGCAGAAGCTGGACTGGACGCTGCGCGACGCGCGGCACGACTTCGACGCCGTCGAGGTGGTCGTGCTGCCGCCGTTCACCGACCTGCGCTCGGTGCAGACGCTGGTCCAGGGCGACAAGCTCCGGCTCGGCTTCGGCGGGCAGGACCTGTCCCAGCACGACGACGGCGCCTACACCGGGGAGATCTCGGGGGCGTTCCTGGCCAAGCTCGGCTGCACCTACGTGGTCGTCGGGCACAGCGAGCGCCGTCAGTACCACGCCGAGGACGACGACGTGGTGTCCGCCAAGGTGCGCGCCGCCCTGCGTCACGGCCTGACGCCGCTGCTGTGCGTGGGGGAGGACCTGGAGGTGCGTCAGGCCGGCCGCCAGGTCGAGCACGTCGTCGATCAGCTGCGCGGTGCGCTGTCCGGGCTCGAGGCCGATCAGGTCGCGCGGGTCGTCGTCGCCTACGAGCCGGTGTGGGCCATCGGCACCGGGGAGGTGGCCACGCCGCAGGACGCCCAGGAGGTCTGCTCCGCGATCCGCTCGGCCGTGCGCGAGCTCGCCGGGGCGGAGGTCGCCGACGGGATGCGCGTGCTCTACGGCGGCTCGGTCAAGCCCGGCAACGTCGCCGAGATCATGGCCCAGGACGATGTCGACGGGGCCCTGGTCGGCGGGGCCTCGCTGTCGGTGGACGACTTCGCGGCCATCTGCCGCTACCAGCAGCACCACGGCGCCGGCGCGTAGCGCCACGGTGTCCGACCCGGCCCCAGGTCCCCCGCAGCTTTTCGGTGGGGGACCGGGCCTGGGTTAGGCTGTCATTCGCCCTGCGGTGCGGGGCGCCATCCATCCTGCTGATTCGATGACGAGGTGTGTCCCGCGTGGAGTACGTGCGCTGGTTCCTGAACTCCCTGCTGGTGATCACGAGCATCTTCCTCGTGCTGCTCATCCTCATGCACAAGGGCAAGGGCGGCGGCATGTCGGACATGTTCGGCGGGGGGATGAGCAGCAGCCTGGGCGGCTCGTCCATCGCCGAGCGCAACCTCAACCGGATCACCGTCGCGGTGGCCGTGGTCTGGACCGCGGTCGTCGTCGGGCTGGGCCTGCTCATCCGGTTCGCCTGACCGGGACCGGCGGGGCCGGGGGGAGGGCGGCACGGCATACCCCCTGTCGGGGAAGGGGCGCCACAGGCTACGCTGCGTTCCTGACCCGTCGCTGCGTCCGTCCTGAAGGGCGCGGCCGGCACGGCGCACGAAGGAGAGGGCCTGGCAGATGGTCGGCACCAACGCGATCCGCGGCAGCAAGGTGGGCTCAGGCCCGACGGGGGAGAGCGAGAGGGGGCAGTCGGCCCCGCGCATCGTGGTGAGCTACTGGTGCGCCAACGGGCACGAGACGACACCCAGCTTCGCCGAGGGCGGCGAGATCGAGATCCCCGAGACCTGGGACTGTCCGCGCTGCGGGCTGCCGGCCGGCACCGACCCGGAGCATCCCCCGGAGGCGCCGCGCACCGAGCCCTACAAGACGCACCTGGCCTACGTGAAGGAGCGCCGCACCGACGGTGACGGCGCCGCGCTGCTCGACGAGGCGCTGCGCTCGCTGCGGGAGCGGCGAGGCACCGGCACGGCCTAGACCGACCGAGGGCGCCGGCAGGGGCACGCGTCGTCCCGCCGCACCCACCTGGCCCGACCGTGCCTTCCGCATGCTCGCGCGGGCGTGGCTACCTGCCACGCCGGGGCCGGACCGGGACGGGGCCGGGTGGTCAGTCCAGCTCGGCCGCAGCGTCCTCGTCCAGCCACCAGACCGTCTCGCGCCGGCCCCGGACGCAGGAGGCGGGCACGTCGGGGTCGTCGTGGGTGGCCGTGGCGGTCGCCACGGCGTCGGCCTTGTCCGACCCGCTGACGACCAGCCACACGGAATGGGCCGCGGACAGGGCCGGCACGGTCATCGTCACGCGCGCCGGCGGAGGCTTGGGGGAGTCGGTGACCGCCGCCGTGGTGCTCTCCTGCTCCCTGACCTGGGGGAGCCCGGGAAAGAGCGAGGCCACGTGCGTGTCCGGGCCCATGCCGAGCATGACCACGTCGAAGGCAGGGACGGACTGGCCCTCCAGGGACTGCTCGGCCAGCGACGCGGCGTAGCGGGCGGCGGCCTCGCCGGCCCGTGCCGGGTCGGCGCCGCCGGGGACCCGGTGGACGTTCTCCTTCAGCACGGGAAGGTCGCCGAGCCCGGCCGCGTCCGCCTGGACGTCGTTGCGGTCCTCGTCGTCGGTCGGGAGGTAGCGCTCGTCGCCCCACCACAGGTGGGTGGACCGCCAGGCGGCCCGGTCGAGGCGGCCGGCGTCGGCCCGCGCCGAGAGCGCCGTCATCACGGCGCTGCCCATCGAGCCTCCGGTGAGCACCACGTGCGCGATCCCGCGGTCGCGGAAGGCTGCGTCCACCCGGGCCGCGAGCGCGTCCGCCACCGCCTCGGCGAGGGCGCTCCGGTCGGTGTGCGCCCGCACCTCCGGCCCGGGTGCGTCCGTCCGCCCCTGGCTGAGGCCCTCGTCGACGAGCGCCCGGACGCGGTCCTCGTCGCGGCTGTCCGACGCCTCGCGGCCGGTCAGGTCCTTCGAGCCCAGCCCCTGCTGCACGGCGTCCACCTTGGGGGGATGACCGGGGACGCGTCCCCGACGCTCCGCCTCCGAGCGGGTCCCGCCCTGGGTGACGCGCGGCAGGCCGTCGCACAGGGTCTTGGCGTAGACCTCGTCGGCATCCAGCCGGCGCAGCTCCTCGGCGAGGACCTCGGGCAGGGTGGGCGTGCGCAGAGCCACCAGCCGTGGGCGGTTGTTGCCCACGCCGCTGAGCGTGGCCGTGTCGCTGCCGTCCTCGCTGCGGACCAGGTCGATCGGGCCGCTGTCACGGTCCAGCCGCACGCTCACCAGCCCGGTTCCCACGGCGCTGTGCACACGCGTCACGGGACAGCCCAGCGCGGCGGCCAGCCAGCCGGCCAGCAGGCCCGCGGCCGCGCTGTCGGGCTCGGCGGTGACCGCGGCCGAGGTCACCGGCTCGAAGGGCGCGGACTCCAGGGACGAGGCGAGCAGCGCGCGCCAGCGGGTCACCCGGGTCCACGACAGGTCGGTGTCGCCGGCCACGTAGTGCTTGCCGCGCCGCCGCAGCTGGGTGGCGGGGCGCGGGACCCCGGCCGCGTCGGTGATCCGCCGGTGGGCCATCAGGCCCAGGGGAGAGGACGCCACGTCGGCGGGCTCGGCCGCTGGCCACCAGGCCACGATGGGGGAGTCGGGCAGGAGCAGGGGAGTGACGACCGCGGCCTGCTGGCGCGTCAGCTCGCCGTAGAGGCGCAGCACGACGATCTCGCTGGCGCCGGCGTCGCCGCCGACGCGGATCTGGGCGTCGAGCCGTCCCTTGCCCCGGCTGTTGGAGCTGACGAGGACCAGGATGCGGGCGGGGTGCTGGCGGGTGGCGTCGTTGGCCGCCCGGATCGCGTCGTCGGCGTGCTCGTCGTCGACGGACACCAGCAGGGTGAGCACCCGGCCCATCGCCATCGCGCCGACGCTGTTGCGCAGCCGGAGGAGCTCCTTGGAGACCTCGCGGGTCGAGGTGCTGGGCAGGTCGCGGATCATGGCAGCCTCCACTCACGGCCGTCGTGACGCATCAGCTCGTCGGCGCAGGGCGGACCCCACGTGCCCGCCGGGTAGTCCTGCGGGGGCGTGTCGCTGGCCGCCCAGTGGTCGATGATCGGGTCGAGGATCCTCCACGACAGCTCGACCTCCTCGTGCCGGGGGAAGAGGGGCGGCTCACCGAGCAGGACGTCGAGGATGAGGCGCTCGTAGGCCTCCGGGCTGGACTCGGTGAACGAGGCGCCGTAGCCGAAGTCCATCGTGACGTCGCGCACCTCCATCTGGGTGCCGGGCACCTTGGAGCCGAAGCGCATCGTGACGCCCTCGTCGGGCTGCACGCGGATGACGACGGCGTTCTGCCCCAGCTCCTCGGTGGCGGTGTCGGTGAAGGGCAGGTGCGGGGCGCGCTTGAGCACGACCGCGATCTCGGTCACCCGCTTGCCCAGCCGCTTGCCGGTGCGCAGGTAGAAGGGGACGCCCGCCCAACGGCGGGTGTGCACCCAGAGCTTCATCGCGGCATACGTCTCGGTGTGCGCGGAGGCGTCCACGCCCTCCTCCTCGACGTAGCCGGGGACCGGTTCGCTGCCCTGCCAGCCCGCCGTGTAGCGGCCGCGGGCGGTCGCCGCGTCGAGGTCCTCGGGCAGGCGCACCGAGGCCAGCACCTTCTCCTTCTCGGCACGGACAGCGTCGGCGGTGAAGGCGATCGGCGGCTCCATCGCGGTCAGGGCGAGCAGCTGGAGCAGGTGGTTCTGGATGACGTCGCGGGCGGCGCCGACCTCGTCGTAGTAGCCGGCCCGTCCGCCGATGCCGATGTCCTCGGCCATCGTGATCTGGACGTGATCGACGTAGTGGCTGTTCCACACCGGCTCGAACATCTGGTTGGCGAAGCGCAGCGCCAGCAGGTTCTGGACCGTCTCCTTGCCCAGGTAGTGGTCGATCCGAAAGATCGAGTCCGGGGGGAAGACGCCCTCGACGATGGCGTTGAGCTCCTGGGCGCTGGCCAGGTCGTGGCCGAACGGCTTCTCGATGACGACCCGTCGCCAGGACCCCGGCTGCTGGTCCGCGAGGCCGGAGGCCTGCAGCTGGTCGCAGACCGGCGCGAACCAGGCCGGCGGGACGGACAGGTAGAAGGCGTGGTTGCCGCCGGTGCCGCGCTCCTCGTCCAGCGCGCGCACGGTGCGGGCCAGCAGCGTGAAGGCGTCGGCGTCGTCGAAGGACCCGGGGACGAAGCGGAAACCCTCGGCGAGCGTGCGCCACACCTCCTCCCGGAAGGGGGTGCGGGCGTGCTCGCGCACCGACTCGTGGACGACCTTGGCGAAGTCCTGGTCGGCCCACTCCCGACGGGCGAAGCCGACGAGGGAGAAGCCCGTCGGCAGCAGCCCGCGGTTGGCCAGGTCGTAGATCGCCGGCATGAGCTTCTTGCGGGCGAGGTCACCGGTGACGCCGAACATCACCATGCTGCACGGCCCCGCGATGCGGGGAAGCCGCTTGTCGTCGGGGTCGCGCAGCGGGTTGTGCTCGGCGGTGACGGCCGCGGGCGTGCGCTCGCTCAACGTGAGAGCACGTCCCGCAGCTGGGCCAGGCCGCGGACCTGGTCCGTCAGGTGCAGGCGCAGCACCGGCCGGCCGTGGTCGGCCAGCACTCCGGCGTCCCCTGCGGCCTGGGCGGCGATGACCTGCCCGAAGGTGAAGTCCTGTCCGGGGACCGGCAGGTCCTTCGACGGAGCTCCGGTGACCTGCAGGTAGACGCCCTGGGCGGGGCCGCCCTTGTGGTACTGCCCGGTGGAGTGCAGGAAGCGCGGGCCCCAGCCGAAGGTGACCGGCCGCCCGGTGCGCCGCACCAGGTCGGCCTGCACCTCGGCGAGATCGGCGTGCTCGACGCGGTCCAGGTAGACCATGACCGCCAGATAGCCGCGCGCGGGGTCCAGCTGGTCGACCAGCGCCCCGACCGCCGCCTCGACCGTGTCGGTGCCGGCCGGCAGCCAGTCGCCGGCCCGCAGCTCGACCGCGCCGTCCACGGCGCGCGGCTCCTGCCCGGACCCGCCTCCGCTCGACATGATCTCGCGGGCCGCCTCCTTGGCGCTCTCCACGTCGGGCTGGTCGAAGGGGTTGATCCCGAGCAGCTGCCCGGCCACGGAGGTGGCGACCTCCCACAGGAGGAGCTGGGCGCCCAGCGGGCCGGACACGTTGACGCGCGAGCCGGTCGCGGTCCGGGCCTTCCCGTCCCCGTCCGCCGGCTCGGTGTCCTCGTCGTCGGGATCTGCGGTGAGCGCCACCACCGTGCAGTCGCCCGGCTCGGTGATGCCGTCGGCGGGTCCGGTGCCCGCGGGGGTGACGACCGGCAGCACGCCGGTGCCCTGCTTGCCGGTCGACTCGGCGATCAGCTGCTCGGCCCAGTCGGCCAGCCCGTCGATCCCCGAGCCCAGGTCGGTGAAGAGCAGCTTGTCGCGCAGCGGCTCGGTGCCGCCCAGGGCTGCGCCCAGGCGCAGCCCGGGGTTGCCCAGGTCGTCGTCGGCCAGCAGGTCGGCGACTTCCTCGGCCTCGTCCAGCAGCGCCCCGACGTCGACGCCGGCGAGCCCGGAGGGGACCAGACCGAAGGCGGTGAGCGCGGAGTAGCGACCGCCGACGCCGGGGTCGGCGTTGACGACGCGGTAGCCCCCGGCGCGGGCCTGCTCGTCCATCGCGCTGCCGGGGTCGGTGACGAACACCATCCGCTCGGTGGGGTCGATCCCGGCCTCGGTGAACGCCTGCACGAAGGCCCGGCGCTGGGAGTCGGTCTCCAGGGTCGTGCCGGACTTGGAGGAGACCACGACCCCGGTGGCCGCCAGGTCCTCCTCCACCGCGGCGCGGACCATGTCGGGGTCGGAGCTGTCCAGGACGACCAGCGGGACCCCTGCCGTGGCGCAGATGACCTCGGGTGCCAGGCTCGAACCGCCCATGCCGCAGAGCACGATCCGGGAGACACCGCGGTCGCGCAGCTGCTCGCGCAGCGCCTCGACCTCGCCGACCAGCGGTCGGGAGGACCGGGGCAGACCGACCCAGGACAGCCGGACGGAGGCCTCGGACTCGGCGTCCTCGCCCCACAGCGTCGCGTCCTGCGCGAAGAGCCGGGAGGCGAACCGATGCTCGACCAGGCCCGCGAGGTGGCGCTCGACCGCGTCCGCAGCGGCGCCGAGGGCCTCGACCGTCAGGGCGTTCATGCGCGCCCCGGGTGCTTGGACATCTCTGCGGCGACCGTGTCCAGCAGCTCCTGCCAGGACTTCTCGAACTTGTCCACGCCCTCCTCCTCCAGCAGGTCGACGACGTCGGAGTAGGAGACGCCGACCGCGGCGAGGTCGTCGAGCACCTTCTGCGCGTCGTCGTAGGCACCGGTGACCGTGTCGCCGGTGATCTCGGCGTGGTCGATCGTGGCCTCGAGGGTCTTGTCCGGCATGGTGTTGACGGTGTCGGGTGCGACCAGCTCGGTGACGTAGAGCGTGTCGGGGTAGTCGGGGTTCTTCACGCCGGTGGACGCCCACAGCGGCCGCTGCACGTGCGCACCGTCGTCGGCGAGGTTCTGCCAGCGCGGCGTGGAGAAGACCTCCTCGAAGGCCTGGTAGGCCAGGCGGGCGTTGGCCACGCCCGCCTTGCCCCGCAGCGCCAGGGCCTCGTCGGTGCCGATCTGGTCCAGCCGCTTGTCGACCTCGCTGTCCACCCGGGAGACGAAGAAGGAGGCCACCGAACGGATGCTGGACAGGTCCCTGCCGCGCTCACGCGCCTGCTCCAGGCCGGTGAGGTAGGCGTTCATGACCCCGCGGTAGCGGTCCAGGCTGAAGATCAGCGTGACGTTGACGCTGATGCCCTCGGCCAGGGTCTGCGTGATCGCGGGCAGGCCCTCGACGGTCGCGGGGATCTTGATGAACAGGTTGGGCCGGTCGATCTCGGCCCACAGCCGCTTGGCCGTCTCGACGGTGGCGGCCGTGTCGGCGGACAGGCGGGGGTCGACCTCGATGGAGACACGGCCGTCCAGCCCGCCGGTGCGCTGAAAGACCGGGGCGAAGACGTCGCAGGCGTCGCGCACGTCGGTGGTCGTCAGCGCGAAGACCGCCTCGTCGGTGGACACGGTGTCCATGCCCAGGGACTCGATCTGGTCGGTGTAGGCCTCGCCCTCGGACAGGGCCGTGGCGAAGATCGTCGGGTTGGTGGTGATCCCGAGCACCCCGCGGTCGATGTATGCCGCGAGGTCTCCGTCGGCGATCATCGGCCGGTTGAGGTCGTCGAGCCAGACCGAGACGCCCTGGTCGGCCAGCTCGTGCAGGGCCGTGCGGGTGGTGGTCGTGGGGTTGGCGTTGCTGTCGCTCATGGTGTCCTCTTCCTCGTTCTTCGCGTCAGTGCTGTGACTCGTCGGTGGACCGGGTGCCGCCCTCGCCGGCGTCCCCGAGGGTGCTCTCCTCGCCGGTGGGTCCGTCCGGGGCGGACCTGCCCGGCGCCGCGTCCTCGTCGCCGGCCGCTGCGGCGAGAGACTCGCGCGCGGCCGCGGCGACGGCCTCGGCGGTGATGCCGAACTCGCGGTAGAGGGTCTTGTAGTCGGCGGAGGCGCCGAAGTGGTCCAGGCTGACGATCCGGCCGGCGTCTCCGACCAGCTCGCGCCAGCCCTGCGCCACGCCGGCCTCGACCGAGACGCGGGCGCGCACCCGGGGCGGCAGCACCTCGTCGCGGTAGGAACGGTCCTGGGCGTCGAACCACTCGCGGCAGGGCATCGAGACCACGCGGGTCGGGACGCCCTCGGCCTGCAGCGCCTCGCGCGCCTCGACCGCGAGCTGGACCTCGGAACCGGTGCCGATCAGCACGACCTGGGGCTCGCCGCCCTCGGCCTCGACCAGGACGTAGCCGCCGCGGGCGGTGCCCTCGGCCGAGGCCATGAGCGAGCGGTCGAAGGTGGGCACGTTCTGGCGCGTCAGGGCCAGGCCGGCAGGGTGGTCCACGCTCTCCAGGACGGTGCGCCACGCCACCGCGGTCTCGTTGGCGTCGGCGGGGCGGACCACGTCGAGGCCGGGGATGGCCCGCAGTGCCGCCAGGTGCTCGACGGGCTGGTGGGTCGGGCCGTCCTCGCCCAGGCCGATGCTGTCGTGCGTCCACACGTAGATCACCGGCAGCTGCTGGAGCGCAGCCAGCCGGACCGCGGGGCGCATGTAGTCGGAGAAGATGAGGAAGGTGCCGCCGTAGGGCCGGGTCAGACCCTCGAGCGCGATCCCGTTGAGGATCATCCCCATGCCGTTCTCGCGGATGCCGAAGTGCAGCGTGCGGCCGTAGCGGTCGCCGGGGAACATCTCGGTGGCCTTGGACTCCGGGATGAACGAGGGCGCGCCCTTCATCGTCGTGTTGTTGGAGCCGGCCAGGTCGGCCGAGCCGCCCCACAGCTCGGGCATCACGTCGGCCAGGGCGGTCAGCACCTCGCCGGAGGCCTTGCGGGTCGCCATCCCCTCGGGGTCGGCCTCGAAGGTGGGCAGCGCCTCCCCGAGCCTTTCCGGAAGCTGCCTGGCCTCGAGCCGGTCGAGCAGCGCCGCCCGCTCCGGGTCGGCCGAGCGCCAGCTCTCGTAGCGCTCCTGCCAGGCGGCGTGGGCCTGCTGGCCGCGCTCGACCACGCCGCGCGCGTGGGCGAGCACCTCCTCCTCGACCGGGAAGGAGACCTCCGGGTCGAAGCCGAGGATCTTCTTGGTGGCCGCCACCTCGTCGGCGCCCAGCGCCGAGCCGTGCGAGGCACCGGTGTCCTGCGCCTCCGGCGCGGGCCAGGCGATGATCGTGCGCAGGATGACCAGGGTGGGCTTGTCGGTGCGCTCGCGGGAGGCCTGCAGCACGGCATACAGGGTGTCGACGTCCTCGGTGTAGAGGCCGCTGCCCTCCTGGACGCCGTCGCGGTGCTCCACCGCGCCGCCGGCGGAGCCGGCGCTGCCGCGCCAGTCCACGGTCTCCACGTGCCAGCCGTAGGCCTCGTAGCGCTTGGCCACGTCCTCGCTGAAGGAGATGTCGGTGTCGTCCTCGATCGAGATGAAGTTCTGGTCGTAGACGACGGTGAGGTTCGACAGCTCCTGGTGGCCCGCGAGCGAGCAGGCCTCGGAGGCGACGCCCTCCATGATGTCGCCGTCGGAGGCGATGACCCACACGTGGTGGTCGAAGGGGGACTCGCCGCTGGCCGCGTCGGGGTCGAGCAGCCCGCGCTGGCGGCGCTGCGCCATCGCCATGCCGACCGCAGAGGCCAGGCCGGACCCCAGGGGGCCGGTCGTGATCTCCACGCCGGTGGTGTGGTGGACCTCGGGGTGGCCGGGGGTGATGCTTCCCCACGTGCGCAGCGCCTCCAGGTCCTCCATCTCCATCCCGTAGCCGGAGAGGTAGAGCTGGATGTACTGGGTGAGGCTGGAGTGCCCGCAGGAGAGGACGAAGCGGTCGCGGCCGAGCCAGTGCGGGTCGGACGGGTCGTGCGTCATCACGTTCTGGTAGAGCAGGTAGGCGAGCGGGGCCAGGCTCATCGCCGTGCCGGGGTGGCCGTTCCCCGTCTTCTGCACGGCGTCGGCGGCCAGGACCCGGACGGTGTCGACCGCCCGGACGTCCGCGTCGGTCCAGCCCACCGCGTCGGCGATCGGCCTGGTCAGCCTGTCGTCACGGTCGGCGGTGAAGAGGTGGGCGGTCTGGCTCACGAAGTGCTCCTTGGGTGCGGGGACGGCGTGCTGGTCCCGGCCTCACGGCCAGGGACGACCTACTGACGACCTTATCCCCTCACCCTTTCCGTCGCGTCCGTTGCCGCCTGTTGCCGGACCTCACCAGGTTCGGGCCGGGCGGGGCCGACGGAGTACCATCGAGGCCAGCCCCCGTCCCCGTCCGCCGGGACGACGCCGCCACCCCTGCCGAAGGACACTGTGACCACGCTCGACCCCCGACCTGCGCCTGACGGCGGCACCGACACCGAGGCTGCGCCGGCAGGGACGTCCAGGGGGGTGCGGGACGTGGTCGGCGACTACGTCGCGCTGACCAAGCCGCGCATCATCGAGCTGCTCCTGGTCACGACCTTCCCGGTCATGTTCCTGGCCGAGCGCGGCATACCCCCCATCTGGCTCATCGTGGCCACCCTCGTGGGTGGCACCCTGGCCGCGTCCTCTGCCAACGTCCTCAACTGCTACCTGGACCGGGACATCGACGCCCACATGCACCGGACGTCGAACCGGCCGCTGGTCACCGGGACGGTGACGCCCCGCGCCGCGCTCATCTTCGGCATCGTCCTCGGGATCGCGTCGGTGCTCTGGCTGGGTCTGCTGGTCAACTGGCTGTCCGCCTGGCTGGGTCTGGGCGCGATCCTGCTCTACGTCGTCTTCTACACCGCGCTGCTCAAGCGGCGCACCAGCCAGAACATCGTCTGGGGCGGCGTGGCCGGCTGCATGCCGGTGCTCATCGGCTGGTCCGCCGTGACCGACTCGTTGTCGTGGTCGGCGCTCGTCCTCTTCCTGGTCGTCTTCTTCTGGACACCGCCGCACTACTGGCCGCTGTCGATGCGCTTCAAGGAGGACTACGCGGCGGCCGGCGTGCCGATGCTGCCGGTGGTGGCCGAGGACGTCACGGTGGGGCGCCAGGTGGTCGCCTACGCGTGGGCGACGGTCGCCGTCTCGCTCGTGCTGGTGCCGGTGGCCCCGATGGGCTGGGTCTACACCGTGGTCGCGGTGGTCTCCGGCGCTCTCTTCGTCGTGGAGTCCCACCGGTTGCTCGCCCGCGCGCGGCGCGGCGTCACCGGCAAGGCGCTGGGGGCGATGCGGCTGTTCCACTACTCGATCAGCTACCTGACGCTGCTCTTCCTCGGCGTGGCCGTCGACCCGCTGCTCCACCTGCCGCTCCCGTTCTGACCCTCCCGTCCCCGAAAGCCAGCGAAAGCGCCATGACCGCCGCCACCACCCGAACCCGCACCCGCCTGGCCGACCAGCTCCTGCCGCGGGAGGTGACCTCCTGGGTGCGCGCCATGGCGTGGGCCTCGCTGCTGACCAACGCGCTGCTCATCGTCAGCGGCGGCGCCGTGCGGCTGACCGGCAGCGGCCTGGGCTGCCCCACCTGGCCCCGCTGCACCGACGACTCCTGGACCAACACCCCGGCGATGGGGATCCACGGCTACATCGAGTTCGGCAACCGGACGCTGACCTTCCTGCTCGCGCTCGTGGCCGTGCTGACCGCGCTGGCCGTGTGGCGGCTGCGGGACCGGCACCCGTCCTTCCTGCGGATCGCGGTGGCGCTCGGTGTCGGCATCGTGGTCCAGGCGGTGGTGGGCGGCGTCACGGTGCGCACCGGGCTCAACCCCTGGGTCGTGGGGATCCACTTCGTCATCTCGGCGGTGCTCGTCGCCCTGGCAGCCGTGCTCGTCGACCGGACCCGGCGGGTGTCCCTGCGGCACGTCGCGGTGGCCGAGCGGGGCGGCCAGCTCACGGGGCCGGAGGCACGCGGCGCGCGTGTCCTCGCCGTCGTCCTGGGGGTCTGCGCGGGGCTGGCGATCTACCTGGGCACGCTGGTGACCGGGACCGGTCCGCACTCGGGCGACGCGGGCGGGGTGGCCAGGCACACCTTCGACGCCTACCTCGTCGCCCGGGTCCACGCGGTGCCCGTCTACGTGCTCGTGGCAGGGACGGGGGTCGGTGTCGTGGCGGCCTTCGTGCGCGGCTGGCCGGGGGCGCTGCGTCGCATCCTGGTGGCCCTCGCCGTGGTCGTCGCGGCGCAGGCCGCGATCGGCTACTACCAGTACTTCAACGGGGTGCCGATCCTCGCCGTCGCACTGCACATGGTCGGTGCGGCCGTCCTGGCGACGGTGGCCACCATGGTCGTCGAGAAGACGTATGCCGTGTCCGCCCGGCGCGACGAGCCCCTCGCGCCCGGCCCCAGCTCGGACGTCCTGACCCGGACCTGACACGTCCACCGGGGGAGCGGGCGTCCACATCCCTCCCGCGGCCGCGCGTGCCTGCGATGCCCTGTGGAGAACGCCAGGACATGTCGGACAGAGTTGCTGGCCTGCAAGCGGTGGTCGAGTTCGGGCCGGCGCGGCTAGTCGGACCAGCGCAGCAGCCGACGGGCGAGCAGCCCGGCGACGGCCGCCCACACCAGGAGCACGAGCAGCGGCCCCCAGGCGAAGGCGCCGTTGACCAGGGCCGTGCGCAGGGCGTCGCCGAGCGCTGCCGAGGGGAGCAGCGAGACCACCGTCGAGACGGGCTCGGGCAGCGCGTGGGCGGGGAGCAGGACCCCGCCGCCGGCGGCGAGCAGCACCCAGACCAGGTTGGCCAGCGCCAGGACCGCCTCGGCGCGCAACGACCCGCCGAGGCAGGCGGCGAGCGAGGCGAAGGCCCCGACCCCGAGGACGACGGCCACCAGCGCCGGCAGCACGCCGACCGGGTCCGGACGCCACCCCAGGACGGCCGCGACCGCGCCGACGACCAGGAGCTGGACGACCAGCACCGCGACCACGGACAGGGCCTTGGCGGCGAGCAGGCCCCCGCGGCCCAGGGGGGTGGTGCCCAGCAGCCTCAGGACGCCCCACCGACGCTCGAAACCGAGCAGGATCGCCTGGCCGGTGAAGGCGGTGGACATGACGGCCAGCGCGAGCACCCCGGGAGCCAGGACGTCGATGCGCGCCGCCGCGGCCCAGGGGCCGACGGCCAGATCCGGGTAGGGGACCAGCGCCAGCCCGACCAGCGCCATGAGCGGCAGCACGATCGAGACGAGCAGCTGCTCGCCGTGCCGGAGCAGGCCGACGGCCTCGAAGCGGGCCTGCGCCAGGATGCGGGCAGGTGCCGGTGCGGGAAGGGGTGCCGGCGCCGGCGCCCCTGCGGGCCCGGCCCCCGACGGGGCGCCGAGGGTGCTCATCGGTCTGCCTCCTGCCGGTCGGTCAGGGCGAAGTAGGTCTCCTCCAGGCCGCCGGTGCCGGCCACCTCGGCCACGGTGCCGGCGGCCGCGACCCGCCCGCGCACGATGACGACGACCCGGTCGGCGAGGCGCTCGGCCTCCTCGAAGGAGTGGGTGGTCACCACGGTCGCGGCACCAGAGTCGGCGGTCTCGCGGACGATCCCGTGCACCTCCCGGCGGGAGTGCGGGTCCAGGCCGGCGGTGGGCTCGTCGAGGAAGGCGACCTGCGGCCGCCCCACGAGAGCGGCGGCCAGGGCGACGCGCTGGCGCTGGCCGCCGGAGAGGCGTCGGATCGTGGTGCCGGCGAACTCGTCGATGCCGAGACGGGCGACGAGGCCGTCCACGTCCGCAGGCCGGTCCCAGAAGCGGGAGAGGTGGCGGAGCAGGGCGACCGGCCGGACCGACTGGGGGAGCCCGCCGTCCTGGAGCATCACACCGACCCGGGCGCGGTGGTCGGCCCCGGCGCGCCAGGGGTCGGTCCCCAGCACCCGCACCGTGCCGCCGTCGGGACGCTGCAGCCCGGTGGCGATCTCCACCGAGGTGGTCTTGCCGGCCCCGTTGGGCCCGAGGACGCAGGTCACCTCGCCCGCGTCGGCCCCCCACGAGAGCCCGCGCAGCGCCTCGGCGGCCCCGAAACGCCGGGTCACCTGGTCCATCACGAGCGCGGCCGCGGAGGGGGTGTTCACGATGAAGAAGTCTAGTTCGGCGCCTCGCGCCGCCCGGGCCCGGACCTGGTCAGGGGACCCTGCGTTGGATCCCAGGACCAAATAGGTCACAATGGAGTGGTGAATTTGGCCGAGATGCATCAGGAGTCCCGTACCCGGGACCGCGTGCGTCTGGCCGTGGGCGAGCAGGGTCCGGTGAGCGCCAGCGCTCTGGCCGGCGAGCTCGGGCTCACCCCTGCGGCCGTCCGCCGCCACCTCGACGCCCTGGAGACCGAGGGTCTCATCGTGGAGCACGAGGCAGCGTCAGTGGGACGCCGCGGCCGGGGGCGCCCCGCCCGTGCCTACGTCCTCACCACGCTCGGGCAGGACCGGTTCAGCAGCGCCTACGACGACGTCGCCTCCGCGGCCCTGCACTTCCTGGCCCGGGAGGCCGGTGACGGCGCCGTCCAGGCGTTCGCCGACCAGCGGGCCGCCGAGCTGGAGACCAGGCTTCGCACCCGCGTGGAGGAGCGGATGGCTGCCTCCGGCGCCGACCCCGGGGACCTCGACGCGCGGGCGGACGCGTTGGCCGGCGCGCTCTCCGCCGAGGGGTATGCTGCCAGCGCCCGGCCGGTAGGTCAGGGCACCGGGCTCGCCGGTATCCAGCTGTGCCAGGGGCACTGCCCCGTACGGTCGCTGGCCAGCGAGTTCCGCCACTTCTGCGACGCCGAGACCGACGTCATCTCGCGAGTCCTCGGCGTCCACGTGCAGCGGCTGGCCACCCTCGCGGGCGGCGAGCACGTCTGCACGACGTTCGTCCCCACCGGGGCACCGGGATCCGGGCCCCCCAGCGACGAGGAACGGGCGCGCGCCCGGCCCTACCTCATACCCCGAACCACCGACCAAGCCGCCGACGACGAGAGGTCAACGCAGTGAGCACCCATATCGAGGAGCTGAACCCGGGTCTGAAGGACCTCGGGAGCTACGAGTACGGCTGGGCCGACAGCGACGTGGCAGGCGCGTCCGCCCGGCGCGGCCTGAGCGAGGAGGTCGTCCGCAACATCTCCGCGCTGAAGGACGAGCCGGAATGGATGCTGAAGACCCGGCTGAAGGCGCTGCGCCTGTTCGACAAGAAGCCGATGCCGCACTGGGGTGCGGACCTGACGGGCATCCACTTCGACACGATCAAGTACTTCGTGCGGTCCACCGAGAAGCAGGCCACCAGCTGGGAGGACCTGCCCGAGGACATCCGCAACACCTACGACCGGCTCGGCATCCCCGAGGCCGAGAAGCAGCGCCTCGTCGCCGGCGTCGCCGCGCAGTACGAGTCCGAGGTCGTCTACCACCAGATCCGCGAGGACCTGGAGGAGCAGGGCGTCATCTTCGTCGACACCGACAGCGGCCTGCGCGAGCACGAGGAGATCTTCAAGGAGTACTTCGGCTCGGTGATCCCGGTGGGCGACAACAAGTTCGCCTCGCTGAACAGCGCCGTCTGGTCCGGCGGGTCCTTCGTCTACGTCCCCAAGGGCGTGCACGTGGAGATCCCGCTGCAGGCCTACTTCCGGATCAACACCGAGAACATGGGCCAGTTCGAGCGGACGCTGATCATCGCCGACGAGGGCTCCTCGGTGCACTACGTCGAGGGCTGCACCGCGCCGATCTACAAGACCGACTCGCTGCACTCCGCGGTCGTGGAGATCATCGTCAAGAAGAACGCCCGGGTGCGCTACACCACGATCCAGAACTGGTCCAACAACGTCTACAACCTGGTCACCAAGCGCGCGACCTGCGACGAGGGCGCGACCATGGAGTGGATCGACGGCAACATCGGCTCCAAGGTCACCATGAAGTACCCGGCCGTCTACCTGCTCGGCGAGCACAGCAAGGGCGAGACCCTGTCCGTCGCCTTCGCCGGGGAGGGCCAGCACCAGGACGCCGGCTCCAAGATGGTGCACGCCGCGCCGTACACCTCCTCGACCATCGTGAGCAAGTCGGTGGCCCGCGGGGGCGGCCGGTCCTCCTACCGCGGCCTGGTCCAGATCAACGAGGGTGCGCACCACAGCAGGTCCTCGGTGGTCTGCGACGCGTTGCTGGTCGACCAGATCTCCCGCTCCGACACCTACCCCTACGTCGACGTCCGCGAGGACGACGTCCAGATGGGCCACGAGGCGACCGTCTCCAAGGTGTCCGAGGAGCAGATGTTCTACCTCATGTCCCGAGGCATGTCCGAGACCGAGGCCATGGCGATGATCGTGCGCGGGTTCGTCGAGCCCATCGCGCGCGAGCTGCCCATGGAGTACGCCCTCGAGCTCAACCGCCTCATCGAGCTGCAGATGGAAGGAGCCGTCGGCTGATGTCGCTTCTGATTGACGAACGCGCCGAGAAGCCCGTTGACCACACCGACCCCGCGGGGCTGATCGGCGCGGACCGCGTGCCCGACGAGTCCCGCGCCTCGCGCCACCGGTCCTTCGACGTGGACACGGTCCCCGTCCCCACCGGTCGTGAGGAGGAGTGGCGCTTCACCCCGGTCGACCGGCTGGGCAACGTCTTCTCCGACGCCCCGACCGACGTCGTGGACGGCGTCGAGGCGGTCGACTACGTGCTCGAGGCGCCGCAGGGCGTCACCTCCGGCACCCTCGCACCCGGGCAGGCCCCCCGCGGCACCGTGCTGGTCCCGGAGGACCGCGGCGCCGTCGTGGCCAGCAAGAACACCGAGCAGGCCCTGCACGTGCAGATCGCGGCGAACGCCGAGCTCAGCGAGCCGGTACGCCTCAAGGTCCACGGCCAGGGCGCCGGCCGGCGCAGCAACGCGCACTACGTCCTCGAGGCGGGCGCGCACAGCACCGGCCTGGTGATCCTCGACCACACCGGTGCGGCCGACCACACCGGCAACCTCGAGGTGCTCGTCGGCGACGGCGCGCAGCTGACCGTGGTCAGCCTGCAGCGCTGGGACGACGACGGGGTGCACCTGGCCCAGCACGAGGCCCTCGTGGGCCGCGACGCGAGCTACAAGCACATCGCGGTCTCCCTCGGCGGCGGCATCGTGCGGATGAACTCCAACGTGCGCTACGGCGGCCCGGGCGGGGAGGCGACCCTGCTGGGCGTCTACTTCGCCGACGCCGGCCAGCACCTGGAGCACCGCTCGTTCGTGGACCACAACGCCCCGCACTGCACCTCGCTGGTCACCTACAAGGGTGCCCTGCAGGGCGAGACCGCCCGCACGGTCTGGGTCGGCGACGTGCTGATCCGCAAGGAGGCCGAGGGGATCGACACCTACGAGCTCAACCGCAACCTGGTGCTCACCGACGGCGCCCGCGCCGACTCCGTGCCCAACCTGGAGATCGAGACCGGCGAGATCAAGGGTGCCGGGCACGCGAGCTCGACCGGTCGCTTCGACGACGAGCAGCTCTTCTACCTGATGTCCCGCGGGATCGGCATGGAGGAGGCGCGCCGTCTCGTCGTGCGCGGCTTCTTCGCCGACATCATCGCCAAGATCGGCGTCCCGGAGGTCGTGGACCGGCTGATGGCCGCGATCGACGAGGAGCTGCAGCTGACGATCAGCCTGGAGCCCGCCGGCGCATGAGCGAGCCCGTGCGCACCCGCGAACCGGTCCTGGTCTGCCAGGTCGGCGACCTGCCGACCGGGGCCGGTGCGGTGGTGGCCGACGTCGACGGACGGCGGGTCACCATCGCCCGCGACTCGGCCGGCGACCTGCACGCGTTCGACGACACCTGCACCCACCAGAACGTCTCGCTCGCCGAGGGCGAGATCGAGGGTGACCGGATCGAGTGCTGGCTGCACGGCTCCCAGTTCGACATGCGCACCGGTGAGCCCAAGCAGCTGCCCGCGACCAGGCCGGTCGCCGTGCACACGGTGATCGTGGAGCGCGGCGACGTCTTCGTCGCGCTGTCCGACTGACCACCCCACCCACTTCACACCCCATACCGAAGACCTCCCACGAAGGAGCAGCATGACCACCCTCGAGATCCGCGACCTGCGCGTCAGCGTCGCGACCGGCGAGACGCACAAGGAGATCCTGCGCGGCGTCGACCTGACCATCAACTCCGGCGAGACCCACGCCATCATGGGCCCCAACGGCTCGGGCAAGTCGACCCTCGCCTACGCGGTCGCTGGCCACCCCAAGTACGAGGTCACCGGCGGCCAAGTGCTGCTCGACGGCGAGGACGTGCTGGCGATGGGCGTCGACCAGCGCGCCCAGGCCGGACTGTTCCTGGCCATGCAGTACCCCGTCGAGGTGCCCGGCGTGAGCGTGTCCAACTTCCTGCGCACCGCCAAGACCGCGATCGACGGCGAGGCCCCCAAGCTGCGCCACTGGGTCAAGGACGTCAAGGTCGCGATGGAGAACCTGCGGATGGATTCCTCCTTCGCCGACCGCAACGTCAACGAGGGCTTCTCCGGCGGCGAGAAGAAGCGCCACGAGATCCTCCAGCTGGAGCTGCTCCAGCCCAAGATCGCGATCCTGGACGAGACCGACTCCGGGCTGGACGTCGACGCGCTGCGCGTCGTCTCCGAGGGCGTCAACCGCGTCAAGGAGAACACCGGGCTGGGCGTCATGCTCATCACCCACTACACGCGGATCCTGCGCTACATCAGCCCCGACTACGTGCACGTCTTCGTGGGCGGCCGCGTGGCCGAGTCCGGAGGGCGTGACCTGGCCGACCGGCTCGAGGAGGAGGGCTACGATCGCTTCCTCCAGGCCGCGGTCTGAGAGGACGCAGCGGTATGACGTGGGGCCGGCCGGCCGAGGCGTTCAGCGGTGAGGAGCTCGCCCGGGTGCGAGCCGACTTCCCGCTGCTCTCGCGCACGGTGCGCGGCGGGCGGCCCCTCGTCTACCTGGACAGCGGGGCCACCGCGCAGAAGCCGCGCGTGGTGCTGGACGCCGAGCGTGAGTTCTACGAGCGGCACTACGCCGCCGTCCACCGGGGCGCCCACCAGCTGGCCGAGGAGGCGACCGACGCCTTCGAGTCCGCCCGGGCGACCGTGGCCCGCTTCCTGGGCACCGACGCCGGGCAGGTGGTCTTCACCCGCAACGGGACCGAGGGCCTGAACCTGCTGGCCTACGCCTTCTCCAACGCGGCGGCGCCCGGCGCGCTCGACGGGGTCGACGAGGCCTGGGCCGAGCGGCTGCGCCTGCGCCCCGGGGACGAGGTCGTGGTGACCGAGATGGAGCACCACGCCAACCTCGTGCCGTGGCAGGAGGTGTGCCGCCGCACCGGCGCCACGCTGCGCTGGGTCGGCGTCACCGACGACGGCTACCTGCAGGACCCCGGCGAGGTGGTGACCGACCGGACGAAGGTCGTGGCGCTCACGCACGTCTCCAACGTCGTCGCGACGCGCAACGACCTGGCGCCGGTGGTCGAGGCCGCACGCAGGGTCGGCGCGCTCGTGGTCGTCGACGCCTGCCAGTCGGCCCCGCACCTGGACATCACCGCGCTGACGGCGCCGGGTTCCGGCGTCGACGCGCTCGTCCTCACCGGCCACAAGACGCTGGGCCCCTCGGGCATCGGCGTGCTGTGGGCCCGGCGCGAGCTGCTCGAGGCGATGCCGCCCTTCCTCACCGGCGGATCGATGATCGAGGTCGTGCGGATGGAGAGCTCCACCTGGGCACCGCCGCCGCAGAAGTTCGAGGCCGGCGTGCCGATGGCTGCCCAGGCGGTGGGGCTGGCCGCAGCGCTGGACTACCTGTCCGCGCTCGGCATGGACCGGGTCGCCGCCCACGACCAGGACCTGGTGCGGCACGCGCTGGACGTCCTGGCCGAGCGACCCTGGGTCCGCGTCCTGGGACCCGGCGCACCGGCGGACCGGGTCGGTGCGGTCGCGTTCGTCGTCGACGGCGTGCACCCGCACGACGTGGGTCAGGTCCTCGACGACTCCGGCGTCGCGGTGCGGACCGGGCACCACTGCGCGTGGCCGCTGCACCGCCGGCTCGGCGTGCCCGCCTCGACCCGGGCCAGCTTCTCGGTCTACACCACGACGGAGGAGATCGACGCCTTCGCCGCGGCGCTGGACCGGGTGCCGCAGATCTTCGGGGCGAGCGCGTGAAGGAGACGGACCACTGATGGACCTGTACGGCGAGCTCATCCTCGACCACGCCCGGCGACCCCAGCACGCGGGCCTGCGCGAGCCCTTCGACGTCGAGGTCAACCACGTCAACCCGACCTGCGGCGACGAGATCAGCCTGCGCGTCCTCCTCGAGGACCCCGGGGACGGCACCGACCCGGTCGTGCGCGACGTGTCCTACGACGCGCTCGGCTGCTCGATCTCGGTCGCCTCGGCCTCGGTCCTGGCCGAGGAGTCCATCGGCCGGCCGCTGGTGGAGACGCTGGAGACCTACACCCACGTGCACGCCATGCTCACGAGCAAGGGTGCCGACCCGGGCGACCCGCAGCAGATCGGTGACGCCGTCGCCTTCGCCGGCGTGGCGCGCTACCCGGCGCGCGTGAAGTGCGCGCTGCTGTCCTGGAGCGCCTACCTCGACGCCCTGGCCCGGGCCGGGGCGGACATCTCCGCCGCCAGCACCGGCGGTCGGGCGACCACCTGACCCCCACCATCGGAGGAAAACATGAGCGAGACCCTGCACACGCCGCCCAACGTGGCCGACATCGAGGAGGCCCTGCGCGACGTCGTCGACCCCGAGCTCGGGATCAACGTCGTCGACCTCGGCCTCATCTACGGCCTGACGGTGGACGCCCAGGCGCACACCGTCATCGACATGACGCTCACCAGCGCCGCGTGCCCCCTCACCGACGTCATCGAGGACCAGATCGCGCAGACGCTGGAGGGCCTGGTGGCCAGCCACCGCATCAACTGGGTGTGGATGCCGCCGTGGGGCCCGGACAAGATCACCGACGAGGGCCGCGAGCAGCTGCGCGCCCTCGGCTTCAACGTCTGAGCGCGAGCCGCGCGTGACCGCCGCACGGCCGGTCGAGGTCGCCCCCCGGCGACTCGCCGGGTGGGTGGAGCGGTTCGTCGCGTCGCACGGGGACGTCACCTGGTCGCTCGACCGGGCGACGTCCCCGTGCTCGTGCCTGCTGACCGCGGCCGACGGCTCCTGGGCCAGGCTCACCACCTGGCGGGACGCGGTCGTGGCACCCCCAACGGGCCCCGAGCTGGAGGAGTGGGCCGTCGCGCCGGTCCTGCTGGTCCTCCTCCTCCGCCGGGGCGGGTATGCCGCGGCCGTCGCCTCCCCGTCCGGCGACCTCGTCGCACACAAGGTCGGCACCCGCTACGTGCAGTCGCGCACGGCCGCCGGGGGCTGGTCCCAGCAGCGCTACGCCCGGCGCCGCTCCAACCAGGCCGACGAGCTGGTGGGGGCGGTCGTCGCCCACGCGGCGCGGGTGCTGGGGCAGGGCGAGGCGGTCCTCGGACCGGTCGGGGGACTGGTGCTGGGCGGCGACCGGACCCTGGCTGCCGGGGCGATCGAGGACCTGGCGACGGGACCACGCGGGCGGCTGCACTCCCTGCCCGTCCGGGAGCTGTGGGACCTGCCCGACCCGCGGCGCGCGGTGCTCGACGACGCCGTGCGGCGTGGCCGCGCCGTGCGGGTCGAGGTGCTCAACTCCTGAGCAGGTCGTCACCACCCTGGGCCGGTCGTCCACCCTGGGGCGGTGGGGTGCGAGTGCCCCGGTTCGGTCGGCTGGGCACGCGGCGGGGCGCCGGGAGGGGTGCGAGTGCCCCGGTTCGGTCGGCAAGCGCGCGGGGTCGGTCGGCCGCGCGCAGGACCGTCGGGGATGCTCCACCGCTGACGACATGATGAAGGGCCGCCGGCACGGGTGCCGGCGGCCCTCCTGCACGTCCGGTGCGGACGGCTCGTGGTGCGGGTCAGGCGGTGGCGGGGACGGGCTCGCCCTCGCGCACGATGTCCTCGGACGCGTCGCTCTCGCGCCACGGCTCGCCCCGGCGGGAGGCGTCGTAGGCATCCCGGTCCAGGATGCCCTGGCGCTTGGCCACGATCGTGGGGACCAGGGCCTGGCCGGCCACGTTGGTGGCCGTGCGGCCCATGTCCAGGATCGGGTCGACGGCCAGCAGCAGGCCGACGCCCTCGAGCGGCAGGCCCAGCGTGGACAGGGTCAGCGTCAGCATGACGGTCGCACCGGTGACACCGGCGGTCGCGGCCGAGCCGATCACCGACACGAAGGCGATGAGCAGGTAGTCGGTGACGCCCAGGCTCATCCCGAAGAACTGCGCGACGAAGATCGCGGCGATGGCCGGGTAGACCGCGGCGCAGCCGTCCATCTTGGTGGTGGCGCCCAGCGGCACGGCGAAGGAGGAGTAGGCGCGCGGCACGCCCAGGTTGCGCTCGGTCACGGCCTGGGTGACCGGCATGGTGCCGATCGAGGAGCGCGAGACGAAACCGAGCTGGATCGCCGGCCACGCCCCGGAGAAGAACTGCCGGACGGACAGGCCGTGCAGGCGCAGCAGCACCGGGTAGAGCACGCCCATCACCAGGGCCAGGCCCACGTAGATCGCGACGGTGAAGCGGCCCAGCGAGCCGATCGTGTCCCAGCCGTAGGAGACGACCGCGTTGCCGAGCAGACCGACCGTCGCCAGCGGCGCCAGCAGGATGATCCACCACAGCACCTTCTGCACGACCGCCAGGGCCGAGCGGGTGAAGTCGAGGAAGGGCTCGGCGGCCTTGCCCGTCTTGAGCACGGCGATGCCGACCGCGATCGAGAGCACCAGGATCTGCAGGACGTTGAAGGACAGCGAGACGCCGTCGTCGTCGGCCCGGGCGCTCAGGCCCAGCACGTTGGCCGGGATGATCCCGGTGAGGAAGTCCAGCCAGCCGCCGGTGCGGCCGGGAGCGGCGGCGTCGGCCGCGGTGACGCCCGCGCCGCGGGCCGGGTCGATCAGCAGGCCGACCGTCATGCCGATGGCCACCGAGGCCATGGCGGTGATGGCGAACCACAGCAGGGTGTTCCAGGCCAGGCGGGCTGCGCCGGTGACCTCGCGCAGGTTGGCGATCGAGGAGACGATGGCCAGGAAGACCAGCGGCGGGACGACCGCCTTGAGGAGGGTGACGAACGAGGACCCGATGATGCCCAGGGTCTCGGAGAGCCAGTTCGGGTCGTCGGCGGTGGCGCCCATGGAGCGGGCGACGAGGCCGAGCACCACGCCCAGCACCAGGCCGATGAGCACCTGGGTGCCGAAGGACACCCGGGGGAGACGAGAGCGCACGAGGCAGCCTTTCGCGTCAGGGGAGGACGGGCCGGCAGACGCAGCACACAGACGCGGCGGACGGCCCGGGGCCGCGGTCGTCGCGAAACCCTACGGTGCGCAACTATTGGTTATGACTATCCATTCCCCGTGTTTGGTATGACGTAGGTCACCCGGTCCGTCCTGCGCGCCGGACCGTGGGCGGTCTAGTAGTCGTCCACGCTCGCGGCGTTGAGGGTGTCGCACTGGTTGGGGTCGCCGGAGTCGTAGCCCCGCATGAACCAGCCCATCCGCTCCTCGGACGAGCCGTGCGTCCAGGAGTGCGGGTCGACCTGCCCGGTCATCTTCTCCTGGATGGAGTCGTCGCCGACCGCCGCGGCGGCCGACAGGGCGGAGCTGATGTCCTCCTTGGTGGGCGGCTCGAGCAGGCCCTGCGGGCCCGAGGCGTTGGAGATCCAGGCCCCGGCGAAGCAGTCTGCCTGCAGCTCGACGCGCACGGCGCCGGACTCCGCGCCCTGCCGGTCCTGCTGGGAGGCCTGCAGCGCCCCGGTGTAGTTCTGGACGTGGTGGCCGTACTCGTGGCCCAGGACGTAGAGCTCGCCGAGGTTGCCGCCCTGGGCGCCCAGCTGTCCCTCCAGCTGGTTGAAGAAGGCCGTGTCCAGGTAGATCTGCTCGTCGAGAGGGCAGTAGAACGGGCCGACCTGGCTGGTCGCCTGGCCGCACTGGGTGTTGACCGCACCGGTGAACAGGATGGCCCGCGGCACCGGGGCCTTGGGGTAGGCCTGCGACCAGTACTGCTCGAGGGAGGCCATGCCGCCCTTCATCCGGCAGTCCACGTCGGCGTTGGCGTCGGCGCCGGTCTGGCACTCGGCGAGGTCGACGTTCTCCGCGCTGGTCGTGGGCGCCTGCTGGCCGCCCCCGAGGACCGCGCCCGGGTCGCCGCCGAAGAGCATGATGACCAGGGCGATCAGGAGGGTGCCGATGCCGCCGCCGACCGCGAGGCCGCCGCCACCGCGTCCCCCGCCGCCACCGCGGGACGCCCTGCCGCCGCCGATGTTGGCGTTCTCCCTGAACGTCATGCTGCCTCCACCTGCTCGCGTGCTCTGCGCCGGTCGGGCGACCGGGCACCTAGCGCGTAGACTAACCACCCGGCCCACCCGCCGCAGCCAGGCAGGCGGCGCGCCGACCATCCGCCCTCTCCAGCGCGTCCCGCGCTGCCCGCCGACCGTCGAGGAGCCCGCCCGCATGATCACCGCCTCCGGCGTCGAGATCCGCGTGGGCTCCCGGCTCCTGATGGACGACGTGAGCTTCCGGGTCGGCCCGGGCGACCGGGTCGGGCTGGTCGGGCGCAACGGCGCCGGCAAGACGACGCTCACCCGGATCATCTCCGGTGACGGCCAGCCCGCGGCCGGGTCCATCACCCGCACCGGCGAGGTCGGCTACCTCCCGCAGGACCCCCGGACCGGGGACCCGGAGATCCTCGGGCGGGACCGCATACTCTCCGCCCGTGGTCTGGACCAGGTGATCCGGGGGCTGCGCGCCGCCGAGGAGACGATGGCCACCCAGGAGGGGGAGAAGCGCGACCGGGCGATGGCCCGCTACGCCCGCCTGGAGGCCGAGTTCACCTCCCGCGGCGGCTACGCCGCCGAGTCCGAGGCGGCCTCGATCGCCAGCTCGCTCGGCCTGCCCGAGCGGGTGCTCTCCCAGCAGCTGCGCACGCTCTCCGGCGGACAGCGCCGGCGCATCGAGCTGGCCCGCATCCTCTTCTCCGGGGCGCAGACGCTGCTCCTGGACGAGCCGACGAACCACCTGGACGCCGACTCGGTCGTCTGGCTGCGCGAGCACCTGCGCGGCTACGCCGGCGGCCTGATGATCATCTCGCACGACGTCTCCCTCATCGAGACGGTCGTCAACAAGGTCTTCTACCTCGACGCCAACCGTCAGGTCATCGACATCTACAACATGGGCTGGCACGCCTACCTCACCCAGCGCGAGGCCGACGAGCGCCGCCGGCACCGCGAGCGCGCCAACGCCGAGAAGAAGGCCTCCGCCCTGCTCGCCCAGGCGGACAAGATGCGGGCCAAGGCGACCAAGGCGGTGGCTGCGCAGAACATGGCGCGCCGCGCCGAACGGATGCTCGCCGGGCTCGAGGGGGAGCGCCGGACCGACAAGGTCGCCAGGCTGCGCTTCCCGACCCCGGCCGCCTGCGGGCGGACCCCGCTGACCGCGGAGGGGCTGTCCAAGTCCTACGGCAGCCTGGAGATCTTCACCGACGTCGACCTGGCGATCGACCGCGGCTCCCGGGTCGTGGTCCTGGGTCTGAACGGGGCCGGCAAGACCACGCTGCTGCGCCTCCTCGCCGGCATCGACGACCCGGACACCGGCGAGGTCGTCGCCGGGCACGGCCTGCGGCTGGGCTACTACGCCCAGGAGCACGAGACGCTCGACGTGCGGCGCACGGTGCTGGAGAACATGAAGTCCGCGGCGCCCGACCTGGACGAGACCGAGACCCGCAAGGTGCTGGGCTCCTTCCTCTTCACCGGGGACGACGTCGACAAGCCGGCCGGGGTGCTCTCCGGCGGCGAGAAGACCCGCCTGGCGCTGGCGACCCTGGTCGTGTCCGCGGCCAACGTGCTGCTCCTGGACGAGCCCACCAACAACCTGGACCCGGCCTCGCGGGAAGAAGTTCTGGCCGCGCTGCGCTCCTACGAGGGAGCGGTCGTCCTGGTCAGCCACGACGAGGGAGCGGTGACCGCACTGGAGCCCGAGCGGGTCCTCCTCCTGCCTGACGGGGTCGAGGACCTGTGGGGCCGTGACTACGAGGACCTGGTGGCGCTGGCCTGACCCGGCCACGCCGGGAAGGAGCACCGGATGACGATCGGCACCGGCATGCGCGGGGCGTCCGTCCGCAGCTTCGCCAAGGACCCCTCGGTCCGCGACCACCGGCTCGAGGCCGGCACCGCCCGGCGCGTCGCCCGCTACGGACGCCCGTTCGCCCGGGACATCGCGGCATACCTGGTCCTGACCATCCTGGCCGGGGTGCTGGTCACCGCGGTCCCGCTGCTGCTGCAGCGGATCATCGACGACGGCGTGGTCCCGCAGGTGCGCGAGGTGGTGATCCGCCTCGGGATCGTCGTGGCGGCACTGGCCGTCGTGGAGTCCGTGGTGACCGTCGTCACCCGCTGGCTCGGGTCGCGGATCGGCGAGGGCCTGATCCTCGACCTGCGCACCGAGGTGTTCGCGCACGTGCTGCGCCAGCCGATCGCGTTCTTCACCCGCGCGCAGACGGGCGCCCTGGTCAGCCGGCTCAACAGCGACGTCATCGGGGCGCAGACCGCCTTCACCTCGATCCTGTCCGGCCTGGTCAGCAACGTGGTCCAGATGGTCCTGATCCTGGCGGCCCTGTTCTCGATGAGCTGGCAGATCACCCTGCTCGCGCTGTGCCTGCTGCCGCTCTTCCTCGTGCCCGCGCGCGTGATGGGCGCCCGGCTCTCGGCGCTGACCCGCCGGCAGATGACCCTCAACGCCGACATGTACACCCGGACGACCGAGCGCTTCAACGTCGCCGGCGCGCTCCTGGTGCGCCTCTTCGGCCGCCCGGGCGAGGAGGACGAGGAGTATGAGGTCCGCGCCCGCGGCGTGCGCGACGCCGGGGTGGCCATCTCGGTCAACCGCGTCGTGTTCATGGCGGGTCTGGGTCTGGTGGCCTCGCTGGCTACCGCGCTCGTCTACGGGATGGGCGGGCTGATGGCGGTGGCCGGCCAGCTCACCGTCGGCACCCTGGTCGCGATGGCCGCGCTGCTGTCCCGGCTCTACGCACCGCTGACCGCGCTGTCCAACGTGCGCGTCGACATCATGACCGCGCTGGTGGCCTTCGAGCGGATCTTCGAGGTGCTCGACCTGCGCCCGCTGGTCCGGGAGGCCGAGCACCCGCAGGAGATCCCGCAGGGCCCGGTCGGGATCCGCCTGCGGGACGTGTCCTTCACCTACCCGCCGGCCGACGAGGTGTCGCTCGCCTCTCTCGAGCAGCGTCCGGAGGCCGAGACCGAGGACGACAGCCCGGTCCTACAGGGCATCGACGTGGACGTCCCGGCCGGGGCCATGGTCGCCCTCGTCGGCCCCTCCGGGGCGGGCAAGACGACGCTGACCTCGTTGATCGCCAGGCTCTACGACCCGACGACGGGCAGCGTGCAGATCGGCGGCGTGGACCTGCGCGAGGCGTCGATGGACTCGCTGCGCCGGACCGTGGGCGTGGTGACCCAGGAGGCACACATGTTCAACGACACGGTGCGGGCGAACCTGCGCTACGCGCGCCCGGGCGTCCCCGACGACGAGATCTGGTCGGCGCTGCGCGCCGCCCGCATCGACGGCCTGGTCGCCCGGCTGCCGGACGGGCTGGACACGGTCGTCGGCGACCGCGGGCACCGGCTCTCCGGCGGGGAGAAGCAGCGTCTGGCCCTGGCGCGCCTGCTCCTGAAGTCGCCGGCGGTCGTCGTCCTCGACGAGGCCACCGCCCACCTGGACAGCGAGTCCGAGGTCGCCGTGCAGCGGGCGCTGGACGAGGCGTTGTCCGGGCGGACCTCGGTCGTCATCGCGCACCGCCTGTCCACGGTGCGCGACGCCGACCTCATCCTGGTCATGGAGCGGGGTCGCATCGTGCAGCGCGGGACGCATGCCGAGCTGCTGGCGGCGGGTGGGCTCTACCGCTCCCTGCACGACACGCAGTTCCGCGACTGACGGGGGCCCGGCTCGTCGTCGCGGACACCATCGGTCCGCAGGACGTGATGCAGTGCGTCCATGACTGGCTTCGACCTGGTGGCGCGGCTCCACGAGCAGCTCGACTTCCACTGGCACGCGCAGGCCCGACCTCGCCTGGACGGGCTCACCGACGACGAGTACCTCTGGGAGCCCGCCCCCGGCACCTGGAACGTGCGTCGCCGGGGGGACGGCCCGCCGGGGACGGTGACGACGCGCGCCGGCTCGGCGCAGTGGCTGCTCGACTTCGCCTTCCCTGAGCCCGAGCCCGCACCGGTGACCTCCATCGCCTGGCGGATCGCGCACGTGGTGGTCGGCGTGCTCGGTGCCCGCGCGCACTCCCACTTCGACGGGCCGCCGGCCGACTACGACGAGTTCCCCTACGCGGGGACGGCACAGGAGGCGCTCGACCAGCTCGACGCGGCCTACGGAGCCTGGTCGGCCGGAGTGCGCTCGCTCACGACCGACCAGCTCGCACTGCCGGTGGGACCGGCCGAGGGGCCGTTCGCCGAAGATCCGATGATCGTCCTCGTCCTGCACCTCAACCGCGAGACGATCCACCACCTCGCCGAGGTCGCGCTGCTGCGGGACCTGTGGGCCAACGGGGTGCGGTGACGGGGGTCATGGTGCGCGGGTCGAGCCGCCGTCCACGGTCACGACGCTGCCGGTGAGGTAGGAGGCCATCGGCGAGGTGACGAAGGCGGCGACGGCGCCGAACTCCTCGGGCTGCCCGTAGCGGCGCAGCGGGATCCCGGCGACGATCCGCTCGCGCAGGGCCACCGGGTCCTCGGCGGCGGACTCGAGCTCGCGGACGCGGTCGGTCTCGAACCGGCCGGGCAGCACCGCGTTGACCCGGTGCCCGTGCGGTCCGTGCTCGTCGGCCATCGTCTTGGCGACCATCGCCAGCCCCGGCCGCAGCCCGTTGGAGATCGCCAGCCCGGCGATCGGTGCCCGGACCGACGTGGACAGCACGAAGGTGACCGCGATCGGTGCGCGGGCCTGCTCCAGGGCGGTGCGCGCCAGCCGGACCGCCCCGAGGAAGACGGACTCGAAGGCGTCGCGCCACTGCTCGTCGGTGACCGTGTTGGTGCTCCCGCCCGGCGGGCCCCCGACGCTGATCACGACGCCGTCCAGCCGGCCGAAGTGCTCGTCGGCCGCGTCGAGCAGCCGGTCGGCGGCGTCGGGGTCGGCCAGGTCGGCGGTCAGGCCCTCGGCGGTGCCCGGGCCGGAGTCGCTCAGCTGCCGGGCCGCGGCCAGGACGTGCTCCTCGGAGCGGGAGGAGACGAGCACGTCGGCCCCGTCGCGCACCAGGTGCTCGGCGGTCGCGAGACCCAGTCCGCGGGAGGCTCCGGTGAGCAGGTAGGCGCGTCCGGCGAGTCCGAGGTCCATCCGGCCATCCTGTCAGGCGCGAGGGTCCCGGCCTACTCGTCCTCCTCGTCCCAGATCCGGACCTTCTTCGGCTTCCTCGCCCGGACCGGGGCGCCGGACTCGTCCCGCGCCGTCTGGTGGGCCATCACCAGCACGAGGACGACGCCGAGCGGGACGGTGAGCCACCACTGCAGCGAGTAGGCCAGGTGCGAGCCGACCCGCACGTCCGGGCGCTCGAGCGCCTCGGGCCGGCCCGCCGGCGGGTCCTCCGACTCCAGCACGACGTAGGCCTGCACCAGGTCCAGGCCGGTCGCCGCGGCGAGCGAGGGCAGGTGGATCGAGCTCAGCTGCCCGGCCGGCAGGTCGTGGCCCAGGTCCGGCTCCGAGGGCCGCAACCACCCGGTCACGGTGACCTCCCCCGGTGGTGGAGCGGGCACCTCGGGCAGGGTGGAGGCCGTCTTGGCGTTGGGCACCCACCCGCGGTCGACCGTCACCGCGCTCCCGTCGGCGAGGAGGAGCGGGACGAGCACCTCATACCCGAAGACGCCGCCGTGGGGCCGGTTGCGCGCGAGGTGCTGGTCGTGGTCGAGATAGGTGCCGGTCGCGGTCACGCGGCGCCACTGGTCGTCGTGCGGGAGCGGCGCGGAGGCGTCGGGGAGCACCTCGCCCAGCGGGACCGGAGCCGCGTCGTAGTTGGCCGTGATGAGGTCGCGGCGCTCCGCCTTGTCCTGGTAGCGGTGCCACTGCCACTGCCCCAGGTTGAAGGTGAGGACGCCGAACAGCACACCCAGCACGAGATAGGCGATCCACCGGGGTCGCCGCAGGACTGCCAGCACGTCAGCCGTCCGCCTCGGTGAGCTCCTCGACGGGCAGGACGTCGATCAGGAACCCGCGCAGCTGGACGAAGTCGCGCAGGTGGTCGCGGTGCTCCTCGCAGGCCAGCCACACCTTGCGCCGGTCGGGCACGTGCAGCCTGGGGTTGTTCCAGACGACCGCGTGCCGGGCCTGCGCCCGGCAGCCCTTCGAGCTGCACACCAGCCCGTCGGCCTCGCGGCGCGGGGTCGCTCCGAGGATCACGACGCCTCCCTCCGAGGGTCCTCGTCGGTCGGGTCCTCGGGGCGGTGGGCGCCGGGGTAGGGGGTGTCGTGGCTGGACACGACCGTCCCCTCCACATCGTGCCCGGTCGGGCCCCGCGGGGCGGCCGTCGTGCCCGGGTCGAGCCGCGGCTCGGGCCGGGTGACGCGCTCCGGGCGGCTGGCGGTGCCGCGCCGGTCGACGTTGTTGGCCAGCACGACCGCGACCGAGGGGACGATCACGGCGACCGCGGCCAGGATGATCCCCGCCACCACGATGCCGTTCATCAGCATCCACACCGAGACGGGGAAGGCGACGAGGCGGAACCCCATGGCGGCGAGGTACTCCCACATCCGCTTGGCGCGGTCCTTCTCCACCGACACCCTGGCCGTGGTCACCGCCTGGACCGGACGGCGGCCCGGACCTGGACGCGAGGGGTTGGTGGGCACCGCTCCACGATACGACTACGGTGTGAGCGTGACTGACTCGACCAGCAGCAACCACCAGCCCCAGGCTGTCCTGGTCACCGGGGGCAACCGGGGAATCGGCCTGGCCATCGCCCGCAGCTTCGCCGACGCCGGGCACGACGTCGTCATCACCCACCGCAGCGGCCAGCCGCCGGAGGGGCTGCGCGGCGTCGTCTGCGACGTGACCGACAGCGAGAGCGTGGACCGTGCCTTCACGCAGGCCGAGGAGCTGCTCGGCCGTCCCGTCCAGGTCCTGGTCGCCAACGCGGGCATCACCAAGGACGGGCTGCTCATGCGGATGAGCGACGAGGACTTCGACGCCGTCGTGGACACCAACCTCGCCGGTGCCTTCCGCTGCGCCCGGCGCGCGGTCAAGGGCATGATCCGGGCGCGGCACGGCCGCGTCGTGCTGGTCTCCTCGGTCGTGGGACTGCTGGGCGGGGCCGGGCAGACCAACTACGCCGCCTCCAAGGCCGGCCTGGTCGGCCTGGCCCGCTCGATCACCCGCGAGCTGGGCGGGCGGGGCATCACCGCCAACGTCGTCGCGCCCGGCTTCATCGAGACCGAGATGACCGACCAGCTGCCCGAGGACCTGCGCACCAAGTACCTCGCCAGCATCCCCGCCGGCCGGTTCGCCACGACCGAGGAGGTGGCCGGCGTCGTGCGCTGGCTCGCCTCGCCGGAGGCGGCCTACGTCAGCGGCGCGGTGATCCCGGTCGACGGCGGTCTGGGCATGGGACACTGACCGGCGGACCGCGAGGCTCCACGAAACCGCCTCCCCGAAGGAATAGAGTCTGCCCATGCTCATGGACGGCAAGAAGCTGCTGATCACCGGGGTCCTGATGGACTCTTCCATCGCCTTCCACGTGGCGCGCCTGGCTCAGGAGCAGGGGGCGCAGGTGGTGCTGACCTCCTTCGGGCGCACCTTCAAGATCACCGAGGCGATCTCCCGGCGGCTGCCGCAGCCGGCGCCGGTCATCGAGCTCGACGTCCAGGACACCGAGCACCTGGACACCCTGGCCGACCGGCTCGGCGAGCACGTCGACCACCTGGACGGGGTGCTGCACTCGATCGGCTTCGCCCCCAAGGGCGCCTTCGACTTCATGAACGCACCGTGGGAGGACGTCGCGACGGCGCTGCAGGTGAGCGCCTTCTCTCTCAAGGCGCTCGCCGCCGCCGCGCTGCCCCGGATGAGCGAGGGCGGTAGCGTCGTCGGCCTGACCCTGGACGCGTCCTACGCCTGGCCGATGTACGATTGGATGGGCGTGGCCAAGGCCGCCTTCGAGTCGACCAGCCGCTACCTGGCCCGCGACCTGGGGCCCAAGGGCATCCGGGCCAACCTGGTCTCGGCAGGCCCGATCGCCACGACCGCGGCCAAGTCCATCCCCGGGTTCGAGAAGTTCTCCACCTGGGGCGAGCACGCCCCGCTGGGCTGGGACGTCAAGGACCCGGTGCCGGCCGCGCAGGCCTGCGTCGCGCTGATGTCCGACTGGTTCCCCGCGACGACGGGCGAGATCGTCCACGTCGACGGCGGCTACCACGCGATGGGGTTCTGATCACCCCTCGATGATCGTCCCCTTGCCGACGACGGTGAGGCCGGAGTCGGTGACGGTGAAGCCGCGGGCGCGGTCCATCTCGTGGTCGACGCCGATGTGCACGCCCGCAGGCACGAACACGCCCTTGTCGATGATCGTCCGGTGGATCTGGCAGGAGCGGCCGACCTCCACCCGGTCCATCAGGACCGACTTGGTGACGTGGCTGAAGCTGTGCACCTTCACCCGGGGGGAGAGCACCGAGTCGCTCACCGTCGCGCCGGAGATCACGCAGCCGGGGGAGACGGCCGAGTTGAGGGCGTGGCCGACCCGGTCGCCGGAGCCGTGGACGAACTTGGCCGGCGGGTGCGGCCCGTAGTTGGTGTAGATCGGCCAGGCCTCGTTGTAGAGGTTGAAGATCGGGTGCACCGAGATGAGGTCCTGGTGTGCGTCGTAGTAGGAGTCGATCGTCCCGACGTCCCGCCAGTAGCCGCGGTCCCGGTCGGTCGAACCGGGGATGTCGTTGTCCTTGAAGTCGTAGACCCAGCCGTCGCCGTCCCGCACGAAAGCGGGCACGATGTCGCCGCCCATGTCGTGCTTGGAGCCCTCGCGGTCGGAGTCGGCGCGCACCGCATCCTCCAGCGCCTCGGCGCTGAAGACGTAGTTGCCCATCGAGGCCAGCACCTCCTCGGGGCTGTCCGGCAGGCCCTGCGGGTCCTTCGGCTTCTCGAGGAACTCCCGGATCCGGCGCGGGTCCTGCGGGTTCACGTCGATGACGCCGAACTGGTCGGCCAGGCCGATCGGCTGGCGGATCGCCGCCACCGTGCACCCGGCACCCGTCTCGACGTGCTGATCCACCATCTGGGCGAAGTCCATCCGGTAGACGTGGTCGGCACCCACCACGACGACCACGTCGGGGCGCTCGTCGTGCACGAGGTTGAGGCTCTGGAAGATCGCGTCGGCGGACCCGGCGAACCACTCCTTGCCGACCCGCTGCTGCGCCGGCACCGAGGCGACGTAGTTGCCCAGGAGGGTCGACATCCGCCAGGTCTTGGTGATGTGCGCGTCCAGCGAGTGCGACTTGTACTGGGTCAGCACCACGACCTTGAGATAGCCGGAGTTGACGATGTTGGACAGCGCGAAGTCGATCAGGCGGTAGATCCCGCCGAACGGGACGGCCGGCTTCGCGCGGTCGGCGGTGAGCGGCATGAGCCGCTTGCCCTCGCCGCCGGCGAGGACGATGGCCAGGACCTTGAGACGAGAACTACGCGGGGACATGACCCCAACCTAGGGCCAAACGCGCTGGTCCGCGAGGGGGTGGCGGACTTTCCCACCGTCCGCGCCGCACTTCCCCACGGACGCCCGCCCGCGGGCTAGGGTCGGGAACGTGCGCATCGACATCCTGACCCGCGAGTACCCACCGAACGTCTACGGAGGTGCGGGTGTGCACGTCGCCGAGCTCACCCGCGCCCTGCGCGCGCTCGACGGCGTGCAGGTGCACGTCCGGGCCTTCGACGACCCCGTCGAGGAGGACGGGACGGACGGGTATGCCGTGCCGCCCGGCCTCGAGAAGGCCAACGGGGCGCTGCGCACCCTCGGGGTGGACCTGCTCATGGCGCGCGACGTCGCCGAGGGCGGAGCTGACCTGGTCCACTCGCACACCTGGTACGCCAACCTCGGCGGCCACCTGGGAGGGCTGCTGGCCGGCGTGCCGCACGTGATCAGCGCGCACTCCCTGGAGCCGATGCGGCCGTGGAAGGCCGAGCAGCTCGGCGGCGGCTACGGCATCTCCTCGATGGCCGAGAAGGTCTCCTACGAGGGCGCCGCGGGGGTCGTCGCGGTGTCTGCGGGGATGCGCAAGGACATCCTGGCCGCATACCCCTCGGTGGACCCGGCCAGGGTGCACGTGGTGCACAACGGCATCGACTCGGCGCGGTGGGAGCCGGACACCTCCGATGCGGCGCGCGAGGTCGTGCGCGCCCGGGGGCTGGACCCGGACGCGCCGACGGTGGTGTTCCTGGGGCGGATCACCCGGCAGAAGGGGCTGCCCTACCTGCTGCGCGCACTGCGGCGGCTGGGCCCGGAGGTGCAGGTCGTGCTGCTGGCCGGTGCGCCCGACACCCCGGAGATCGAGCAGGAGGTCGTCGGTCTGGTCGACGGGCTGCGCGCCGAGCGGGGCGGGGGAGCCGCGCCGGTGGTGTGGATCGGGGAGATGCTTCCCCGCGACCAGGTGATCGCGGTCCTGTCGCACTCGACGATCTTCATGTGCCCCTCGGTCTACGAACCGCTCGGGATCGTCAACCTCGAGGCGATGGCCTGCGGGCTGCCGGTGGTCGCGACCGCGACCGGCGGCATCCCCGAGGTGGTCGTCGACGGCCAGACCGGGTGGCTGGTCCCGATCGAGCAGGTGACCGACGGCACCGGCACACCGGTCGACGAGGAGAAGTTCGTCGACGACCTGGGCGCCGCGCTGGTCGAGGCGCTCGCCGACCCCGCGGAGGCGCGCCGCCGCGGCGAGGCGGGCCGCAGACGGGCGGTGGAGTCCTTCTCCTGGTCCTCGATCGCCGAGCGCACGCTCGAGGTCTACCGGGCCGTGCTGGAGGGACGCGCACCCGCACTGTGAGGACCAGCGCCCACCAGGTCATGGCGAAGGAGCCACGATGCTGATCGGAGTCCCTGCGGAGACCGTCCCCGGCGAGACGCGGGTGGCGGCGACCCCGCGGAGCGTGGCGCGGCTGGTCGCGCTCGGGCACGAGGTCCTCGTCGAGACGGGTGCGGGGCAGCGGGCCAGCTTCCCCGACGAGCACTACGTCGACGCCGGGGCCCGGGTCGGTCCGGCGCAGGACGCCTGGGCCGCCGACCTCGTGGTCAAGGTCGAGGCCCCGCTGGTCGAGGAGGTGCCGCTGCTGCGCAGAGGAGCCGTCCTGGCGACCCAGCTCAGCCCGGCCCAGCGGCCGCACCTGCTGGCCGACCTGGCCGAGCGCGGCGTCACCGCCCTGGCCATGGACGCGGTCCCGAGGATCTCCCGGGCGCAGTCCCTCGACGTGCTCTCCTCGATGACCAACCTCGGCGGCTACCGGGCGGTGGTGGAGGCGGCCCACGAGTACGGCTCGGTCTTCACCGGGCAGGTCACCGCGGCCGGCAGCGTGCCTCCTGCGAGGGTGTTCGTCATCGGGGCGGGCGTGGCCGGGCTGGCCGCGATCGGGACGGCCGCCAGCCTCGGCGCGGTGGTCAGAGCCTTCGACGTCCGGCCCGAGACGGCCGAGCAGGTGGAGTCGATGGGCGGCCAGTTCGTCCGGATCGCGCTGCCCGAGGGCGCGGGCGGCGCGGACGGCTACGCGCGCGAGATGGACGCCGACCTGCAGGCCCGGGCCATGGAGGTCTACGCGCGCGAGTGCGCCGAGGCCGACATCGTCATCACCACCGCGCTCATCCCCGGGCGGCCCGCGCCGCGGCTGGTCACCGCGCAGACGGTGAGCGCGATGCGGCCCGGCAGCGTCGTGGTCGACATGGCCGCACGCAACGGCGGCAACTGCGAGCTCACCGAGCCGGGCCAGGTGGTGACCACACCCGGCGGCGTCAAGGTCGTCGGCTACACCGACCTGCCAGCGCGGCTGCCGATCCAGGCCTCCCAGCTCTACGGCACCAACGTGGCCAACCTCGTCGCCCTGCTCACGCCCGGCAAGGACGGCGAACTGGTGCTCGACCTCGAGGACGAGGTCCAGCGGGCGATGACCGTGACCCACGACGGGGAGGTGCTGTGGCCGCCCCCGCCGGTGAGCGTGTCCGCGGCGCCCCCGCCGTCCCCCGCCCCGGAGCCGGCCGCCCCCGCGGTCAGGAAGGCGGCCCCGCAGCCCGCGCTCGCCGGCCGCCGGGGCGTGTTCGGGATCGCGCTCGGCGCGGTGCTGCTCGTGCTGCTGGCCAGCGTCTCCCCGCCGGCGCTGCTCGGCCACCTCACCGTCTTCGTGCTGGCCGTCATCGTCGGGTTCTACGTCATCACCGACGTCAGCCATGCCCTGCACACCCCGCTGCTGGCCGAGACCAACGCGATCAGCGCGATCATCCTCGTCGGCGCGATCCTGCAGGTGGGCTCGCAGGACCCGGTGGTCCGCGCCGTGGCGGTCGCCGCGGTGGCCGTGGCGAGCATCAACGTGGTCGGCGGCTTCGCCGTCACCGGCCGCATGCTGCGGATGTTCCGCCGGGAGGGCGCCTCGTGAGCCACGTCGTGCAGGGCACCTACCTGGTCTCCGCGGTGCTCTTCGTGCTCGCCCTCGGCGGTCTCTCCCGCCACGAGAGCGCACGGCGCGGCAACACCCTGGGGATCGTCGGCATGGTGGTCGCGCTGGCGGCCACCCTCTGGCTCGCGGTCGAGGACGCGGCACACCCGGTCACCACGCTGGTCCTCGTGGTGGCAGCGATGGCGGTCGGCGGCACCGTAGGGCTGTGGCGCGCCCGCGTCGTGGAGATGACGGGTATGCCGCAGCTCATCGCCACCTTCCACAGCCTGGTCGGCGTCGCGGCCGTGCTCATCGGCTACAACGCCTACCTCACCGCGGGGGCCCTGACCGGCGCCGAGCGGACCGTCCACCTCGTGGAGGTCTTCCTCGGCGTGCTCATCGGCGCGGTGACCTTCACCGGCTCGGTGGTGGCCGCCCTCAAGCTCAGCGCCCGGATGTCGACCAACCCGCTCGTGCTGCCGCACCGCCACCTGCTCAACCTGCTCATGCTCCTGGTGTCGGCGGCCCTGATGGTCTGGTTCCTGACCGGCGGCGGCCTGGTGCCCCTGGTCGTCATGACCGTGATGGCCCTCCTGCTGGGGTGGCACCTGGTCGCCTCGATCGGCGGCGGCGACATGCCCATCGTCGTCTCGATGCTCAACAGCTACTCCGGGTGGGCCGCGGCGGCCGCCGGGTTCATGCTCGGCAACGACCTGCTCATCATCACCGGCGCGCTGGTGGGCGCCTCCGGCGCGATCCTGAGCTATCTGATGTGCAAGGGGATGAACCGCTCCTTCATCTCGGTCATCGCCGGGGGCTTCGGGACCGAGGGCGTCGTCGTGCGCAGCGACGTCGAGCAGGGCGAGCACCGGGAGACCACGGCGGCCGAGGTCGCCGGGCTCCTGCGGGAGGCCAGGACCGTGGTGGTCACACCGGGCTACGGCATGGCGGTGGCCAGGGCGCAGCACGCGGTCGCCGAGCTCAGCGCCCGGCTGCGCGCCGCGGGCACCGACGTGCGCTTCGGCATACACCCCGTGGCCGGACGGCTCCCGGGACACATGAACGTGCTGCTCGCCGAGGCCAGGGTGCCCTACGACATCGTCCTGGACCTCGAGGAGACCAACGAGCTGCTGGCGGACACCGACGTCGTCCTGGTCATCGGCGCCAACGACACCGTCAACCCGGCCGCCGTCGACGAGCCCGGCTCGCCGATCGCGGGCATGCCGGTGCTCGAGGTCTGGAGGGCACGGCAGGTGGTGGTCCTCAAGAGGTCGATGGCCAGCGGCTACGCGGGCGTGGCCAACCCGCTGTTCTTCCGGCCCAACACCCGGATGCTCTTCGGCGACGCCAAGGACGCCGTGGAAGCGGTGGTCAAGGAGCTGCCCCGGCAGTAGCGTGACGAGATGATCATCGCCGTCCACACCCTGGTCTACTCCGACGACCCGCCAGCGACGCGGGCCTTCTTCAAGGACGTGCTGCGCTGGCCGTTCGTCTCCGAGGGGGCGCGCGGCGGCGAGGGTGTCGTCGTGGACACCGGGGGCACCGACCCGGCCGACTGGCTGATCTTCGGCACCGGGCCCAGCGAGCTCGGCGTGCACCCGACCTCCTGGGAGGAGGGCGGCAGGCCCGGCGGGTCGCCGACCCACCACCAGATCGCGCTGATGGTCGAGGACGTGGCCGCCACCGTGGCCGAGCTCGCGGGGCGGGGCGCCACCTTCGTCGACGAGCCCCGGGACATGGGCTTCGGCACCGGGGTCGAGATGCACGTGCCGGGCGCCGACGACATGCTGCTCTACCAGCCGCAGCACGTCACCGCCTACGACAAGGCCTGAGCGCGGTGGCGGCAGGTGGCGCCGCTCCCTCGCCGGCCGCGCTCCTGCCCCACGGGCCGCCGCGCCTCGCAGGTGTGTCACGGTGGTACGCCTGCGCACCGGCGTGTCACGGCAGAAGTGCACGATGGTTCCGGCTGAGGGCGGCGGCCCGGCACCGACTCCGCAGCACCCGGCCCGCCCTGCCTCAGGCCCGGTAGCCCAGGTGCAGCGCGGCGGCGTTGGTCGCCTCGGCCAGCGCCCGGGACGCCAGGGAGCGCAGCCGCCGCAGCACCTCGTCGCGGCGCACCACCGAGACCGTGTCGACCGAGTGCGGCGCCGACTCCAGCCCGGCGTCGGCCATCGCCAGCACGGTCCCCGCCAGCTGGACGACGCGCAGTGTACGCGGAGGGACCCTGTCGGGCAGCCCCCAGACCGCCGTCCCGCGCCCGGCCTCGCGGGCCCTGGCGCCACTGCGGTCCGCGACAGCCCCGAACGGCGGAGCGCCGGCCGACACCAGCTCCTCGGTGAGCGCGGCCAGGTCCTGGCGCAGCCTCAGCTCGGTCTGCCCGAGGTCCAGGGCCTCGACCCGGTGGGTGGGCACCGGCGCGGCCGGGTGCGCGGTCCACGTCGCCCGCCAGCCCCGGTCGCCCGCCGGTCCGAAGGTCTCCAGCTCGGGCACCAGGGCGCCGCCCAGGGCGGGCACGAAGAGGCACTCCTCGGCGCGGGTGGCGGCGGCGAGCAGGTCGGGCGAGCCCTGCGGCATACCCGCGAGGTCGCCGGGGCGGGGCAGCGCGACCAGGAGGGTGCGCTCGCCGAGGTCGCGCCATAGCCGGACCTGCTCGACGAGGCCGAAGGTGGCGTCCACGTCCGGCAGGGCACGGCGCGGCAGGTCGCGGGCGGGCAGCCGGCCGCGCAGCACCTCGGTGCCCCAGAGCGCGGCCCGCACCGACGCCGGCAGCTCGTGGTCGGGCATGTCGCAGATCCTAGGCGGCCGATGGTTAGAGTGACCCATCATGAGCGATGTCCTCGAATTCGCCGGCGTCGGCGTGCGCCGCGGCACCGCCGAGCTCCTGCGCGACATCACCTGGTCGGTGGAGGAGGGGGAGCGCTGGGTCGTGATCGGACCCAACGGCGCGGGCAAGACCACCCTGCTGCAGCTGGCCGCCGCGCGCATGCACCCGACGACCGGCGTGGCAGGGGTGCTCGGGGAGGTCCTCGGTGCCGTGGACGTCTTCGACCTGCGGCCCCGGATCGGGGTCGCCAGCTCGGCGGTCGCCGACCGGATCCCCGACGAGGAGCGCGTCAGCGACGTCGTGGTCACGGCGGCCTACGGGGTGCTGGGCCGGTGGCGGGAGGAGTACGACGCCTCCGACGAGCAGCGCGCGACCGAGCTGCTGGAGGCCCTGGGGGTCTCCCACCTCGCGCAGCGCCGCTTCGGCACGCTGTCCGAGGGGGAGCGCAAGCGCGTCCAGATCGCCCGGGCCCTGATGACCGACCCCGAGCTGATGCTCCTGGACGAGCCGGCCGCCGGCCTGGACCTGCGCGGCCGGGAGGACCTCGTCGGCCGGCTCAGCCTGCTGGCCGAGGACCTCGACGCCCCGGCGATGGTGCTGGTGACCCACCACGTCGAGGAGATCCCGCCGGGCTTCACCGACATCCTCATGCTGCGTGACGGCGAGGTCGTGGCGGCCGGGCCCATCGAGGTCACCCTCACCGCCGACAACCTCAGCTCGACCTTCGGCATACCTCTCGTCGTCGACCGGCACGGGCCGCGCTGGTCCGCCCGCGCCGCGCAGCCGGAGCCCGCGGCGGACGCTGCCGTCGGCGGTTCCGACATCTACTCCCCCGCGTGAGCCTCTGGGAGGTTGGCGCGATCGCGCTGGCCGGCTTCTGGGCCGGCATGATCAACACCATCGTGGGGTCGGGAACGCTGGTGACCTTCCCGACGCTGCTCTTCTTCGGCCACCCCGCGGTCTCGGCGAACATCTCCAACAGCCTCGGCCTGGTCGCCGGCGGCGTCTCGGGGGCCTGGGGCTACCGGCACGAGCTGCGGGGGCTGGGCAGCACCGTGGCCAAGCTGGTGCCGGCCTCCCTCCTGGGCTCGGTGGTCGGTGCGCTGCTGCTCCTGGTGCTGCCTCCCGCAGCCTTCGAGGCGATCGTCCCGGCGCTGATCCTGCTCGGCGTGGTGCTCGTGGTCCTGGGCCCCCGGATCAACGCCTGGGCCCGGGGGCAGGACACCCACCTGATCACGCCCGGGCGCTGGCTCGCGCTGCTCCTCGGCATCTTCGTCGCCGGCATGTACGGCGGCTACTTCGGCGCCGCCCAGGGCGTCATCCTCGTCGGCCTGATGAGCGTCCTGCTGCCGCTCAACGTGCAGTCCATCAACGGCATCAAGAACGTGCTGGGACTCGTGGTCAACTTCGTCGCCGCCGCGGTCTTCCTCGTCGTGGACCCCGCGAGGATCGACTGGTGGGTCGTGCTCATCATCGCCGTGGGCTCCCTGTTCGGCGGCGTGGTCGGCGCCCGCGTGGGGCGCGCCCTGGCCCCGTGGCTGCTGCGCACCGTGATCGTGGTCATCGGCGTCGTCGCGATCGTCTACCTGCTGGTCACGTGAACCCGGGGTATGCCGTGCCGCCCGACCTCCCGGACGGGTGCACCTGGGTGGAGGACCCTCGCGACGAGCGGGTGCGCGACTACTTCTCCCTCACCGACGTCGCGCTGCGGCGCCTCCTGGAGCCCGAGCGCGGGCTCTACATGGCCGAGTCGGAGAAGGTGCTGCGCCGTGCCCTGGGCGCCGGGCACCGGCTCCGGTCGCTGCTGATGACGCCGCGCTGGGTGCAGGAGTGGCCCGACCTGCTGCGCACCGCCCAGGAGCAGGGCGCACCCGTCTTCGTCGCCGCGCCGGGGGTCGCCGAGGCGCTGACCGGCTTCCACCTGCACCGCGGGGTGATCGCCGCGATGCACCGGCCGGTGCTGCCGCGGCTGGAGCGGGTGCTCGAGGGCGCGCGCCGGGTCGTGGTGCTCGAGGACGTCGTCGACCACACCAACGTCGGCGCGGTCTTCCGCTCGGCGGCGGCGCTGGGCGTCGACGCCGTGCTCGTCACGCCTCGGTGCGCCGACCCGCTCTACCGGCGCAGCGTGCGGGTGTCGATGGGCACCGTCTTCCAGGTGCCGTGGACGCGCATCGATCCGTGGCCCGACGGTGTCGAGGTGCTCAGGGGACTGGGACTGACCGTGGCGGCTCTCGCGCTGTCCGAGGACGCCGTCTGCCTCGACCAGCTCGAGCAGCACCCGCCGGAGCGGCTGGCCCTGGTGCTCGGGACCGAGGGCGACGGCCTGTCCGCGCGGACCGTAGGCTCCGCCGACCTCGTCGTGCGCATCCCGATGGGCGGCGGCGTGGACTCGCTCAACGTGGCCGCCGCCTCGGCGGTGGCCTTCTGGGCGCTCCGTCCGCGCTAGCTCAGAGCGGCACCGCTAGCCCGTCCACGACCTCTGCACCGGGCAGGAGGGCTGCCAGCGCGCCGGGGAGGCGCAGCTTGGATCGGCGCACTCCCGACCCGATCACGATCGCGTCCCGTGCCACGACCCGGCTGTCGACCAGGACCGGCCAGCCTGCGGGCAGCCCGACGGGGGTGATCCCGCCGTACTCCATGCCGGTGCGCTCCACCGCGTCGTCCATCGGCATGAAGGAGCACTTGCGCACGTCGAGACGCTTGCGCACGGTGGTGTTGACGTCGGCCCGCGTGGTGCCGAGCACGAGCGCGGCGCACACCCGCTCCTCGCCCGCGCGCCGGCCGGCGACGACGATGCAGTTCGCCATGTCCGCCATGTCCATGCCGCTGGCCTCGACGAGCACGACCGTGTCCGCCAGGTCCGGGTCGATCTCGACCACCTCGACGCCGGGGGCGTCGGAGCCGACGAGCTGCTGCATACCCTGCAGTGCGGCGAGCACCGGGGGCGCGAGCAGGTCGGGACGGTCCGGCGCGGGGACCCAGTCAAGCCTCACAGCTGGTAGGTGCCGGTGACCGATCCGCGGGCCAGGACGTTGCCCAGGGTGCTGAACTGCGCCTTGGCGACGGAGGTGGCGGCGTCCAGCCCGCTGGTGTCGCTGTCGAGCGCCCACACGGTGAAGACGTAGCGGTGCGGCCCGTCGCCCTCGGGCGGGGCGGCGCCGCCGAAGTCGCGGGTGCCGTAGTCGTTGGCGAGGGTCACCGCCCTGCCCTCGCCGATCGGCTGGCCGAAGTCCCCCGCCCCCGGCGCCAGGGAGGTCACGTCGGCCGGGATGCCGGCGACGGCCCAGTGGTTGAAGCCGCCGACGACAGGGGCGTCGGGGTCGTGGCAGAGCAGCAGGTAGGACTGCGTGCCCTCCGGCGCGCCGCTCCACGACAGCTGCGGCGAGGTGTTGCCGAAGCCGAATCCGGCCGACTGCGGCAGCGGTTGGCCGTCGGCGAAGTCCTCGCTGGTGACGGTGAGCTCGGTTGGTGCGGCGGGCAGGTGGTCGAGGGGGTGCGGGGGAGGGGTGCGCTTCAGGTCCATGCTCCGACCATAGTGAGCGTCCGGGACGACCGCACACCCATGTCAGAGTAGAGCCATGTCGTCCGACCCGAGGCGCTGCGTCATGCACCTGGACCTGGACGCCTTCTTCGCCGCGGTCGAGCAGCGCGACAAGCCCTCGCTGCGCGGGCGGCCCGTCGTCGTGGGCGGGCTCGGGGGACGGGGAGTGGTGTCGACCGCGTCCTACGAGGCGCGCGTCTTCGGCGCGCGGTCGGCGATGCCGATGATCGAGGCACGCCGCCGCTGCCCGTCGGGAACCGCCTTCCTGTCCGGACGCTTCGACGCCTACCGGGCCAGCTCGAGGGTGGTCATGGAGATCCTCCGCAGCCGCTCCCCGCTCGTCGAGCAGGTCTCGGTGGACGAGGCCTACGTCGACCTGTCGGCCGCGCTGGACCCGCCCGGCTGGGGCGAGGGGGCGCCCGAGGCGTGGTGCGCCGGCCTGCTGGAGGAGATCCGCGGGAGCACCGGCGGACTGACCGCCTCGATCGGGGTCGCCACCTCGAAGATGATGGCCAAGCTGGCCAGCGAGATGGACAAGCCGGCGGGCGTCACCGTCATCCGGCCGGGGGAGGAGCTCGCGGCACTCCACCCGCTCAGCGTGCGTGCGATCCCCGGCATCGGACCGGCGACGGGGGCCCGGCTGCGCGGTTTCGGGGTGGAGACGGTCGCCGACCTCGCGCGGGTGTCCGAGGCCGACCTGATGGCGATCTTCGGGACGGCCCAGGGGGCCGCGCTGCACCGCCTGGCCGTCGCCGACGACGAGCGGCCCGTCGTCGCCGAGCGGGAGGCCAAGTCGATCTCGGTCGAGGAGACCTTCGCCACCGACATCACCGACCGGACGGTGCTGGAGGCGGAGCTGGCCCAGATGGCTCAGCGGCTGGCGGCGCGGCTGTCCGCGGCCCAGGTCTTCGCCCGGACCACGACGGTCAAGGCGCGGGAGCACGACTTCACCACGCACACGCGCTCCGGCACGCTGCCCTTCGCGACCGGCGACGAGACGGTCATCCTGCGCGAGGGGCGAAGGCTGCTCGGCACGCTTGACGTCAGCACCGGGCTCCGGCTGCTCGGGCTCGGGGTCGCCGGCCTGACCGGGCACGCCCAGGAGGAGCTGGCGCTGGAGGCGGCCTACCCGGTCGCGGTCCCGGCCGAGCTGCCGGACGTGCTGGCCGAGGCCGAGCCCGAGGAGGGAGCGGAGCCCACCCGGGAGCGTGGCGGGCTGCTGGCCCGGTCGACGGGGGGGTGGAGCACGGGCCAGGACGTGCTCCACGACGAGCACGGTGCCGGCTGGGTGTGGGGCAGCGGGCGGGGCCTTGTCACCGTCCGTTTCGAGGGGCCGCTCACCGGCCCGGGGCCGGTGCGTTCCTTCCGGGCGGACGACCCCGCGCTGCTCGAGGCGGACCCTCCGGACTGGCGGGGGACCCCTGTCTGAGCGTGCTAGTCTTGTCCGTCGTTGCCCCGCTCCCCACGAGCGAGGCGGCACCACCTGTCCGGGTGGCGGAATGGCAGACGCGCTAGCTTGAGGTGCTAGTGCCCTTAACGGGCGTGGGGGTTCAAGTCCCCCTCCGGACACCAGGCGGGCTGACCTGCGGAAACGCGGTCAGCGGGAGTCCGACCGTCATGACCCCCACGCATTCGCTGCCTACACGGGCGATTCGGAGGAGTGGAGCGCTGGCGCTTCACTTCCCTGTGCTCTGTCACGAGTTCGCGCATGCCCTCCACCCGCCCGGAGTGCGGATGGACCGTCACGCTGCGACCCGCCATGCCGACCCTCGCACTAAGATGCGCTACGACCGAGCACGCAAGAACCTCGACCGTCACCCCAACTACATCCTGGCCGCCTACATGGCCTCCGGCACCTGAGGGACGCGAGGGGAGCTGCCGCAACGAGGATTGGGGTGATGAACCGGAGACCGTTGCGTCGTGGTACTGCGGGTAGTACCGTTGAGGCGTGCCGTCCGTTGCCAAGATCCTGGCTCAGATGCGAGCCAACCCGCGCAACATCAGGTACGAGGATCTCGCCAAGGTGTGCGAGCACAATTTCGGCCCACCCAGGACCAGCGGCGGCTCGCACGCCGTGTTCAAGACACCGTGGCCGGGCGACCCGCGAGTGTCCAGAACGACCATGGCAAGGCCAAGCCGTACCAGGTCCGACAGGTCCTGGCGGCGATCGAGAAGAAGGAGGCAGCCCAGTGAGCACCACGATGCCCGACGTCTCGCACTACACCTACCGCGTCAGTTGGTCTCCCGAGGACGAGGAGTTCGTCGCCACCTGCCTTGAGCTGCCCTCCCTGTCCTGGCTTGCCCCCACCCAGGACGAGGCCTTGCACGGCCTCCGCGACCTGGTGCACCACGTCGTTGAAGACCTACACCGCAGCAACGAGCCCATCCCCGAGCCATTGTCCTCACGGGCCTATTCGGGCAAGTTCAACCTGCGCGTCGGCGAACGACTCCACCGCGAGCTCGCCATCAAGGCAGCCGAAGAACACCTCAGCCTCAACCAGTACGTCGTCCGCAAACTCGGCGACGCATCCTGAGCTGCCAATCCTGTATTGGCACCAGGAGCGTGGTCGCACGCTATTGCCGTCTGTCGCGGGCCTCGACGTGCGTCCTTCCACCGCCTGTCGACCAGCGGGAATTTAGGCGTGTGCCGATGAGGAGCACGTTGCCGTGGCTCCGGGCCCATGCCCTCAGTGGGTGAGAGTCACGAGAAGGCGGCCTCGAGGGCAAAAAAGATGAATCCGATGAAACGGGTGGGGTCTGACTTGCTTGGCGGTAGCAGATGGGGCGGCGTTTCGGGCGAGACGGGCGGCTCGCTTATTGCCGTGATTCTGAAGCCCGCGGCGGTGAACGACTCCGCCATCGCGCTCAGCGAGCGGTACCAAATCGTCAGTGTCGCGGAGACGCCGTCGAAGTCGTACTCCTCTTGGTTCGGCACGGTCGCGAAGTAGTTGACCTCTGGGTACATCAGCGGTGGGATGAGTGGGTGGTTGACCACCACGACGAGTCGACCGCCAGGCTTCAGCACCCGGTGCAGCTCGGCCAGCGGCAGCGACCAGTCCTCGACGTAGTGAAGAACGAGCACCACCAGCGCGTCGTCGAAGGCTTCGGTCTCGTACGGAAGTGGCTGGGTCAGGTCAGCCACCTCCAGGTCAGCCTCGTCTCCGAGCCGCTGCCGGGCGAGCCGGATCATTGCGGGGCTGGCGTCGAACGCAGTCACGGCCGCGCCCCGCTCCTTCAGGTCGGCCAGGAGCGGTCCGGAGCCGCAGCCCGCGTCCAAGATCCTGCGCCCCGCGACATCACCGAGCAGCTCCAATACCGCTGGCCGGGCGTACCACCGGTTGAACAGGCCGTTCTCGTTGGCTCGCGCGTACGCATCAGCGAACGCGTCGTAGTGGTCTGGTTGCTGCTCGACGGTCTGCGGTTCGGACGTCATGTCACGCCAGTTTGCCAGGTCGGTTGCGCTCGGCATCGGCTTCCGCGCGGCCCGAGTCCCATATTGTGGACGCATGGCGAGGCCGTTCATCACGGTACGGAATCTGGAGCTCAGGATCAGGGAGGGCACCCTTCCTTGGGATGAGTCGGTTTCTTACGACACGGTCGACCTCATCCTGGACGGTAAGAACTTGGTGGAGTGGCTTCGCCCGTACGCACCACCCGGGCTTGACCCGCCCGAGTACCTCGGTCATCGTTTCGGGACCAACATGACGGAGCTTCTGCTTGGCCGAGGTCCTGTGGACGCGTCCGGGCGCGCAGCGCTTCTGGGATGTACGTGCTCGGACATCAACTGCGGCCCACTTCTGGTTCTTATAGACGTTGAGCCCGAAACCGTGACGTGGTCGCACTTTGGGCGGGGACCTGACATCGAGTACGACTGGCTGGAGCTGCAGTTCGACCGGGACACCTACGTGATGGCGCTCACGAAGTACGAGCAGACCACCTGATTCGGCTACCGTCGCGCCGAGCCGGCGGGCGCCATGCTCGGGACCCTGTACTACATCGTCGTCCAGTGACAACCTGCAGCCGTGTGTGCAGGTGATCTCCGGGTTGCGCAAGGAGTCCGAGCGCACCTGGGACGACCGCTACCCTGCGGGAACCCAGGGCAAGCGCCCGAACCGGTCCCAGGTGTACTCGGGTACGGCTGAGCGCAGATGAGCAGGCCAGGGTCCAGAGCGTGGCCGGGGCCACGCACCTACCTGCGTCGACCCTGGTGCGTTCCTGGATCCTCGAGCGGCTTGACCAAGAGAGCGCCTGACACGCACTACCTCGTCCAGGGGAGAGCATCGAATCGCCGTTGACGAATGCTCAGTCGCCGCAGGCGTTCGGCGCGTACCTCAGCGGACCTGGCAACCAGGACCCCGAAGTGCAGCTCGGCCAGGGTGGCAGCGCTGATGGCCAGGACGGCGGGGATGGGCGAACGGTGTCATCGAACAGTTCTCGGTCAGCCTTCCAATCCCCGTCGAGGGCACAGATGCGGTCCACTACCTCGTCCACGGCATGCGCCGGGGGAGCGGCTTCGCCGAGAAGGACCGGATGGCCGCGCAGAACGTGGCCGACGCCCTCGTCGCGCACGGCACCGGTCGGGCCGTCTACCTCTCGGGCATCGTCCCCCCCGTGGAGCACGGGGAGCCCAGCGAGCACATCACGTCCCGCCTCGAGGTCGAGAAGATCCTCAGCACGACGCCGGCGACGGTGCTCACGCTGCGCGCCGCGGTGCTGATGGGCAGCGGCTCCACCTCATTCGAGATCATCCGCCAGGTGAGCGAGCGCATGCCCGTCCAGACCGTGCCGACCTGGATGAATTCCGACGTCCAGCCGATCGCCGTCGTCGACGCGGTCACCGCGCTCGTGGGTGCCCTGACCGCGGAAGTAGGAAGCCGAAGCTACGACATCGGCGGGCCCGACAGGCTGCCCTACGGGGACCTGCTCGATAGGTATGCCGTCATGGCGGGTGTGCCGAGGAGGACTTCGTCCGTGACCTGCTGCCCGACGACTACCCGCTGATGGGTCTGGAGGAGTCGATCCGCCGGTCGTTGGCGGACCGCGGTACGCAGACTCCTGCAGACTCCCGCACGGCGGACCCGATGGGCCCCATGCCCCAGGACCCGTCCTGGGCTGCCGGCGGCACCGGGCAGCCGCTGCTCGCCAGGGCGGTCGACACCGTGCAGGACGTCGCCGGCCGGGTGCTCCCGCACTAGCACCCAAGACCGGGGGCGGCGAAGGAGATCGGGCGCCTGACGCCGAGTCTGGACGATGCGTAGGCTGGCGGTCACCGCCAGGCCCGTCGAGAGGACCGCTCCGATGACCACCGTCGTCACCCACCCCACCGTCCTGACCGAGATCGATGTGGAGGAGCGCGTCGCGACGGTCACCCTCAACCGCCCGGAGAAGCGCAACGCGCTCTCCCTCGCGCTGATGACCGAGGTCGTGGAGGTGCTGCGCGAGATCGGGGCGCGCAAGGACGTCTCCGTGGTGATCCTCGCCGGCGCCGGCCCGGCGTTCAGCGCCGGCCACGACCTCGGCGAGATGACCGGCCGCAGCATGGAGGAGTACCGCGAGATCTTCGACCGGTGCTGCGAGCTGATGGAGACGGTGCAGTCGATCCCGCAGCCCGTCATCGCCCGGGTCCAGGGCATCGCCACCGCTGCGGGTTGCCAGCTCGCCGCCACCTGCGACCTGGTGGTCGCCGAGGAGGCGGCCCGCTTCGGGACGCCCGGGGTGAAGATCGGCCTGTTCTGCTCCACCCCGATGGTCGCGGTCAGCCGGGTCGTCGGCCAGAAGCGTGCGATGCAGCTGCTCCTCACCGGCGTCCCGATCGACGCCGCGACCGCCGCAGACTGGGGCCTGGTCAACGAGGTCGTCCCCGCCGACCGGCTCGAGGGGCGAACCCGCGAGCTGGCCCTGCAGATCGCCGCCGCCAGCTCGGTCGTGACCGGGATCGGCAAGGAGGCCTTCTACGCCCAGATCTCCCGCGACCAGCGGTCGGCCTATGAGTACACCAAGACGGTGATGACCATGAACGCGCTCGCGCCCGACGCCCAGGAGGGCATGTGTGCGTTCCTGGAGAAGCGCCAGCCCACCTGGTCCGACCGCACCTGAGGTCGTCGCGTCCGCCGGTCTAGTCTCGGGGCATGGACTGCTGTGGCAGCGGCTACGACGAGGTCTTCACCGAGCGGCAGGCCCGCTGGCTGCGGCGACGCTACGAGAAGCGCGGGCTCGGCGAACCCGGCCGCACCATGGTCGACCTCGTCGCGGCCCGCGGTCTGGACGGGGCCACCGTGCTCGAGATCGGCGGGGGAGTCGGTGAGCTGCACGTCGAGCTCCTGCGGCGCGGGGCCGCGCGGGCCAGCAGCGTCGAGCTCACCTCGTCCTGGGGGGCCGAGGCCCGGCGCCTGCTGCGTGACCACCAGCTGGAGGGCCGCGTGACGAGGGCCGTCGGCGACCTGGTCCAGGACCCCGGACTCGCCGGGGAGGCGGACGTCGTGGTGCTCAACCGGGTGGTCTGCTGCTACCCGGACGTCGTCTCTCTGCTCGCCGCCGCAGGCTCGCGCGCCGGGCGGACGCTCGCCTTCTCCTACCCGCCCCGCAACGCCGTCGTCCGCGTCGGGCTGGCGGTGGTCAACGGGTGGCAGCGGTTCAAGGGCCGGGACTACCGGGCCTTCGCGCACCCGCCCGGCATGATGCACGAGGTGCTGGAGCAGGCCGGCCTGCGCCCGGTGGTGCGCACCCGCAGCGGGGTGTGGACGGTGAGCGTGCTGGAGCGCGCGGACGCCCTCGAGCGGGCGGCCTGAGCCCTCAGCCCGCGACCCTCAGCGCGCCGGCGCCAGCTGCAGCGTCGTCAGGCAGGTGGGGCTGCCCGGCGTGGTGCTCAGCGGCACGCTGCCGGTGCCCCCGCCGGCGGACATCTCGACCGTGCCGCCCTGGACGCCCCGGGGCAGCCAGAACCCGGCGAAGCCGTTGGCGCCCGTGGTCACGGTCTGCTCCACGAGCACCTCACCGGTGCCGTCGGTGATGCGCACCTCGACGTCCTCGCCGGGCAGCTCGCCCTGGCAGCCCCCGAGCGCGTGGTAGAAGCAGTCGTGGGTGGTGCGCACGTAGGGCGCCACCGAGACGTAGAAGAGGTCGTCGGGGAGGGGCAGCGCGGTCTCGGTGCTCCCGTCGCCCACCACGAGGTGGTCCTCACGGACCGAGGCCTGCACCGTCAGCGGCCTGGTGCCGGGGTCGGACTCCAGCCGGTCCACGACCTCACGCCCGTCGGCACCCGCCAGGCCGAACGGCGCGAGCAGCGCCTCCACGTCCGCCGAGCTGGCGCTGGCCAGGGGGGCTGCACCTGCGGCACCGTCCGCCTCGGTCGCGGGCTGGGAGCAGCCGGTCAGGGCGAGCGCGAGGGCGAGGCCGAGCGCGGAGATCGTCAGAGGTGCACGCATGGGGCCATATTACTACGTGCTGTCGTTGCGCATGCCCGCTCAGTCCTCCCCGGCGAGCTCCAGCAACGCGTCCAGGTCGGTGATCGTGACGCGTCCACCCGGGCGCTGGGCGATGACGCCGGTGTCGGTCAGCCGGCGCAGCTGCCGGCTGAGCGACTCCGGCGTGGTGTCGAGCAGCGAGGCGATGTCCTTCTTGGCCAGGGGAAGGGTCACCGTGGGGCCGTCGCCGGTGTGCCGTGCGGGCAGCGAGACGAGGTAGGCGGCCAGCCGCGAGGAGACGTCGCCGCTGATGACGGACGCCAGCCGGGCCTCGGTCTCATCCAGCCGCCGGCTCACGCCCTGCAGCAGCCGCAGCCCGACGCTGGGGTGCTCGCGGAGCAGCCGGTCGAGGTCGGCGTGCCGGAAGACGCACATGCTGCCGGTCTCCATCGCCGTGGCGAAGTGGTCGGGGCGCGCCCCGCTGATGAACGCCGACTCGCCGGCGAAGTCCCCGGGACCCAGCACCCGCACGATCTGCTCGTGGCCGTCCGGGCTCACCCGGGAGATCTTGACCCGACCGGTGTGCACCACCATCAGCTGGGAGACGTCCGAGCCGGGGGCGTAGACCTGGTCGTCCTTGTCGACCCGCGTCGGCCTCGCCACCTGGGCCACCTCGACCTGCTCCTCGTGGGTCAGACCCTGGAAGAGCGGCACGCGGGCCACGCACAGGTCGTCCTGCGCGGCCATGGGCAGCTCGATCATCGTCATGGGGCCCCGGTCAGCCGATGGGGCGGCAGTCGTTGCCGCACTCGCTGTCGTGGTCCTCGTGGCCCGACCACGACGATGCGCGGTGGAGCACCGCGGTGCTCGGCGTGATCCGCAGCGCGCCGGCCTCGTCCAGCACGCCCTCGCCGTCCACGATGAGGGTGTAGCCGCCGCGCTCCCGCGGCGGCATCAGCACCGTCACCGCGGGCCGGTCGCCCACCGTCCGCCGCGCGGTCCTCCCGGGCTCTTCGAGGACGACGACGCCCTCCACGAGCTCGGGGAAGACCTCGGCCACGTGAGGGCGTGGCTCGCCGGCCGTCAGCAGGTATGCGGTGTCGTGGCGTCCGAGCGCCTCGCCGAGCGCCGTCAGGTCCACCGGGATGCTCATGGCCCCATCATGCCCGGCACACTGGGGGACATGCCTGCCACCCCCGACCCGCGCACCACCGGTCTGCTCCTCGCCGCAGGGGCCGGCCGCCGCTACGGCGGGCCCAAGGCGCTCGTGGTCGAGGACGGCGAGCCGTGGGTGGTGCGCACCGCCCGTGCCCTGCTCGACGGCGGCTGCGCCGACGTCCTCGTGGTCACCGGGGCGGACGCCGACCAGGTCGAGGAGCTGCTCGCCACCCACGAGGGCAGCAGGGTCGCCACCACCCGGTGCGGCACCTGGGAGGAAGGCATGGGCGAGTCGCTGCGCGCCGGCCTCACCGCCCTGGCCACCCGGGGCCGCGCGGTGCCGCTCCGTGTCCTCGTCCACCTGGTGGACCTGCCGGACGTCGGCGCCGACGTCGTCGCCCGCGTCCTCGCGTCCCGGGGAGGCGGCACCGACGACCTGGCCCGCGCGGCCTACGACGGGCGCCCCGGGCACCCGGTCCTGCTGGGCCGGGACCACTGGCAGCGCGCCCTGGCTGACGCCAGCGGGGACGCGGGCGCGCGCACCTACCTGAGGCGGGCCACGCCATACCTCGTCGAGTGCGGCGACCTGTCCACCGGACGGGACGTCGACACCAGGGAGTGACCGCCGGCCGGAGAACGCGGCGAGCGTGCGCCATACTCGCCCCATGCAGGCCGCCGACGTCTTCGCCAGCCCCCGGTCGCTCGCCGACGCCCTCGGGGGCACCGGCTACCTGGCCGACGACGGCCTGGCCACCGTGGCCTGGCTCGGCCGCAGGCTGGGCCGCCCGATCCTGCTCGAGGGGGAGCCGGGCACCGGCAAGACCGCGCTGGCCGAAGGGGTCGCCGAGCTGCTGGACGTGCCGGTGGTGCGGCTGCAGTGCTACGAGGGGATCGAGGCCAGCCAGGCCCTCTACGACTGGGACTTTCCCCGCCAGATCCTGCACCTGCGCGCGGTCGAGGCGGCTGGCGCGGGTGACGGACGCGACGTGGAGGCCGAGCTGTTCACCGACCGCTTCCTGCTGCCGCGTCCCATCCTGCGCGCCCTCCGGGAGCCGTGCGTGCTGCTCATCGACGAGGTCGACCGTGCCGACGACGAGTTCGAGGCATTCCTGCTCGAGGTGCTCTCCACCTGGTCGGTGACCATCCCCGAGCTCGGCACGGTCGCGGCGGCCGAGCCGCCCTTCACCGTGCTCACCTCCAACCGGACCCGCGAGCTGCACGACGCGCTCAAGCGCCGCTGCCTCTACCACTGGATCGACCACCCGGGGCTGGAGCGCGAGCTGGCGATCGTGCGCTCGCGGCTGCCCGGGGTCGACCAGGCGCTGGCGGCCCAGGTCGTCGAGGTGGTCCAGCGGCTGCGCGCCGAGGAGGACCTCGTCAAGACGCCCGGCGTCGCCGAGACCCTCGACTGGGCGCGGGCGCTGCAGGCGCTCGGCGTCAGCCGGCTCGACCCCGAGGTGGCGGCCAGCACCCTGGGCGCGGCCGTGAAGTACCGCGAGGACGCCGAGCGCGTCCGCGTCGCGCTCGACCGGATGCTCACCCCCTGACCGGTATGCCGTGAGCTCGCCCGTGCAGCAGCCGCACCAGGTCGACGGCTGGGACGCCGCCCAGACCCTGGGCGGCTTCGCGCGAGCCTGCCGGGCGGCGGGGATGCCGGTGACCGCGGACCGCGAGCGCACCTTCCTGTCCGCCTGCGCGGCGCTGGGCCTGGCCCGGCGCGACGACGTCTACTGGGCCGGACGGGCCACCCTCACCGCCTCGCCGGCCGACGTGGAGCCCTACGACCGGGTGTTCACCGGGTGGTTCGGGGGCCGGCCGATGCACGCCGTCAGCCAGCACGAGGTGGCCCGCTCCACCACCGTGCAGGCCGCGCTGGAGGAGTCGGCCCCGGGTGACGGGAAGGACGGCGGCTCCGAGGACGTGGTGCGTGCCGCCGCCTCCACCGAGGAGGTCCTGCGCCACCGGGACGTCGCCGGCCTGTCCCCCGCCGACCGGGCCGCGCTGCGCCGGCAGTTCGCCACGCTGCGCCCGCGCCCGCCGACCCGCCCGGCGCGCCGCCACGTGCCCGCCCACCACGGCACCGTGGACGGTCGCGCCACCGCCCGCCTGCACCTGCGCCACCTGGGGGAGCCGGCGCGGATCCGCTACCGCCGCCGGGGACGGCGCGCGCGGAAGGTGGTGCTGCTCGTGGACGTCAGCGGGTCGATGAGCGCCTACGCCGACGCGCTGCTGCGGCTGGCGCACGTCATGGTCCAGGCCGCGCCGCGCACCACGGAGGTCTTCACCGTCGGCACCCGGCTGACGCACGTCACGAGGGCCCTGCGCGAGCGGGACCCGGACCGGGCGCTGCTGGCCGCCGGCGAGGCCGTGCCCGACTGGTCGGGCGGCACCCGGCTGGGGGAGTCCGTCGGGGTCTTCCTGCGCCGCTTCGGCCGGCGCGGCATGGCGCGCGGCGCGGTCGTGGTGATCTTCAGCGACGGCTGGGAGCGGGAGCGACCCGAGCTCCTCGGCGAGCAGGTGCGGCGGCTGCGGACCCTGGCCCACAGGGTGGTCTGGGTGAACCCCCACCGGGGCAAGACCGGCTACCTGCCGGTGCAGGCCGGGATCGTGGCCTGCCTGCCGCACGTCGACGCGTTCGTCGCCGGTCATTCCCTGGCCGCCTTCGAGGAGGTCCTGGACGTCGTCGCCGGGGCTCAACGTCCTGGAGGGCCTTGACCCGCCGTGGGATGCTGAGGCATGCGTGACGTTCTTGATGAGCTCCTCGCCTGGTGGCGGGCCGGGGAGCAGGTGGCGCTGGGGACCGTGGTCGGCACCTGGTCCTCGGCGCCGCGGCAGCCGGGCGCCGCCATGGTCGTGGGCGTCGGGGGAGAGGCGGTGGGCTCGGTCTCCGGAGGGTGCGTGGAGGGCGCGGTCTACGAGCTGGGCGAGCAGGTCATCGGCTCGGGCGCGCCGGTGCTGCAGCGCTACGGCGTCTCCGACGACGAGGCGATGGGCGTGGGCCTGACCTGCGGCGGGATCCTGGACGTCTTCGTGGAGCGCGTCTCCCCGCAGGACTTCCCCGAGCTGGGCGAGATCGCCGAGGACATCGACGCGGGCCGGCCGGTCGCGGTGGCGACGGTCGTGGCGCACCCCGACGCCGCATACCTCGGGCGGCACCTGGTGATCCGTCCGGAGGGGGAGGAGCCGGCCGGGACGCTGGGCAGCGAGCGGATCGACCACTCGGTCGTCGACGACGCGCGGGGGATGCTCGCGCAGGGGCGGACCGGGACGATCGAGTACGGCCCCGAGGGCGAGAGGCGCGGCGAGGGGATGCGCGTCTTCGTCGCCTCCTACGCGCCCAAGCCACGGATGCTCGTCTTCGGCGCCATCGACTTCGCGGCGGCCGTGGCTCGGGTCGGCAGCTTCCTGGGCTACCACGTCACCGTGTGCGACGCACGACCCGTCTTCGCGACCCGCACCCGCTTCCCGCAGGCCGACGAGGTCGTGGTCACGTGGCCGCACCGCTACGTCGCCGAGGAGCTGGCGGCAGGGCGGCTCGACTCCCGCACCGTCGCCTGCGTCCTGACCCACGACCCGAAGTTCGACGTGCCCCTGCTGGAGATCCTGCTCGGCGAGGACGCGCCGGACCTGGCCTACATCGGTGCGATGGGATCCCGGCGCACCCACGAGGACCGGCTGGCCCGGCTGCGCGAGGCGGGACTGAGCGAGGACCACCTGGCCCGGCTGCGCAGCCCCATCGGGCTCGACCTCGGCGCGCGCACCCCGGAGGAGACGGCCGTGAGCATCGCGGCGGAGATCATCCAGGACCGCTGGGGCGGCGGCGGCGAACCGCTGACCACGACCCGGGGCCCGATCCACCGGCACGGCTGGGTGGAGGCCGCGCCGAGCATTTGAAGGGTCCCTGACCTGCTTTAAAAGGAGTACGAACATCGGGTAGCGAGGGTCTTCCGGCTGCGCTATGGTGCTTCCAGCCTTCATCCAGGCGGGTCCGGCCCGCACACGAGAACGGGGACGAGCATGGCGGTCGTCGACGAGCGTCAGGAGGTCCAGGAGGGCGGCCGAGCAGAGCTCCCGATCTCCAAGGGATGGGTCCAGGGCATCGCCCTGGTCTTCGTGTTCGGGTTCACGGTGATGGGCATCCTCGCCGCCCGCACCTACACCGACTCGATGCCGCAGCCGCAGACCGTGGTCAGCTCCTCGGGGGAGACCGTCTACACCTCCGAGGACATCACCTCGGGCCAGCAGATCTTCCTGCGGCGGGGCCTGCAGCAGTACGGCTCGGTGATGGGGCACGGCGGCTACCTCGGGCCGGACTTCACGGCCGAGTACCTGCGCCTGTCCAGCGACAACGTCGCCCAGCAGCTGACCGATGCCGGCGTCCAGGACCCGACGGCCGCCACCGTGGAGATGATGCGGACCAACCGCTACGACGCCGCGACCGGCACGCTGGTGCTGACGCCGGAGCAGGTCGTCGCCTTCGAGGACATCACGGCGCACTACGCGGCCTACCTCGGGGAGGACTCCACCAAGTACGGGTTCATCCCGCGGATGATCACCGACCCGCAGGAGATCCACGACATCACCGCCTTCTTCGGGTGGACGGCGTGGGCGGCGGCGGCCGAGCGCCCCGGGCACGACTACTCCTACACGAACAACTGGCCCCCCGAGACCCGTGTCGCCAACGCCCCGACCGCGGACATCCTCGTCTGGTCGGCGATGTCGCTGGTCGCCCTCCTCGCCGGCCTGGGCGCGCTCTTCGCCCTCTACGGGCGGTGGAGCCGCAAGATCGGCTGGCACGGGTCGGAGATGCCGTCGCTGGCCTTCCGGCAGCCGGGCGACGTGGAGATCACCCCCTCCCAGCGGGTGACCGCCTGGTTCTTCCTCGTCGTCGCCGTGCTCTTCGTCGTCCAGGCCATGCTCGGGGGCGCCGTCGAGCACTACCGCGCCGACCTGGCCAGCTTCTTCGGGTTCGACCTGGCGCGGATCCTGCCCTTCAACCTGGCCCGCACCTGGCACGTCCAGCTCTCCCTGCTCTGGACCGTCGGGTCGCTGCTGGCCGCCGGCATCTTCCTGGCGCCGATCATCTCCGGGCGCGAGCCCAGGAGGCAGTCCTGGCTCGCCGTCGCGCTGCTGGTGGCCCTGGCGATCGTGGTCGGCGGCACCATGGTGGGCACCGCGCTGAGCACCTTCGGCGTCTCGTGGGCCAAGGGCTCGATCTTCGCCGACCAGCAGTGGGAGTACCTCGACCTGCCCCGCTTCTGGCAGATCCTGCTCGTCATCGGACTGGTCCTGTGGTTCGTCATCATCTTCCGGGCGATCCGGTCCCGGCTGCGGACCGAGAGCAAGCTCAACATGCCGTGGCTGTTCTTCTACGCCGGCCTGGCGATCCCCGCCTTCTACGCAGTGGGCCTGCTGGCCGGCACCGAGACGCACCTGACGGTCGCCGAGTTCTGGCGGTTCTGGGTCGTCCACCTGTGGGTCGAGGACTTCCTGGAGCTGTTCACCACCGTCCAGGTCGCCTACATCTTCGTCATGCTCGGCGTGGTCCGGCGCAAGATCGCGATCCAGATCATCTTCCTCGACGTGATCCTCTACTCCGTCGGCGGCGTGCTGGGCACGATGCACCACCTGTACTTCTCCGGCACGCCGGTGGAGCACATGGCCCTCGGTGCGTTCTTCTCCGCGCTCGAGGTCATCCCGCTGACCTTCCTCACCGTCGAGGCCTGGACCTTCCTGCAGCTGGGGGCCCGTCAGGAGTCGCGCAGCAGCGCCCCGTTCCCGCACCGGTGGGCCGTCATGTTCCTGGTGGCCGTCGGGTTCTGGAACTTCGTGGGCGCGGGCATCTTCGGCTTCCTCATCAACCTGCCGATCGTCTCCTACTTCCAGATCGGCACGGCGCTGACGGCCAACCACGCGCACGGCTCGATGATGGGCGTATACGGCATGCTCGCCGTCGGCCTGGCGCTGTTCGCGCTGCGCTACATCATCCCGCCCGGCCGCTGGCCGGAGAGGTGGGCCAGGTTCTCCTTCTGGGCACTCAACATCGGGCTCGCCTGGATGGTCTTCGCCACCCTGCTGCCGCTCGGCGTCGTGCAGCTGTGGTCCTCGGTCAACGACGGCTACTACGAGGCCCGCACGCTGGGCTACATCTCCCAGCCGGGCAACGCGGTGCTGGAGTGGATGCGGATGCCCGGCGACGTCGTCCTCATCCTCGGGGCGCTGGCCTTTTTGTGGATCGCGTGGATCGGGGTGCGGTACGCCCTGCCGGCCACGACCCACACGATGGAGCCCGAGACGCTCTTCGTCATCGAGACCGAGGAGGCCCGGCACGACCGCACCGGCCTGGGCGTCGACCCCGGCGAGGTCGTCGTCCCCAGCCGCTACGCCTCCGACCGCCGCAGTGCGCAGCCCGGGCCGCAGGACGGACCGGGGGGCGGGCGGCCGTGACCGGCACCGTCGGGGTGATGGCGTGGCTCGCGGCCGGCTACTCGCTGGTCCTGCTGCTGGTGGCCTACGGCATCGACGTCATGGCCAGGCGCGCCTCGCGCAAGGTCGAGGAGACCGCGGCCGGCGGCTTCGTCTACCACGAGGACCACGACGCCTGGCTGTGCCCGGAGGACCAGTGGCTCTGGCCGCAGTCCTTCGACCCGGAGAACCGGGTGATGCGCTACCGGGGCAGCCCGAGCATCTGCAACTCCTGCCCGGTGAAGGACACCTGCACCAGCTCCAGCGACGGGCGGGAGGTGCGCCGCCAGGTGGACAGCTGGCCGGCCTCGGAGACCGCGCGCTTCCACCGCGGGATCGCCTGCGCGGTCACGGTGCTGGCGGTGAGCTGGCCGGTCGCGACCGCGCTCACCCGGGCGGACTGGGTCGAGACCGCGCTGCTGCTCGGGGTGGCCCTGCTCGTCGCCGCGGGCTCGCTGCCGCTGTGGTCGCACCTGCGGCGCAGCCCCGCCGACCCCGCCGGCGCCTTCGTCCCGGTGCGCACCCTGGACGAGAACGTCCTGGAGCGCAGCCAGGCGGCACAGACCCACACGCGACGGCGCACCACATACGCCTCCGACCGCCGGGTGCCCGACCGCGGACGGGAGGCCGGCCGATGAGCCCCAAGACCTGGGTGGTGCTCGCCTTCGTCCTCGTCCTCCTGGTGCTCCTCGTCGGCACCTCGCTGCGGATCCTCAAGGAGTACGAGCGTGGCGTGGCCTTCCGGCTCGGCCGGCTGCGCGGGCCGCTCGGCCCCGGGATCGTCGTGATCCTCCCGTGGGTGGACAAGCTGGTGCGGGTCGACCTGCGCGTGGTCACCCTGACGATCCCTCCCCAGGAGGTGATCACCCGCGACAACGTCACCGCGAGGGTCAACGCCGTCGTGCTGTTCAGGGTGCTGGACCCCGTGCGCTCGGTGATGAGCGTGGAGAACCACGCGGTGGCGACCTCGCAGATCGCGCAGACCACCCTGCGCTCCGTGGTCGGCCGCGCCGACCTGGACACCCTGCTCGCCCACCGGGACGACCTCAACGAGGACCTGGCCGCCTCGATCGCACGGCAGACCGAGCCGTGGGGCGTGCAGGTCGAGGTCGTCGAGCTCAAGGACGTGGAGATCCCCGAGATGATGCAGCGGGCCATGGCCAGGGAGGCCGAGGCCGAGCGGGAGCGCCGGGCCAAGGTCATCAGCGCGCGCGGCGAGCTGCAGGCCTCAGCCGAGCTGAGGGACGCCGCCATCACGCTCAGCGAGAGCCCGGCCTCGCTCCAGCTGCGCTACCTGCAGACGCTGCTGGAGCTGGGTGCGGACCAGAACTCCACGGTCGTCTTCCCGCTGCCGATGGACATCGTCCGGCCGTTCCTGGACACGGTGGCGGCCTCCCACGACGGACACCGCTCATCCTCCTCACGAAGGGTGGTCCACGATGACCCCGAACTCTGACGTCGACCGGCCCGCCGCCGACCCCGCCGGCCCAGCTGCCCCGCCTCCCGAGGCGGACTCGCCCCTGGAGCCGGGACGACCGGTGGTGCTGGTCCCCACCCCGCCGGGCTTCTGGCCGCTGCTGCTCGGCGTGGCGCTGGCCGCGCTCGCACCCCTGCTCGGCTTCCTCTGGGGCGGGGCCCTCGGGCCCGGCCAGGACGAGCAGGCGCTCAGCCCCATCTACCTCGGTCTGTTCATCGGTGTCCTCGTCGGCAGCCTGGGCGTGGTCCTTGCGCTGTGGGGCGGGGTGAAGCTCTACCGGCACAACCGGTCCGTCGACCCGGACACCGGTCGGACCGACTGAGCACGAGGGCCCCCGCGAAGGGCCCTTGCGGTCGCGCCCAGGACAGGCAAAGATGCCGAGGGACAAGGATGTCCCCTTTTCCCGTGGAGGAAGACGATGACGCGCATCTCCGTGAAGGTCGACGGCGTGACGTACGACGACGAGGTCGAGCCCCGCACGCTGCTCGTGCACTACCTGCGAGAACAGCTGGGCAAGACGGGCACGCTCGTGGGCTGCGACACCAGCAACTGCGGTGCCTGCACCGTCCACCTGGACGGCCGCAGCGTGAAGTCCTGCAACGTCCTGGCGGTCCAGGCCGACGGCCACGAGGTGACGACCATCGAAGGCCTGTCGAACCCCGCGGGCGGGGCGCTCTCACCGGTGCAGGAGGCCTTCGGGCAGTGCCACGCGCTCCAGTGCGGCTTCTGCACGCCGGGCATGATCATGCAGGCCACCGACCTGCTCCGGGAGAACCCCGACCCGACCGAGGATGAGGTGCGCGTCGGCATGGAGGGCAACCTGTGCCGGTGCACCGGCTACCACAACATCGTCCGCGCGGTCCTGCAGGCCGCCGGGACCAGCTCGGTGGGTGAGCAGGCATGAGCACCAGCACCGAGGTGGTCGCCGAGCAGCAGCACGGCCGCGAGGTCGGCCGGGACCGCAGGCGCAAGGAGGACCGGCACCTGGTGACCGGACGCAGCAGGTTCACCGACAACATCGTCCTGCCGGGCATGCTGCACGTGGCGACGGTGCGCAGCCCCTACGCCCACGCCCGCATCACCGGGATCGACACCAGCGCGGCCCGGGAGTCCGCGGGCGTGGTCCTGGTCCTCACCGGCGAGGACGTCAAGGACCAGCAGGGCTCGCTGCCCAACGCCTGGCCCGTCACCCCCGAGCAGAAGGCCCCGCCGCACCCCGCGATCGCGGTGGACCGGGTGGCCTTCTCCGGCGAGGTCGTCGCCGTCGTCGTGGCCCGCACGCCCGCGGCGGCCAGGGACGCCGCCGAGCTGGTCGACGTGGACTACGAGGAGCTCGAGCCCGTCGTCGACCTCAAGGCGGCCGCCGCCGACGAGCGGCTCGCGCACCCCGACCTGGGGACGAACCAGTCCGCGCTGTGGATCTTCGACTCCGCCGAGGCCGGCACCGGCAGCGACGTCGAGGACGCGATCCGCGACGCCGAGGTGCTCGTCGAGCGCGAGTTCCGCCAGCAGCGCCTCATCCCCGCCTACATGGAGCCGCGCAGCGTCGTCGTCGACCCCACCGGCGAGCAGTTCACCATGTGGTCGGCCACCCAGATCCCGCACATCCTGCGGCTGATGCTGGCCCTGACCCTCGATATGCCCGAGTCCAAGATCCGGGTCATCGCCCCGGACGTGGGCGGCGGCTTCGGCGGCAAGCTGCAGGTCACCCCCGAGGAGGTCATCACCTTCCTCGCGGCCCGCGCCACCGGCAAGCCGTGCAAGTGGACCGAGACCCGCAGCGAGTCCCTGCTCTCGAGCCACCACGGCCGCGACCAGTGGCAGAAGCTCACGCTCGCCGCCAGGAAGGACGGCACGGTCACCGGCCTGAAGGTGCACCTGACCGCCAACATGGGCGCCTACCTGGGCCTGGTCACCTCCGGCGTGCCGATCCTGGGCGCGTTCATGTACAACGCGATCTACAAGTTCCCGGCCTACCGGTTCGAGTGCCAGAACGTCTTCACCAACCTCACCTGGACCGACGCCTACCGCGGCGCCGGCCGGCCGGAGGCGACGTTCGCGATCGAACGGATGATGGACGAGCTGGCCACCGAGCTCGGGCGCGACCCTCTGGAGATCCGCGAGCAGAACTGGATCAAGCACGAGGAGTTCCCGTTCACCACGGTCGCCGGCCTGGAGTACGACACCGGCAACTACGAGGCCGCCACCGCGCGGGCGGTCGAGCTGTTCGGGTATGAGGAGCTGCGGGCCGAGCAGGCGCGTCGCCGCGAGAGCGGGGACCGGGTCCAGCTGGGGATCGGCGTGTCCACCTTCACCGAGATGTGCGGGCTGGCGCCCAGCCGGGTGCTGGGCTCGCTGTCCTACGGCGCCGGCGGCTGGGAGCACGCCGCGGTGCGGATGCTGCCCTCGGGCAAGGTCGAGGTCATCACCGGGGTGTCCCCGCACGGCCAGGGTCACGTCACGTCCTGGAGCCAGATCGTCGCCGACGAGCTGGGCGTTCCCTTCGAGGACGTGGAGGTGCTGCACGGCGACACCCAGATCAGCCACAAGGGCCTGGACACCTACGGCTCCCGCTCCCTGGTGGTCGGCGGCCAGGCCGTGGTCAAGGCGGCGCGCAAGGTGGTCGAGAAGGCGAGGCCGCTCGCGGCGCACGTGCTGGAGGCCAACGTCGACGACCTCGAGTACGGCGAGGGCCGGTTCACCGTCCGCGGTGCGGGCGAGGGCCAGGAGGGCGTGGCTCTGACCGACCTCGCGCTGAGGGTCTTCGCGGCGCACGACCTGCCCGACGGCATGGAGCCCAGCCTGGACGCCGACGCGACCTACGACCCGGTCAACTTCTCCTACCCGCACGGCACCCACCTGTGCGCGATGGAGATCGACACCGAGACCGGCGAGTCGACGATGCGGTCCTACGTCTGCGTCGACGACGTCGGCAACGTCGTCAACCCGCTGCTGGTCGACGGCCAGGTCCACGGCGGCCTGGTCCAGGGCATCGCGCAGGCGCTGTGGGAGGGCGCGGTCCACGACGACCAGGGCACCCTGGTGACCGGCTCGTTCGTCGACTACACCCTGCCCACGTCGGCCGACACGATCAGCTTCGTGACCGACCGCACCGTCACCCCGTCGACCACCAACGACCTCGGTGCCAAGGGTGTCGGGGAGGCCGGCACGATCGCCTCGACCCCGGCCGTGGTCAACGCGGTCCTGGACGCGCTGCGCCAGTACGGCGTGAGCGACATCCGGATGCCGATGACGCCCGAGCGGGTGTGGCGGGCGATCCAGGAGGGTGGCGCGGGCGGCACCGCGCCACCGGCGGAGGGGGCGCAGCCCCACTTCGAGGCCGACGAGCCCAACCAGGACACCCCCGAGACCGAAGGCGGCCAGGCATGATCCCCGCACAGTTCGACTACGCCGCGCCCGCCACCGTCCAGGAGGCTCTGGCCCTGCTCTCCGAGCACGGGGACGAGGCCAAGGTCCTGGCCGGGGGCCAGTCGCTGCTCCCCGTCCTGCGGATGCGGCTGAACGCGCCGGGCATCGTGGTGGACATCTCCGGCATCGAGGAGCTCAAGGAGATCACGGATCAGGGCGAGGCGATCCGCATCGGCGCGGGCGCCACCTACGCCGACATCCTCGCCTCCCCGCTGGTCCAGGAGCACCTGGGCCTGCTGCACAAGGCCGTCGCCGAGGTCGCCGACCCCCAGATCCGCCACCGCGGCACGGTCTGCGGGGCGCTCGCGCACAGCGACCCCGCCGGCGACGTCGGTGCCCCGGTGCTGGCGCTGGACGCCACCATGGAGGTGCAGAGCCGCGGCGTGGTCGGGCCGCGCCAGGTGCCCGCCGCCGACTTCTTCGTCGACCTCTTCGAGACCGCGATCGGCGACGGCGAGCTGCTGACCGCGGTCACGATCCCCAAGCACACCGGCTGGGGCAGCCACTACGAGAAGTTCGTCCGGGTCTCCCACCAGTGGGCCATCATCGGCGTCGCCGCCTGCGTGCGCGCCGAGGGCGGCACGATCGCCGAGGCCAAGGTCGGCCTGACCAACATGGGTTCGGTGCCGCTGCGCGCGACCGCCGTGGAGCAGGCGCTCGTCGGGCTGGCCGCCACGCAGGAGGCCCTCGCCGAGGTCTGCTCCCGGGCCGGCGAGGGCACCGACCCGCCCTCCGACCTCAACGGGCAGGCCGACTACCGGCGCCACCTGGCCGGGGTCCTGACCCGACGGGCCGTGCTCGCGGCGGCGGGAGGCTGACGGATGGCGATGCAGCTGGAGCACAGCTTCACCGTCCCTGCGCCGCCGGACCGCACCTGGGCCCTGCTCACCGACCTGGAGACCGTCGGCGGATGCTTCCCCGGGGCCACGGTGACCGAGGCCGACGAGGAGACCTTCGCCGGCAACGTCAAGGTCAAGCTGGGACCCATCGCGGTGACCTACCAGGGCACCGGCAAGTTCCTCGAGCGCGACGACGCGGCCCACCGGGCGGTGATCGAGGGTACGGGCAAGGGCCTGCGCGGCCTGGGCAACGCCGGGGCCACCGTCACCATGCAGCTGGCGCCCGACGGCACCGGCACGCGCGTCGACGTCGGTACCGAGCTGTCCATCACCGGCAAGCCGGCACAGTTCGGCCGCGGCGTCATGCAGACCGTCTCGGACAGGCTGCTCGGCAAGTTCGTCGAGTGCGTGGAGTCCAAGCTCGGCGTCGGTGGCGGAGCCTGAGGTGAGCCTCGGCGGAGCCGGCGCGGGCTGGCAGCGGGCCCGTTCGCGCTGCACGACCTGCGGCGCGGAGGGCCTGCTCGACGAGGGCTACCTGGAGGACACCGGCCAGGGCGCCAGGGGCTACGTGCGCTGGGTCCGGGGCGCGCGGGACACCAGCGCCTTCGGCGGGTTCTCCACCATGGGCAACCAGCGCCTGCTCGTGCGCGCGTTCCGCTGCCGGGAGTGCAACCACCTGGAGCTCTTCGCCGAGCCCAACGAGTGAGACGGCGCCCGGACCGACGCCCCGCCAGAGGCCCGGTCCGCGCCTCGCCCCGACGTCCTAGAGTGGCGACATGACGACCTCCCAGGACCCGGACCGCATGACCACGACAGTCGAGGACGAGGCCGTCCGGATCTGCAAGGAGCTGATCCGGATCGACACCTCCAACTACGGTGACGGGAGCGGGCCGGGGGAGCGGGAGGCGGCCGACTACGTCATGGGCCTGCTGCAGGAGGTCGGCCTCGACCCGCAGCTGACCGAGTCCGACCCCGGCCGGGCCAGCGTGGTCGTGCGCACCGAGGGCCGGGACAGCTCGCGCGGCGGGCTGGTCCTGCACGGACACCTCGACGTCGTTCCTGCGGAGGCCTCCGACTGGTCGGTGGACCCGTTCGCCGCCGAGGAGAGGGACGGACTGATCTGGGGCCGCGGCGCGGTGGACATGAAGGACATGGACGCCATGCTCCTGGCCAACCTGCGCCAGCTCGCCCGCTCGGGGGAGAAGCCCCCGCGCGACATCGTCTGGGCCTTCTTCGCCGACGAGGAGGCCGGCGGCACCAAGGGGGCGGGCCACGTCGTCGCCGAGCACCCGGAGTGGTTCGAGGGCTGCACGGAGGCGATCAGCGAGGTCGGAGGCTTCTCCATCACCCTGCCTGACGCCGCGACCGGCGCCCCCACCCGGGCCTACCTTCTCCAGACCGCGGAGAAGGGCATCGCCTGGCTGCGTCTGCGCGCCCGTGGCCGCGCCGGCCACGGGTCGGTGCCCAACGACCAGAACGCGATCGTCCGCCTGGCGGAGGCGATCGCCAGGATCGATGCGCACACGTGGCCGCGCACCTACATCGCCTCGGTGCGCGAGCTCTTCGACGGCGTCGCACGGATCGTGGGCGGAAGCTGGTCCGAGGAGCGCATCGAGGACATGCTCGGCCGGCTCGGCGGGGCACGGCGCTTCGTGGAAGGCACCCTGCAGGACACCTCCAACTTCTCCATGCTGGACTCCGGCTACAAGCACAACGTCGTCCCCCAGTCGGCGACGGCCTCCCTGGACTGCCGATTCCTTCCCGGCCACGAGGAGGAGCTGATGTCCACGATCCGCGAGCTGGCCGGCGAGCACGTGGAGGTCGAGGTGGTCCACCGGGACATCGCCCTGGAGGCGCCCTCCTCCGGCGAGCTGGTGGAGTCGATGAAGCGGGCCCTGCTCAAGGAGGACCCCGGCGCCCACGTCCTGCCCTACTGCCTGTCCGGCGGCACCGACAACAAGCACCTCTCGCGCCTGGGTATCACCGGTTACGGCTTCGCTCCGCTGCAGCTGCCCGACGACCTCGACTTCACCGGCATGTTCCACGGCGTCGACGAGCGCGTGCCCGTCGAGGCGGTCCGGTTCGGCACCCGCGTCCTGGGCCAGCTTGTCGCCGACTGCTAGGCCGGGCCCATGGCCACCGGCGCAACCCGTCGACCGGGAGACCGGACCGGCCCCACCGGGGCTGGACCACGCTAGGGTGCTCGCATGACTCGTTGCGCGCAGTGCGGACGTCTGCACCGTCGGGGCGGCTCGACCGTGTCCGGCCGGCGCCTGTGCCGGGGCTGCTACCGCGACCTGGCCGCGCTGACCGGAGCCGGAGTGTCGCTGTCCTCCGGCGGCGGGGTGAGGGACGCCGTGGTCACCGGGCTGGGGACCCGCAACTACGCCGGGGCCTTCAGCGGCGAGGCGCAGGCCGCGCGTCAGCGGCGGGAGAAGCTGGACCGGACGACCGGTTTCTGGCGCCGCCTCGTGGTGCGCGTCGTCGGCTGAGGTCAGGCGGTGCGGCGGACCCGGATGATCTTGCGCCGCAGCGTGACCCGGCGCAGACCGCCCCAGAACAGCGTGACCCTGACCAGCTCCCAGTGCTCGTACTCGGCGGCCTCGGTGAGCGCCTGCCGCACCGCCGACCTGCTGGTGTCTCGGGGGAAGCGCATCTCGCGGAACTCGTACTCGACCATCGTGACCGACAGCATAGGCAGAGACCGGAAGCGCCTGTGCACGACGTGCACCGCGGGTCGTCGATTCGCGCTACCGTCAGCACCATGACCGCTGATCCGCGCGCCGCCCTGTCCGCCCTCGTCGCCGCACTCGAGACCCACCTGGAGACCGCAGCGGTCAGCCGTGGAGAGGACGACCCCTCGGTGATCGAGGCCTACGAACGCGTGGCCGAGGCCTTCACCGCCTACGACGACGCCCTCATGGACGCCTACGGCGAGGTCACTCCGCTGGAGGTCTACGACGAGGACCTCGTGGACGACGACGAGTACGACTACGACGATGACGACGACGATGACGACGACGACGAGGACGACGACGACGACGACGACGACGACGATGGCGACGAGGACGACGACGACGGGGGTGGGGACCTCGACGAGGACGACGACGACTCCGGCTCGCGGTACCTCGGCCTGGACGACGAGCAGTTCGACCTCGACGACCGTCCCCGGGGCTGAGCGGTGAGGCTCGGGCTCTACTGCGGCTTCTGGGGGCAGGGCCGGGACGAGGAGAACCTCGCCCTCGCCCTGCGGGCGGACGAGCTGGGGGTGGACGTGGTCTGGGCCGCCGAGGCCTACGGCCCCGACTGCATCAGCGTCCTTTCCTGGATCGGCGCGCGGACCCAGCGGATCGGCCTGGGGGCGGGGGTCATGCAGATCCCGGCCCGCACGCCCGCGGCGACCGCCATGGCCGCGGCCGGCCTGGACAGCCTCTCCGGCGGTCGGTTCCGCCTCGGGCTGGGCGTCAGCGGTCCCCAGGTGTCCGAGGGCTGGCACGGGGTGCGCTTCGCCAGGCCGCTGGGCCGCACCCGCGAGTACGTCGACATCGTGCGCACGGCGCTGGCGCACCAGCCGGTCGTCTACGAGGGCGAGCACTTCACCCTGCCGCTGCCCGACGGTCCGGGCAAGGCGCTGCGGCTGACCAGCTCCCACCGGCGGCACATCCCCATCTACCTCGCGGCGGTCGGCCCGAAGAACCTCGAGCTGGCCGGCGAGGTCGCGGAGGGCTGGCTCGGCGTGTTCGTCGCCCCGGACTACTTCGGCGAGCAGCGCGAGCGCATCGAGGCCGGCCTGGCGCGTCGCCCGGAGGGCACCGCCCCGGCAGTGTTCGACACCAGCGCCACCGTCGCCACCGCCGTCGGGGACGACCTGGAGGCCTGCGCCCGCGTGGTCAGCCCCTACCCGGCGCTCTACGTCGGCGGCATGGGCAGCCGCGAGCAGAACTTCTACAACCAGCTCGCCTGCCGGATGGGCTACGAGAAGGAGGCCGCGCGCGTCCAGGAGCTCTACCTGGACCGCAGGTACGCCGAGGCAGCGGCAGCGCTCCCGCCGCAGTTCGTCGACGACACCTCCCTGCTCGGCGACCTGGACCGGGTCACCGAGCGGATGCGCCGCTACGCCGACGCCGGGATCACCACCCTGAACGTCGCGCCCTGGGGCAAGGACGAGGCCTCCCGGATGGAGGCCCTCGAGATGGCGGTGGAGGCGCACCGGCGCCTCACGGACGGAGCCTGATGGCGATCTGCCTGCTCCTCAGGCACGGCCGGACCAGCGCCAACGCTGACGGTGTGCTCGCCGGGTGGACCCCCGGCACTGCCCTGGACGAGACGGGTATCGAGCAGGCGCGGCGCGTCGGCTCCCGGCTGCGGAGCACCGGCGTCGTCGCCGTGGTCTCCAGCCCGCTGCAGCGCTGCCTGCAGACCGCCGCCGAGGTCCTCGCCGCCCTCGCCGGCACCGACGGCGCCCCACCCGCGCAGGAGGTCGAGCAGGACCTCGGCGAGGCCCGTTACGGGGCATGGACCGGCCGCCCGCTGAAGGAGCTGGCGAAGGAGCCGCTGTGGCGCCAGGTCCAGGACGCGCCCTCGGCCGTCGTCTTCCCGGCCCACCCCGACCACGAGCACGAGGGTATGGCGCAGATGCAGGCCCGCGCGGTCGCCGCGGTCCGCGACTGGGACCGTCGCGTCGAGGAACGGCACGGGCCGGGCGCGGTATGGGTGGCGGTCAGCCACGGCGACGTCATCAAGGCGGTGCTCGCCGACGCGCTGGCGACCCCTCTGGACGAGTTCCAGCGCATCGTGGTCGACCCCGCCTCGGTCAGCATCGTGCACCGGACCGAGCGACGGCCCTTCGTGCTGCGCACCAACGACACCGGCAGCGAGCCCGTGGACCTGTCCGCCCTCGTCGCCAGGCTCGTCTCGGAGGACGGCGGCAGCGGTGACGCCGACGTCGGCGGCGGGGCCGGTGGCGCCGGCACGGTCGCGGGACAGCCGTAGGGTAGGACCCATGCCGCTCTCGCTCTACGACCCCCCGGAGCGCTGCGTCGCCGGGAGCGTCGGCCCCCCGGGGCAGCGCACCTTCTTCCTCCAGGCCACCGACGGCGACCGGCGCACCACCGTGTCGCTGGAGAAGGAGCAGGTGCGCCTGCTGGGGACCTCGCTGGTGGAGCTGCTGGACCAGGTCGCCCCGGTCGAGGGCTCGGAGGAGGCGGCCGCCGCGTTCGTCGACACCGGCGCTCTGGACAGCCCCTTCGACGACGACTTCCGCGTGCAGCGGCTCTCGGTGGCCTGGCTGCCCGACCGGCAGCGCGTGGTCCTCGAGGCGCACGACCGGCCCGACGAGGAGGACCTGCTCGAGCTCGACCCGGACGCCGACCATCCCTGGAGCGGACTGCCGCCGCAGACGCTCACCGTGGTCCTGGAGCCGGCCCGGGCCAGGGCCTTCGCGCAGCGCTGCACCGCCTCGCTCGGGGGCGGGCGGCCCTCCTGCCCGTTCTGCGGGCAGCCGCTGGACCCTGCGGGCCACGTGTGCCCGCGGTCCAACGGCTACCGGCGGTGAGCGACGGTCCGTTGCTGACCGACGAGGCGGCGCTCGAGCTGCTCGGCCGCCACGACCTCGCCCCGGTCGGGGTGCTCACCGAGGCCTCCAACCTCACCCTGCTCGTCGACCTCGTCGACGGCGACGGCAGGCCCACGGGTCACCGGGCGGTCTACAAGCCGGTCCGCGGGGAGCGTCCCCTGGCCGACTTCCCGGCCGGCACCCTCGCTGCCAGGGAGGTGGCCGCATACCTGGTCTCCGCGGCGGCCGGCTGGGACCTGGTGCCGCCCACCGTGCTGCGCGACGGCCCGATGGGACCCGGCTCGGTGCAGTGGTGGGTCCGGCAGACGGAGGAGCGGCTGGCAGACCCGTCCGAGGGTCTGGTCGAGGTGCTCACCCCCGACCAGCTCGGACCGGGCTGGCTGGCCGTCGTCTCCGGGACGGGAGCCGATGGTGAGGACGTGGTCGTCGCGCACGCCGACGACCCCGACCTGCGCTCGATGGCGGTGCTCGACGCCGTCCTGACCAACGCCGACCGCAAGGCGTCCCACCTGACCCGGGACGTCACCGGCCGGCTGCGCGGCTTCGACCACGGGTTGTGCCTGCACGCGCAGGACAAGCTGCGCACCGTCCTGTGGGGGTGGGCGGGGGCGCCCCTGCGCGACCCGGACCGCGCGGCTCTGCGCTCCCTCCAGGAGGCGCTCGGCCGCCCGCCGACGCACGCCGTGCTGGCGGGGCTGCTCTCGGCGGAGGAGCTCGACGCGCTCGCCTCCCGGACCGGGCAGCTCCTGGCTGCGGGGGCCATGCCGCTGCCGCCGGGGGGCCGCTACCCCCTGCCCTGGCCGTTGTGGTGACCGGCGGCACGTAGGCTTGGGCCTCGTGAAGTCCTGGTCCCCGGTCGACGTGCCCACCCTGTCCCTCGCGCAGCGCGGGGGGCCGCTCACCGTGCACGACACCGCCACCGGCTCGCGGGTGCGCACCCGCCCGTTCGAGGGCACCGCCCGGCTCTACGTCTGCGGGATCACCCCCTACGACGCCACCCACATCGGGCACGCGGCGACCTACGTCACCTTCGACCTGCTCCAGCGGGTATGGCGGGACAGCGGCCTGGACGTGCTCTACGTGCAGAACGTCACCGACGTGGACGAGCCGCTGCTGGAGCGTGCCGAGCGGGACGGCGTCGGCTGGCAGGAGCTCGCCGCCGACCAGATCGCCCTTTTCTTCGCCGACATGGAGGCGCTGCGCGTCATCCCCCCGGACCACTACGTCAGCGCCGTCGACGGCATCCCCGACGACGTGGTGGCGGTCGAGCAGCTGCTGGCCGACGGCACGGCATACCCCGTCCCGGTGCCGCAGGACGAGGCGACGGTCGAGGGGGCGGGGCGGGCCGACCACTACCTGGACCTGGCTCAGCAGCCCAGTTTCGGCTCGGTCTCGGGGTGGACGCGCGCGCAGATGTCGGAGGTCTTCGCCGAGCGCGGAGGCGACCCGGGCCGCGCCGGCAAGCGCGACGAGCTGGACCCGCTGCTGTGGCGCGCCGGCCGCCAGGGCGAGCCGCACTGGGAGGGCGCCTCGCTCGGGCGCGGCCGACCCGGCTGGCACATCGAGTGCTCGACCATCGCCCAGCGCTACCTCGGTATGGGCTTCGACGTGCAGGGCGGCGGCACCGACCTGATCTTCCCCCACCACGAGATGAGCGCCGTCCAGGCCAGCGCCCTGCAGGGCGGGGGAGTGCCCTTCGCGCAGGCCTACGTGCACCAGGCGATGGTCGGCCTCGACGGCGAGAAGATGAGCAAGTCCAAGGGCAACCTGGTCCTCGTCTCGCGGCTTCTCGAGGAGGGCGTGGACCCGATGGCGGTGCGCCTGGTCCTGCTCGCCCAGCACTACCGCACGGAGTGGGACTGGACGCCCGCGCTCCTCCAGACCGCCCAGGAGCGGCTGAGGGTATGGCGTGCCGCCGCCGAGGCTTGCTCGGCGGGCTACCCCACCGAGCTGGGTGCGCAGACGGTGGGCCGGATGCGGGCCGCGCTGTCCGACGACCTCGCCAGCCCGCGCGCCCTCGCGGAGGTGGACGCGTGGGCGCAGGCGGTGCTGGAGGGCGAGCCGGCCTCCCCGCTGGTGCCCGACGCCGTCGACGCGCTGCTCGGCGTCAAGCTCTGAGTCAGGCCCGGACCGACCGCGCGGCCGCCGTCAGGCCCCGTGGGTCCAGGCCGGTCAGGGTGGCCAGCTGGACCGCGCCGGGCATCTCCGGGACGTCCACGACGTGCGGCACGACCACGGTCGGCACACCTGCGGCCGTCGAGGAGGCGGCGCCGGTGGGGGAGTCCTCCACCGCCACGCAGTCCGCAGGCGCCACGCTGAGGCGGCGGACCGCCTCGAGGTAGGGCTCGGGGTGGGGCTTGCCCCGCGCGACCTGGTCGCCGGTGACGACGGCGGCGAAGGTGCTCGGCGGCAGGCGATCGAGCAGCACGTCGGCCAGCGGGGCCCACGACATCGTCACCAGGGCGCACGGGACGCCCTGCCCGACGAACGCGGAGAGCAGCTCCAGCGCGCCGGGTCGCCAGGGCATGGAGGCCGTCATCCGCGCGACCACGCCGTCGAGCAGGCGCTGGACGACCGACTCGGGGGTGCCGGTGACCGGCGTGCGCTCCAGGATGATCGTGGCCGAGACCATGAGGTCGTTGCCGACCAGCTCCAGCGCGTCCTCGGTCCGCCAGACGCCGCCGGCCCGGGAGACGAGCGCCTCCTCCTCGGCGATCCAGTAGGGCTCGCTGTCCACGAGCGTGCCGTCCATGTCCCACAGCACGGCTGCGGGGAGGGCGCGGGGGTCGGCTGGTGCTCGCACGGCCCCACCGTAGCCCGGTGGGACGTAGGGTTGGGCACGAGTCCTGCCCAGCCCCCTGGGCAGAGCAACGAGAGGTGATGGATGATCGAGCTGCGGGAGACCGGCGAGCTGCGCGACCCCGTCGTGATCGCCGCCTTCGAGGGCTGGAACGACGCGGGGGAGAGCGCCTCGGCCGTGATCGAGCACCTGGCCATGGTGTGGGACGCCCAGGTCGTGGCTGCGGTGGACCCGGAGGACTACTACGACTTCCAGGTCAACCGGCCCCAGACCCTCCGCATCGACGGCGGGCGCACGATCCGCTGGCCCACGACCCGCATCATGCTGGCGCGCGACGCTCCGATCGGCCGGGACGTGATCCTCATCCACGGCATCGAGCCGTCCGTGCGGTGGCGGTCGTTCACCACCGACGTGCTGGCCTACGCCGTGCACCAGGGTGCCCAGATGATGGTGCTGCTGGGGGCGCTGCTGGCCGACGTGCCGCACACCCGGCCCATCCCGGTGAGCATGACCACGGAGGACCCCGACCTGCTGGCCAGCATGGAGGACCTGGAGGCCAGCACCTACGAGGGGCCGACCGGGATCGTCGGCGTGCTCGCGGACGAGGCCCAGGAGCTGGACGTGCCCGTCCTCTCCTGCTGGGCGGCGGTGCCGCACTACGCCGGGGGAGCGCCCTCGCCGAAGGCCTCGCTGGCCCTTCTCGGCCGGGTCGAGGAGCTGCTCGACTGCGTCATCGACGACACCGCGCTGACCGAGGAGGCCCGCGCCTGGGAACGCGGGGTCGACGAGCTGGCCGCCACCGACGAGGAGGTCGCCGACTACGTTCGTCAGCTCGAGGAGGCCCAGGACACCGCCGAGCTGCCGGAGGCCTCCGGGGACGCCATCGCCCGCGAGTTCGAGCGCTACCTGCGCCGCCGGGACGACGGCGGCGCCCGCGGCTGAGGCGGCTGCCGGGCTGAGCACCCGAAGAGGTCCGGGACCGGCGGGTCTGGGCTGCATCCGTGTCACGGTGGTTCGCCTGCGTACCGGCGTGTCACGGGTGCGGGAGGGCCGCGGCGCTCAGACCACCTCGGCGTCCGCGCTGCGCCTGTCGGTGCGGCCGGTGGAGCGGGGGTCCACCGAACGCTGGTAGGCGTCGGCGGGCAGCGGCGGCGGGGTGCCGCCGAAAGCCGGGCAGACGGCCTGGTGGACGCACCAGGAGCAGTGCCGTCCCGGCCGCGGTCGCCAGTCGCCGGTGCGCGCAGCCAGGTCGACCGCCGCCCACAGCGCGCGGATCTTGCGCTCCGTGGCGAGCAGGTCGGACTCAGTCGGGTCGATCCACAGCACCTGACCGTCGCGCAGGTAGACCAGCTGGAGCCGCGAAGGAAGCACGCCGCGACTGCGCCACAGCACCAGGCCGTAAAACTTCAGCTGGAACAGCGCCCGCGCCTCGAAGGACTCCGACGGCGCCCGGCCGGTCTTGTAGTCGACGACCCGCAGCCGGCCGTCAGGTGCCTCGTCGAGCCGGTCGACGTAGCCGCGCACGGTCAGCTCCCCGAGCCGGGCCTCGACGTAGAGCTCGCGCTCCGCGGGCTCCAGCAGGGTCGGGTCCTCGAGCGTGAACCAGCGCTCCACGAACGCCGTCGCCTGGTCGAACCAGTCCTCCACGGCCACGCTGCCGCCGTCCTCGTGCGCGAGGAGCGTGGCCAGCTCGGGCTCCTGGGCCACCATCCGCTCCCACTCCAGCGGCAGGAGCGCGGTCGCCGCCGAGGTGGTCCGCTCGATGGCCGGCAGGTCGAAGAGGCGCTCCAGCACGGCGTGCACCAGGGTGCCGCGCGCCGCGGCCGCGCTGGGCGGCTCCGGCAGCCGGTCGACCACCCTGAACCGGTAGAGCATCGGGCACTGCATGAAGTCGGCGGCCCGCGAGGGGGACAGGGCTGGCTCCATGCCGGCCACTCTACGGACGCGGTCCGACAGCGTGGTCCGGCGGCCACCGCCTACGCTGGGGCCCCATGAAGACACCCGGCTGGCGCATCGGCACCCTCTCCGGCGTGCCGGTCTACCTCGGCCGCAGCTGGGTCCTCGTCGCCGTCGTGATCATGGCGCTCTTCGGCCCGACGGTGCAGGCGATCCTCGGGCTCGGGGCGCTCTCCTACGTCGTCGCCCTCGTCTTCGCCCTGCTGCTCCTGGTCTCGGTGCTCGCGCACGAGGCCGCGCACGCGCTCGTGGCCCAGCGCGTCGGCTTCCGGGTCTCCCGGGTCGTGGCTGACTTCTGGGGCGGCCACACCGCGCACGACGCGGGCGGGGCGACCCCGGGGCGCAGCGCGGCGGTCGCGGTGGTCGGGCCGCTGGCCAACGGGGTGCTCGCCCTGCTGGGCTGGCTGCTCCTGGGGGTACTCGACGGCGACGTGGCCCGGCTGCTCGTGCTCGCCTTCACCTGGGCCAACGGCTTCGTCGCGCTCTTCAACATGGTCCCCGGGCTGCCCCTGGACGGCGGTTTCCTCCTCGAGGCGCTGGTATGGCGTCTGGCCGGCGAGCGCAGCACCGGCACCTGGGTGGCCGGCTGGGCCGGGCGGGTGGTGGCGCTGCTCGTCGTCCTGTGGGGCCTGCTGCCGGTCGCGCAGGGCGGGACGCCGAGCCTGACCCGCATGCTGTGGGTGCTGGTGATCGCGTGGTTCCTGTGGCAGGGCGCGACCCAGGCCATCGCCGCCGGCCTTCGCGGGCGGACGGCGGCTCGGGTCCTCGTGGGCGACGTCGCGCGCTCCGTGGGGGTGGTGGAGCCCACCGCGCTGGTCGCGGACACGCCGTGGTCGCAGGCGCCGCTGTGGGTGGTCCAGGCACCGGGCGCCCCGCCGGTCGGGCTGGTCCACGCCGGATCCCTGGGCACCGTCCCGGAGCAGGAGCGGGCCGTGGCGCCGGTCTCGGCGGTGGCGGTGCGGATGCCCGAGGGATGGGCGGTGCGGATGGAGCGCGGGCAGACCTCGGACAAGGCGCTGGACGTCATGCGGGCCACCGGTGCCGGCGTGGTGTGCCTGCTCGACGAGCAGGACCGGCCCTGGGGAGCCGTCCTCGTCGACGACCTGAGCCGTGGCGGCCGGCCGGCGGCCCGCTCGTAGACTGACCGGGTGACTGATCCCGCGACCGGTGCCGACCTGCGCCGGGGCCCGTTCCGCCCGGGGGACCGTGTCCAGCTGACCGACCCCAAGGGGCGGCTGCACACGATCACCCTGGAGCCGGGCAAGACCTTCCACACCCACCGCGGGCACGTCCGCCACGACGACCTCATCGGCGCCCCGGACGGGACGGTCGTGGAGCACACCGCCGGGACCGACTACCTGGCGCTGCGTCCGCTGCTCTCGGACTTCGTGCTCTCGATGCCGCGCGGCGCGCAGGTGGTCTATCCCAAGGACGCCGGCCAGATCGTCACCTACGCCGACATCTTTCCCGGCGCGACCGTGGTCGAGGCGGGCGTGGGCTCCGGCGCGCTCTCGCTGTCGCTGCTGCGCGCGGTGGGGGACACCGGCCGGCTCCTCAGCTTCGAGCGGCGCGAGGACTTCGCCGAGATCGCCAGGGCCAACGCCCGCACGTTCTTCGGCCGGGAGCACCCCGCCTGGTCGGTCACCGTCGGCGACCTCGTCGAGGCGCTGCCACGCGCCGTCGGGCCGGGCACCGTCGACCGGGTCGTCCTGGACATGCTGGCTCCCTGGGACTGCCTGGACGTCGTCGGTGAGGCGCTCGTGCCCGGTGGCGTCCTGATCTGCTACGTCGCCACCACCACCCAGCTGTCCCGGGTGGCCGAGACCGCCCGGCGAGCCGGCGGCTGGACCGAGCCGGTGGCCTGGGAGTCCCTGGTCCGCGGCTGGCACCTGGAGGGTCTGGCGGTCCGCCCGGAGCACCGGATGCACGGCCACACCGGCTTCCTGCTGACCCTGCGCCGCCTGGCGCCCGGCGTCGAGGAGCACCGGCGCACGAAGCGCCCGGCCCCCGGCGCCTACGGCGAGGACTACACCCCGGTCGTCGAGGAGGAGTGGAGCGCCGAGGACCTCGGCGAGCGCACCCGCACCGAGAAGCGCCTGCGGCGCACCGTGCGCGACGCGCGGGCGGCGGCGGAGGCGCGCGACGCCATACCCGAGAACGACCCCCGACGAGAAGGAGTGAGCGGCGCATGACCGAGCAGCCCACCCGCGAGCGGCACCTGCAGCAACAGGTCTCCACGCTGAGCAGCCGGCTGGGCGAGATGAAGGCCCAGAACGACCAGCTCGCCGACACCCTGCGCACCGCGCGCACCCAGATCGTGGGTCTGCGCGAGGACCTGGACGCCATGGCCAGCCCGCCGCTGACCTTCGGGCAGGTGCTGCGGCTCGTCGGCGACGGCACCGTGGACCTGTCGGTCTCCGGCCGGCGCGTGCGCACGCACATCTCCTCCGAGGTCGACACCGACGAGCTGCGCCCGGGCCGCGAGGTGCTGCTCAACGAGGCCCAGGCCGTCGTCGGGCTCGCCGGCTACGAGCGGTCGGGGGAGGTCGTGACCTGCAAGGAGGTGCTCGGCAACGACCGGGTGGTCGTCGTCGTGCGCGGCGAGGACGAGCGGGTGTGCCGGCTCGCCGGCTCGCTGCGCGGCGAGGAGGTGCGCCTGGGGGACGGGCTCCTCATGGACGCCCGCAGCGGGTTCGTCACCGAACGGATCCCACGGCCGGAGGTGGCCGAGCTGGTGCTCGAGGAGGTGCCGGACATCTCCTACGACGACATCGGGGGGCTCGCCGGCCAGATCGAGACGATCCGCGACGCGGTCGAGCTGCCCTTCCTGCACGCCGACCTCTACGCCAGCCACCAGCTGCGCGCGCCCAAGGGCGTGCTGCTCTACGGTCCGCCCGGGTGCGGCAAGACGCTCATCGCCAAGGCGGTCGCCGCCTCGCTCGCCCGGCAGACTGCGCCGGCGGACGGGGAGGAGACCGGCAAGAGCTACTTCCTCAACGTCAAGGGCCCGGAGCTGCTCAACAAGTACGTCGGCGAGACCGAGCGCCACATCCGCTCCATCTTCCAGCGGGCCCGGGAGAAGTCGGCCGACGGCAGGCCGGTCGTGGTCTTCTTCGACGAGATGGAGTCGCTCTTCCGCACCCGCGGGTCGGGCGTCTCCTCCGACGTCGAGACGACGATCGTGCCGCAGCTGCTGGCCGAGATCGACGGAGTGGAGCGGCTCGACAACGTCATCGTCATCGGCGCCTCCAACCGAGAGGACATGATCGACCCGGCGATCCTGCGGCCGGGCCGGCTGGACGTGAAGATCAAGATCGAGCGCCCGGACGCCGGTGGTGCGCGGGACATCTTCACCAAGTACCTCACCACCGAGGTGCCGCTCCACCGCGAGGAGGTCGCCGCGCACGGCGGTGACCGGCAGGCGACCGTCGACGCGCTCATCGACGCGGTCGTCGCCCGGATGTATGCCGTGGTGCCCGAGAACGCCTTCCTCGAGGTGACCTACGCCGGCGGGGACCACGAGGTCCTCTACTTCAAGGACTTCGCCTCCGGGGCGATGGTGGCCAACATCGTCGACCGCGCCAAGAAGCTGGCGATCAAGGACCTGCTCACGCGCGGCGAGGAGGGGCTGCGGATGGCGCACCTGGAGCAGGCCTACCTGGACGAGTTCAAGGAGAACGAGGACCTGCCCAACACCACCAACCCCGACGACTGGGCCCGGATCTCGGGCAAGAAGGGGGAGCGGATCGTCTACATCCGCACCCTCGTCGGCGACGCCACCGGCACCCAGCCCGGCCGTGCGGTGGAGCAGGGGACGCCCGGGCACTACTTGTGAGGGCCGGTCGCGTCCAGGGACCGAGCCACTCACGTGAGTGGGTCGTGCACGCTCCCAGCCGGTGTGCCGAGCCTGCGCCACTCACGTGAGTGGGTTGCGCACGCCATACCCTGGGATCGCGGACAGAAGTCACTCAGATGAGTGACGCGTGCCCCGGGAAGTGCCGGCGCCACTCGTCGCTGGTGACGGCCACCTGCATGCCCCGGCTGCGCATCGCCCGCACGACACGGTCCAGCGTGGCGCCCGGCGTCCGGTAGACGTCCGTGGCGAGGAGGGTGACGATCCGCCAGTCGGCCTCGTCGAACTCCTCGCGCCGACCCACGTCCGACTCCCACTGCTCCTGCGACTCCGCGTGCTGGCGCCCGTCGTACTCGATGGCCAGGCGGTGCTCCCTGTAGCCCATGTCGAGCCGGCGCAGCAGCGTGCCGTCGCCGTCGTGGAAGCGGATGTCCACCGCCGGCTCGGGCAGGCCCGCCAGGACCATCAGCATCCTGGACCGGCTCTCCATGGGGGAGTCGACGTCCGTGCGCACGAACCCTGCCGCGCGCACGGACCGTCGGCGCAGGCGTGGCGGAGCCGTGCCGGCCGCGGTGACCAGCTGCTCGGGCCTGGTGCGCCGGCGCCTCACCAGCGAGTCGCCCAGCACGACGAGGTCGACCAGCGAGAGGTGACCGGCCAGGTCCACGAAGGTGTCCTCCGCTCTCGTCAGCGGGATCCCCCGGAAACGCACGGGCGTCCGGGAGGACCTGTGGACGCGCACCTCCGGCCGGCGGGACCGGTGCCGGTTGCCGGGGACGCTCGCGTGCAGGACGTCACAGTCCGGGACGACGGCTCCCCACAGCCTGGCCGCCTGGTGGTGGGAGACGAACGCGTCCCTGCCCGCGACCAGGAGCACGGCCTGCGCGGTCGTGCGCGCGTCCTGGGGTGCGCTCGCGCGGACGGCGACGCCCGGCAGCAGCCGCACGAACGCGTCGGAGCCCAGGAACCTTCGCGAGTGGCCGGCTGCGACGGCCTCGCGCACCCGGAACGGCTCGTCGAGGTTGATCTTCCCCACCCGCCCACCCTGCCCCGGACCGGTCGGCTGCTGCCGGAGCTGTCCACAGGTCGGCGGCCAGGGCCACTCAGGTGAGTGACTTGTGCACGCGATCCGGGGGTATGGCGTGCACGAGCCACTCACGTGAGTGGGTCGTGCACGCGATCTGGGGGTATGGCGTGCACGACCCACTCACGTGAGTGGGTTAGGCCCGCCGGGCCAGGGCCGCCTCGACCGCGCGCCACCCGACGAGGCCCACCACCAGGACACCGGTCGCCACCAGCACGAACGGCAGGGCCGTGCCCTCGCCCATGCTCCACCGCAGCAGCATCCCGACGACGAGCGCGCTGACAGCCACGACGATCCCCTCGAGCCACCAGCTCCGCATCGGCCGCGGGACGAACGCCGCGGCGATCCAGCCCACCGCCGTGCCGACGAGGAAGGGCCACCCGGTCTCCAGGACGCCGAGCGGGTCGACGCCGCGGTCGTGGCTGGCCCGCCCGGCGAGGGCGAAGAGCAGCACGACGAGCAGGTCGAGCACGTAGGTGCGTCTGGTCATGGGCGCATCCTGCCACGCCCTAGCATGATGACCATGCCTCCACCCGAGCCGGTCGCGGCCCGCCCAGCCGCTTCGACCGGCCTGGTCATCGCGGTCCTCGCGCTGTGCGGCACCCTGGTCTCCCTCCAGCAGACACTGGTGCTGCCGCTGCTGCCGGACTTCCCTCAGATCCTGGGCACGACCAGCGACAACGCCTCCTGGTTGGTGACGGTCACCCTGCTCGCCGCCGCGGTCGGCACCCCGATCATCTCCCGGCTCGCGGACATGTGGGGCAAGCGCCTGATGCTCGTCGTCTGCATGTGGGCGGTCATCCTCGGCTCGCTCATCTCGGCCCTCAGCTCGACCCTGGGCGTGGTCATCCTCGGCCGCGGCCTGGCCGGCCTGGGAGCCTGCCTCGTCCCCGTCGGCATCAGCATCATGCGCGACCACCTGCCGGCCGAGCGGGTCGGCTCGGGCGTGGCGCTGATGTCGGCGACCCTCGGCATCGGAGGAGCGGTTGGCATCCCGCTGGCCGGTGTCATCTACCAGGCCTGGGACTGGCACTCGCTGTTCTACGTCTCCGGCGGCTTCGCGGTGGTCATGCTCCTGGCCGTCCTGCGCGTCGTCCCGGAGTCGACGGTCAAGACGCGCGGCCGCTTCGACTACGTCGGCGCCGGCCTTCTCTCGGTCGCGCTGACCTGCTTCCTGCTCGCGGTGAGCAAGGCCGGCTCGTGGGGCTGGACGGCGCCGCTGACCCTCGCCCTGCTCGCGGTCGCGGCCCTCGTGCTCGCCGCCTGGGTGCCGTGGGAGCTGCGCACCGGTCAGCCGCTCGTCGACATCCGCACCTCGATGCGCCGGACCGTGCTGCTGACCAACGCCGCGTCGGTGCTCGTCGGCTTCGCGATGTTCGCCAACTTCCTCACCGCCGTCCAGCAGGTGCAGATGCCGGTCGCGACCGGCTACGGCTTCGGCCTGTCCGTGGTCGCCACCGGCCTGTGGATGCTGCCCAGCGGCATCGCGATGGTCCTCATGTCGCCCGTGTCGGCGGCGCTGATCCGGCGCACGGGCCCCCGCTCGGTGCTCATCGGCGGCGCGGTCCTGATGGCGGTGGGCTTCATCAGCCGTTCGCTCCTGCACGGCTCGGTGCTCCAGGTCATGGCCACCTCGGGGATCGCCTCGGTCGGCACCGCCATGGCGTTCGCCGCGATGCCGACGCTGATCATGCGCGCCGTGCCGATCACCGAGACCGCCTCGGCCAACGGGCTCAACACGCTGCTGCGCTCGATCGGCACCTCGTCCGCCTCGGCCGTGGTCGCTGCGGTCTTCGCCGCCTCGGTGATCACCACCGGTGCCGCGGCGGGGGCGCCCACCCTCACGGCATACCAGACCGTCTTCTGGGCAGGAGCTGCGGCAGCCCTGGGCGGGGCCCTGATCGCCACCTTCATCCGCCGACCCGCGCTGGTGCGCGAGGTCGTGGCCGACCCCGCCGCCGCACCGGCACCGACGGGGGAGCGCACCCACGTCAAGGCGGAGGGCGAGCTGCCCGAGCTCCTCGTCCGCGGGGTCGTCCGCGCGCCCGACGGCCGTCCCCTGCGCCAGGCGGTCGCCACCGTGCTCCACCCCGACGGACGGCACGTCGACTGGGGCCGCACCGACAACGAGGGTCGCCTCGCCCTCGCGCTGCCCGAGGCCGGGCGCTACCTCGTGGTCGTCTCGGCCGACGGGTGGGCGCCGCAGTCCGGCCTCGTCGAGCTGGACGCCGAGGAGACCCGGGTCGTGACGATGACCCGCCGCCTCCTGCTCTCCGGGCTGGTCACCGACGACGGCCGACCCGCGGGCGAGGTCCTCGTCTCCCTCATCAAGCACTCGGGCGAGTACGTCGGCACCACCCACGCCGACGCCGAGGGCCACTACGAGATCGGGCTGCCGCCGCCCGGCCGCTACGTCCTCACCGCCGTGGACCACCCCACCGGCCGGACCCGCTCCCGCGCGCTCACCGTCCTGTCCACCTCGACCACCCTCGACGTCGACCTCGAGACCGGCATCCCCCGTCCGCCCGAGCGGACGACCGTCACCACCGCGGACCCCGCGTGATGTCCTCGAGGGGTATGGAGTCGCGCACCCAGATCCTCCAGGTCGCCCGGCGCCTGTTCGGGGAGCGCGGGTAGGCCGCGGTGACCATCCGCGAGGTGGCCGCCCAGGCCGGCGTCTCGCCCGCGCTGGTGATGAAGGTCGCCGGCAGCAAGGAGCAGCTCTGGGCGCTGGCGACGCCCCCCTCCAGCGGCGTGTCCGGCAGCAGCGGCGCCGGCTCGGCCGGGCGGTGTACCTCCTGCACGACGCGCCCGACCTCGACGCCGCCCGGCGGGACTTCCGCGAGCGCTTCCTCGACCGCTTCCCCGACGAGGGGGAGGGGCGCAGGCTCGCCGACGAGATCGCCTGCCTGATGCCGGGGCTGGCCGCGGGCGTGCGCTCCTTCCGGCTGCTCGACCCGGCGACCAGTGACGCGGACCGGGTCGTGGCCGAGTACGGCGCGCTGGTCCAGCGGCTCATCGACCGGCTGCCTCGTCGGTAAGGCCCTTCAGAAACCGTACATGACGTCGGCCGGCGGGTACTCCGGACAGACGGTGGACAGCGCCCTGCGCTCGTCGACGGGCAGGTCGATCGAGGCGGAGTTGGGCCACCAGGAGATGCGCTGGGAACTGTCGAAGGCACCCACGTAGGCCTCCCGGCTGGGCTGGTCGGCCCGCGAGACCGGATGCCCGTGGGCCTCCATGCACGGTATGTAGTACTGGTCCCAGTAGTCGTAGACCAGGCCCACCTGCTCCTCGCTCCAGCCCTCGGCGATCGCGGGGTGCAGGGGGTAGCGCGCGTCGCAGACGTAGGTGGCCTCGTCCAGGGCAGCCTCCTGCGACGGTGGCACCCCGGGCTTGAAAGCGGTGCCGCCCGCCCCGTCGCTCACCGCCGGGAACCCGGCGTCCTGCAGGCACCGGGCCATCTGGTCGCCGTACTCCGACAGGCTCGTGGCCCACCCGACCCGACTCACCTGCGGAGGCGCGGCCAGCCCGGCGTCGGCCGCCCGGCTGGACAGCAGCTCGGTGTAGTAGGCCTCCAGGTCGGCGTCCGAGAAGTGCTTCGGTGTGACCTGCACGGTCGGAACCCACGCCGATGGGTCCCAGTCGCGCTGGGAGTCGCTGTCTGAAGATGCCGAGTGGGCATCGGCAGATGCGGACGGTGTAGTCGCCGACGTCGCAACTGTCCCCGGATCGACAGTGCTCGACGTGCAGCTTGATGCAGCGAGGAAGGCAACCGTCACCCACAGGACCGTCCCAGGCCTTGTCCTCTGCACAGCGGAGAGCCAGACGCTTGTGGCGGCTAATGAGCCGTCAGGCCTGTCGGGTCGAGACCGCATCACACATTCGGAGGGATGCAACGTCCGTAGCTTCCAGACAGCAGGAGGGAGACCGAGGAACCGCTCCAGGAACGGGTGCCTCCGATGCCCGAGTCGCCTCCTGCGACGTAGACGTTGTAGGACTGGTAGACCTTCTGCCCTGCGGCGTACAACGTCAACCGGTCTGCGAATCGCTGTTGCTCCCCACGAACACCCACCGTTGCACCGCTGGTGCAGGTGATCGTCCCGGATTCGGTGAGTGCTGCCGCTGGAAGGGCCAAGGCTCCAACCATGGCCATCCCCGCGAGACTAGCCCCAGCGCTCCTCAGGATTGTCCTCATGTCTCCTCCTTGAGTCGTACCGCCCCGTCGCGATGAGGGGAACATACCACGGTTGCGCACCGCGCCATTTGATCATCGAGAGAGGACCGCCGTGGGGAGGGACAGAGCGACGGAATGCGTTCATCGAGGAGCTGCGATGGCTCTAGTTGGGGCACCCGACCGCGTTCGCGCACTCTAGGTGAGTCTTGTCGGCCCCTTGACGTGTGTTTCCGAGCCAAGTAACCTGCTCCCGTGACTCGATTCCTCAGTATCCGCGGCCACATCTGTGCGTGGGCAGTGGCCGCTCTCGCGTTTCTGGCTGCACCTGCACACGCAGGTTACTCCATGTATGAAGAGGGAACTGTAAAGGCCAGTAGTTGCACGTCGCTTACTCAACCCTATGCTACATCATATTCTCTGGGTGAAATGATGACTCGCGCCCCTGGCGGTGGGGACTATCTCTACTACAACGCGAACTGGAAGCAGCGAGGCTATTACGGGCCAGGCGGGAAGTGGTTTGTTGGAGCTAACTCGCAGACGGCCGTTCTTGAGACTTCCAGAACCTATGGGACGTGCCGCAGCCTGTGATCAGGATGGCGCCTTCAGCGACCTCAGGGATATTGAGTTTAGTGTTTCTTGGTGCGCTGAATCTCGCTGGCTGCGCCGGCGGAGGGGACGCCTCCGGTGAACGACTTGCGGAGGAACGGCTCGCTCATGTCACGGCTGTGCGGGCTTATTACCAGGAGTTCGCGGAGTGTCTGACGGGGCAGGGGCTTCCCAGCCAGTTGCTGGAGACCGGGGACGGGATCTTCGTGGACACCGGTGACAGCGACTCCGACCGGGAGTCCTACGCGTTCGCCAGGACCACTTGCGAGCAGCAGGTCGGACAGTTCCCCGATCCACCTCCGCCGCCGACGGACGAGGAGCTGCGATGGCTGTATGCGGAGAACGTCCAGGTTGCCGCCTGCCTGCGTGACCACGGCTTCGCGGTCGTCGAGGCGCCTAGCGAGGAGGTGTTCGTGGAGACCTACCGGGCCAGTCTTTCCGGCGGGCCGGCGCCGTGGCACCCCTACCCGGCAGACATCAGCGGAGAGGCGGAACGGGCATGTCCTCAGGTCGACCTCGTCGAGCGTTATCAGGGCTGAGCGGGTCAACCTAGTCGGCGTGAGCGTTGTTAGGGTGCGAGCACCGTTCGATGACGAGAGGTGTGGGGCATGGCGGATGCCGTGAAGGGCTCGGCGGCGCGCACGGCGTTGGGGGTCGTGCTGGTGCTGCTGCTGGTGGCTGCTGCTGCGGGTGCGGGGTGGTGGGCCTCGAGGGCGACGTTGACCTCGCAGGTGCCCAAGGGCGCCGAAGCGGCTACCGCGCCGGAGGTGGTGTGGGCGGAGGCGAGCAGCGGGTCGGTGGGGCGGTCGTTGCCGTTGTCGACGACGTTGCGTCAGCCGGCGCTGCCGGTGGCGCAGAACGCGCTGGCCGGGGTGGTGACGAGCGTCTCGCCCGGTGAGGTGGGGGAGGGGGACGTGGTGTATGTCGTGGGGGAGACACCGGTGCGGGTGGTGGAGGCGGACGCGCCGTTCTGGCGGGACCTGGCCCGTGGAGTGAAGGGTGAGGACGTGGAGCCGCTGCAGCGGCTGCTGGTCGAGGAGGGGTACCTGGGCGGGGAGCCGGACGGTGACTTCGGGTGGAACACGCAGCAGGCGCTCAGGGCGTGGCAGAAGGACCAAGACCTGCCGCAGTCGGGGGTCGTGGCCCTGGGTGAGCTGGTCGCGGTCGCTGACCTGCCGGCGGTGGTGCAGCTGGGCGAGGGCATCGTGGTGGGCAAGAGCCTGGGCGGCGGTGAGGACTCGGTCCTGGCCCCGACGGGTGAGCGCGAGTTCGTGCTGGTGGTGACCCAGGAGCAGGCGCGGCTGATCCCGGCCGAGACGACGGTGGAGATCACCTTCGAGGACCACAGGTGGACCGCGGTGATCGCGGGGTCGGAGCTGGACGAGTTCGGGTCGACCACGTTCACCCTCACCGCCCCCGGCGGCGGCGAGGTGTGCGGGGAGGAGTGCGGGGTGCTGCCCAACGACGCGCAGGTGACGTTGCGCTCGGACGTGGTGATCGTGCCGAAGGTGGAGGGCACGACGGTGCCCGCGGCGGCGGTGCGCACGAGGCCCGACGGCACCGCATACCTGGTGACCGAGGACGGGGAGGTCGCGGTGGGCGTGCGCGGGTCCGGGCAGGGCGTGGCCGTGGTCGACGGGGTCGAGCCGGGCACGAGGGTGCAGGTCCTCGGTGGCACCCAGGGGGTGCAGCCCGCCCCGGCTCAGCCGGAGCCGGAGCCCGGGCAGGGTGACGACTCCGCCTCGACGCAGGAGGGGTGAGTGGTGCTGGCGGTGGCGGACCTGAGCTTCGCCTACTCCCGGGGCGGGGAGGAGCTGTTCGGCGGGCTGTCCCACGAGTTCGTCCCGGGTGCGGTGACGGCGGTGACGGGTCCGTCGGGGCGGGGCAAGTCGACGCTGCTGTACGTGCTGGGTCTGATGCTCACCCCGACCCGGGGGCAGGTGCTGCTCTCGGGGCAGGAGGTGTCCTCGGCGGCTGACGCGGTGCGTTCGCGGGTGCGGGCGCACCGGATCGGGTTCGTCTTCCAGGACGCGGCGCTGGACCCGACCCGCACCGTGCTCGACTCGGTGGTCGAGCCGGCCCTTTATGCCGGGTGGCGGCTGGGCCGGGCGCGGGAGCGGGGCCGGGTGCTGCTGGAGCAGATGGGCGTCGGTGCCCGGGCGGACCACCGGCCCGGCGAGGTGTCCGGCGGGCAGGCGCAGCGGGTCGCGGTGTGCCGGGCGCTGGTGACCGACCCGGTCGTGGTGCTGGCCGACGAACCGACGGGCAACCTGGACCGCGACAACGCCCAGGGGGTGCTTCGGGCGCTGTCCGCGGCGGCGGGCGGCCACGGCACCCACGGGGAGGGCGACGGGATGCCGCGCACGGTGGTGGTGGCCACGCACGACCCGTTCGTGCTCGAGCACGCCGATGAGGTGCTGGCGCTGTGAGGCCGTGGTTGTTGCTGCGCGAGGCGGTGGCCACGGCCTGGGCGGCGAAGGTGCCCTCGAGCCTGGTGCTTCTGCTGGTGGCGACGATGTGCGCGGCGACGATCGCGACGGTGGGGCGCACGGCGGCGGCCGAGGCGCAGCTGCTGGAGCGGCTGGACTCCGCCGGGTCCCGGGTGCTGGTGGTGGCCGACGCGCGCGGGGACGACCTGATCTCGGCGACGGTCGTGGACCAGGTCGCGGGCCTGTCGACCTCCGAGCGTGCGGTCGGCACGCTGATCCCGGTGGACGTGGTCAACGGGGTCGTCGGGCAGGGCGCGACCCGGGTGCCGGCGTGGGGCGTGCACGGCGACCTGTCCGCGGTCGCGACGCTGACCGCGGGGCGTTGGCCGGGTCCGGGGGAGGCGATCGTCACGACCGAGGCGATGGCCCGGCTGGGGCTGGACGACCCGGTCGGGTGGGTCGCGCAGGCCTCCACCACGGTGGTCGACGACTGGTCGGTCGTCGGGAGCTTCGAGCCGAGGGACCCGTTCGGCGACTACGCCTCCGGGGTGCTCTACGTCGCGCCGGAGGGCCGCGCCCTCGATGCGGTGCACGTCGTGCTCACGCAGGCCGACGTCGCCCAGGTCGCTCAGGCGCAGGTGCTGCGGCTCATCGACCCCCCGGCCCCGGACTCGGTGACGATCACCTCGCCGGTGTCGCTGGCGCAGCTGCAGGAGCAGGTGACTGGTGACCTGGCCAGTTTCGGGCGCACCCTGCTGCTCGGCGTGCTCGGTGCCGGGGCGCTGCTGGTGGCGATCGTGACCCTGGCCGACGTCCTCGTGCGCCGCGCCGACCTCGGCCGGCGCCGCGCGCTGGGCGCCACCCGTGCCACCATCGTCGCCCTCGTCGTCCTGCGCACCCTCATCCCCGCCCTGCTCGGTGCGGCGGTCGGTGTCGCCGCGGGTATGGCGATCACCGGCCGCCTCGGCGCCGTCCCGCCCTGGGACTTCACCACCGGCACCGCCGTCCTGGCCCTGCTCGCCGCGGTCGTCGCCGCCGTCCTGCCCGCCCTCTACGCCGCCACCCGCGACCCCGTCAGGGTGCTCAGGACCCCATGAGGGGCGCAGGCGCACGGGACGTGGCGAGGCGCACGGCATACCTGACGGTCGTGGTGGCGCTGCTGGTGACCGGGTGCAGCGGGACAGAACCGCCGGCCGCGCCGAGCGACCCGGCCGTGACGCCCGGGGAGTGGGACGGGCCGGCGACGCGTGAGGAGTACCTCACCGAGCTGGCCGAGATCCACGGGATCGAGGACCCGCCGCCCGTCGAGATCGTCCAGGAGATTGCGCAGGACGACGACGGGCTGCGGCTGGTGGCCGAGTGCCTGGCGGGCAAGGGGTGGCCGGCGAGGATCGACGGCGACGGGCTGCTCATCGACGGCGTGCGGGAGGAGCAGCAGCAGGACCTGGCGCGCGACCAGTACGTCTGCAACGCGTCCTACCCGGTGGCGGAGAGGTACCGCAGCCTGTCGCCGGAGGAGCATCTGGCCCGCTGGTACGCCTACCTCCTGGAGACGTACGTGCCGTGCGTCGAGGCGCTGGGCTACGACATCTCCGAGCCGCCGTCGTTGGAGAGCTTCCTCGCCTCGCAGGGGGCGTCGTGGATCCCCAATGCGCAGGTGGGGGAGCAGGCCCGTGCCCGCGGCGACGACTTCAGGTCCGTGGACGAGCAGTGCCCGCAGCAGATGCCGGCGGAGATGCGCGAGCCGTAGGAGAGCTCGCGGACCCCGCACGTAGGCTGCCGACATGAGCGTGCGGCGCGTGATGGGGATCGAGACCGAGCTGGGGATCACCAGCACCCAGGTCGACACGCAGGGCCGGCCGCTGGCGCCGCAGTGGCTCTCCGGGCAGGTGGTGCGCGCCTACGCCACGGCGGCCGGCGAGGGAGCCTCGCTGCCGGTCGGGTCCGGCTGGGACTACGCCGACGAGACCCCGCTGCGGGACGCCCGCGGCTACGAGATCGCGCGGGAGCTGGCGCACGTCACCCAGCTCACCGACGTCGAGGACCCGACGATCGCCAACACGGTCCTGTCCAACGGGGCCCGGCTCTACGTCGACCACGCCCACCCGGAGTACTCCTCGCCCGAGGTGACCTCCCCGCGCGAGGCGGTGCGCTACGACCGGGCGGGGGAGCTGGTCGCCCGCCGCGCCGTCGAGCACTTGGCGAAGGAGGGCCGGGAGGTTCGCCTCTACAAGAACAACGTCGACGGCAAGGGCGCCTCCTACGGCACCCACGAGAACTACCTCGTCCCACGCACCGTCCCCTTCGACCGGCTCGCCCGCCAGCTCATCCCTTTCCTCGTCGCCCGTCCGGTCGTCGCCGGCGCCGGCCGCGTCGGCCTGGGGCAGGCCAGCGAGCGTCCCGGCTTCCAGCTGAGCCAGCGCGCCGACTACCTCGAGGCGGAGATCGGTCTGGAGACCACGCTGCGCCGCCCCATCGTCAACACCCGCGACGAGCCGCACGCCACGCCGCACCTCCACCGGCGCCTGCACGTCATCGTCGGCGACGCGACGATGGCCGACTTCACCACGCTCCTGGCGGTCGGGTCGCTGAGCGCGGTGCTGCGCCTCATCGAGACGCACCCCGACGCCGTCCCTGCCCTCGACCTCGCGGACCCCGTCGAGGCGGTCAAGGTCGTCTCGCACGACCCGACGCTGCGCGCCACGGTCCTCACCGCCGACGGCCGCCGGCTCACCGGCCCCGACCTCCTCGAGGCCTACCTCGAGGCCGTTGAGCGCGCCGCGGCCTCCGGGCACGAGGCGTGGGAGCCGGACGAGGACACCGACGAGGTGCTCACCCGGTGGCGCCAGGTCCTCGACGCCCTGCGCCGGGACCCGGCGGAGTGCGCGCAGCAGGTCGAGTGGGTCGCCAAGCACCAGCTCCTCCAGCGCTACCGCGACCGCAACGGCGCCGCCTGGGACGACGCCCGCCTGGTCGCGATGGACATCCAGTGGCACGACCTCGACCCCGCCCGTGGCCTCGCGCAGAAGCTGCGCGTCGCCGGCCGTCTCGAGCGGCTCGTGCCCGACGACGCCGTCGAGAGGGCCGTGACGGAGCCTCCGCAGGACACCCGCGCCTGGTTCCGCGGCGAGTGCGTCCGCAGGTACGGCGCCGACGTCAGGGCGGCCTCGTGGGACTCGGTCACCCTCGTCGACGAGCGCGGCAGGCCGCGCCGGGTCCAGGTGCCCGAGCCGACCGCCGCCTCGCGGGAGCGGGTCGGGGAGCTGCTCGCACGGCATACCACCACCGCCTCCCTCCTGACCGAGCTGGCCAGCGAGGACGTCTGAGAGGATCGGGTCATGGCAGGTTCATCGCAGGAGCACATCCGCCGCCGGGACGACGGGGCGCCGGAGCCGCAGGCCCCGACGCCCCCGCCCGCGGCGCCGCAGGCGCAGAGCGCGGAGCGGGACGAGGCGCTCGACTCGCTGCTCGACGAGATCGACGGCGTGCTGGAGTCCAACGCCACCGAGTTCGTGCACGGCTTCGTACAGAAGGGCGGGCAGTGAGCCGCCGATGATCACCGCGCGCATCTTCGGGATCGAGACCGAGTTCGGCGTCAACGCCACCTTCCGCGGCACCTCGCGGCTCTCCCCGGAGGAGGTCGCGCGCCATCTGTTCCGCAAGGTCGTGGCCTGGGGCCGCTCCAGCAACGTCTTCCTGGTCAACGGCTCGCGGCTCTACCTCGACGTCGGCTCCCACCCGGAGTACGCCACCGCCGAGTGCACCGACCTGCTCGACCTGGTCGCCCACGACAAGGCCGGCGAGCTCATCGTCCAGGACCTCGCCGACGATGCCGAGGCGCGCCTGGCCGAGGAGGGCTTCGACGCGACGATCTACGTGCTGAAGAACAACGTGGACTCCCGCGGCAACTCCTACGGCTCCCACGAGAACTACCTCATCGCCCGCACCCCGCGGCTGGAGCGGGTCACCGACACCCTCGTGCCCTTCCTCGTCACCCGCCAGCTGATGACCGGCGCCGGCCGGCTGCACGTCGTGGGGGAGCGGGCGACATACCTCGTCTCCCAGCGCGCCGACCACATGTGGGAGGGCCTGTCCTCGGCGACCACCCGCTCGCGCCCGATCATCAACACCCGCGACGAGCCGCACGCCGACCCCGGGCGCTACCGGCGCCTGCACGTCATCGTCGGCGACTCCACGATGAGCCAGACCACCACGCTCATGCGGATGGGCACCACCGACCTCGTGCTGCGCGTGCTCGAGGCCGGCACCCGCGTGCCAGACCTCGCCCTGGCCAACCCGGTGCAGGCCATCCGGGACGTCAGCCGCGACCAGACGGGGCGTCTGTCCATCCCGCTCGCCTCGGGGCGCACCATCACCGCGCTCGGTATGCAGCACACGCTCCTCGACCTCGCGGCCCGCCACGCGCAGGGGGCCGGGCTCGCGGACGTCTCGCCGCACCGCGAGGTGCTGGAGCTGTGGGAACGCACCCTGCAGGCGGTGGAGACGGGCGACCTGTCCCTGGTCGACACCGAGATCGAGTGGGTGATGAAGAAGAAGCTGCTCGACGGCTACGCCGCCAAGCACGGCCTGGCACCCCACGACGAGCGCCTGCAGCAGCTCGACCTGGCCTGGCACGACGTGCACCCGACCCGCGGCCTGATGCCGATCCTGCAGCGCTCCGGCGCAGCCCGCACGCTCGTCGACGAGCAGCGGGTGCGGCGGGCGATGGAGGAGCCGCCGGCGACCCGGGCCAAGCTGCGGGGCGACTTCGTGCGGGCCGCCCAGGAGCACCGGCGCGACTTCTCCGTCGACTGGGTCCACCTCAAGCTCAACGACGAGGCCCAGCGCACCGTGGTGTGCAAGGACCCGTTCGCCAGCGTCGACCAGCGGGTCGAGGAGCTCCTGGCACACATCCGCGCCGGCCGGTGAGCGCCGGGGCTCCCACCGGTTCCCCAGGTTCGGGTCGTTAGGCTGGGACGGTTGCCGGTGACGCCGTCCCGGCAGCAGACCACGAACTGACGAGAAGTAAGGATCGCGCGTGCGCTCTCACCGACTGCGGCTGGCCGCCCTGGCGGCCGCCCCGCTCCTGCTCCTCTCCGCGTGCAGCGGGGACGGCGCGGGGACGGACAACGCCTCCCAGAGCACGGGTGCCGACGACGCCGCGGCGACCTCGATCGCGCCCAACGGCAGCGTCTCCGAGCTCTCCGTCGACGACTCCGGCAAGACTCCCACGATCCTGTGGGACGGCAAGCCGATGGCCGACGGCGACCTGCCGTTCTCGGTGGCCTCCACTGAGACCGAGACGGTCAAGAAGGGCGACGGCGAGGAGATCGCCGCCGGCGACGAGGTCGAGGTGCGCTACCTGGCCGTCAACGGCACGACCGGCGAGCAGCTCCTGTCGACCTTCGACGCGGACGAGACGGTCACCCTCGACCTGTCCAACGAGCTGCTCTTCCCGGCGTTCCTCGACGAGCTGCCCGGCGGCAAGGTCGGCGAGAGCCTCCTCATGGGGATCCCGGCGGCCGACGCGTTCGGCACCAACGGCAACGAGCAGCTCGGGGTGGGCCCCCAGGACACCCTGGTGTTCTACGTGGAGGTCGTCGACGCGCACGCGCCGCTGACCAAGGCCGAGGGCAAGGCCGTCACCCCCAAGGACAAGGACCTGCCCAAGGTCGAGGCCGACGGCGAGAGCGCCGCCACGATCACCATCCCCGAGGGCGTCGACGCCCCGACCAAGCTCGTCAGCCAGGTCCTGATCAAGGGCGAGGGCCCGGAGGTCAAGGCGGGCCAGACCATCAAGGTCAACTACACCGGCGTGAAGTGGTCCGACGGCGAGGGCTTCGACGACTCCTACCAGCGGGGCGAGCCGGCCGAGTTCCCGATCGGCCTCGGCAAGGTCATCAAGGGCTGGGACGAGGGCCTTGTCGGACAGACCGTCGGCTCGCGGGTCCTCCTCGTGGTGCCGCCCAAGGACGCCTACGCCGACCAGCCGGACCATGAATTGAAGGAGGAGACACTCGTCTTCGTCGTTGACATCCTTGGTGCCTATTGAGAAGGCAGTGCACGAGACCGCATGGAGTCACCGTTGGCGGATGCTCGGGGTACGGGACGTGGGGATCGGGGCGGAGGCTTTAGATCCGCAGCCACTGTGATGATGGGTACGGACTCCCACCGGCGCACACAACGTCGTCGACCGCCGGCGACGTCGGCCGAGGACCGGGACCCATGCCCAACCGCTTCGACGAGGTGGTCTTCGCACCCCCCCCGCCGGGCTGGTTCAAGTCGAACTCGCGGCCCGGCCGGTTGACTGGTATATTCGAGCACGCTCGGTTCAGGAACTCAAGGAAGAGGGATAGAGCATGAACGTCCGCAGTCTTCACTATGTATGCAGCGGCGTGCTGGGCTTGGCGCTGATCGGAGGGACAACGGCCGCAGCGGCGACCGATTCAGCAGACGAATCGCGTCCGGAATATGCTGCCGTCGCAAATAATCCACACATTTCGGCGCAGGTGATGGAAAGCCTACCCGATATGATAAGAGATGATCCCGATGTATACATATCGCCAGATATCACTGAGGATACGGTAATCGTCGACGCTAACGGCGATTTGGTGCCCGGGCAGAATGGAGAAGAGGCCCAAGTCGCGGCCAGTACGTGCGGCAATGGCTTCAATGCCGGCTGGGCCGGGAATTACGTTTATAGCCGGTCAAATTGCGCACTTTGGGGTCACGATGGGTATTACATCACTTATCGTTGGAGCTACGGGGTCTTGGGGCCAAATGTGAGCATGAAGGTGAAGGGGTATCTTTACCCTGGGCCGTATGCGGCGTGGCAATACGGGGGTACCTACAATCCTGGAAGTTATCGAATTCATTGGGGCAACGTGTTGGCGTACCCAGAAGTGGGCGGTGCCAGCGTGTCGGCCACGTCTTCGAATAGAGTCTCTTGGTATCACTCAAAAAGCTCCTAATGAGATTGGCCAAGGCTTTGAGAAATCCGGTCGCGTTTCATTCCGCAAGTGAACCCGAACCAGCCCTTCTCATGGCGTCCGCACTGCCTTTGCCGGACCAATCGCGGATCCTCGGCCCATGTGCCACGCCAGTATCGTCGTAGTTATCTCTGCTACTGACCGAGCCTCAAGCCGTGCCCGCCTGGCATACGGCGAATCTAAAGGAACAGCACATGAGCCAGTCACCGTTCGGCGAGGTCAGGAAGGCCAAGCCCGAGATCGACTTCCCCGGCGACACCCCGCCCACCGAGCTGGAGATCGAGGACATCGAGGTCGGCAAGGGCGAGGAGGCGACCGCCGGAAAGCAGATCTCGGCGCACTACGTCGGCGTCGCCTGGTCCACCGCCGAGGAGTTCGACGCCTCCTGGAACCGCGGCCAGCCGCTCGACTTCACCGTCGGGGTGGGCCAGGTCATCGCGGGCTGGGACCAGGGCCTGCTCGGCATGAAGGTCGGCGGCCGCCGCAAGATCACCATCCCGCCGCACCTGGGCTACGGCGACCGCGGTGCGGGCGCCGCCATCAAGGGCGGCGAGACGCTGATCTTCGTCGTCGACCTGGTCGACGTGCGCTGACCCCGGTGCGCCCGCGCGCCCCCGTCAGCCCTGCGGCTGGCGGGGGCGCAGCACGTGCAGCCCCAGGTCGGCCGAGAGCTGCCGGAAGGCGAGCTCGCCGCGCACCGAGGTGCCGTGGCCGTCGAGCCTGGGGGAGTAGGTCGCGATGCCGCACCGACCCGGCACGGCGCCGAAGATGCCGCCGCTGATGCCGCTCTTGGCCGGGATGCCGACGGTGGAGACCCAGTCGCCCGCGGAGTCGTACATGCCGCAGGTGAGCATCACCGACAGCACCTGCTGGGTCGCCTTGAGGTGGAGGGCGCGCTCGTCGCTGCCCGGGACGAGTCCACCGGTGGCGAGGGTGGCGCCGATCCGCGCCAGCTCGACCGTGCTCACCTCCAGCGCGCACTGCCGAGAGTAGCCGTCCACCACGTCGTGGGGGTCGTCGGGCAGCACCGACAGGGCCCTGACCATGTGGGCGATGCCGAGGTTGCGGTCGCCGCGCTCCATCTCCTGGGCGTAGCAGTCCTGGTCCATCGCCAGGTCCCGGCCGGCCATCCGCGAGTGCAGCTGGCGGATCCGCTCGAAGCGGTCGTCCGCGTGGGGCCCGCGCACCAGGGAGTGGGCCACCAGGGCGCCGGCGTTGATCATCGGGTTGTCCGGCCGGTTGGACTCCTCGTCGAGGCTGATCCGGTTGAACGCGTCGCCCGACGGCTCGACGTCGACGTGCCGCAGCACCTCGGCCAGCCCCACGTCCTCGATCGCCTGCCCGTAGACCGCCGGCTTGCTCATCGACTGGATCGGGAACAGCTGTTCGGTGTCGCCGGCGCTCCACACCTGCCCGTCGACGTCGACGATCGCGACGGCGAGCAGGTCGGGGTCGGCCTCGGCGTGCACCGGCAGGTCGTGCGGGGCGCCGCGGTCCAGGTCGCGGACGCTCTCGAGGAGCTCGCTCAGGTATGCGGTGACGTCCTGGGTGGGCATGGCGTCACCCTAGGCGCCGGCGCGTCGGGCGGCGTGCGCGCCCGCAGCGGCTGCCGCCAGGAACGAGGCGGTGTCCTGCTCGAGACCGCGTCCCATGGTGGACAGGCGCACGGGCACCTCGCGCAGCGCGTCGAGGAGGCCGTCCACCACGACCTCGACCATCGACAGGTGGGGGGCGCCGCCGACAAGGTCGTCCACCTGCGCCCGGACCTGGGTCAGGCAACGGTCGGTGTCCGGCAGGCCGGTGGTGCCGACCGGCACCACGATCTCGGCCGGGTGCGCCAGCACGCGTGCGTATGCCGTCGCGCTGTGGTGCGACAGGCCGCGGTGCCTCGGTCTGGGGTCGGACTGCGAGACGCGGAGCGAGGCGACGGCCCGCCCGCCGAGCACGGCCGCGGCGTTGAGCGCCTCGCCGGCATGCACGCCGGAGAAGCCCCACCGGGTGCCGGTCCCGAGGTTGCCCGGGCCCTGGACGACGACGACCAGGTCGGCACCGAGGAGGTGGTGGGCGGCCAGCAGCGCGCTGTGCACGGTGACCGCCTCGAGGTCGCCGCCGTAGGCCTGCCCGGCGGTGACCGTCGCCGCGAGCCAGCCGGCCGCGCGCAGGTCGGCGCAGGTGCGCGAGAACGCCGCGGGCAGCGCGCCGCCGTCGGTCATGACGTAGGCGACCCGTGCCTCGGGCCGGACCGTCCGGACGCCGGCCAGCACCGCGGGGAGCGCGGAGTGCAGGTCGGCCGCCACGACCGGCATCCCGTCGAGGTCGTCGGCGTCCTCGAGCAGGACGTGGTGCTCGCCCTCCGGATCGTCGGCGCCCAGCACCATCGTCTGCAGCGGGGTGTAGCGCGCCTTGACCAGGTGCCCCGGCGCGTCGGGGTCGGGGGAGGGCCAGGCTCCCGGCCGGTCGGGGACGGCGACGACCACGGCATACCCACCCGTGCCCAGGTCGCGCTCCAGGGCGGTGGTGTTGAGCAGCACCCGGTCGCCGGCCACCGGAGTGCCGACGACGTCGCGGTAGGCCAGCGCGCGGACGGTCCCCCGGGCCTCGACGGCCACGTCGAGGACGACCACGCCTTCCCACCCTGGCCGCTCGCCGGTCACGATGCCCTCTCGCCACTGGATCACACCAGGAGACTAGTAGCCTGCTCCTCATGCCCAAGGCCACGAAGGGTCCGTCGCCCGCGGCGGCCAAGACCGAGCGGCTGCTCAACCTCGTCATCGCGCTGCTCTCGACGCGCCAGCCGCTGTCCAAGGCACGCATCCGCGAGGCGGTGCCGGACTACAGCGACAACGACGAGGCGTTCGAGCGGATGTTCGAGCGCGACAAGGACGAGCTGCGCGCGCTCGGGATCCCGCTGCGGACCGAGCCGATCGACCCGTTCTTCGACGACGAGCCCGGCTACCGCATCGACCAGCGCGAGTACGCCCTGCCCGAGCTGTCCTTCGAGCCCGACGAGCTGGCGGTCATCGGGCTGGCCAGCCGCGCCTGGAGCCACGCGAGCCTGGCCGGCCCGGCCGCGCAGGCCATGCGCAAGCTCGAGGCCGCCGGGGTCGTGCGGGACGAGGCCTCGGTAGCCGGCATCGAGCCGCTGCTGCGCACCAGCGAGCCGGCCTTCGAGCCGGTGCGCGACGCCGTGCTGACCCGCACACCGCTGACCTTCGACTACCGCGGCGGCAGCGGCGACCTCGCCCAGCGGCACGTGCAGCCGTGGTCGCTGACCAGCTGGCACGGCCGCTGGTACGTCACCGGCCACGACCTCGACCGCGACGCACCGCGCGTCTTCCGGCTGGACCGGATCAGCGGGCGGCCCGCCCGCGCCGGCCGCCCGGGAGGGTATGACGTGCCCGCCGACCACGACCCGCTCACGATGATCCGTGCCTCCTCGGGCGACGCGCCCGGCACGAGCGTGGTGGCGCGGCTGCGCGTGCGCGACCGGGCGGCGTCCTCGCTGCGGCGGCGCGGCACGGTCGTGACCGACCGGTCCGCGCCCGAGGGGTGGGACACGCTGGAGCTGGCTGTCGGCGACCTGCGCGCCCTGGCCGAGGAGGTGGCGGCCGCCGGCGCCGACGTGCGCGTCGCAGAGCCGCCCGAGCTCGCCGAGCAGGTCCGCTCGATCCTGCAGGCCGTCCTGGACGCGCACGGGGCAGGCGCAGCATGAGCACCTACGAGAGCGCCACCTCGCGCCTGGGCCGGCTGCTGGCGATGGTGCCCTGGCTGCTCAACCGGCAGGGCATCGACCTGGCCAGCGCCGCCGCCGAGCTCGGCGTGAGCGAGTCCCAGGTCGTCGACGACCTCCAGGTCCTCTTCGTCTGCGGCACGCCCGGGCACTACCCGGACGACCTCATCGACGCACAGTGGGAGGACGGGCGCGTCTACGTCTCCAACGCCGACTCGATCGCCCGACCCCTGCGGCTCGGGCGGGACGAGGCCCTCGCCCTGATCGTCGCCCTGCGCGCACTGGCGGACACGCCGGGGCTCGCGCACAGCGACGCCGTCGACCGGGCGCTGGCCAAGCTGGAGCAGGCCGCCGGCGACGTCGCACAGGCCGCGGGCAAGGTGAGCGTCGACCTCGAGCCCGAGCTGCCCGCCGACATGGTCGGGGCCGTGCGCACCGCGCTGACGGAGTCGCGCCGCATGCACCTGCGCTACCGGGTCGCCAGCCGGGACGAGACCACCGAGCGCGACGTCGACCCGTTGCGGGTCGTCTCGGTCGACGGCCGGTGGTACCTGGAGGGCTGGTGCCACCGCGCCCAGGGCGTGCGGCTCTTCCGCCTGGACCGGGTCGAGGACGCCCAGGTCCTCGACCAGCCGGCGACGCCGCCGGCCGGCCTGCCCGAGCGCGACCTGTCCGGTGGCGCGTTCCGCGGCTCGCCGGAGGACCTCGTGGTGACGCTCCACCTGGAGCCTGGGTCGGCCTGGGTGGCCGAGAGCTTCCCCGTGGAATCGGTCACCGAGCTCGGCGACGGGCGGCTGGAGGTGACGATGCGGGTCGGCGACCCGCGCTGGCTGCACCGGCTCGTGCGCCGCCAGGGCGGGGGAGTGCGCGTGCTCGCACCTGGCCCCCTGGTGGAGGAGGTCGCGGCCCGGGCGCGGGCCGCGCTGGAGGGCTACGGGATGGAAGAGGGCTGAGCACCCAGCCGGCGCAGCTAGACTGACGCGCGCAGAGTGCGCCCTCCCGACGGGGTGCGCCCGACAGAAGAGAGGTGACCTCCGCATGGGAGGTATCAAGCTGTGGCACATCATCGTCCTGATCATCGCCTTCGTGGTGCTCTTCGGGTGGAAGAACCTGCCCAGCGCCGCCCGGAGCCTGGGTGAGTCGATGCGCGTCTTCAAGTCCGAGGTCGACCAGATGAAGGACGACAGCGCCGCCCGCAAGGACAAGGACAAGGGCGAGCCCGAGGACACCGCCCAGGAGGAGTACCGCCGCCTCGACGAGGGGCGCGGCGACGAGACCACCCCGCGCGCCTGACCCCGCCCGCCGCATACCCCTGACCGGGAGGACCCAGGCCGATGGCGCACGCCGCGCGGACGAAGAACCCCGAGGGACGGATGTCCCTGGGGGAGCACTTCCGTGAGCTGCGCAACCGGCTGCTGATCTCCTCCCTCGTCGTGGCCGCCGGCGCCGTCGTCGGCTGGTACTTCTACGACCCGATCGTCGACTTCATCTCCGCACCCGTGACGGCCGTGCGCAACGCCGAGGGCGGGCGCATCGTCACCCTCAACTTCGACACGCTCACCGGGGCCTTCGCGATGCAGATGAAGGTCTCGGTCTTCGCCGGCATCCTGCTGGCCAGCCCGGTGTGGATCTGGCAGGGGTGGGGATTCCTCCTGCCGGGCCTGACGCCCAAGGAGAAGCGGGTCGCGCTGTCCTACTTCTTCGCCGCGATCCCCCTCTTCCTGCTGGGCGCCGCACTGGCGGGCTTCAGCTTCCCCCGCCTCTACCGGATCCTGCTCGAGTTCGCGCCGGACAACTTCACCAACATCCAGAACGCCAACGACTACCTGTCCACGGCGATGTTCTTTGTCCTCGCCTTCGGCCTGGCCTTCCTGCTCCCGGTCCTCCTCGTCGCGCTCAACCAGATCGGGATCCTGCCGGCGCGCACGATGCTCAAGGGCTGGCGGATCACCCTCTTCCTCTGCCTGGTCTTCTCGGCGTTCATGACGCCCGACCCCTCCGGCTTCGCGATGATCGTGATGGCGATGCCGATCTTCGTCCTCTACTGGTGCGCGGTCGCGCTGTCCTTCGCCCTCGAGCGGCGCAAGCGCCGGCGCGCGGACCGCCACGACGACCTCGCACCGGACGAGGCGACCCCGCTGCCATGAGGTATGCCGTCGCGCACGGACGGCGGTCCGGGCGCGGCGGCGCCGCCGCCCTGGGCGCCGAGGCGGTCGCCCGGCTGCGCGCGGCCGGTCACCGGGTCACCGAGATCGAGGCCGGCTCCTACGAGGAGGCCCGGGCCCGCTGCGGGGCGGCGGTGGCGGACGGGGTGGACGTTCTGACGGTGGCCGGCGGCGACGGCCTGGTGAGCCTGGCCACCCAGCTGTGCGCCGGGACGGACACGGCCGTCGGGATACTCCCGGCCGGCACCGGTAACGACAACGCCCGCTCGCTGGGCATCCCGCGCGACCCCGAGGGTGCGCTGGCGACCCTCGTGGAGGGAGACCTGCGCATCCTCGACACCCTCCACGTCGCCGAGCTCGACCGGCACGTGCTCGGCTCGGTCAACGCCGCCCTGGACGCGCGGATCGCGCACCGGGCCACGCTGCTGCCGCGCCCGCTGGGGGCCGCCAGCTACACGGTCGCGGCCCTGGTCGAGATCGCCCGACTGCGGTGGACCCCGCCGCTGCACTACCGCCTCACCCTCACCGGGCCGCACGGCGAGGACACCCAGGAGCTGGACGCGCTCGTGGTCGTCCCCGCCAACCTGCCCTATCTGGGCGGAGGCCTGCACCTGTCGCCCGGCAGCGACCCGGCCGACGGGCTGCTCGACCTGGTCGTGGTCAGGCCGCTCTCCCCCTCGCGCGCCCTCGCGCTGCTGCACGCGGTCCGGGCGGGACGGCATACCTCGATGCCGGAGGTGGAGGTGCGCCGCGCGACCCGGGTCCGCATCGAGGGACCCGCGGACGTCGTCGCCCACGGCGACGGGGAGGCCCTCGGCCCGCTGCCTCTCACCGTCGAGGTGCGCCCGGCGTCCGTGCAGGTGGTCGTCCCGCGCTGACATAGCCTGAGGGCATGTCCACCCCCGCCGAGCGCTACGCCCTGTCCCGAGAGCGGTCCGCCCGGGAGGCCAGCCCCGCCGGCCGGTTCACCGCCTCGCTGGACTTCGAGCTCGACGGCTTCCAGCTCGAGGCGATCCAGGCCGTCCAGGACGGAGCCGGGGTGCTCGTCGCCGCGCCCACCGGCGCCGGCAAGACCGTCGTGGGCGAGTTCGCGGTGGCGCTGGCCCTGGAGACCGGGCGCAAGGCGTTCTACACCACCCCGATCAAGGCGCTGTCCAACCAGAAGTACCACGACCTCGTCACCCGGCACGGCGCCTCGAAGGTCGGGCTGCTCACCGGCGACTCCTCCATCAACGGCGAGGCCCCGGTGGTGGTGATGACCACCGAGGTGCTGCGCAACATGATGTATGCCGCCTCGCCCACCCTGCGCGGGCTCGGCTTCGTGGTGATGGACGAGGTGCACTACCTGGCCGACCGGTTCCGCGGGGCGGTGTGGGAGGAGGTCATCATCCACCTGCCGCAGTCCGTGCAGGTCATCTCCTTGTCGGCGACGGTGAGCAACGCCGAGGAGTTCGGCGACTGGCTGCGCTCCGTCCGGGGCGGCGAGGGGACCGAGGTCATCGTCGCCGAGCACCGGCCGGTGCCGCTGTGGCAGCACATGATGGTCGGTGCGGGCCTGTTCGACCTGTTCGTCACCGACTTCGGGCGCGAGGGCACCACCAAGGTCAACCCCGAGCTGCTGCAGCGCATCGCCCAGGCCGAGCGGTCCAGCACCGGCTGGTCGCGGGAGGACGCAGGGGCGCCGCGGGGACGCCGCGGGCAGCCCAGGGGGAAGTACCAGGGCCGCTCGCCCCGGACCGAGGACGCGGTGCCGCTGGCCCAGCGCGGGGCCCTGCCCGGTGGCGGGGCGAGCCGCTCCCAGGTCATCGACCGGCTGGACCAGCAGGGTCTGCTGCCGGCCATCACCTTCATCTTCAGCAGGGCCGGCTGCGAGGCGGCGGTCCAGCAGCTGCTCTCGCGCGGCACCCGGCTGGTGCCCGAGGACGAGAGCCGCCGGATCCGCGACCTGGTCCAGGTGCGCGCGGCCGACGTGGACGCGGCCGACCTCGGCGTGCTGGGCTACCACGACTTCGTCGAAGGCCTCTCCCGGGGGTTCGCCGCCCACCACGCCGGCATGCTGCCGCTCTTCCGCGAGATCGTCGAGGAGCTCTTCACCGCCGGGCGGGTCAAGGCGGTCTTCGCCACCGAGACGCTGGCGCTCGGCATCAACATGCCGGCGCGCACCGTCGTCCTGGAGCGGCTGGTGAAATTCAACGGGGAGACCCATGCCCCGATCACCCCGGCGGAGTACACCCAGCTCACCGGCCGCGCCGGTCGGCGCGGCATCGACGTCGAGGGGCACGCGGTGGTGCTGTGGCGCCGCGGCGTGGACCCGCTCGAGGTGGCCGGGCTGGCCTCGACCCGCACCTACCCGCTGCGCAGCTCCTTCCGGCCCAGCTCCAACATGGCCGTCAACCTGGTGGCCCAGTACGGCCGGGACCGCGCCCACGAGCTCCTGCAGAGCAGCTTCGCCCAGTTCCAGGCCGACCGCTCGGTCGTCGGGATGACCACCCGCGTCCGGGAGAACAAGGTCGCCCTCGACGGCTACGCCGAGGCGATGACCTGCGACCGGGGCGACTTCCGGGAGTACGGCCGGCTGCGCCACGAGCTGGTCACCCTGGAGAAGAAGCAGGCCAGGCGACGGCAGTCCCAGCGGCGGGCCGACATCGGTCAGGCGCTGGAGGACCTGTCGGTGGGCGACGTCGTCCGGCTGGACGCCGGCCGCAAGGGCACGATGGGCGTCGTGCTGCCCACGCGCGGCAGCCGGGACGCCTCCGAGCGCACCGTCCTGACCTCCAACGGCAGCCTGCAGCAGCTCACCGTCGCCGGCTTCAAGGACGTGCCGGCCGTGCTCGGGACGCTGCGGGTGCCGGGCAACTTCAACCCGCGCAGCCCCAGGGCGCGCAAGGACCTCGCCGCGACCATGCGGACCAAGGTGCACCCGCCGGCGCCGGGACGCGGCAGGTCGGCGCAGCGCACGGCATACCCGCAGGAGGGGGAGGGGCGCGTCGACGAGCTGCGCGCCCAGCTGCGGGCCCACCCGTGCCACGCCTGCCCCGACCGGGAGGAGCACGCGCGCTGGTCGGAGCGTTGGTGGGCGCTGCGCAAGGAGACCGACGACCTGCAGCGGCGGGTCTCGGAGCGGACCAACACGGTGGCCAAGACCTTCGAGCGGATCTGCGACCTCCTCGTGGAGCTGGGCTACCTGACGCCGGACGGGCAGGAGGTGACCGCCGAGGGGCAGCGGCTGCGGCGGATCTACACCGAGCTCGACCTGGTCGTCGCCGAGGCGCTGCGGCGCGGCACCTGGACCAGGCTGGCCCCGGCCGACCTGGCCGCCGTGGTCTCCGCGCTGGTGCACGAGGCGCGCGGGGACGACCTGTCCGACCCGCGGATCCCGACCGTCGAGGTCGAGGAGGCGCTCGGCGAGATGGGTGCGATCTGGCGCGAGGTGACCACCCGCAAGAGCGCGCACGACCTCGAGGGTGACCGCGAGCTGGACGCGGGGATCGCCTGGATGGTGCACCGGTGGGCCTCCGGCCGCGGCCTGACCGAGGTGCTGCGCGAGGGCGGCATGTCCGCCGGTGACTTCGTGCGCCGGTGCAAGCAGGTGGTCGACCTGCTCGGCCAGGTCGCACAGGCGGCCGACCCGCCGGTCGCGCGGGCGGCCCGGCGTGCTACCGAGGCGATCCTGCGCGGCGTGGTGGCGGCCGACCGCCTGGACTGAGCCGTCGGCGGCCAGGACTAGGCTGCCGACATGTCTGACATCGTCATCTGCTCGCCCCTCCGCACGCCGGTCGGAGGCTTCCTCGGGAGCCTGCAGACGCTGACCGCGGCGGACCTGGGCACCCAGCTGCTGGCGGTGCTGCTCGAGCGCACCGGGCTGCAGGACGGCGACGTCGACGACGTGATCGTCGGCAACGCCAACCCCAGCGGCGAGATCCCCGCGCTCGGCCGGATCCTCGCGCTCAACACCGGCCTGGACCAGGCGCCGGGCATGCAGCTGGACCGCCGGTGCGGGTCCGGGCTCCAGGCGGTGCTGGCCGCCGCCTCGCAGATCGCCAGCGGCGGCGCCGGGCTCGTCGTCGCCGGGGGTGCGGAGTCGATGAGCCAGGTGGAGCACTACGCGCTGCTGCGCCAGGGCGTGCGCGCCGACGTCCACCTCGCCGACCGGCTGGGCCGGGCGCGGGCGACCGCGGGCGGTGAGCGGCACCCCATACCCGGGGGGATGATCGAGACGGCCGAGAACCTGCGCCGTGACTACTCCGTCTCGCGCGAGGAGCAGGACGCCCTCGCCGTCCGGTCCCACCAGAGGGCCGCCGCCGCCCAGGCTGAAGGCCGGTATGCCGAGGAGCTGGTCCCGGTGACCGTCACCTCGCGCAGGGGAGACGTGGTCGTGGACACCGACGAGCACGTCCGGCCCGGGACGACCACGGAGGTCCTGGCGGGGCTGCGCCCGATCCTGGGGCGGCAGGACCCGGAGGCGACGGTGACCGCGGGCAACGCCAGCGGGCAGAACGACGCGGCGGCGCTGTGCGTGGTGACGACCCGGGAGACGGCGGAGGCCCGCGGGTTGGAGCCGCTGGTCGCGCTGCGCTCGTGGGCCGTCGCGGCGGTGCCGCCGGAGACGATGGGGATCGGTCCGGTGCCGGCCTCGGCCAAGGCGCTGGAGCGCGCCGGGCTGACCATGAAGGACCTGGACCTGATCGAGCTCAACGAGGCCTTCGCCGCCCAGGCGCTGGCCGTGCTCACCGAGTGGGGGATGCGCGACCCGTCGACCTGGGAGCGGCTCAACCCCAACGGGTCGGGCATCTCGCTGGGGCACCCGGTCGGGGCGACCGGCGGGCGGATCCTGGCCACCCTCGCCCACGAGCTGAGGCGGCGCGAGGGACGCTACGCCCTGGAGACGATGTGCATCGGCGGCGGGCAGGGGCTGGCGGCCGTCTTCGAGAGAGTGGTCTGAGATGGGTCTGCGCGCCGACCAGCTGACCGACGGCGAGGAGGTCGTCATGACGCTGCGCACCCACTGGAAGGCGCTGGTCCGCCCGGGGACCGTGCTCGTGCTGCTGGTCGCGGCGGTGCTCCTGGTCTGGGTGTTCGTGCGCGGCGAGTCGTGGTCGACCCTCGCCGGGGTGGTCGTCGGCGTGCTGGCCGCCGCTGCGGCGGTGCTGTGGGTGGTGGTGCCGGTGCTGAGGTGGCGCAGCGAGGCCTACGTCGTCACGACGCGCCGGATCGCGCACCGGGCCGGGATCCTGACCCGCACCGGGCGCGACATCCCGCTGCACCGCGTCAACGACATCGCGCTGGAGAAGGGCGTGCTGGACCGGATGCTGGGCTGCGGCACGCTGGTGGTCTCCGACGCGACCGAGAAGGCCGGCATGGTCCTGCACGACGTCCCCCGCGTCGAGCGGGTGCTGGTCGACCTGCAGGGCCTGCTCTACCGCTACGACGACGGCTCCGACGACGGGGAGTGGCCGCCGACCGAGCCGCAGCGACGCTGAGGGTGGCTCACTCGGGCCGCAGGTCGAGGGCCTTCATCAGGCGTCCCACGGGGCTGCCGAGGTCGTAGGCCTCGACGAGCTGCTGGAGGGTCTCGGGGTCGGCGAGCTCGCGCGGGACCGTCAGCGGCACGTCTGGCAGCGGAGCGTCCTTGGCGACGAGGACGACCTCGGGGGCGACGTCGAGGTAGTCCGAGGCCGCCTCCAGGTTGGTCCGGCGGGCGCCCTTGATGGCCGGGTCACCGGCGGCGACGGCTGCACGCAGGCCGGCGAGCGAGCCGTAGGTGGTGATGAGCTGCGCCGCAGTCTTGTCACCGATGCCCTTGACCCCGGGCAGTCCGTCGCTGGTGTCGCCCCGGAGCGTGGCCATGTCGGCGTACTGGAGGCCAGTGGAGACCCCGTACCGGGCCTGGAGGTCGGCCTGACGGATCTCCTCGGCGTCCCGGACGCCGGCCCGCGCGGTGTAGACCACGGTGACGTCCGCCGCGTCGTCCACGAGCTGGAAGAGGTCGCGGTCGCCGGTCACGACCGCGACCGGGCCGCGCCCGCGGTGCCGGTGGGTCAGGGTGCCGATGACGTCGTCGGCCTCGTAGCCGTCCGAGCCGAGCACGGGGATGCCGAAGGACTCAAGGGCGCGGCGGATGATCGGCACCTGCGCCTCGAGCCCCGGCGGCGCCTCCTCCTTGTCCTGCGTCCCCGGCACGAGCCGGTGCGCCTTGTAGGACGGGATCGCGCGCACCCGGAACTCGGGCCGCCAGTCGTTGTCCCAGCACGCCACGAGGTGCGTGGGGGAGAAGCGGGTGACGAGCGTGCCGACCATGTCCAGCAGGCCGCGGACCGCGTTGGTGGGCGTGCCGTCCGGGGCCTCGCGCAGGTCCTTGACCCCGAAGAACGCGCGGAAGTAGAGGCTCGCGCTGTCGAGGAGGAGAAGCCGTTGGGCACCGGTGTCCGCGGGGTGGCTCATGAGGCCCAAGGGTAGGCCCTGCTAGCGTGACGCCGTGCTGCGCGACCGGGTCCTGGACCGCCTGACCTGGCTCGGTGCCCTCGTGACGCTGGCCGCGGCGGTCGTGCTGCTCTTCGGGCCGCTGTGGACGACCGCGGTCGGGGAGAACCCGCTCGAGCGTGCCCCCGGCATCGACATCGGTGCGGTGCTGCGGCTGGCGCTGCCGACGGTCGTGGTGCTGGCCGCCTTCGCGGTGGCGCTGTGCACGGGCCGGTGGAGGGTCGCCGGTGCTGTCCCGCTCCTGGTCATGGGGTACGCCGTGCTCACGGCTCCCGCGCCGCTGCCTGCGTGGTTCCTGCCCGGGCTGGTGCTGACCGCCGCGGGGTATGCGGTGTCGCTGTGGCGGGCGGGCGACTCGTCGGGTCGTGGGTCGAGCTTCGTCGCCTGAGCAGCGCGGCTGGGCAGCGCGGCTGGGGCTGAGCCGGGGCTGTCCACACCCCCTGCGCCTCGGTGGGCAGGCATGCGGCACGTTGTGGATATTCGAACAGGTGTCTGAGTCGGTTGCTAGGGTGTTGGTCGTGGTCGAGATCGGTGGCTGCTGGAGGGTGCAGGGGAGGTGTGGGGAGTGGGAGGGATCCCGGTCGTGGGCGCGGAGGATCCGGGTGGGCGTGCCGTCGACCCGGTGGTGGTGGACCTGCGTGGTGCGGGTGTGCGGCGCTCGCGTGCTGAGGCGGACCTGGTCGTGGCGGTGCGGGGCGTGGTGGAGCGGGTGCAGGAACGCGAGCGGGAGCGGCGTGCCGGGCGTGGCGGGCCGCTGACCGGCGGGTCGCGGGCGCTGTCGCGGGGGGTGCGGCTGGCCGCGATCGGTGAGATCGAGGTGGCGCTGGGGTTCTCGGCGTGGGAGGCGGGTCTGCTGGTGCGGGCGGCCACGGCCGCGGAGCCGCTGGCGGGGATGGTGGACGCGGCGCTGCGTGCGGGGGAGACGACGTGGGTGCAGGTGCGCTGGTTCTACGAGAAGACGGCCTCCTTGGAGGATGACCGGCGGCTGCTGGTCGCCGCGGCCCTGTTCGGCGACGATCCTGGCCTGGCGGCGGGGGACCGGCTGGGCCCGGACGGTGACCTGCACGGTCGGGCGTGGTCGGTGCCCTCGTTCCGGGCCGCGCTGGATGCTGAGGTCACGGCGTGCCGGGGCAGCGACGTGGCGGCCGAGCGGGCGGCCCGGGCGCGGGCCTACGCGGCGCGCCGGACGTGGACCAGGGTGCACGAGGACGGGATGGCGACGCTCTCGATCCGGGGACCGGTGGCCTCGGTGCTGGCTGCGGGCCAGCGGCTGGAGCGTGGTGCCAGGGGCGTGAGGGCCGCCGGTGACCCCCGCACCCTGGGCCAGCTGGGTGTCGACGTGGGTCTGGGACTGCTGACCTACGCCACCGTCGCCCTGCACGGGTGCCCGGACAAGCAGCCCGACCCCGCGGCCACCGACGCCGTGTCCGGGCACCCCGTGTCCGACGACGCCGTGTCCGACGACGCCGTGTCCGGCGGGGAGTCCGCTGGCGGCGTCCTGTTCGACGAGGTCATCGCCCCGCAGGACATGGAGCTGCTGGCCCGGGTGGTCAACGGGCTGCCGCCGGTCGCCCTGCAGGTGGTCCTGCCGTATTCGACGATGGCCGGCGGGTTCCCGATCTGCGGGCGCTGCAGCGGCCCCCTGGACGCACCAGAACCCCGGGACACCGGCCAGCAGGAGGCTGTCCACAACCGGCCACCCGGGGCGGGGCAGGACTCTGCCCGTCGCGGGCCGCCGGGGCGGTCCGGGCGTGGCCGGGTGGGTGAGGTGCTGGGTCCGAACCCGTTCTTCGTCTCCGAGGGCCACGCCCGGGAGCTGGCGCTGATGCCGGGCACCACCCTGCACCGGCTGGTGGTGGACCCGCGTGATGGTCGGCTCGTGGAGCGGACGATCAAGGGCTACCGGCCCGACGCCGACATGCGCCGGCAGGTGGTCGCCGCGGACGTCTACTCCCGGGCCCCGGGGGCCAGGGCCCGGACCGGGGAGCTGGACCACGTCACCCCCTACGGCTGGGCCGGTGGTCCGACGAGCGAGGTCAACCTGGCGCTGCTGGCCAAGCGGCCCCACCGGTACAAGACCGAGGGGACCTGGCAGGTGGAGATCGGCGCCCGGCGGGACCTGACGTTCACGACCCTGCTGGGCCAGGTGGTCAGGACCCGGGTGCACGACTACCGCACCTACCTCAGGCAGGTCCATCCCGATGACCTGGAGGATCGCCGGGACCTGGCCGGTCAGCTCCTGCAGGCCGCCCTGGCCGACCGGGCCGGGATCCAGGGCAGGCGCCGCGGCGACGGGCTCACGACGGAGCACACCGACCCCGACACCGGGCAGACCCGCCCCGGCCCCCGCCCCGACCAGCCCACCATCGACGACCTGCTCGGGGACGAGGACGCGTGACGCCGCCCCTCGCCTACGCCTGCTTCTCGGGACGACCGATGCGCACGCGCCAGACCTCCGGGCCGCTCTCCAGGTAGTCCCAGGTGAACTGGCCGGGCCACTCCGCCTCGAACTGGTAGCGCAGCGGCTTGGGGTCGTGGTCGTTGACCAGCACGAAACCGGTGCCGGGCGCGAGGTCGTGATACGTCTGCTCGATCAGCTCGTGGCGGCGCCGCGGGATCTCCTCGCGGACGTCAAGGATCTGGTCCTCCGTAGTGCTTCCGTCGGTCATGCTTCCTCCTCGTGGGTGGGTGGGGTGGTGCTCTCCAGCCGCGCCAGGTAGTGCATGGCGCCGTTGATCCGCTCGGCCTCGTCCGGAGAGGTCGTCCGCAGCGCCCAGTACGCCTTGGCGGCGAGCCGGTTGGCCGCCTGCGGCTGACCGTTCTGGCCGAGGGCACGCAGCGTCTTGACCAGGATGCCGGTCGTCGCGGCCACGGTCGCCCGCAGCTCGTCCTCGGCGCTCATCGATGCCTCCAGCGGATGCGTGCGACCGGTCCGCCCGGTCGCATTTAGGCTATTTCTACCACGCGCCTCGCGCCCCTCGACGGCCGGTCGTCGCAGCGCCGGCGGCGCGGCGAACTACGCTGTCCTGCATGGAGGCACTCGACCGCCACATCGTCCAGGTCCTGGCGCACGACGGACGCGCCTCGTTCGCCGACCTCGGACGCCAGGTCGGCCTGTCCACCTCGGCCGTCCACCAGCGGGTCAAGCGGCTGGAGGAGAAGGGCATCATCAAGGGCTACCGCGCGGTCGTGGACTACCCGTCCGTCGGGCTGCCGATGACCGCCCTCATGTCCGTCACCCCGTTCGACCCCTCCGCCGAGGACGACATCCCCGAGCGTCTCTCCGACATCGAGGAGATCGTCGCCTGCTGGTCGGTCGCCGGTGACGAGTACTACGTCCTTCTCATCCGGGTCGGCCGCCCGCAGGACCTCGAGGAGCTGCTGGCGCGGATCCGCCAGCGGGGGGAGTGCTCGACCGTGACCACCATCGTCCTGTCCACCCCCTGGGAGGACCGGCTCGGGGCCCTGCCCGCCGAGGACTACACGGTCTGACGCGGGGCGGGTCGTGGCGAAGAAGAAGGTGGCGGGCGGCACCCCTGCGACGGTTGCGCTGGAGCGCGCGGGGATCAGGTATGACGTGCGTTCCTACGTGCACGACCCCGCCTCGGTGAGCTTCGGGCTGGAGGCGGCAGAGGCGCTCGGCGTCGAGCCCGCCCGCGTGTTCAAGACGTTGCTGGTGGACACCGACAAGGGGCTGGGCGTGGGCATCGTCCCCGTCGACCACCTGCTCGACCTGAAGGCGGTGGCGGCCGCGCTCGGCGCCAAGAAGGCCACGATGGCCGACCCCGCCGTCGCCGAGCGGGTCACCGGCTACGTCGTCGGCGGCATCAGCCCGGTGGGGCAGAAGAAGGCGCTGCCGACCGTGCTCGACGCCTCCGCCGGGCAGCACGCCACGATCCTGGTCAGCGGCGGCAGGCGCGGGCTCGACCTCGAGCTCGCGCCCTCGGACCTGCTGACGGTGGTGCGGGGGAGCAGCGCCCCGATCGCGCGGAGCAGCTAGGGGGCCTGCGCCCCCACGTACTCCGCCAGGTGCCGCCCGGTGAGCGTCGTGCGGCCGGCGACCAGCTCGGCCGGCGTCCCCTCGAAGACGACCCGGCCTCCCTCGTGGCCGGCGCCGGGGCCGAGGTCGATGACCCAGTCGGCGTGGGCCATCACGGCCTGGTGGTGCTCGATGACGATGACCGTGCGGCCGGCGTCGACGAGCCGGTCGAGCAGCGCGAGCAGGTTCTCCACGTCGGCCAGGTGCAGCCCGGTCGTCGGCTCGTCGAGGATGTAGACCTCGCCCTTCTCGCCCATCTGCGCCGCGAGCTTGAGACGCTGCCGCTCCCCGCCCGACAGGGTCGTCAGCGGCTGGCCCAGCGTGACGTAGCCCAGGCCCACGTCCTCCAGCCGCGAGAGGATCTTGTGCGCCGCCGGGAGCCGCGCCTCGCCCCCGCCGAAGAAGGCCTCCGCCTCGGCGACCGGCATCGCGAGCACCTGGCTGATGTCCTTGCCGCCGAGGGTGAACTCCAGCACCGCCGCCTGGAAGCGCCGGCCCTCGCACTCGTCGCAGGTCGTGGCGACCCCGGCCATCATCGCCAGGTCGGTGTAGACCACGCCCGCGCCCTTGCAGGTCGGGCAGGCGCCGTCGGAGTTGGGGCTGAAGAGCGCCGGCTTGACGCCGTTGGCCTTGGCGAAGGCCTTGCGGATCGGCTCCAGCAGCCCGGTGTACGTCGCCGGGTTGGACCGGCGTGAGCCCTTGATCGCGGCCTGGTCGATGACGACGACCCCGTCCTCCTTGGCCAGCGAGCCGTGGATGAGCGAGCTCTTGCCGCTGCCGGCCACGCCGGTCACCACGGTCAGCACGCCGGTCGGCACGTCCACGTCGACGTCCTGCAGGTTGTTCCGGTCGGCGCCGCGGATCTCGAGCACGCCGGTCCGGGCGCGCACCTCGTCCTTGAGCCGCGCCCGGTCGTCCAGGTGCTGGCCGGTGAGCGTCCCGCTGGCCCGCAGGCCCTCCACACTGCCCTGGTAGACGACCTGGCCGCCACCGGTCCCGGCGCCCGGACCCAGGTCCACGACGTGGTCGGCGATCACGATCATCTCGGGCTTGTGCTCCACGACCAGCACCGTGTTGCCCTTGTCCCGCAGCTGCTCCAGCAGGGCGTTCATCCGCTGGATGTCGTGCGGGTGCAGCCCGATCGACGGTTCGTCGAAGACGTAGGTCACGTCGGTCAGCGACGACCCGAGGTGCCGGATCATCTTGGTCCGCTGCGCCTCGCCGCCGGACAGCGTGCCCGCGGGCCGGTCCAGCGAGAGGTAGCCCAGCCCGATCCCCACGAAGGAGTCCAGCGTCTCGCGCAGCCCCTGCAGCAGCGGTGCCACCGACGGCTCGTCCAGCTCGTGCACCCATGCGGCCAGGTCGCTGATCTGCATCGCGCACGCGTCGGCGATCGAGATGCCCCTCACCCTCGAGGACCGCGCGGCCTCGTTGAGCCGGGTGCCGTTGCACTCAGGGCAGGTCGCGAAGGTCACCGCCCGGTCCACGAACGCGCGGATGTGCGGCTGCATCGCCTCCCGGTCCTTGGCCAGGAAGCTCTTGCTGATCTTGGGTATGAGGCCCTCGAACGTGACGTTGATGCCCTCCACCTTGATCCGGGTGGGCTCCTTGAACAGCAGGGTGGTCAGCTCGCGCTTGGTGAACATCTTGATCGGCTTGTCCGGGTCGAAGAAGCCGCTGGCTCGGTAGATCCGCCCGTACCACCCCTCCATGCTGTAGCCGGGGATCGTCAGCGCGCCCTCGTTGAGGGACTTCTCCTCGTCGTACAGGGCGCTGCGGTCGAAGTCGGTGACCCTGCCCGTGCCCTCGCACCGCGGGCACATGCCGCCGGCGATGCTGAACTCGCGTCGTTCCTTGACCTTCTCGCCGGCCTTCTCGATCGTCACCGCCCCCGCCCCGGAGATCGAGGCGACGTTGAACGAGAACGCCTTGGCGGTGCCGATGTGCGGCTCGCCCAGCCGGCTGAAGAGGATCCGCAGCATCGCGTTGACGTCGGTGGCGGTGCCCACGGTCGAGCGCACGTTGGCGCCCATCCGCTCCTGGTCGACGATGATCGCCGTGGTCAACCCCTCGAGCAGGTCGACGTCCGGCCGCCCGAGCGTGGGCATGAAGCCCTGGACGAAGGTCGAGTAGGTCTCGTTGATCATCCGCTGCGACTCGGCGGCGATCGTGGCGAACACCAGCGAGCTCTTGCCGGAGCCGGAGACGCCGGTGAACACGCTCAGCCGCCGCTTGGGCAGCTCGACGCTGACGTCGCGCAGGTTGTTCTCCCGCGCGCCCTGCACGCGGATGAGATCGTGGCCGTCTGCGGGGTGCCTGGAGCTCGTCACGGGGCGTGAATCTACACGCCCCGTGCGGCGGACGCGTGCGGGTTCAGGCCAGCTGGTCCACCGACGCCTGGCGCGAGGCGGCCGCCTGCGTGGTCGCCGCGGCCTCGTCGGCCTCGGCCGTCCCCACGGTGTGCTGGCGCCACCACTCCTGGCCGGAGGCGGGGAGGGTGTCGATCGGGTCGTAGTAGACGTACTCCGCGCTGGTCACGTCGACGTCCTCGCCCTCGATCGAGGTGCGGTAGTTCTTGCTCCAGTAGGAGATGCCACGCTCGGTGTCGTAGGTGTCCACCTGGTGCACCCAGCGCTTGCCGACGAACGGCACGTCGCAGACGATCCGCGGCGTGGAGAAGCCGGGCAGGTAGCCGAGCAGCGAGTGCTGCAGGTGCTGGGCCTGCGCCAGCGAGACGCGCCAGTGCTCGCTGAACGGGATCATGTCGCACATGTAGAAGTAGTAGGGCGTGATCATCGCGTCGTCGGCCAGCGCGAAGCACAGGTCGAGCAGCTGCTGGGAGCTGTCGTTGACGCCCCGCATGAGCACCCCCTGGTTGCGCACGTCGCGCAGACCGGCCTCGAGCATCGTGCGGGAGGCCCTGGCCACCAGCGGCGTGACCGACTGCGCGGAGTTGACGTGGGTGTGGATCGCCAGGCCGACGCCGCGCGCACGGGCCTTCCTCGCCACCCGCTCCACGCCCTCGACGGTCTCCGGCGCCAGCCAGTGCTGCGGCATACCCATCAGCGCCTTGGTGGCCAGCCGCACGTCGCGGATCGACTCGATCTCCAGCAGCTGGTCCAGCCACGCCTCGAGGTTCTTCCACGGCATGTTGGCCACGTCGCCGCCGGAGACGACCACGTCGCGCACGCCCGGGGTCGCGCGCAGGTAGTCGAGGATCGCGGTGTGCCGGTCGACCGGTTTGCCGGCCAGCTTGAGCTTGGTGACCTGCGGCGTGGAGTTGCCGACGAGGTCCATGCGGGTGCAGTGCCCGCAGTACTGCGGGCAGGTCGGCAGCATCTCGGCCAGCACCTTGGTCGGGTAGCGGTGCGTGAGCCCCTCGGCGACCCACATGTCGTGCTCGTGCAGCGAGTCGCGCGTGGCGTAGGGGTGGGAGGACCAGTCGGTGCGGCGGTCGGAGAGGACCGGCAGCATGTAGCGGCGGACCGGGTCGGCGTAGAACGCCCTGGTGAACTCCTCGCCGGGGGCCGGCATCCGTCCGTCCGGCCAGGTCATCTCGCTGACCATCGTGTTCATCATCTGCGGCGGCACGAGCATCGACATCGTCGCGCGCAGCTGCTGGTCCTTCTCCAGGTCCTCGTAGAACTCCTCGGTGAGCAGGTCGCCCATGAGGGTGCGCAGCTGGCGCAGGTTCTTCACGCAGCTCACCCGCTGCCACTGGACGTCCTCCCACTGCTCGGCGGTGATCTCCCGCCACCCCGGGAAGCGGGTCCAGTCCGGCTCCACGAGCTCACGGTGCTGGTAGACGTAGGGCTGCTCGATCTCGACGCTCATGCGTGCCATGATAAGGACAACGTCCTGCGAAAGCGACAACACGCAGGACGATCTGCTGTCTCAGCGTGTCGCGGAAGGACGATGACTGGTATGCCGCTCTCCTCGCCGTTCGGGGTGCACCGCGTGCTCGACCCCGCTGCAGACCTGGCCGCCGTGACGCTGCCGCAGACCGCCCGTCGCCTCGACGCCTCGCCCCGGCTGGCGCCGGACGAGGTGCGCATCGACGTGGAGGTCCTCAACCTGGACGCCGCCTCCTACCGCCAGCTGCGCGAGAAGAACTCCGCCCCCGACGGCACCGTCGACGGCGAGGCGGTACGCGCCGAGGTGCTGAGCATCGTCGCCGAGCGCGGCAAGATGCAGAACCCGGTCACCGGGTCCGGCGGCATGCTCATCGGCACCGTCGCCGAGGTGGGGCCGCAGAGCCCGCTCGGGCTGCGGGTCGGCGACCGCGTCGCCACCCTGGTCTCGCTCTCGCTCACCCCGCTGGCGATCAGCGACGGCCTGGAGCGCTGGGACGGGACGGGGGAGCGGGTGCCCGCCTCCGGGCACGCGATCCTCTTCGGCCGCTCGATCGCCGCGGTCCTGCCCGAGGACATCGACCCCGAGCTGTCGCTCATGGTGATGGACGTCTGCGGCGCGCCCGCCCTCGTGCGCCGGGTGGTCCAGGGGTATGCGGTCTCCGGCCGTGCCCCGTCCGTCGCCGTCCTGGGTGGTGCCGGCAAGTCCGGCTCGCTGTCGCTGGCCGCCGCCCGCGACGCGGGCGCCGGTCGCGTGGTGGCGGTCGTGCCCTTCGAGGCCGAGGCCGCGATGCTGCGCGGCACCGGCCTGGCCGACGAGGTCGTCCTCGCCGACGCGCGCGCCCCGCTGGCGCTCGAGGAGGCCGTGCGCGGAGCAGGCGGACCGGTCGACGTCACCGTCGTCTGCGTCGACGTGCCGGGGGCCGAGCAGCCGGCGATCATGATCACCGCCCAGGGAGGCACGGTCGTCTACTTCTCGATGGCGACCAGCTTCTCCGCCGCCGCGCTCGGGGCCGAGGGCCTGGCCGCCGACGTGACGATGCTGGTGGGCAACGGCTACACGCCGGGCCACGCCGACTACGCCCTGTCCCTGCTGCGGGGGAACCGCGCCGTGCGCGCACTCTTCGAGTCCCGCCTCGCCGCCGAGAGCACCGCCGGGCACACTGGGCAGGCGTGAGCACCCTTTTTCTTCGCGGCGGTCCCGTCCACCTGCCGGACGGCGCGCCGCCGGCGAGCGCCCTGCTCGTCGACGGGTCGACCGTCGCCTGGATCGGCGACGCCGCCGACGCCCCCGACGCCGACGAGGTCCTCGACCTCGGCGGCGCGCTCGTCCTGCCCGGCTTCTGCGACGCCCACGTGCACCTGACCATGACCGGTCAGGGCCTCGACGGCGTCGACCTGTCCGGCACCACGTCGGTGACCCAGGCTCTGGCGCTGGTGGAGCAGGCCGCCCGCTCCGTGCGGGGCCGGCCGATCTACGCCCACTCCTGGGACGAGACCCGCTGGGGCGAGCAGCGGCCCGTCACCTCCGCGGAGCTGGACCGCGCCTCCTACGGCGGCGTGGTCTACATGCCGCGGGTGGACGCCCACTCCGCGTGCGTCTCGACCGCGATGGCGACGATCGCGCGCGTCACCGACCTCGACGGCTGGGACGGGACCGGCGTCGCCACCCGGGAGGCCTTCGCCGCGGTCACCAACGCCTTCACCTCCTCGCTCACGCAGACCGACCGCGAACGCCACGTCGGCCTCGCCCTGGCCAGCGCCGCACGCCACGGGATCACCCTGCTGCACGAGACCGGCGCCCCGCACCTGACGAGCCACGACGACCTCCGCTCGGTCCTGGAGGCCGGGCAGGCGCCCGACGTGCCCGACGTCGTCACCTACTGGGGCGAGATCGGCGACGACGCCGCGGCGGTCGCCGAGCTGACCGGCTATCTCGGCGTCCTGGGGCTGGCCGGGGACCTGTGCGCCGACGGCTCCTTCGGGTCGTTCACCGCCCACCTGAGCGAGCCGTACACCGGCACGGAGGAGCACGGCTGGGCCTACCTCACGGTCGAGGAGGTCCGTGACCACGTCGTCGCCTGCACCCGGGCCGGTGTCCAGGCCGGCGGTCACGTCATCGGCGACGCCGCGCTGCGCACCATGGCCGAGGGCGTCCGGCTCGCCGCGCAGGTCGTGGGACCCGACGCCGTACGTGCCGCCCGTCACCGGTGGGAGCACGTCGAGCTGCCCGACGCCGACGTGCTGGCCGCGATGGCCGACCTCGGCATCTGGGCGAGCGTCCAGCCCATGTTCGACGGACTCTGGGGCGGGGCCGACGGCATGTACGCCGCCCGCCTCGGCGTGGACCGTGCCCTCGCGGCCGTGCCGCTGCGCGACATGCTCGACGCCGGTGTGCGGATCGCGCTCGGCTCGGACAGCCCGATCACGCCGCTCGGCCCGTGGGCGGCCGTGCGCGCCGCCGTCCGGCACCACAACCCGGCGCAACGGCTCACGGTGGCCGAGGCGTTCGCCGCCCACACCCGCGGCGGCTACGAGCTGGCCGGCCGCGAGGGGGGCCGGCTGCGCGTCGGCGGCCCCGCCACGTACGTGGTCTGGGACGACGGTGCCGGGGGGGCGGTGGAGACCGACCCGACCACCGGCCTGCCCGTCCTCGACGGGCCAGACCGTGCCCTCCCCGTCGCGCGGCGCACCGTCGTCGCCGGAGTGACCGCATACCAGCGAGAAGGAGCCTGAGTGAGCCCCACCACCGTCGCCCCGCCCCCGCGGCTCGAGCTCGACCCCAAGGTCGTCCGCAAGGCCCGCGCCCTGGCCGGACGGCTGGGCCGGCCGGTCGTCGACATCGCCCGCAGCCACACGACCGTCTCGGTCGAGCGCGCGACGCTGCGCCTGGCGGGCCTGGCGGGCGCCGACCACGAGCGGGTGCCGTGGGTCAACCACCTCGTCGACGCCGTCCGCGACCAGGTCGGCCTCGAGCACGGCGTGACCACCCCGGTGTGGGACGCGCTGCGCCGTGAGGAGGCGCCCGACCTGCTCACCCTCGCCCAAAAGGCCTCCACGGGGTCGGTGAGCTTCCGCACACCGGAGAGGAAGGGCGAGCTGACCGCCGCCCGGCGCGCCGCCCGCGGCGCCGTCCGGCCCGGGATCCGCCGGATCGACCAGCAGCGCCGCGCCCGCGACCGGCTCGTCGGCCGGCTCGGCGACCCGCCGCACCGACCCTGGGTCTACCTCATCGTGGCCACCGGCGACATCTACGAGGACATCCCGCAGGCCCAGGCCGCCGCACGCGCCGGCGCCGACGTCATCGCGGTGATCCGCTCCACGGGGCAGTCGCTGCTCGACTACGTGCCCGAGGGCGCCACCCGGGAGGGCTTCGCCGGCACCTACGCCACCCAGGAGAACTTCCGGCTCATGCGCGCCGCGCTGGACGAGGTGAGCAGGGAGCTGGGCCGCTACGTGCGGCTGACCAACTACGCCTCCGGGCTGTGCATGCCCGAGATCGCCGCCCTGGCCGGCATGGAGCGGCTGGACATGATGCTCAACGACTCGATGTACGGCATCCTGTTCCGGGACATCAACCCGGTGCGCACCTTCGTCGACCAGCGCTTCTCCCGGCAGGTGCACGCCCGCGCCGGCATCATCATCAACACCGGCGAGGACAACTACCTGACCACCGCCGACGCCGTCGAGGCCGCGCACACGGTCACCGTCTCCCAGCTGATGAACGAGTACTTCGGCAAGGAGGCAGGCCTGGAGGACTGGCAGCTGGGCCTGGGCCACGCCTTCGAGATCAACCCCGAGGTGGACGAGTCCTTCCGGCTCGAGCTGGCGCACGCGCTGCTGGCCCGCCAGCTCTTCCCGGACGCGCCGCTGAAGTGGATGCCGCCGACCAAGCACATGACCGGCGACGTCTTCATGGGCTACCTGCTCGACGGCTTCTTCAACCTGGCGGGCGCGATGACCGGCCAGTCGATCCTGCTGGTGGGGATGATGACCGAGGCTGTCGTCACGCCCTGGCTGTCCGACCGCGACCTGGCCCTGCAGAACGTGCGCTACGTGCAGCGCGCCGCCGGCGGCCTCACCGAGGACTTCCACCCGCCCCGCGACGGGTTCGTCCAGACGCGCGCCCGCCAGGTCCTCGCCGAGGCGGTCGACCTGCTGGACCGGATCACTTCCGAGAAGGCTCCGAAGGGTTCGGCGCCGCTGCTCGAGGCGATCGGCGACGGCACCTTCGGCCTGATGAAGCGGCCCAAGGACGGCGGCAAGGGCCTGGACGGCGTCGCCCGCCGCGCCGACGACTACGACAACCCCGCCATCACCCTGCTCGAGGAGGGCACCCGATGACCGAGAAGGCCGAGCAGCCCACCGTGATCCGTCCCTACGGCGACACCACCGGCGACGGCATGGTGCAGACGTCGTTCACGCTGCCGGTCCCGCACGACAAGCGGGCCGAGGGCGCCGCCCTGCAGCTGGCCGCCAAGATGGGTCTGTCACCGGCCCTGCTCGTCCACGCCAAGGCGGTCGGCCCGGCGCACACCTTCTTCGTCGTCTACGGCAGCGTCAGCCACCTGGTGGACCTCTCCGCGGTGCACGTGGTCGAGCGCGACTTCCCGCTGCTGAGCCCCAAGGACGTCAACGCGGTGATCAAGAAGGAGCTGCGCCGCCCCCTGGTCGTCGTGGGTGCCTGCATCGGCACCGACGCCCACACCGTCGGCATCGACGCGATCCTCAACATCAAGGGCTTCGCAGGCGAGAAGGGGCTGGAGTACTACTCCGAGATCCAGGTGGTCAACCTCGGCGCCCAGGTGCTGGTCCCCGAGCTCGTCGAGCGGGCCCGCGAGGAGCAGGCCGACGCCGTGCTCGTCTCCCAGGTCGTCACCCAGCGCGACGCGCACATCCACAACACCACCCAGATGTCGGCGGCCTTCCGCGAGGCCTACCCGGCCGGTCGGGTCCCGCTCCTGGTGGTCGGCGGCCCCCGCTTCGAGGAGGGTTCGGCTCAGCGGCTCGGCGTGGACCGGATCTTCGGCAAGGGCACCACGCCCGCGGAGGTCGCCTCCTACCTCGTCCACGCCGCCCTGACACCGAAGACCACCGAGAGGACCTCAGCATGAGCACCCACGAGCCCGCGTCCAGGCCCGCCGCCGTCGGCATGGGCGTCACGCACGCCCGCTACGTGCCCTACTCGCACGCCCACTACGCCGGCAACCTCGTCGACGGGGCCTACAGCCTGGCCCTGTTCGGCGACGTCGCCACCGAGCTGTGCATCCGCACCGACGGGGACGAGGGGCTGTTCGCCTCCTACAGCGAGGTGCAGTTCCTCGCCCCGGTCCGCGCCGGGGACTGCCTGGAGGTCAGCGCCACGCTCGTGCGGGTCGGCTCGCGCAGCCGGGAGATGGACTTCGAGGTGCGCGTCACCGCGCGCGGCGCGACCGGTCGCGGTGCCTCGGCCGCCGACGTGCTCGAGCCCGCGGTGGTCGCCACCCGGGCCCGCGGCACGGTCGTCGTGCCGCCCGCCGGCTGAGCCCGCACCTACGTCGCAACGGGTCCGGCGTGTCGCGGGAGACACGCCGCTGAACGTCTCCTGGGGGCCGCAGCACGTCGCCGGCAGCACACCCACTGACCTGCAGGGATCCGCATCGTCGCAGGTCAGCCTGCTGTTGACACCCGCGCGCCGGCCGCATAGTTTCGTGGGGTCCCCGTGACAAACGTCAACGACGTCAGGGGGAGCCAGGGCCCCGCCCACCGAGTAGACAACGGGGCCGTGCCGGTCGCCAGCCGCCACGGTCTCGGCCCCAAAGGTGGCCGGGGCCCGGCCGTACCTCGGGGCAGCGGCACGTAGATATCCCAGGGGTCTAACTTGTCAAGCGGCGGCGTGGTGACGGTGTGCCCAGGCGGTGTGCTCGTCGTAGGGCGTGCCGTGTTTGAGGCAGCCGTGCAGGATCCCGATCCATCGGTTGCCCAGGGCGCGTAGGGCTTCGTGGTGCTCGTAGTCGGCGGCGCGGCGTTCGTCGTAGTAGGCGCGGGCGCCGGGGCTGCCGGTCAGGGAGCAGAAGGCCCACTGGTCGACCGCGTCGTAGAGGCGCTTGTTGCGCACGTACCGGGCCAGCACGATCTTCTTCTTGCCCGAGGCCTTGGTGATGGGTGAGGTGCCGGCGTAGTTCCTGCGAGACTTGGCGTCAGCGAAGCGTTCGGGGTCGTCCCCGAGCTCGCCGAGCACCCGGGCGCCGAGGACGTCACTCAGGCCTGGCAGCGAGAGGTAGATGTCGGCGTCCGGGTGCTGCTCAAAAGACTGTTCCAGCTGGGTCTCGAGGTCGGCGATCTGGGTGTTGAACGCGACCAGCAGCCCGACGAGGGCCTTGGTGCTCGCGGCGTAGGCCTCGACGACCGGGGCCGGAGCGGCCAGCTGCTCGGTTCGTAGCCCTTCCTGGATCCGTTCGGCGGTGGCGTCCAGGTAGCGGCGACGCCCGCCGGCGCGCAGCGCGGCCTTGATCTGGGACAGGGTCAACTTCGCCCCGGTGAGCGGGTCGGGTGCTCGGCCGAGGACGGCCAGGGCGTCGCGGTGGTCCAGGTCCTCGAACGCGACGAGGGCGGCGGGATAGTACTCGCGCAGCGCGCTGCGCAGCCGGTTGGTCTCCCGGGAACGGGACCAGACGAGGTTCTGGTGCGCCCGGGCGATGACCTTGACGCCCTCCACCTGCGCACTGTCCCCGGCGACGAGCCGGTGGTTGTGCGCATCGGTGCGGACCAGGTCGGCCAGCATCTTGGCGTCGCCGGCGTCGGACTTGGCACCGCTGACATGGTGCCGGTCCCGGTACCGCGCGGCGGCCCTGGGGTTGATCGCGTGGACCTGGTACCCCGCTGCGACCAGCGCGTTGACCCACAGTCCCCGATCGGTCTCGATCCCGACGCGCACCTGCGCGGGGTCCTCGGCGTGCGCACCGAGGAGGGCGTGCAGGGCCGTGACGCCCTCGATGCCCTCCCCGAACCTCTTGGCCGCGAGCTTCTTGCCCGCCTCGTCCATCACGTAGACGTCGTGGTGATCCTCTGCCCAGTCGTTGCCGACGAAGATCACTGCCACCACCTCCTGCACTCGTCGGTATGTCCTTCTCTGGTGAGCCGAGACCGCCCCGGTAGCGACCTAATGGATCAGTGCTCACCCACGAACCGAGAGGGGCACGACATCCCAGTAGCACTCAACGGGCGACCTACCCGCGGGCCGGGACACGATCTACGTATAGAGGTTCACATGCGACCTCAGGCTGAGAGCGGTGTTCACCGGCCGACGGCTCGGCCCCAGCCTCCCACCCGAGACTGCCTCGGAGTAGGTGGCTGCACTCCCATTAGGCTGGCCCGCGTGCTGCCCCACCGACTCCTGCTCGCGGTCCTGGGCGGGGTCGCGATCCTGCTGGCCTTCCCCGGGTACGACGTGTGGTGGCTCGCCCCGGTCGGCTGCGGCGCCCTGGCGCTGGCGACGGCCGGTGCCCGCTGGACCACCGGCGCGCTGTGCGGAGTCCTGCTCGGCCTGACCTGGTTCACGCCGATGTTCGCCTGGGCCAGCACCTACGCCGGTCCGATGCCGTGGCTGGCGATGAGCGCCGCCTCCGCCCTCTACCCGGGCGCGCTGGGGGCCCTCCTGGCGCTGCTCCAGCGCGGGGGAGCGGTGCGTCCCCTCGTCGGAGCCGCGGCCTGGGTGCTGATGGAGCACGCCCGCTCGGTCACCCCCTTCGGCGGCTTCCCCTGGGCGCGACTGAGCTTCAGCCAGGCGGACTCCCCGCTGCTGGGCGCGGTCAGCCTCGTCGCGGTGCCGGGACTGGGTCTCCTCGTGGCACTGGTCGGCGGCCTCCTCGCCGTGGCGGCGCAGCGGCTCCTGGACCGCCGCCGACCCGACCGGGTCCGGGCCCTCGCGGCCCTCGGTGCAGCTCTCGTCCTCGTGCTGGCCCCCCTCCTCGTCCCGCGCCCCACCGCCGGCCAGCAGATCACCGTCGCCGCCGTCCAGGGCGACATCCCGCCCGGCTTCACCCGCACCCTGACCGCCGACCCCGGCACCATGCTGCAGCGCTACACCGACCGGACCCACGACCTGGCGGCCTCCGTGCGCGCCGGCACCACCCCATACCCCGACCTCGTGCTGTGGCCCGAGGGAGCGACCGACCTCGACCCGCTCGGGGCGCGCACCGGGGCGCTCGCCACCGAGCGGATCATGGCGGCGGTCGAGGACGTCGACGCCCCCGTCGTCCTCGGCGGCACCTCGCGCCGGGGGGATCCGGACGGCCCTCCCTGGAACATGGTCTTCAGCTACCTGCCGGGGGAGGGCCTGGACCGGACCTACAGCAAGGTCTACCTGGCGCCGTTCGGGGAGTTCATGCCGCTGCGACCGCTGATGCGGCACCTGAGCCCGTGGGTGGACCGGATCGCCGACTTCGCCGCCGGGGACCGTCCCGGCGTGATGCCGGTCCCGTTGCGCGACGGGGGGCAGGTCGACCTCGGGCTGGCCATCTGCTTCGAGGTCGTCGTCGACCCCGCCGTGCGCGACGTCGTCCTCGGCGGCGCCGACCTGCTCGTCGTGCCGACCAGCAACGCCTGGTTCGGCGAGGGTGACCAGTCGGTGCAGCACATCGCCGCCTCCCGGGTCCGCGCGGTCGAGTACGGCCGCTCGGTGGTCCACATCAGCAACGTCGGCGTCTCCGGGCTCATCACCCCCGACGGCGTCGTCCACGAGCGCACCGGGCTGTTCACCGAGGCCGTCCTGGTGGGTGAGCTGCCGCTGCGCAGTGCCCGCACCCTGGCCCTGACCACTGGGCCGTGGGTCGCCCCGGCCGCCCTCGTGGTGGTGCTGGCCGGGCTGCTGCGAGCCCGTAGGCTGCCCCGGTGACCCAGACCCCCCGCGCGCCGATCGAGCGGCTCTGTGTGTGCGTGCCGACCTACGACGAGGTCGACAACCTGGAGATGATCGTCCGCCGGATCCGCACCGCGGTCCCGCGCGCCGACGTCCTGGTGCTCGACGACAACAGCCCGGACGGGACCGGCGAGCTGGCCGACCGGCTGGCCGCCGCGGACCCGCAGGTCCACGTCCTGCACCGCCCCGGCAAGCAGGGGCTCGGGCCGGCCTACCTGGCCGGCTTCCGGTGGGCGGACGAGCGCGGCTACGACGCCGTGGTCGAGATCGACGCCGACGGGTCCCACCAGCCCGAGCAGCTGCCCTCGCTGCTGGCCGCGGCCGCCGACGCGGACGTCGTCGTCGGCTCGCGGTGGGTGCCCGGCGGCTCGGTGCACAACTGGCCGCTGCACCGCCGGGCACTGTCCGTCGGCGCCAACACCTACGCTCGCCTGGCCCTCGGGATCGACGTGCGCGACGCCACCGCGGGCTTCCGGGTCTACCGCCTCTCCGCGCTGCGCGCCATGGACACCCACGACGTGGCCTCACAGGGCTACTGCTTCCAGGTCGACCTCACCCTGCGGGCGGTGGACCGGGGACTGACCGTCGTGGAGGTCCCGGTCGCCTTCGTCGAGCGGGAGGTGGGCACCTCCAAGATGGACGACTCCATCGTGCGCGAGGCCGCCGTGCGGGTCGGGGTATGGGGCGTGCAGCGGCGCGCGCGCCAGCTGCGGGAACGTCTGGGCCGCGTGCGACGTTCCACCTGGCACCACCTGTAGGAGGAGCTCGATGAGCATGACCGCCGGTCCCGGAGCCCGACCGCGCCGCCGCAGCTGGGTGCGCTGGCTGCTCGTGGCGCTCGTCCTGCTGCCCCTGCTCGAGATCGTCGTCCTCATCGCGGTCGGCCGCTCGATCGGGCTCGGCTGGACCATCCTGCTGCTCATCGGGATGGCGGTCGTGGGCACCTGGCTGGCCCGCAGGGAGACCGGGCGCACCTTCGGGGCGCTGCGGCGAGCCGTGGACTCCGGCAGGATGCCCACCGACGAGGCCACCGACGCGATGCTGGTCGGCCTGGGCGCCTTCCTGCTCATCCTGCCCGGCTTCCTCAGCGACGTCGTCGGGCTCGTGCTCATCCTGCCGTTCACCCGCCCGCTGGCTCGCCGGCTGCTCCAGCTGGTGGTCGCCCAGCAGGCCCTGCGCCTGCGCGTCGTGGCCGGGATGCCCACCGGTCCTCGCCGAGCCTCCGCGCCCGGACGCGGCGACGTGATCGAGGGCGAGGTCGTCTCCGAGGAGCCCGCGCCGGGGACCTGGCAGGGACCCACCCGCCTGGGACCCTGAGCTGCGCAGACCTGTCCGACTGGCCCTGTCGGGCCGTTGTCGCTACCATTGAAAGACTTCCCCGTGCTGCGCCGTCCTCCGACGGGACGCCGTGACGCCTGCGTGCCGGGAGGGAACACCGTGGCTCCCGGCCGCGTTGAAACGTGAGTCACACGATGCACATGACCGACCGACGAAATTCTCCGTGTCACCGACACGATTGGAGTGCACATGGCTGAGAGGTCCCTCCGCGGAACGAACCTGAGCTGGCTGTCTTTCGAGAGCGACGAGGGCGTGACGTTCAGCGAGCGTCGCATCACCCGCTACATCTGCCCCGACGGGCACATCAGCGAGCTGCCCTTCTCGGTCGAGGCCGAGATCCCGCCACTGTGGGAGTGCCGCTGCGGCCTGGACGCCAAGCTCGTCGACGGGCCCGAGCCCGAGCTCAAGCCGACCAAGCACCAGCGGACCCACTGGGACATGCTGCTCGAGCGCCGCTCCATCCCCGAGCTGGAGGAGCTGCTCGAGGAGCGCCTCGACCTGCTGCGCATCCAGCGCGGGCAGAAGTCGAGCCGCAAGCGCACCGCCTGAGCACCGCACACCTCGCCTGACGGCCCCGGACCACCACGGTCCGGGGCCGTCCTGCGCTGGCCGAGCAGCTAGACGACCTTCGGCTGCTCGTTGCCGGCCGCCTCGATCCCCTCGCGCATCCGGACCCGGGTCAGGATCAGGCCGCCGACGACGAAGAAGACGATCGTGACCAGGATCGCCGGCCGGTAGGAACCGCTGAGCTGGTAGATCAGGCCGAACGCCAGCGTGCCGAACCAGCTGGTCCCGCGCTCCATGGCCTGGTAGAAGCTGAAGAACTCCGACTCGCGGCCCCGTGGCACGAGCTGGGAGTACAGCGAGCGGGACAGCGCCTGGGTCCCGCCCATCACGGTGCCGATGAGGACCGCGCAGATCATCCAGACGCCGAAGGCGCCGCTGGGCACGAAGTAGGCGAAGGCCACGACCAGCGTCCACATGACGATGCCGCCGAGCACCGTTCGTTTCGCCCCGAGCCTCCCGGCGACGATCCCGAACCCGAGCGCTCCGAAGAAGGCGACGAACTGCACCACGAGGATCGTGATGGTCATCTGCGCGGTGTCGAAGCCGAGCGCCTCCGTGCCGTAGAGGCTGGCCGAGGCGATGACCGTCTGGATGCCGTCGTTGAAGAACAGGTAGGCGAGCAGGAAGGTCAGGGTCTGCGGGTAGTTGCGCAGCTCGCCGAAGGTCGACCGCAGCTGGGCGAACGTGCCGCCGACCACACCCTCGGAGCGCTCCACCGGGGTCGCGGTGGTGCCCCGGATCCTGCGCAGGCCCACGACCGGGATGATCGTGAAGACGGCCCACCACAGACCGGCCGAGAGCAGCGAGAGCCGGATCGCCATGCCGTAGGTCAGGCCGAGACCCTCGTAGGTCTGCAGCACGACGAGGTTGAGGACGAGGAGCAGGCCGCCGCCCAGGTAGCCCAGCGCCCAGGCCCTGGAGGAGACCTTGTCCCGGTCGTCGGGGTGGGCGATGCGGTTGAGCAGCGCGTCGTAGACGACCTGCGAGGCGCCCAGGCACATCGTGGCGATCACGATCAGCAGCACGCCGAGCTGCCAGTTGGTGCCCTGGAGGAAGAACATCAGGGACGCCGCGGTCGCCCCGGCCCAGGCCAGCCCGCCCAGCAGCCAGGTGGGGCGCGGGTGCCGGTCGGCGATGGCCCCGACGAAGAGCAGGACCAGCGCGGAGAGCACCGTGGCCACGGTGATCGTGTAGGGCGCCACCGACCCCACCGCCACCGGGACGCCCAGCACCCGCAGCGTGGCGTCGCAGACCTCGCCGGAAGCCAGGTCGGGGCACGCGTCGTTGCGCGCCAGCGAGGTCAGGTAAGGGCTGATCAGGACCGTGCCCGTGGTGGTCACGTAGGCGGAGTTGGCCCAGTCGTACCAGCCCCATGCCCGTTGGTGGCCCTTCGTGCGCTCGAGGGCGGGATCGGCCCGGAGCTGGCCGCTCGTCGTGGTCATGGCCGAAGCGTGACACATGGGCGGGGTCGCCAGCGGTTGCGACCCGGCCGAGCCTGGTCAAGAGTAGACAGGTCAGCACCCCCGACGAGAAGGAGCCAGCCATGGGAATGGGCGACAAGATCCAGAACGCCGCAGAAGAGGCCAAGGGCAAGGTCAAGGAGGGCGTCGGCGACGCGACGGACAACGAGCGCCTGCAGGCGGAGGGCCTCGGCGACCAGGCCGAGGCCAACGTCAAGCAGGCCGGCGAGAAGGCCAAGGACGCCTGGAAGGACGCGACCGACGGCTGAGCCGCGGGCTCGCGACAACGAGGAGGGCCGGTCGGTGGGTGCATCCCGTCGGCCGGTCCTGCTCGTCCGGGCCGGTCAGGTCCTGGTCGTGTCCGCGTCCTGCGGCTGCCCGTCCTGGGGCTGACCGTCCTCCGTGTCCCGGTGCCGGCGGCGCTGGACCATCAGACCCATCGGCCCGACCACGCGCCCGCGCAGGGACGCCGTCCGGCGGGCCGCGTGGTGATCCGTACCCTCCGCCGCGTGCGCCGCGCCCCGCTCCTGCTCGACCCGGTCGTGGGCCTCCCGCGCGCGCATCTGGACGACGGGTGCCTGCTCCTCGGCGAGGAGCGCCGCGCGGCGGCCCTGGTCGGTGAGGGGATGCACCTCGTCGGCGCGCCGTCTGCCGGTGCGCAGGTCCAGCTGCTCGCTGGCGTAACGCAGCAGGCTCACAGCGGTCGCGGTGACGGGCACGGCGAGGAAGGCGCCGACGATGCCCCACCGGGTGCCGCCCGCGGCGACCGCGAGCAGGATGATCCCCGGGTGCAGGTCCATGCTGCGGCTCTGCAGCAGCGGGGTCAGGACGTTGCCCTCCAGCTGCTGGACGGCCAGCACGATGACGAGCACCCACACGGCGGTCATGAAGCCGGAGGAGACCAGCGCGACGAGCACTGCCAGCGCACCGGCGGTCACCGCACCCACGATCGGGATGAAGCCGGCGAAGAAGGTGATGAGCGCCAGCGCGAACGCCATGGGCACACCCAGGAGCAGCAGGCCCAGCCCGATGAACACCGCGTCGACGAGCGACACCAGGGCCTGGGCCCGGATGAAGCCGCCGAGAGTCGTCCACATCCGGGCCAGCGCCTCGGTCAGGTGGATGCCGGCCGAGGCACCGACGGACCGACGCAGCCAGGGCAGGAACCGGTCCCCGTCCTTGAGGAAGAAGAAGGTCAGCACGAGCACCAGCGCCAGCGTCACGAGGACCGAGCCTGCGGTCGAGACGCCGCTGAGCACGCCGGAGGCGATGTTGCTGGACTGCTCCTGCAACCACTGCGTGGCGCGGTCGACGTACTCGTTGACCTGCGCGCTCTCCAGGTTGAGGGGCGGACCGGAGAGCCAGTCGTGCACGATCTGAAGACCCTGGCTGGCCTGACGCACGATGAGCTGCCCCTGGTTGACCACGCTCGGAGCGATGGCGGCGAGGCTGCCGACGAAGATACCGAGCGCCAGGAGGAGCACGGTGGCCGCACCCACACCCGCCGGCCACCGGTGGCGGCGCAGCCACCGGACGGGAGGCCAGAGCACCGTGGAGACGATGAGGGCGAGGATCAGGGGCAGCACCCCCACCCACAGCTTGCCGACGACGTAGAAGAGCACGGCCAGCGCCGCCGCGATGAGCAGGAAGCGCCAGGCCCAGGAGGCCGCGCCTCGAAGCCCCTGAAGGATGAGCGGTCCGCGGTCCACCACCCCCTCCGGCGCGTCGGGGTCGGGCCGCGGCTCAGGACGGCCTGGGGGGCGGTCGTCGCCGTCGAGGTCGGCGGGGTCCGTCCCGCCGGACATGGTGTCGGTCACGAGGCCAAGCCTGTCACGACGTGGGGGAGGGGTGCTGGCTGAGTCCGCAGGAGACCTCCACGGTGCCACCGGCCGGGACCTGGAGCGCGCCGTCGCCGGTGGCCGCGGTCTCCACGCAGACGAAGCGCAACCACTCGTCGTCGCCGAGGTCCCTCATGCCCGCAGTCTTCTCCGCCCACGGGTTCCACACCACCGTCTGTGTCGCGCCCGAGGGGCGCACGTCGTGGTGCAGCAGCGCGGCGCGGTCCTCGACCAGCATCGGCCCGCTACGGTCGTAGACGCGGTCGGTCTCGCCGACCAGCACCAGCGGTCCGTCCTGCTGCTCCCGGCGCCCGGTGGTCTTGTCCAGGTACTCCGCGCCCTCCAGCCCCAGGATCTGCACGTCGCGCACGTCGTCCACACCGAGATAGGTGTGCAGCGCCACCTCTGCCCAATAGTCCTGCTCACCGGTGTTCGTCACCCGCAGGGCCAGCGTCAGCACCTCGGCCGGCACGTCGAGGGATACGGCGTAGCGGAGCAGGAACGGGCCGGGCAGGTGCTCCGTCCCGGGGTCACCGGCGACGTCGTCGGAGGACAGCGCCCAGGCCCAGACCTCGCTGTCGACCACGTCCGTGGGGCGCCAGGTGGCGGTGCGCGCCAGCCCGTGCGAGGGCTGCAGCCCGCCCTGCGGGCCGCCGCCGAACCAGGGGAAGCAGATCGGCACGCCTCCCCGGATCGCCGCCGAGCCGTCGAGGACGGCGTGCTCGGACAGCCAGACGCGGGAGATGCCGTCGACCGACCAGGCGGCCAGGTGGGCACCGTGGTCGAAGGCCACCAGCCGGGACCGTCCGGCCGCGTGCGTGCGCGGCGTCAGGATGCTCATGCGCCCAGCGTAGGCGGCGCGTGGCACAGTGGCGGCCATGCCGGAGCCTCGGGTCGCGGACCAGCTCGCCTGGGTGACGTGGCTGCGCGTCGTGGCGATCCTCGGCGTCGTCCTCATCCACACCGTGGGGTCGACCGCGGCGGGACCGGGATCGACCACGACCGTAGACGGGTGGGTCGCGCGCGTGCTGGACCTGTCCTTCCTCTGGGCCGTGCCGGTCTTCGTCATGCTGTCCGGCGCGCTGTCCCTGGACCCCTCGCGGTTCCGGGGGAGCGGGCCCTACCTGCGCAAGCGCGCCTGGCGGCTCGTGCCGGCGGTGGTGGTGTGGAACGTCGTCTTCGTGGTCTACATGGCGCTGACCAGGGACGGCTGGTGGCAGGGACCGCGGGCGGCGCTCGCCCTGGTGCTGCAGGGCCGGGTGGCACCGCACCTCTACTTCTTCTGGATCGTCCTGGGTCTTTCGGTCCTCACCCCGGTGCTGGTGCCGTGGGTCGCGCGGGCCTCGCGCCGGGAGCTGTTCGTGGCTGCCCTTGTCGCCTACGCGGTCCCGGTGCTGTCGACCTGGCCGCTGGGCACCGACGACGGGCGGGTCGCTCTGAGCCACGTCGCCTGGACCTGGTGGCTGCCCTACGTGGGTCCGTACCTGATGGGACGTGCCCTGCGCGGGGTCCTGCTGCCCCGGCGCTGGGTGCCGGTGTCCGCGCTGGCCGTGGTCGGGCTGTGCGGGCTGCTGAGCTGGCAGTGGCGCAACCCGGCTGCGCCGGCCTGGCTGGAGGAGTGGTCCGGCGCTCATTACTACAGCCCCTCGGTCGCAGTGCTGTCGGTCCTCGTGCTGCTGCTCGCCCAGACCACGGTGCGCGACGGGGGAGCGCTCGCACACGTGGCCGGGCCGGCGGTGATGCGGGTCGCGGGGCCGGTGGGCAGCGCCACCCTCGGGATCTTCGGGCTGCACTACCTGGTCCTGCTCGTCGGGATCGACACCGGCGTGCTGGGGGAGCCGGTCGCCCCGTGGCCGGTGCTGCTGTTGCGTGCAGCCGTGGTCGCCGTCGTCACCACGCTGCTCGTGCTCGGCCTGCGCCGCGTGCCGGTGGTCCGCGCGGTCCTCTGACGGTGGGCTCACGCCAGCTCGACCCTGCGCAGCGTGCGCGCCTCCACCTCGTAACGGGAGGCCCGTCCGGCCGCCGCGGCGAAGAACCGCCGGTGCAGGCTCCCGCGCACCTCCACGGCCTGTCCGTCCGGCAGGCGGGCGGCGGAGCGGCGCACCCGGCTGCCCCAGCAGGCGACGTCGATCGTGTCCACGGCTTGCCTCGACCCGGCGGTCCCGGCGCGGCCACGCCGGGGGTCCCGCGGCACGACCAGCCGGAACTGGACCAGCTCGTCCCCGCTGGGCAGCTCCCGGACCGTCGGCTCACCGCTGACCCGGCCGACCAGGTGGACCTCGTTCACCGGCTCCTCGAACGGCTCCCCGCTCTGCCTCCCTCGTGTGGTGCTCATGCCTACGATCGTGGGCGGGAGGTCCGGGCGCGCGCCAGCCGTCCTGCCGGACCTGTGGACGAGGACCGGCAGGACGCCTGGGAGTGGACAAGGCGGGGTCAGGGCAGGTACAGCACCTCCGCCCGCTCGCCGGTGGCGCCGTGGAGGTGCAGCACCAGCGTCTTGAACCGCTTGTCGGGGCAGTGGCCCTTGCAGTGCGGGGCGCCCGACTTGTTCAGACCGACGTGCCCGAGCTCGACCGAGGTGCCGGCCTGGTCGTAGTACAGGGGCTCGGGCGGCGCGATGTTCGGCCTGACGACGTCGTAGGACACCGGGCCGGCGGTGTCGATGTCGCCCGTGGGGTTGTTGGTGTAGTAGCTGAACGTGCCGACCTGGTAGGTGATCGGGTAGGACCTGGCCGTGTCGGTGACCCCGACCATCGCCGGCCACACCGGGATGGTGAGGACGTTCGTGTCGAAGACGTTGGACTCCTCGAACGTGAAGTTCACCGGCTCCGCGTCGATCGTCTGGCCGGACGCGAGATCGACCAGCCAGGCGGCCAGCACGTCGGTCCCCGTGAGGTTCTGCACATAGACCTCGTAGTCGGCCTGGCCGTCCCCGGTCGTGTCGAGGTCGACGTAGGGGATCGTGCTGTTGCCGACGGTGGCCCAGTCGCCGTAGGTGGCGATGGAGAACCACAGCCAGCCGTCGGCATACCCGGTCGGGGTGGGGGAGGACCCGGCGCCCACGTACTGCAGGTCGCCGGCGACCGCCGTCTGGTTGACCGTGCAGCCGGTGGTCGTCGACCCGCCGCACGCCGGGAGCTGCGGGCTCGTCGCGCCGAGGGTGGACACCGAGGTCAACGACGTGAAGGACTCGCTGCCCGAGCCCAGCGTGAAGCCGTGGCCCGAGTAGTCGATGCGGCTCGTGGCCTTCTTGCCGTGGCCGGTGGTGACGACCGACGCGGAGGTCTGTGAGGTGGGCTTGACCGCCCCGTAGACCGGGACGCGCAGGTGCTGACCCGCTGCAGTGGTCAGCACCAGGCGACCGGAGGCGTCCGAGACGTACTGACGCGGGACACTGCTCTGCTCGGGCGCCATGGTCGGGTCGATCGAGTGGCGCAGCTCGGCGGTGGTGATGCTCATCGTGACGACCACCCTGCCGGTCTGGCCGGCGCCGACGGTGAGGGTGCCCGGGCTGACCGAGTAGCTCACGCCAGGCTGCTCGACCGCGGCGTCGTAGGACGGCGTGACCGTGGCGGGGGAGCCGCCGGTGTTCGCCACCGTCACGGTGCGGGTCCTGGTCGCGGTGGCCTGGGTGATGGGCACGGCGACCACGCCGAAGGAGGCGCTGACGCCGCCCGGGACGTCGGTGGAGTAGGCGACCACGGTGTTGCCGACGGCGGCCGCCGCGTCCACCCGGCCGGCGCCCACGCGGGCGGGACCGTAGGCGTGACCGCTCTGGTTCGGCTCGCTCCAGACGTCGTGGGCGGCGGTGTTCATCAGGTCCGCCTTGAGCTGCTCGACGGTCCACCCGGGGTGGGTCTCCTTGACCAGCGCCGCGATGCCGGCGGCGTGCGGGGTCGCCATCGAGGTGCCGGACTCGCTCAGGGCGCCGTCGCCGGAACCGACACCGATCGAGACGATCGAGTCACCCGGTGCAGCCACGTCCGGCTTGACCACGCCGATGGAGCCGTGGGTGCCCCGGGAGCTGAACGAGCTGACGAGGTCGGTGATCGAGGGGTCGACGTCGCTCACGGTCAGCGCCAGAGCGCCGTCGAAGGTGACCACCAGGGTGCCGGCCTCCACCGCGGGCTGGAGCGTCTCGGTGGAGGCCTTGGTCAGCTGGAAGACCGGGATGTCGGCGTCTCCGGTGATCCCTGCGGTGAACGGGGACACGTCCCCGGTGAACACGGCGCCGATCGCCCCGGCGGCCTTCACGTTGGCCGACCGGCCCGCCGAGCCGCACCGGCGGGTGCCGTCGTCGGAGTCCCAGGTCAGCCAGGCCACCTTGCCGGCCACGGCGGCGGCGTCGGCGGGGCCGAGCGGGCCGCACCCGTCGCTGTTCGCCCCGCTCAGCGCCACGACGTCCCCGGTGACCGGAGGTTCGGTCGCCCAGTCGTAGGCCACGGAGTTCTGCCCCGGGACGATGCCCGCGACGTCGGCGGGCGCGTCCACGCGGAGCCCGTCGAGCATCTGGAAGTCGTCGACGCTGCTGGCCACGGCCAGCGAGCGCACGGCGTTGCCCGGGGAGCCCCCGACGTCGGTGAGGTCACCGGCGTTGCCCATCGCGATGACGGGCAGCACCCCGTGCTCGGCGAGGCTGTCGACGACGTCGTTCTCGGGGTCGTCGACGGTGGCGTAGTCGGACCCGAGCGAGAGGTTGACGATGTCGAGGTGGTCGCCGAGGTCCCCGTCGCCGTCCGGGTCGAGCGCCCGGTCCAGGGCCGGGATGACCAGGTCGGTCGAACCGGTGCAGCCGAAGACCTTCAGCGAGTAGATCTGCGCCGCCGGGGCCATCCCGGGGCTCATCCGCATCGATCCCAGGTCGCTGGACGTCAGGTCCCCGTAGGTGCCGGTGAAGGTGGAGCCGTCGGCGTCCTCGCCGTAGCCGGCGGCGATCCCGGCGACGTGCGAGCCGTGCCCGTAGCAGTCGATCGGGTTCTCGTCGGGGTGGGGAGTCGGCTGGTAGTCGGGGGCCTGGGGGTCGGCGTTGTAGTCGTCGCCGGAGAGGTCGTAGCCGCCGACCACCTTGGCCGCGGCCAGTGCGGTGAGGCTGTCGCGCCAGTCGGCGCTGGCTGCTGCGGCCCGGGCGTCGTGCCACGCCTGCGTGGTGCCCTGGCCGCCAAGGTCGGCGTGGGTGTAGTCGGTGCCGGTGTCGATGATCCCGATCGTGACGCCGTCGCCGTAGGTCCCGGTGTCCTGCCAGGTCTTCAGGACGTTGGTCAGCTCGGCGCCGTTGGAGTTGACGGGGCGCTTGGGGATGAGGGCACTGACCTTGACCACCTGGTCCATCTGCGCGACGGCACGCAGCGCGTCGCTGTCGGCGCTGATCGCGATGCCGGGCACCGCGTTGCCGACCGACCACAGCTCCTGCGCCTGCGCGTCCAGCCCCTTGGCCCGGGAGAGCACCTGCTGACCCTTGTTCCTGGCCGCGTGCCTGGCGGCCTGGGCCGCGCGGACCTTGGCGGAGCGACCGCGCGCGTGCTGGGCGGCGTCGGCGGCTCCCTCGCCGGCGAGCTGCACGAACACCTGCCGGGGCTCGTCACGCAGCTGCGAGGGTGACGTGGGCGCGCCGTCGAGCGGCAGGTCGACGCCGCCCGGGCTCGCCGTCGGGGCCGGGCCGGTGGGGTGCTGCTGGGGCGCGGCGCTGACGACGCTGGGGGCGAGGGCGAGGGCCAGGCTGCCCAGGACCGCGACCGCCGCCCCGGCCCTGCGAGGGCGGGGTGTCCGGCGCGATCCGGGTGGCGAGAAGGACGAGGATGGCATGACGCTCCTTCGGTGAAGGTGCGCCTCTCGGCCGGGTGTCGGGAGACGCGTCCGTGGCGCGGACCTTCCGACGCTAGTGGACCTCTGCGGGTGCGCGCATCGGGCAAACGCCCTATATGGCGGCCGGTGTCGGGTTGTGTCTAGCGTCATCACGAGAGAGCCTTCCCGGGCCGGCCGGTGGGGGAGTCGCCAGGACGGTAGGTTCGGTGGTGGGACGGATGCCACTCGACCGGAAGGACGTCGTCATGGCCATGGTGCTCCTGCACGGCCTCGGAGCGGTGGGAGGGGTATGGCGCGGGGTCGCGTCGGCGCCGGACCTCCCGGGCCACGGTCGGGCGGCGTGGGAACCGTCCTACAGCTACGAGGGTCATGCCCGGGCGGTCCTGGAGGACCTGCCGGACGGGCCGGTCGACGTCGTGGGCCACTCGATGGGCGGGGTCGTCGCCCTGGTCCTGGCCGCGCTGGCTCCCGGACGCGTGCGCAGCGTCGTCGGTCTCGGGATCAAGGTCAGGTGGTCGCCGGAGGAGCTGGCCCACGTGGCAGCCCTGGCCCAGAAGCCGCCGCGGACGTTCGCCACCCGGGACGAGGCGGCCGAGCGGTTCCTCAAGGTCGCCGGGCTCACAGGGCTGGTGGCGGCCGACGACCCGGTGGTCGATGCGGGGACCGCGTCCCGCGGCGACGGGAGCTGGACGCTGGCGCAGGACCCTCGGACGTTCGGCGTGGGGGCGTTCGACATGCCGCAGCTGCTGGGGGCGGCGGCCTGTCGGGTGGTCCTCGCGCGAGGTGAGCACGACCGGCTCGTCTCGCACGAGGAGCTGGCGGCCCTGGTGGACGTGCCCGTGACCCTCAGGGGCCTGGGGCACAACGCGCACGTCGAGGACCTGGACGCCGTCCTGGCGCTCCTGGGGTGACCTCGGCGCACGTGTGGTGGGCGCTGTGACGCCCCGTCCCGGACTAACGCCGATAAGTCACATTATGTAAAGCGCGGTTGGTCAGCAGGGCGCGTCCGCCTCCCCGCCCGCCTCAGAGCACGTACTCGAAGAGGTGGAACCGGTCCAGCTCCGTGCCCTCGTAGTGCAGGGTGTGGACGCCCAGGTCGGTGAAGCCGTAACCGGTGTAGAGCTGGCGGGCCGGCGTGTTCCCCACGTAGGTGTCCAGCCGGACGGCCCGGCACCCCGCCTGCCTGGCGACGTCCAGCGACGCGTCGACCAGGAACCTCGCGACACCTTGGCGCAGGAAGCCCGGGGTGACCCCCAGCGCGTGGACCATGAGCGCCTCCAGGGGCCGTGCGTCGATGGTCCAGGGGGCCTCCAGGTAGGCGTCCGGGGCGTCGTGGTTCAGCACCACGACCCCGGCGACGGCGCCGGCGTCGGCGTCGTCCACCGCGAGGTACAGCTGCCCGCCCTGCACCCAGGCCTGCACCTCGGCCGGGGTCGGGTGGTTCTCGCTGTGCCAGTGCGGATAGTCGACCGTCGCCGCCAGGTGCTCGAGGATCGTGCGGTAGGCGGCCTGCGCGGCCGCGGTGTCAGCGCCGTCGGCCCGCCGGAACCGCAGGCGCGCTCCTGCCCGTCGACTCTCCACCGGAGCAACCCTAGCCAGCGGCTCCCCCGGAGCGGTCGCGCCGACGCGGGTGCGATCATGGCCCCATGCCCACTCCCCCAGCCCTGGACCGGCTCGTCGCCGACCTGCCGGCCGACGTCGTGGTGACCGACCCGGACCGGATGGGCGGCTACCGCTTCGACCGGTCGCAGGACCCGGACGCCGGCGTCCCGCTTGCGGTCGTGCGGGCCGAGAGCACCCAGCACGTGCAGACCGCGGTCCGGTGGGCCGCCGAGCACCGCGTCCCGATCATCACCCGCGGCGCCGGCACCGGTCTGTCCGGCGGATCCTCCGCGCTGGACGGCTGCCTGGTGGTCTCGACCGAGCGGATGCGGCGCATCGAGGTCGACCCGGCCACGCGGACCTGCACCGTGCAGCCGGGCCTGCTCAACTCCGAGGTCAAGGCGGCCGCGGCGGCCGAGGGCCTCTGGTACCCGCCCGACCCCTCCTCCTTCGAGATCTGCTCGATCGGCGGCAACGTCGCCACCAACGCCGGCGGGCTGTGCTGCGTGAAGTACGGGGTCACCATGGACTACGTCCTCGGGATGACCGTCGTCCTGGTCGACGGCACCGCGGTCACGCTCGGCGGCCCGAGGGTCAAGGACGTCGCGGGCCTGTCCCTGACCAAGCTCTTCGTGGGCAGCGAGGGCACCCTGGGGATCGTCACCGAGATCGTGCTGCGCCTGCTCCCCCAGCCGCGGCCGGCCACGACCCTGGTGGCCACCTTCCCCACGGTGGTGGGCGCGACCGCGTCCGTGGTGGAGATCACGCGCACGATGCGGCCCTCCATGCTGGAGCTCATGGACGGCGCCACGATCAACGCCGTGGAGGACATGACCCGGATGGGTCTGGACCGCGACGCCGGCGCCCTGCTGGTCGTCCAGTCCGACGAGCCCTCCTCCCACGCCCGCGAGGAGCTCGAGGCGGTCGCCGCGGTCTGCGAGCGCCACGGTGCCACAGAGATCATGCACACCGACGACCCGGACGAGGGCGAGGCCTTCGTCGCGGCCCGACGCCTGGCGATCCCGGCCGTCGAGCGCAAGGGCTCCCTGCTCCTCGAGGACGTCGGCGTGCCCGTCCCCCAGCTGGGCGCCCTCGTGGAGGGCGTCGCCGGCATCGCCGAGGACAACGGCGTCCTGATCGCCGTCGTCGCGCACGCCGGCGACGGCAACACCCACCCGCTGCTGGTCTTCGACCCCGCGGACGCGGACCAGACCGCCCGGGCCCGTACGGCATACGGCCAGGTGATGGAGCTGGCGATCAGCCTCGGGGGCACGATCACCGGCGAGCACGGCGTGGGGCGCCTCAAGAAGCCCTGGCTGGCCTCCCAGCTGGGCCCGGAGGCGATGGAGCTCAACCACCGCATCAAGGCGGCCCTCGACCCGCACGGCCTGCTCAACCCCGGCACCGTCTTCGAGAGCCGCGGCACGCCCGGCTAGCGCCAGGCGAAGACCGGCTGCTCGAAGTGCGCCACCGGGTCGTCGCGGCCGTGCAGGCCCAGCCAACCCAGCTGCACGAGCACCGCCGCCGTCGGGGCGTGCACGACCGTGCTGCCCAGCGGCAGCGCGACCACCGGACGGTCGCTCTCGGGGATGGTGGTGAACCACGGCGACCCCGGCCGGTCCAGCTGGTGCAGCCCCACCCGGTAGACGATCATCACCTCACCGGGATCCGGGCGCAGGGTGACCGGCCCGCCCCACACCACGACCGGCGTCATGACGAAGCCCGACCTCGTCACGTAGTCGTCCAGCAGCCCCAGGACCCGGTCCTGCCCCAGGTCGATCCCGACCTCCTCGCGGGTCTCCCGGAGCGCCGCGGCCACCACGTCCTCACCGGGCTCCAGCCGGCCCCCGGGCAGCGAGTACTGCCCGGCGTGCCGCGGCAGGTGCAGCGGTCTTCGGCACACGAGCACCGCCGCTCCCCCCGCCGCCGTCCGCAGCCCCTCGTTGAGCCCGAAGGGCCGCTCGACCTCCGTCCCGTCCGGGTAGGTGGCCACCAGCTCGGCATCCTCCTGCGTGGAGTCGACCAGGACGAGGGCCACCGCCGCCCGCCGGTCGTCCCCGGGAGCCACCACCCGGCGCTCGTGCCGTGCCAGGTGCGTCCGCACCCGCTCCCGCAGGTGCGCGTCATACGGGATCGGGGCAGGTATGACGTGCGCCGCTTCCTGCTCCACCGCGCCTCCTGATCACCGTGACCCTCGCCTCCGGGCACCGTACCGGCAGTGCTTCGGCCCACTCAGCAGAGGGTCGTCACCACCCGGATCCGTCTCGAGGATGACCTGCCTCACCCGCAGGGCGGACGACAGGGACGCCGATGACCCGGTTGGCTGGCACCCAGAGGTCCGGTCCCGGACCCGCTCGGGGACCATCAGCAGGAGGACGTCATGACCCGACCCACCTTGGTGCGCCGCGCGGCGCTGGCCGGCACCGCAGCGCTCGCCGCCCTCGCGATGGGCGCCGGCCCCGCGCTCGCCCACCACTGCTTCATCCCGATGTACAACCTCAACGCACCCGCTTCACCCAACTGGTTCGTCGTCTCGGCCGAGGACGGTGCCACGCTGGAGGCCGGGTACGTCACCGGATGCGACGCCGCGCGCGAGGCCGGCTACGCGGCGCTGCGGGCGGAGGGCCTGCCGGTCGGCCTCAAGATCTTCGAGAAGATGACGATCGGGGACCCCAAGGGCACCGGTCGGATGAACCCGAACGGTGCCAACGGCAAGGGTCTGGAGTACTTCGGCGCCGGCTCCGAGCTCCCGTTCCAGATGGTGGGCACCTACATCCAGGCTGCCTCGAGCGTCGACTGCGGCTGAGCCCCCCGGTGGACCGGGCGCCTGCTCAGGGCACGCGCCCGGTCCACTCCGGCGTGCCGAACTTCGTCGCCACGAGCTCCCGGGCCGCGGCGAGCTCGGCGTCGGTGTAGGTCGAGTCCACCGTGGCGTAGCGCCCGCGGAAGTGGTCGAGGAAGACCTCGATGATCGCCCCGCGGCTCATCCCGGTCTGCGAGCGCATCGGGTCCACGCGCTTGGCGGCGCTGCGGGTGCCCTTGTCGGAGAGCTTCTCCTTGCCGATGCGCAGCACCTCCCCCATCTTCTCCGCGTCGATGTCGTAGGCCATCGTGACGTGGTGCAGCACCACGCCGTCGGCGAAGCGGCGCTGGGCGGCCCCGCCGATCTTGCCCTCCTCGGAGGCGATGTCGTTGAGCGGCACGTAGCGTGCGCGCACCCCGATCTCGGCCAGCGCGCCCATCACCCAGTCGTCGAGGTAGGCGTAGGCGTCCTCGAAGGAGAGCCCCTCGACCAGCGAGCTGGGCACCACCAACGAGTAGGTGATGCAGTTGCCGGCCTCCATGAACATCGCTCCGCCGCCGGTGATCCGGCGCACCACGCCGATGCCGTGCCGGGCGGCGCCCTCGGGGTCGATCTCGTTGCGCACCGACTGGAAGGAGCCGATGACCACCAGCGGGGAGTCCCAGTCCCAGATCCGCAGCAGGGGGCGCCGGGCGCCGGAGGCCACCTCGTGCGGGAGCACCTCGTCCAGCGCCACGTGCATCACGGGCGGCAGCACGACCGGCGGTATGACGTCGAAGGTCAGGTCGTCCCAGCTGGTCGCCCGACCCAGGGCGCGGCGCACGGCGACGGCGACCGCCCGGGCGTCGAAGCCGATGAGGCGCACCGGGACCGTCCGTCCCTCCAGCCGCCGGGTGACCGCCGCGGCCAGGTCGGCGGCGCTGGTGCCCACCGCCTGCCCCACGAGGGCGGCGTCGATGTCCTCCAGGGCGTCGTCGGGCTCGAGGAAGAAGTCCCCGAACACACGGGCGGAGGTGATGACCTCGCCGTCGGTCTCGACGTCGACGGAGACCAGCTTGCCTCCGCGCACCTTGTACTCTCCACGCACGCCGCGCTCCTCTCCCTCGGGTCCTGCCTGCCACCAGTGTGCCGGTCCGACCCGACCGGCTCGCGGGCGGACCTGCCCGCGCGGAGCCGGTCGCCGCCGTAGGCTGCCCCCATGGCGACGCTGTTCACCAAGATCATCGAGGGCGAGATCCCCGGCGAGGTGGTGTGGTCCGACGAGGTCTGCGCGGCCTTCCTCGACATCGCGCCGCTGACCCGCGGCCACGCGCTGGTGGTGACGCGTGCCGAGGTCGACCTGTGGACCGACCTGGACCCCTCGACCCTGGCGCACCTGATGAACGTGGCCGCCGTGATCGGCCGCGCCCAGGTGGAGGTCTTCGCCGGCGTCCGGGCCGGGCTGATCATCCAGGGGTTCGAGGTCCCGCACGCCCACGTGCACGTCTTCCCCGTCAGCGGTCCCGAGGACTTCGACATGACGAGGACCACCGACCGCTCCCCCGAGGACCTCGCCGCCGACGCCGAGCTGCTCCGCGCGGCGCTCGCGTCCGGATGAGCGAGGTGGACGGGCGCGAGGACGAGCCGCGCACGGACTACCACCGGGACGTCTACGACGAGTGGGGCGACCCTGACCCGGGCGAGCTGGAGGCGCACAGCCACGGTCTGGACTTCGGCCTGCTGCTCCTGCGCCTGGGGTCGCTCCCGCTGGTCGCGCACGGCCTGCACGGGGCTGCGGACATGCCCGGGCTGATCCGGCGGGTCGGCGACCATCCGCTCGGCGCGCAGAGCCCCGAGTTCTTCGCCTGGATCCTCATGCTCGCCCAGGTCGCCCTGCCGGTCCTGCTCGCCGTCGGCCTGTTCACCCGCCCGGCCGCCTTCTTCACCGCCGCGATGACGGCCGTTCTGTGGCTGCTCACGGTGCCGCTGAGCCTGGGCTACTCGCCGTTGACGCCCCAGGGCGCCCTCACCGGCGAGGCGCTCCTGCTCCACGTCGGGCTGAGCCTGCCGCTCGTCTTCACCGGCGCGGGCCGTTGGTCCCTCGACGCGATGCGCACCGCCGGTCGGCCCTGAACGCAGGGAGGTCCCAGCGGTGCGGTGCGACTACTTCGACGCGGGGGTATGCCGTTCCTGCGCGCTCATGGGCGTCCCGCCCGAGCAGCAGCTGGCCGGCAAGCAGGCGACCGTCGCCGGTCTGCTCGGCGCGCGGGTCCCGGCGACGGCGTGGTCCGAGCCGTACCACGGTCCCGAGGTGGCCTTCCGCAACAAGGCCAAGCTCGTCGTCGGTGGCTCCAAGGGGTCGCCCACCGTCGGGATCCTCGACGCGGGGGGCCGCGGCGTGGACCTGCGCCGGTGCGGGCTCTACGAGCCCGGTCTGCACGCCGCGGTGCTCTCCCTGGCCGACCTGCTCGCGACGTCCGGCCTCACCCCCTACGACGTGCCCGCCCGACAGGGTGAGCTCAAGCATCTCCTGCTCACCCTCTCCCCCGACGGTGAGCTCATGGTCCGGTTCGTCCTGCGTTCCCCGGGTCAGCTGCGCCGGGTCCGCGAGCTGCTGCCGCAGGTGCGGGCCGCTCTGCCCACGACGCGTGTCGTCTCGGTCAACCTCCAGCCCGAGCACAAGGCGGTGCTCGAGGGCCCCGAGGAGACCGTCCTGACGCAGGCGGACAGCCTGCCGATGCGCGTCAACGACATCCGGCTGCACCTGCGACCGCAGAGCTTCTTCCAGACCAACACCCACGTCGCGGCCGGTCTCTACGCTCAGGCTCGCGACTGGGCCGCCCAGGACGAGCGTGCCGGGGGCGGCCCGGGGTCGGTCCTCGACCTCTACTGCGGCGTCGGCGGCTTCGCCCTGCACCTGGCCGGGCCGGACCGCGACGTGCTCGGGGTCGAGAGCGCGCCGGAGGCGGTGAGCAGCGCGCGGACCAGCGCCCAGGAGCTGGCTCTGGACCCCGCGGTGGTGCGCTTCGAGGTCGGGGACGCGACGGCATACCTGCAGGAGGGTCCGACCCCGGACCTGGTCGTGGTCAACCCGCCCCGCCGGGGCGTCGGACCGCTCGCCGGCCGGCTGGAGAGCTCAGGGGTGCGACGCGTCCTCTACTCCTCGTGCAACGCGCGCACCCTCGCCACGGACCTGGCCGCGATGCCGTCCCTGCGGGTGCGACGGGCCCGGCTCTTCGACATGTTCCCCCAGACCCACCACCACGAGGTGCTGGTCGAGCTCGTCCGCCGCTGAGCCGGCGTGGGCCGAGGCCGACAGGGCCGGGCCGCTCTGACATGATGGAGCCGGTCCCGACCACCACGACAAGGAAGTTGATCGATGGGCAACATCTTTCCCAGCGTCCCCGAGGGTGCGCAGGAGCTCAGCAACGCGTCGTTGGAGGTCCCCGACCCGCAGGGCGTGCTCGAGCGGCTGATGGAGCAGGCCAACCTGCACCGCGGCTCGCTGCGCGAGCAGGACGGCTACACCATCCCCTTCCGCGAGGGCGGCTCGGTGCGCATCCGTGTCGTCGAGGGCGGGGACGAGCAGGGCGGCGAGGGTCTGCGCCTCGTGGTGACCGCGCCGACCGTCGAGCGCCGCGACTACATCCAGGGCAAGGTCGGCGAGCTGACGGCCGGGGAGCTGGGCGAGGAGGCCGGCCGGCTCGACTGGCAGGCCGGCGGCTGACCCGCCCGCTCAGCTGAACGGCTCGGGGTCGCCCGAGCCGACGCGGAGCACTTCGGCGTAGCCCTCGGACAGGTCCACGACCGTCGTGGGCTCCTGCCCGCTCTGGTCGCCCTCCACCACGATGTCCACGAGGTGGTCGAGAGCCTCCTTGACCTCCCACCCCAGCGCGAGCGGCTCGTCGTGCCCAGGCAGCAGCAGGGTGCTGGTCAGCAGCGGCTCCCCCATCGCCTCGACGATCGCGTGGGCCACCCGGTGGTCCGGGATCCGCACCCCGATCGTGCGCTTGCGGGGGTGGAGCACGCGGCGCGGCACCTCCTTGGTCGCGGGGAGGATGAAGGTGTAGCGCCCCGGCGTCGCGGCGCGCACGGCGCGGAAGACGCGGTTGTCCATCTGCACCAGCTGGCCGAGCTGGGCGAAGTCAGCGCACATCAGCGTGAAGTGGTGGCGCTCGTCCAGGTGCCGGATGTCGTGGATGCGCTGCTTGGCGTGCGGGTCCCCCAGCTGCGCCCCCAGCGTGTAGCAGGCGTCCGTGGGGAAGGCGACCACCCCGCCCTCGCGCAGCGACCGGACGACCTGGTCGACCAGCCGCGGCTGCGGGTCGTGCGGGTGGATGTCCACGAAGCGCGCCATGGACGACACTGTATGCCGCGGGCCCCGCGGTGCGCCCGCGATCTCAGGGGGCGTCGAGGAACCGCAGCACCACGTCGGCGAAGACCTGCGGCTGCCGGGAGTGGACCCAGTGGTTGGCGTCCTTGACCGTGACCCGCCGGGTCCTGGGGAAGAGCCTGCGCATCAGCGGCTCGTCCTCGTCGGTGATGTAGTCGGACTCGCTGCCGGCCACCCACAGGACCGGCCCGTCGAAGCGTGCGCCGTCGGCGTGCGGGACGTCGCCGGTGACGACCGCCAGGTCCCGGCGCAGCACGTCGAGGTTGGCCTGCCACGCCAGCCGGCCGGAGCCGTCCCGCCGCAGGTTCTGCAGGAGGAAGCCGCGCAGCGAGGGCTGGGGCACCTCGCGCGAGAGCTGCCGGTCGGCGTCCCCGAGGCTGGCGAGGGTGGCCAGGTCGATCCGCGAGAGCGCGCCCAGCAGGTGCTCGAACTCCTCTCCCCCGCCAGAGCCGGCCGGGCTGACGTCCACCACGACGAGGTGGTCGACCAGGTCGGGCTCCGCCAGGGCGAGCGCCATGGCCGTCTTGCCGCCCATCGAGTGCCCGACGAGGTGGACGGGTCCCTCTGCGGCGACGCCCGCACGCAGGTGCTCGGCGACGGCGTGCGCCATCTGGCCGTAGTCCACGGGGTCCGTCCACGGCGAGGCTCCGTGGTTGGGCAGGTCGACGAGCAGGGCGCGCAGGTGCGGCTGCATGGCCCGCACGGTGGCGCCGAAGTTGCGGCCGCGGCCGAACAGCCCGTGCAGGAAGACCACGACAGGTCCGTGGTCGCCGACCAGCGTGCTGTGCAGGGTCCGGTCCGGGCGGCTGACGTCAGGTGTCACGCCCCGAGCCTAGAGGGCCCCGTCCCCCGCGTCCTTCGAGGACCTCAGGTCCCGCTGCATCGCGGTGGTCCGCAGCTTGGGCACGAAGCCGACCCCCTCGTACAGACGCGTCGCCCCGGACGGGTTCTCGGAGTCCACGCCCAGCTCGATGACGTCGTAGGCGCCCGAGCGGCCGGCCAGGTCGACGGTGCGCAGCAGCGCGGCACGGGCCAGGCCCCGGCCGCGGGCTGCGCGCACCGTGCCCACGAGGTCGACGTAGAGCTGACGGTCGACCCACTCCGTGCACAGCACGTAGGAGAGCACCTCGCCCTGCGGTGTCACCGCCAGGGTCGAGACCTCCGGGCGCCCGGATCGGGCCGTCCAGTGGTCGTGCCACGTCTCTGCCGACTGGGGACCGGAGCCCCAGTGGTCCCGGAAGGCGTCGTTGTGCGCCGTCCGCGCTGCCTGCTCGTGCTGGGCCGTGGGCGAGAGGAGCTCCACCCCCGGCGGCTCGGGCACCTGGATGCCGCCGCGGAGCGGGCGGGCCAGCTCGTCGTAGTAGCGCACCACCCGGTAGCCGCGGGCGCGGAGCATCCGCGAGGCGGACGACCCTTCCAGCCCGCCCCCGGCCCGCAGGTAGGCGTCCCTGCCGGGGTGCCGCTCGCGCACCAGCTGCTCGGCGCGCGGCTCCATCCGGTCCATCAGCTCGCGGCCGATGCCCCGCCCTCGATGGTCCGCGCGCACCCCTCCGGAGACGTAGCCGCGCCCGTTCCCCTCGTTGTCCGGGGTGGTCGGCACGGTCACCTGCGCGAAGCCGACGATCTGCCCCTCGTCCCTGGCGGTCAGCGAGTCGCGCGCCGGGTCGAAGCCGGCGAAGGTGAGTTCCTCGCGCAGGTCGTCCTCCCGGTAGAACTCCTCGGTCCCGTCCACCTCCGCGAGGTGGTTGACCAGGTTCGCCCAGGCGGGCACGTCCGCCTCGGTCAGGGGGGTCCACCTGTAGACCGTGCCCCGGGGCGTCGCGGAGGTCTCGTCCGTCGTCTGCTGCGTCATGACCCAAGTCTGCTGCCGGTCGCAGCCTGCCCGCCACCGGTTATCGCTGGCGCGTCCCGGGGACGGTGCCATCATGGTGCGCCATGGACCTGGACCTCAGCTACTACCTCGGCATCACGCGGGGAGGCGCGGTCGCCGTTGTGATCAGCACCGTCGTCCTCTACTTCGCCTTCGGCGGGCTGCTGCGGCTGTGGGGCCAGCGGCTCTACTCCAGCCCGCGCAGCGTGGACCTCGCGGTCGCCACCGTGCTGGGGGCCATCGTCGGGCGTTCCACCATCGGCCACATACCGACGCTGGCCGGAGGGCTGATCGCGCTGGGGACCCTGGCCGCCCTGGAACTGTTCTTCCGGTTCCTGCGACGCCTGCCCATCCCCAAGCTGCGGCGGCCGCAGACCCCCTCGGCGCGCGGTGTCGTGCTCGCGGTCGGCGGAAAGGTCCGGGCCGACACCATGCGCACCTACGGCCTCACCATGCCGGTGCTGTGGAGCGCGCTGCGCCAGGCGGGCGTGAGCCACCCCTCCCAGGTCGCTCTCGCGGTGCTGGAGCCCAGGGGCAGGATCTCGGTGCTGCGCACCGGTCAGCCGATCCATCCCAGCGCGCTGACCGGGGTCCGGGGCGCCCACACCGTCCTGGAACAGCTGAGGGAGGCCGGCGAGCTGCGCACCGCCCCGCTGAGCGCGGACGAGCACGGCGGTCCCAGCGGCGGCAGCGGCCGGGTGCCGACGCCGGAGGCCCCTGACAGCGGCGAGGCTCAGGGCACCTCGTAGGAGACGGGCGTGGGCAGCGCCACGGTGCGCGAGACGGTGCACAGCCGGTCCCTGGACATCGCCACCGCACCGGGCAGCCGCTCGCGCGCGGCGTCGCCGTCCTGCCCCTCCGGGAAGGTCACGGAAACGGTCACCGTGACCGGACCCAGGTGGTTGCCCTGCTCGTCCCGCACCTTCTCGGCGGCGGCCGTCATCGTGAAGCGCTCCGGCTCGGCCAGCCGGGAGGTGAGCACGTCGACGTCGATCGCCGAGCACCCGGCCACGGCCGCCAGCAGCAGCTCCACCGGGGTGAACTCCTGCGACTGCCCGGAGCCGAAGGGCAGCGTGCCGCCGCGGGCGTTGGTCGCCACGTACCGGGTCTGCCCGGTGCGCTCGATGCTCACCGATCTGGTCTCGTCCTTAGCCATGGCCGTAGTGTGCCAGTCATGACCGACACCGATGCTGCCGAGGCCGCGCGCCGTCCGCCGCTGTCCGGACCGGCCGTCCCGGAGGGGCGCCTGGTGCTGGTACGCCACGGCGAGACCGAGTGGTCCCGCACCGGTCGGCACACCGGGCTGACCGACCTGCCGCTGCTGCCCGAGGGAGAGTCGGCCGCCGGTGACATCGTCCGTGCCCTGGAGGGTATGGAGTTCGTCCACGTGCGCTGCTCTCCCCTGGAGCGCGCCCGGCGGACCGCGGAGCTGGCGGGGCTGCACGTCGATGAGCTGGACCCGGACCTGGTCGAGTGGGACTACGGCGGCTACGAGGGCAGGTCGACGGCCAACATCCGGGCCGAGCTGGGATACCACTGGACGGTCTTCGAGCATGGG